>DASXFC010000009.1:0-231743 GCA_036489775.1 Acidimicrobiales bacterium | reverse complement strand
CCTGACACCGCAGTCGCACCCGAGGATCTGCATCCATGTCCACCCGGTGATCGAGCCCCCAAGAGCGGTCTCGGCGGTTGTCGCTCGACCACCATCGTGTCGTCGCATTCTCGCCTCAAGAGGTCCAGGTCAGACCGGGGGGCTGAATGTTTACAAAAATTTTAACGGGTAGGGCTGGTGGGGATCGAACCCACGACCGAAGGATTATGAGTCCTCTGCTCTGACCACTGAGCTACAGCCCTGCGCCCCGAAACGTAGTGGCCACAGCCGCCCTTCCCGGGGTGGCAGGCCGCAGGCAGGTGAGGTGGCTGAGCTGGAACCTCAGCCCTTGGCCGTCTGCCTCTCCGCTTCTCGCGCCGTCCGCAGCTGCTGCGAGATGGTGTAGCCCGCGGCGCCGGCGCCGGCCAGCGTCCCCAGCTTGATCAACGACTTGGGCAAGCCCGGTCCCATGCGATAGCGGCCCGGGCCGCTGACCCACAGAGCAACGGCCGCGGCCAGGTTGGTCAAGGCCAGCTCGTAGCCACCCTTGCCGGCGAAGGGTCCGTTCTTGCGATGCGTGGTCATGGCCACCGCCATGGTGCCGGTGAGCACCATCGGTCCCATCGGGTCAGCCAGCCCGAGTGCAGTCAGGACTCCCCCGCCGAACTCGCTCACGCCGGCGGCCGCTGCAGTCACCTTGCCCGGCCGCATTCCGAGGTGCTCGAAACCGGCCGCCGTCTTCTCCAGCCCGGGACCCTCGAAGGCACCCCAGAGCTTCTGCGCCCCGTGTGCGGCCAGGTACCCACCGAGCACGCCACGGCTGACCAACAGTCCGACATCTCGCAAGCCCACGCTGGCCTCTCCTCGTTCGGTGCTCTGGGTCGTTGATCATGAGGCTAGCGACCAGATTTCACAGTCCGGCAACCCACAGAAGGCAGCAGATAGCCATCATGCGGGCATGGATCCTGTCGGAACCGGAACTTGGAGCGGCCATGTCATCGTGTGCGGGCTCCAGGGTGTCGGGCTCCGTGCAGTCGAGCAGTTCCACCGGAGCGGCACCACCGTCGTCGTGGTCGACGACGATGCCGATGCTCGCTTCACCCGCATTCTGAGTGATTGGGGCGTCCATCACATCCACCGCAGTGCCCATCGGGGAGAAGGTCTGGACGAAGCCGGCCTGGCCCAGGCGCAGGCTGTGGTCTGCACCGAGGTTGATGAGATCCATACGCTGGAGACGGCGCTACGAGTTCGCGAGCTTCGTGCCGACATCAGGACGGTCGTGCAGCTGGCCAACCCTGCGGTAGCCGGGGCGCTCGAGCGGGTTTCGGGTCCCGGCACCGTCCTCAATGTGGCAACGTTGGCCGCGCCCTCCTTCGTCGAAGCTTGCTTGGGCCGGCGCTCCCACGACATCAAGCTCGGCGGCGAGAACTTCGCCGTGGTCCAGGTCGAGGCCAGCGACCTCCCGCACGCCCATGACACCTTCCGGGGTCGCTACGGCAATCTGGCACCTGTGGCCATCATGCCCGCCGATGGGTCGGGCCTGGTCGCCTGTCCGGGCCGCGACCACAAGCTCCATGCCGGCGACCGGGCGGCGGTACTGGGCACGATCGAAGAACTCCAGGGGGCCGGAGTGGCTCCTCGGGCCGGTCCGGCCCATCCGCACCGGGCCGCATCCCTGGCCCGGCGACTCCAGCGCCGCGCCACTTCCCTACTGGAAGAGGACAACCGCTCGCTGACCATGGCGGTCGGGGCGCTCTTCGGCCTGATCGTGGTGGCCACCGCCGTGCTGCGACTGACCTACCGACTCCCGACGACACACAGCCACATCAGCCTGCTCACTTCCGTCTACTTCACGGTGGAGACGCTGGCGACGGTTGGATATGGCGACTACACCTTCGGCGGACAACCCGCCTGGCTCAAGGTCTTCGCCATCGTCCTCATCCTCGTCGGCGTCGCCCTGGTCTCGGTGGCCTTTGCCCTCTTTACCAACTTGTTGGTCGGGCGACGGATCGAGCGCTCTCTGGGACGTCGCCAAGTGTCCGGCATGGCCAACCACGTCGTGGTCATTGGCCTGGGCTCGGTTGGCATCAGCGTGGTGGGCGGGCTGGTGGCCGAGGGACAGCGAGTGGTGGTCGTCGAACAAGACGCCAACAACCGCTACCTGAGCCAGGCGCGGGCCCTCGGCGTGCCCGTGGTGATTGCCGACGCCACCCAACCGCAGACGCATCGCATGGTGAACATCAATGACGCTTCGGCTGTCGCCGTCCTGACGAGCGCCGACCTCACCAACATCGAGACCGGGCTGGCCGTCCGGGAGTCGCTGGGTGATCGCTGGGAGGAGGTGCCGGTGGTCCTGCGGGTCTTCGACCGGGACCTGGCCCGCATGATGGAGCAGAGCTTTGGCTTCCGCCACGTGCGCTCGACCTCGGCCTTGGCCGCTCCGTGGTTCGTCGGCGCGGCCCTTGGCCTCGACATCCTGAGCACGTTCTACGTCGACCAGCAGCCCTTCCTGGTCGGCCGCGTTTCCGTTGCCCCCAACGGCGGCCTGCACGGCCTGGCCATGGAAGATCTCTCTGTCCGCACCCGCGTGATCGCCCTCAGCCGGGCGGCGGCCGGCGGAGCGCTCGAACACCCACCCCGGCGGGGCACCCGTTTCGCCGGCGGGGACGAGGCCTACCTGCTGGGCCCCTACGACGAGTTGATCCGTGTCCTCCAGCGCGATCGAACTCCCGTCTGACCAGAGGCTCGGCCCAATGCAACCAGGCCGTTTCGCCGGGACGAAACTCGGGTAGCTAGCGGCTATGGCTGAATTCCTCACTGACGTGAAAACGCTGCGCAAGCAAGCCCGAGCCCACATCGACAAGGGCCCCATCACCGACGCTTACGGCGCCGACGCCAAACGCGTGATCTCGGTGCTCAACGAAGCCCTGGCCACCGAGCTGGTCTGCGTCCTGCGCTACAAGCGGCATTACTACATGGCCGAGGGCATCGACTCGGGCCCGGTGGCCGCCGAGTTCCTCCAGCACGCCAACGAGGAGCAGGGCCACGCCGACCAGATCGCTGAGCGCATCGTGCAGCTCCAGGGCGAGCCCGACTTCAACCCAGAGACGCTGACCAAGCGGAGCCACGCCGAGTACGCCCCCGGGGTCGACCTGCTCGACATGATCAAGGAGGACCTGGTGGCCGAGCGGGTGGCCATCGCCTCCTACAGCGAGATCATCGACTGGTTGGGCACCAAGGACACGGTGACCCGGCGCCTGCTCGAGGACATCTTGGGCGTCGAGCAGGAGCACGCCGACGACATGCTCACCTTCCTCAAGCAGCTGGACGGCAAGTACACCTAGACCGGGGCGGGCTCCACCACCAATCCCAGCGAAACCCCAGTGGCGGGGGTATCCTCCGCCCAGCGGCGAACGGCACCGCGAGGGGAGGTTGAGCAATGGCTGCCTGTTCCAATTGCCAGGGCGTCCTGCCGGTGGGGGCGACGGTGTGCCCGAGTTGTGGCACCACGGTCGGAACCAGATCAGGTGGAGCACCGGGGCAGATCAAATTCGACATGTCGGCCTTGAGCCACACCGACAAGATCGTCGGCGTCGCCTCCCTCGTGCTGTTGGTTTCACTGTTCCTGACTTGGTTCAGCTACAACGCCGGGATCGTCGTGCTCACCGCGTCAGGCTTGTCGGCGCACGGGTACCTCTACATCCCGCTGCTCATCTCCATCGCCATTGTCGTGCTCATGGCCCTCAGTGCCACGGGACTGTGGTCACTGCCGGGCAACGCCTCGGTCAACCGGGATCAGTTGCTCCTGACCGCCACCACCATCAGTTTCGTTCTGGTGCTCATCGGGTTCTTGTCCAAGCCCGGTGGCAGTGGGGTCGGTTGGAACTTCGGCGCCTTCCTCGGGCTGGCCGCGGCCGTAGTCGCCTTGGTACCGCTGGCCCGGCCAGTCATCCAAGCCCGGCGGGGCCGCAGCAGCTGACGCCGGGCACCTCCTACTGGAGGTAGCCCTCCACCGTGTCGGTGGAACGCGGCGCAGCTTCGTCGGGATCGCGCCCGTAGTCGCGCTTGGCTCGGCGCTGGCGCAGCGTGTCCCATAGTTGATCGAGCGTCACCTCGATCTGGCGCTTGCGCTCCCGCTCCTCATTGCTCAGTCCCTCTCCGACGTGCGCCTCCTCGAGGCGCTGCTCCTCGTCGGCCAAAGCGCTGATGTGCGCCAGCAATTCCTTGTCGTCCATCGCGCTCCACCTCTCCGAACGGTCGTACCGGTCGGCCCGATCCTAGGAGTATTCCCGACCGGGCCGACCAGCACTCAAGCCGCGACAGGCACCTCATGGGCCGGCGCCGCACCGACCCCCGCGCCCTCGAGCGCGGGAGCCAGCACGTCGGCGATGGTGGTGGCCAGGTGGAAGGTCATCTGCTGGCGCACCTCTTCGGGCACGTCCTCGAGGTCGGGCCCGTTGCGCACCGGCAGGATCACTTCCTTGAGGCCGGCCCGGTGCGCCGCCAGCACCTTCTGCTTGACGCCGCCGATGGGCAACACCCGGCCCTGCAAGGTGACCTCGCCGGTCATGGCGACCACCGAGCGCACCGGCACGTCACGCAGCAGCGAGACGAAGGCCGTGGTCATGGTCACCCCGGCCGACGGCCCGTCCTTGGGCACCGCACCGGCGGGCACGTGGACGTGGAACCGCTTGCCGCTGAAGCTCCCGGGGTCGATCCCCAGCTCCTCGGCGTGCGAGCGCACGTAGGAGAGGGCGATCTCGGCCGACTCCTTCATGACATCGCCCAGCTGACCGGTCAGGGTCAACCCCTCGGGCCCGTCCGACACCGACACCTCGACGAACAGCACGTCGCCACCGGCACCGGTCACGGCCAGGCCGGTCACCAAGCCGGGCACTGAGACGCGGTCGGCCGCCTCGAAGTAGAAGTGGGGCCGCCCCAGCCAGCCGCGCACATCCCCTTCGGCCACGACCACCGGCGCCGTCAGCTCGGCCGAGGCCAGCTTGGTCGCCACCTTGCGCAGCAACCGGCCGACCTCGCGCTCGAGGTTCCGCACGCCCGCTTCCCGGGTGTAGTCGGCCACGATGCTCCGGAGCGCCTCGTCGCTGACCTCCACCTCGTCTTCGCGCAAGCCGGCACGGGCCAGCTGGCGACCGATGAGGTGGTGCCGGGCGATCGAGACCTTCTCGGACTCGGTGTAGCCGTCGAGCCGGATGATCTCCATCCGGTCCAGCAAAGGAGCCGGGATGGTCTCGATGATGTTGGCCGTGGCGATGAACATCACCCGCGACAGGTCGAGATCGACCTCGAGGTAGTGGTCACGGAACGTGTGGTTCTGCGCCGGGTCCAGCACCTCGAGCAAGGCCGACGAGGGGTCGCCCCGGTAGTCGGCTCCGATCTTGTCGACTTCGTCGAGCACGATGACCGGGTTCATGGTCCCGGCCTCACGCAGCGCCCGCACCAGGCGGCCCGGCTGGGCCCCGACATAGGTCCGCCGGTGACCCCGGATCTCGGCCTCGTCGCGGACACCGCCGAGCGACACCCGCACGAACTTGCGACCGAGGGCGCGGGCCACCGACTCGCCCAGGGAGGTCTTGCCCACCCCGGGAGGACCGACGAGGGCCAAGATCGCACCCGAGCCGCGTCCGTCCACCGGCACCAGTCCGCGTTCAGCCTGCAGCTTGCGCACGGCCAGGTGCTCGAGGATGCGCTCCTTCACGTCGACCAGTCCATCGTGGTCGGCGTCGAGCAAGGTCTTGGCTTCGGCGATGTCGAGCCGGTCCTCGGACTCGGTGCCCCAGGGCACCTCGAGCACCGTGTCGAGCCAGGTGCGAATCCACCCGGTCTCGGGACTCTGGTCCGAGGTGCGCTCGAGCTTGTCGACCTCGCGCACCAGCGCGGTGCGCACGGCTTCGGGCAGGTCGCGTTCGGCGATCTTGGCTCGATAGTCATCGGGCTCGGATCCCGAACCCTCGCCGTCGTCCCCGCTGAGCTGGTTCAGTTCCTTGCGGATGGCTTCGAGCTGGCGGCGCAGCAGGAACTCGCGCTGGGTCTTCTCCATGCCCTCCTCGACGTCGGTCTTGATCCGCTCGCGCAGTGTCAGGTCGGCCAGCGTGTCGCGGGCCCACCCGAGCACCAGGCGCAGCCGGGCCTCCACGTCGAGCGTCTCAAGCACTTCGACCTTCTGCAAGAGGGTGAGATCGGGCGAGTACCCGGCCACGTCGGCCAGCCGGCCCGACTCCTGCACCTCGCGCAGCTGGGCCGCGATCCGTCCGGCACCCCGGCTCAGCAAAATGTTCTCGAGCACCGCCCGGTACTCCCGGGCCAGTTCGACGGCAGCCGCCGAGGGCTCACCCTCGTCGAGCGGCTCGGCCTCAACCCATAGGGCAGCGCCGGTCCCGGGCACCGCCGTGCCGATGGTGGCCCGGCGCGCCCCCTGGATCGCCACCGCGGCCAACCCGCCGGGGAGCGCCCCTTCCTCCATGATCTCGGCGATGACCCCGACCGAGGCGTAACGGCCCTCGATGTGGGGCACCAGCAGGAGGCGGCCGCCAGAGGAGCGGGCGGCCTCCACGGCGGCCCGGGCCTCGTCGGACTCCAGGGCCATGGTGAAGACCATCCCGGGCAGCACGACGCCCGAGGTCAGGGACAAGAGCGGCAAGGTTTCGTTCTGGTTGGTCATTTCCAGCCCTTCTTCAAGCGGACCCCCTCGGGTCCTGGGTTGAGCGTATGGGTATCAAGGTATGTGTAAGTCCGTAATCAGCTATCTGACTGATCAACAATCACATCGGCCAGCCCATTCCCACGCCGGCCCAGGCACCCCAGCGGTGCTTCTACGCTGGGGTGATGGATAACGCCGCACCTGAGCAAGTGATTCCCGCCGGCGGCACGACCTTGCTTCCGGCCCGGCCCGAGCAGCAGCTGGACGACGGCGACCACGACCGGATGGCCCATATCGTCCTGGAGGGCTACACCCCCAAGGAGGGCGAGGGAGCCGGCGATTTCGTCTCCACTGGACCCTCGGTGGTCGAAGGCATGGTGACCGGGACGGCGGTTCGGGCCCTCTGCGGGAAGACCTGGGTGCCCGGCCGCGACCCTCAGCGCTTCGGCCTCTGCCCCACCTGCAAGGAGATCGCCGAATCCATGGGCTGGCAGATCCCCGCCACCTAGCCTGCTGAACGGAAGCGGGCCGGGTAAAACAGGCAGGCGCGTTCGTCGATCCCCGGGGGCACGTTGGCACAGGTCAGCTTTGACGGCGTTACCAAGCGCTTCGGCGACGTCACCGCCGTCGACGACCTCCACCTGAGTGTCCCCGACGGCGAGCTCCTCGTCCTGCTCGGATCTTCGGGCTGTGGCAAGACCACGGCGCTACGCATGGTGGCCGGCCTGGAGACGCCGACCGAGGGCACCATCCGGATCGGCGACGAGGTGGTCAACGATGTCGACCCCAAGGACCGCGACGTCGCCATGGTCTTCCAGAGCTACGCCCTCTACCCCCACCTCAGCGTGGCCAAGAACATCGAGTTCCCACTGCGTCAGCGGGGCATGGAGAAGGACCAGCGCGCCGACAAGGTGCGCGGGGCCGCCACCACCCTTGGTTTGGCCGACCTCATGGACCGCAAGCCCGCACAACTCTCCGGTGGCCAGCGCCAGCGGGTGGCCCTGGCCCGCGCCATCGTGCGCGACCCGCTGGTCTTCTTGATGGACGAGCCGTTGTCCAACCTGGATGCGGCGCTGCGGGTGCAGACCCGGGCTGACATCGTCGCCCTGCAGGATCGGCTGCAGACCACCACCATCTACGTGACCCACGACCAGGTCGAAGCCATGACCATGGGCGACCGCATCGCGGTCATGAGCCACGGAGTCCTCCAGCAGGTGGCCCCACCCGACCAGCTCTACGCCAAGCCGGCCAACACCTTCGTGGCCCAGTTCCTGGGCAGCCCCGGCATGAACCTGCTCCCGGTCACCATCGAGGGCAGCGGGCCCACCACCACGGTGCGGGCCGGCCGCGATGTGCTCGATCTCCCGGCCCCCTTGGCTTCGGTGGCCGCCGGTGTCGGTGCCACTGCGATCATCGGCATCCGGCCCGAGTCGTTGCGCATCGATCCCACCGGACCGCTCAGCGCCACCGTGACCATCGTGGAGCTGCTCGGTGCCGAGACCCACGTCATCTGCACCGCCGCCGACGGCAGCCGGTTGATCGTGCGGCAGCCCGCCCGGTCGGCCAAGCCGGCCCAGGGCGAGGCCGTGCGCATCGCCATCGACGACCCGTCCTCAGTCCACCTCTTCGACGCCACCACCACGCTGAGGCTCGACCCGTAGTGAGTGGGCCGAGCCTGCGCAGCCGCCTGCGGCGTGAAGCCGGGCTGGGCTATCTGCTGATCCTTCCGGCGCTCGTCATCTTCGCCGTCTTCACCTTCTATCCGTTCTTCCGCAACTTCAAGTTGATGCTGTACCAGACGCCGCCGGTGCCAGGACTACCCGGTCACTTCGTGGGCCTGAGCCAGATCTGGCCCACCATCAGCTCGACCTCGTTCACCCAGAGCCTGGTGAGCACCGTCTTCTTCGTGGTGATGGTGGTCCCGATCGGGCTCTTCTTGGGCCTGGTCCTGGCCGTGGCCGCCCACCGCCGGCTCAAGGGGATGGCCATCTACCGCGTCATCTTTTCCTCCACCGTGGTGAGCTCGGTGGCCGTCGCCTCGGTCGTGTTCGGCACCCTCATGGACCCGGTGGTCGGCTTCCTCCCCTGGCTCGGCATCAACCCGACGCCGCCTCTGCTCGAGAACAGCACCTGGGCTCTGCCCGCAGTGGCGGTCATCACCATCTGGCAGTTCCTGGGCCTGTCCTTCATCATCATGTCGGCCGGACTGCAGTCAGTCCCCGACGAGCTGCTCGAGGCAGCCGAGATCGACGGAGCCGGCGCCTGGGCCCGCTTCTGGCGGGTCACCGTTCCGCTGCTCTCCCCCACCATCTTCTTCGCCGTGGTGGTCGGAACCATCAACGCCTTCCAGTCCTTCGGGGCCATCGACATCCTGATCGGCTACCAGAACGCGGCGAGGCTCCACACCAACCTCTTGATCTACAACATCGTCAACACGCTGACGCAAGAGAACAACTACGGAGCGGCCGCCATCATGGCCACTGTCCTGTTCCTGATCACTTTGGGACTCACCCTCCTGCAGATGAGGTTCCTCGAACGGCGGGTGCACTATGCCCGGTGACATCATCGTGACCCGTGAACGCAGCCATTCCCGACGGCTCCGCACCATCGGGAGTTACAGCCTGCTGACGGCGGGAGCTGTGGTGGTGCTCGCACCCGTCTACATCACCATCGTCAATTCGCTCCTCGAGCCGAGCCAGCTGGCGCACACCCCGCCCCCGCTGTTCCCGAGTGCACCGCAATGGCACGACTACGTGTCGGCTTGGACCTCGCTACGCACGTACGTCAGCACCTCGGCCATCATGACCGTGACGATCGTGGTGGCCCAGCTGCTCACCTCGATCCTGGCCGCCTACGCCTTCGCTTTTCTCCGCTTCCCCTTCAAACGCACCCTGTTCTACGTCTGCCTGGCCACGCTGATGATCCCGCTCGAAGTCACCTTCATCACGAACCTCGACACGGTGACCTCATTGCACGCCTACAACACCTACGCCGGTCTGGCCCTCCCGTTCCTGGCCACCGGTTTTGGGATCTTCCTCCTACGTCAGGCCTTCCTGCAGATCCCCAAGGACCTTCAGGAAGCAGCCCAGCTGGACGGGTACGGGCACCTGCGCTTCCTGCTCCGGGTGGCTCTCCCCCTGGCCCGGCCCTCCTTGGCCGCCCTGGGCGTCTTCTCGTTCCTGGCGGCGTGGAACCAGTACCTCTGGCCCCTGGTGGCCACCGGGGGGTCCAGCCCGCTCTACACGCTCCAACTCGGACTGAAGCAGTTGGACCAGGCACCCATCAACCAGCTCCCTATCGCACTGTCCGGCGCGGTGATCGCCTTCATCCCGCTCTTGGTGCTGCTCATCGTGTTCCAGAAGCACCTGGTGCGAAGTCTCACGGCCGGCGCCGTGAAGTAGGGGCGCACCGCAGCACGATCCCGCGATTCGAAGGCCTGCGTGCTAGGCAATTCTCCATGTTCCGTCACCGTTCGCTCCGGCTGCGCCGCTCGCTCCGTGTTTCCGCCGCCACCCTGTGCCTGGCGACGGGAGCCAGCGCCACCGCCGCCACCGTGAGCCTGGTCGGGGCGGCGCCAGCTGGCGCGTCGGCCAAGCTGCCGAGTTGCAATCTCAAAGCGCTGTCGTCGCACAAAGGCGTGGTCGACATCACCTTCTGGAACTCGATGGTGCAGGCCAACGGGCAAACCCTGGCCTCCATCACCAACGCCTTCAATTCGTCCCAGTCCAAGGTGCATGTGACGCTGGTCAACCAGGCCAGTTACGACGACACCTGGAACAAGTACACCGCCGGGCTGAGCAACGGGCAGCTGCCGGACGCCGTCCAGCTCGAGGACGTCCGCACCCAGGAGGCCATCGACACCAACTCTTTCTTGCCGGTGCAGTCCTGCATCAACGCGGCCCACTACTCGACCAGCGACTACCTGGCCCGACCGCTCGACTATTGGAAGGTCAACGGCGTCCAGTGGGCGCTGCCCTTCGCCGTCTCGGTGCCGATCGTCTATTACAACCAACTCTCGTTCACCAAGGCCGGACTCAACCCCAACACCCCGCCGGCCACCCTGCTGCAGATGGTCGAGGACGCCAAGGCCCTCAAGGCGTCGGGCACCGGGATGGGACTGGTCCTCGATCCCTGGCACCTCGAGACCTGGCTGGCCACCGCCAACCAGCCGTTCGTCAACAACAACAACGGCCGCAGCGGCCGGGCTACCAAGGGCGTCTTCGACACCAAGACGGCCCAGCAGATCTTCACCGACCTCGACCTGCTGGTGAAGTCGGGCGACGCCGTGACCAACCCCTCGAGTGGACCGAGCGAGTTCGACAACCTCCTCGGCATTGGCACCGGCAAGTGCGGCATGACCATCGACAGCTCGGCCGACCTGGGCACGGTCGAGCAGCTGCTCGGCAAGGGGCAGTATCCCAACGTCAAGCTCGGCGTCGGGCCGTTCCCCGCGCTGAGTTCGTCCATCAAGGGTGGCGTCGAACCGGGCGGGTCTGCGGTGTACATCTCGAGCAAGGTGCCCGCTCTCGACCAGGCGGCGGCCTGGGATTACCTGACCTATCTCTCCACCACGCAGTCGATGGCAACCTGGGCGGCCGGCACCGGCTACATCCCGCTCCGCAAGTCCTCCATCAACACGTCGACCATTCAGAAGCTGTGGTCCACCCAGCCCGCCTTCAAGGTGGCCTATGAGGAGATGGTGAACGGGGCCAACACGACGGCCACCTCGGGATCGGTCATCGGTCCGTACGATGACGTGCGCACAGACGTGCTCAACGCCGAGATCGCCATGTACACCACCAGCATCTCGCCCGCCAAGACATTGGCCAACGCACTGAGTCAGGTCAACGCCACCATCTCCGGCTACAACAGCCGGCTCGGCTGAGCCTCCCTCGATCCGACCCGACCCGCACGGTCTCTGATGGCACTTGATCCCTCGTCCGTCCTGCTCACTGACCTGGTAGCGGTCGTCACCGGGGGTGGCTCGGGTATCGGGCGGGGTATCGCCAACGGGTTCGCTGCCTTCGGGGCCAAGGTGGCCATCTGGGAGCAGAATCCAGACACTGTCGGACCAGCTGCCGAAGAGGTCGCTGGACTCGGCATCCTGACCGACGTACGCGATTCGGAGCAGGTCGATGCTGCCCTGGCCCAGACCATCAGCGAGCTCGGACCGGTCAGCATCCTGGTCAACAACGCCGGTGGTGTCTTCAAATCGCCGCTGCTCGAGACGGCCGAGAAGGGCTGGGACGCCCTCTACCGAGCCAACCTGCGCCACGTCATCTTGTGCACGCAGCGGGTGGCCCGCACCATGGTCGACGCGGGGCACGCCGGCAGCATTATCAACATCGCCTCGATCGAGGGCACCCGGGCTGCGCCGGGTTATGCCGCCTACGCCGCCGCCAAGGCGGGCGTCATCAACTACACGCAGACGGCGGCCCTCGAACTGGCACCCCATGGCATCCGGGTCAACGCTCTGGCGCCGGACTTCACGATGACCGAGGGCATCGCCGCCCTGATGGGACCCGGGGCCCAGGATCGGCCGGCCCTCATGGTGCCCATGAGCCGGGTCGGCCACGTCGACGAGATGGCGGGCGCTGCGGTCTTCCTGGCCAGCCAGCTCTCCTCATATGTGACGGGACAGACCATCCACGTCGACGGCGGCACCGACGCCGGTGGCGGCTGGTACCACCACCCCGAGTCGGGCGAGTACATCCTCGGGCCTTCCTGACCCAGGGCGTGGGCCGAAGGTCAGCTCCTCGACGGCCCGATCACCGTCTCGCCGTACTGCTCGAGGGCTTCGATCGCCTCGGCCAACGATCCACCGGGCACCCCGGTGTGGGTCCAGGTGACCCCAAGCTGGGCCAATTCGTCGACTCCCTCGCGGTGCAGATCCGGATCGAAAGATCCAGAACCGGGCGAGCCGCCCTTGAATGAGCCGAAGGCGATGTCGATGGCGCTCTGGGGCCGCCCAGCTTCGTCGACAAACTGGCGCAGCTCCTCGATCATGCCCGCCAAGTCCTCCAGCGTCTCGAGCGGCGGGGTCTTCGTCGTCTGGGACCGCTCCCGGGCGGCCGGGAACGGTGTCCACCCGTCGGCGGCCTGGGCCACGCGACGGCGAGCCCGCTTGCTATTGCCCCCGATCCAGATCGGCGGGTGAGGATTCGGTTTGGGGTTCGCATCGAGGCCGTGCGCCTCAATGCCGATCCCGTCGAACTCGAAGTTGTCATCGGTCCAGATCCCACGCAACACGCTGAGCGACTGGTCGAAGAGATCATTGCGCTGATCGAAATCGATCCCCAGTGCCTTGTACTCGCCCCGCAGGTAGCCGGCGGCAACGGCCAAGGTGAACCGGCCCCCAGAAAGGGCGTCCAGCGTCGCCACCATCTTCCCCACGAGCAACGGGTGCCGGTAGGCCAGTACCACGATGTTCGGAATTAACCGGATCCGCTCAGTGACGGCGGCGCAGTACGACAAGGCCACGAATGGATCGAGCGCATCGTGGCCTCCGCTGTGGAGCCACTTGGCCGTCGGGGCCGGATGGTCCGTGAACCCCACGCCGTCAAAGCCCACCCGTTCGGCCGCCTGCACGAACTGCTTGATGGCATCCCCGGTAAGCAACGCGCGGTCGTAGGAGTGATCGATGATCGGGTACGTAACCGAGAATCGCATGGCGGGCAGGCTAGCCCGCACTCTCGAGACGGAACCAAGAAGCTGCGAACGAACTGCCTGCTCGCGATCGGGAAGCCGACGCAGCTCGACGGTCGACAGCGACGACACGACTGGTCAGACTTATCGCATGGACAGCGGCGTCTTCAACCTTGCGGTTAATCCGGTCCACTTGGGTCTCGGGGCCCGGGTGATCCCGCTTGATCTCTTCACGGGCGAACCGGAGTGGTACGAGCACTATGCAGCCAGTACCTCCTCGGACGGCATCGATGGTCGGCTGGTCACGATGCACCGATTTATGGATTCGTGGCAGAGCTGGGAGGTTCACCCGGAAGGGGAGGAGCTCGTTCTCTGCCTCGAGGGCGCGCTCCATCTCTTTCAGGACATCGACGGAGAGATCCACTCTGTCGTCCTCAAGCAGGGTGAGGCGATCATCAACCCCAGGGGGGTGTGGCACACCGCAGACGTCGACGGGACGGCGACCGCACTCTTCATCACGGCCGGAATGGGTACCGAGAATCGGCCCCGCTGAGGTGGGTAGGGGACCTTCGCTTCTCAAAGATGCCGGCTCCGACGCCGCGCTCAGGTAGCTGGAGTCTCCGTCGCCCCGACCGGTCGGAGCAGCCCCGATCGTCGCTCTTCCGGAGTCGGCGCCCCTTCGTGCGAGATTCTCATCAGTACGGCGACCAAGGCGTAGTTGGCCAAGAGGGATGATCCTCCGTAGGCAACAAAGGGCAAGGTAATGCCGGTGAATGGCAGCAGCCGCAGAATCCCGGCCATTACAAAAAAGGCCTGAAATCCGAGCAGGACCGTGAGTCCGGTGGCCAAAAGGCGCGAGAAGTCTGAGCGAGCAGTCTGGGCCGCGCGCAGTCCGGCGCCCACGATGAGAACGAAGGCGATGACCGTACAGACAGCGCCAATGAGGCCGAGTTCCTCTCCGATGCCCGTGAATACCAGGTCGCTGATCACGAAGCCGTGGAGGTATTTGCCAGAGGACCCCTGGCCAAGACCGGTCCCACCCACGCCACCGGCCGCCAGCGAATACCAGCTCTGCACAAGCTGGTATCCCCCGCTCAACGGGTACTGGAACGCGTGCAGCCATATGATGATCCGCTCGTGGACCTGAGAGAAAAGGCTGTTGGCGATCACGGCACCGCCGACAAATAGACCCAGGCCCAGAATCAGGTAGACCGCACGGCCAGTAGTAATCCACAAGAGGCTGATGAAGAGCGTGAAGAGCAGTAGCGCAAACGCGATGTCGTTCTCAGCTCCGATAACGGCAATGGAGATCGCCCACGCGAACACGATTGGAATCAAGGGCCGGGGATCGAGGTAGAGGCGATTCCCCACGCGGGCTGTCGGAATCGACAACAACTCCTTGTTCGATGCGAAGTACGAAGCGAAGAAGATGCAGAGTAAGAGCTTGGCCCCTTCCACGGGCTGGACAATCAGACTCCCGACTCCGACCCACAACCGCGCTCCGTTGATGTCCTGGCCAAAATGCGGCACGAGAGGAAGGACGAGAAGGATGCCTCCGATGAGCAGGAGCACGTATCGATAGCGCTCCAAGTCCCGAGATCGCCGAATGAAGAGCAACGTCGCGAGATAGAGGAGGACGCCGAGGGCTGTCCATCCAGCCTGGACTTTCGCACTGCCCGGAGCCCAGCGAGCGATGGTCACATAACCAATCCCGTTGAGAAGGAAAACCAGCGGGAGCAGGACGGGGCTGGCCTCTGGAGCCAGCCATCGGTTCCCAAAGTGTGCGACCAGCGAGAGGCCGAGAACGATGGCCAAGAACACTCCGACGTGGGGTGGAATCCTCGAGCTCTGAGCCAGGGAAGCGATCAGATAGAGACCTACCGTGATCGAGGCGGCGAAGGCCAGGAGACCGAGCTCAGTGCGCCGGCGCGGATTTGGACCGCGGACATAAGGGGGAAGCCGCCGCCAGAATGAAGGAGGCGCTTCCACCAGCGGATCGTACATCCGAGGCTGGAGATGATTCGGCCGGCAACCTGGACCATCAAGTCTTGCAGTGGAGGCATTCCAAGTGACGCACCAGTGGCGTTATTTCGCAGTCGGGCTCAGCAGTCTGGCCTTCCAGCCGACCCTGGATCAGGAATCCTCAGCCCAGCGAGCATTGGCCTCCTCGAAGAGGCGACGGGTGCGTTCCATGTCGCGCGGCCGCTCTTCGTACGTTTCGGAGTCCCACTCCGAACGCTCGGCCAAGAAGAAGTCGCCCCCGTACACATGGAGGGCCACGGCAAATTCGCGGCCAGAGTTGGCGACCGAGTGAATGGCGTCGTCGCCGAGCACAAGGACGTCACCAGCGGGGAGCTCTCGGCCACCGGCCGGTTCGAGGCCATCTGGAACTCGGCGGAAGAACTCGTTGTCCTCCTGCCCGCCGTACATGCCAATGACCGCCCACATGCGGTGCTCATGGGGGTAGAGAGCCATGCCTGGGGTCCACGCAACCTGCAACACCGTGAGATCGGAGGAATTGTGCAACGTAGTGATGCCGCCAGTCTCGACGGGTCCGAGTGCGCTCTCGAGTTGGAGTCGATCCTTGACCAGTTCGTCAAGGACATCACGGACGGCCAACACCGGAGTGTGCTCAGTCAGGGACTGTTGACATCTGGCAACGATGTCCTCGACCGAGAGTCCCATTTCCTCAGATTACGACCAATACTCGGCGCTGCGTACGGGAGACACTCGACAACGCAGCTGCCCTGCAATTGGGTGGAGCAATACAGGTAGTAGGCAATACTTGAATTGTGATGGCACTCACTCCACCTCTTGTTCTCGCCTCCGCCTCAAAGGCGAGGCTGCGAGTACTCCGCGATGCTGGGCTCGACCCCAGGGTTGTCGTCAGCGGCGCGGACGAGTCTGTTGAAAACCTGTCCACCGCAGAAGCGGTCGCAGCCATCGCGGAACGGAAGGCTTCTGCGGTGGCTCCCCAATGTCACGGCACCTTGGTCTTAGGGTGTGACTCACTGCTCGAACTCGATGGTGAGTCACTGGGGAAGCCGGAATCGGAGGCTGAAATCGTCAATGTCTGGCGACGTATCTCGGATCGTCAGGCGCGGCTCTTCACGGGTCACTATCTGATCGACACGCGATTCGGTGACCGTGTCTCTGAGGTTGCCAGCACCCTGATCAGATTCGGGAGCCCGACCGACCAGGAGATCAAGACGTACGCCACGTCCGGCGAGGCGCTCGAGTTGGCCGGCGCGTTCAGCGTCGATGGGCGATCGGGACCATTCGTCGAGGGCATTGACGGATCTCCCTCCAATGTTCTCGGTCTTTCGCTGCCGCATCTTCGGCGGATGCTCGCTCGACTTGGACTGCAGATCACCGATCTTTGGATCGACAACTCTCCAAGCCGGTGAAAGAGAAATCCCTCCGACCACAAGTTGGGTTGGATCACTCGGTAAAGTCAGGATCGACCAGAAATGGGGACTCCATGGACGAAGGACAACCGATCTCGTACGAAGCCTTACCGGTTGGCGCCGCAGTACTCAGTTCAACGGGTACCCAGCTTGGGACGGTGGAGCATGTGCTGCAGGTCCCAGAGCTTGATCTTTTCGATGGGATTGCCGTCAAGACGAAGCATGGTTTGCGATTTGTCGATCGTGACCAGGTGATAGAGATAACCACGACCTTGGTTCGTTGCGCATTGACGGACGAGGAAGCTGCGAATCTGCCTGCCCCGAAGGGGTCGCTCGTTCTTCATCCCGATACTGCTCACGATGAGGGCCCCTCCCTGACCGCTCGGTTCGGACGACTTTTCGGACGAGAGCACTGGAAGGAACTGGAATAGGCCTCTGGCTCAGATCCGGGAGCTAGGACCATCCAAGCTCTCGCAACCGGGTCTCGCCGATGCCGAAGTGGTGTCCAACCTCGTGGAGGAGCGTCACGCGAACCCGACGGGCCAAATCTTCGGTCGTGGCAGCGGACTGACAGATCGTGGCAAGAAAGAGCGTGATCCGATCGGGACTCCATCCCCCTTGGTTGCTCCGCTTCGTCAGGGGGGTTCCTTCATACAGGCCATAAAGCCGACCGGGCGGGCTCTCGCCGTCGATGATGATGGCCACGTTCTCCATCTCCGCTCGCAGATCGTCGGGAATCGTCTCTAGGGCATCAGTAACCAGGGATTCAAATGCGTCGAGGTCGATCGGATCCATGTCGACCACCTTGCCAGTGATTGACAGTGTTCCGTCCGCAGGGGTCGAGCAAGAACACATGAACGATCTGGGACGCGATTAGGGGAAGGCGGCCGGGTCCACCTCGGCACCTCAGGCGAGACTGCTCGTCGTCCGCAATTCGTCAGGCTGCTGCGAGTCTTCAGCCCGCGAGTAACACCCTGGTGGTTCCGGCATTGGGCGAAACGATCAAATCACCGGAGTTACCAGGAGAAATGCTCCGGGGGAGAGACTCGAACTCTCAACCTAGCGGTTAACAGCCGCTTGCTCTGCCATTGAGCTACCCCGGAAAGCTGGGTGAACAGCCCCAGAACGTTAGCAGCGGGCCGACGGCCCTAAGTCCCGGGCGCAGCCGTCTGGACCGGAGAATCAGCTCTCTTCGAGGTAGTCCTTGAGGAGGTGGGCGGCGTCGGGGCGTCTGAGCTTCGCCAGGGTCTTCGATTCGATCTGGCGAACCCGCTCCCGAGTCACACCGAACTCTCGGCCGACCTCTTCGAGGGTCCGGATCTTCCCATCGTCGAGCCCGAACCGGAGGCGCACAACGTCCTGCTCCCGCTCGGAGAGGTGCCCGAGTGCTTCTCGGACGGCGGCATCGAGCAGCGAGCGAGTGGCCGCATCGTCGGGGACTACCGCACCACGGTCCTCGATCATGTCCGAGAGGTTGAAGTCGTCCTCGTCCCCCACCGGCTGCTCCAGCGACACGGTGTCCTGGTTGATGCGGAGGATCTCACGGATGCGATCGATCGGAAACTCGACGCGCTGCGAGACCTCCTCGATGGTGGGTTCACGGCCGAGTTCCTGCAGCAACTGACGCTGGGCCCATACGACCTTGTTGATCGTCTCCACCATGTGGACCGGAATGCGAATGGTGCGGGCCTGGTCGGCGATCGCTCGCGTAATGGCCTGCCGGATCCACCAGGTGGCGTAGGTCGAGAACTTGAAGCCCTTCGTGTGGTCGAACTTGTCGACCGCTCGCATCAGGCCGAGGTTCCCCTCCTGAATGAGATCGAGGAAGGCCAACCCTCGGTTGCGGTACCGCTTGGCGATTGAGACCACCAGCCGAAGGTTTGCCTCGATGAGCTCGTCTTTGGCCCCTTGACCTTTGCGGACCAAGCGCTGGTTCCTCGAGATCTGACCGGCATCGAGCAGGTCCTCAGCTTGACCCTCGCCTTGTTCGGCCAGTTCATGGGCAGCCAAGAGCAGGGCGGCGGAGTTCCCCTCCTCAATGACCTGGGCGATCTCAACCTCCAGCTCGGCGTTGAGGAGTGGGACCCGGCCTATCTCCTTCAGATAGGTATGCACCGGGTCTTCACCGCTACCCGAATCGCCTCCACTGGTCCGCTTCCCGTTGGTTTCACGGCGTGGCCGGGATTCGCTGCGAGCTACTTGGCGAGCCTGGCGGCGGGCCTCTACTTCGTCGATCTCGACGACTACTTCATCTTCGAGCAGCGCGACGCCTTCGGTCTGCAGTCGCGCCAGAAGAGTTTCGAGAACTTCGGGCGTCAACTCGACGTTGTGCAGCGTGTCGATGAGGTCCTCCTGGGAGAGGTGCCCTTTGTCGCGACCGACCGCGAGCACCGCGTCGAATTCGATCTGCGACACACCACAAGGGAGTTCGGCGCTGGACAGTGCGGCGGGTTCGAGCGCGTCGACTGCACCTTCGTCGATCACGTATGTCGAATCCTCGCTCACAGCTGCCCCACTGGCATCACTCATACCTGTCTGCCCCCCGTCCAGACAGCCACGCTACCAACCGGTCAGCGGCAGCGCGTCCAGCCGTCGGATCGTCGAGTTCATCCAGCCAGCGACCTATGGGCGCAGTATCAACCGCCTGTTGCGGTGCATCCGATGACTGGCGAGCCTCGAACTCGACCTCGACCAGGGCTTGCCGGATGGCGGCACGGACAAGGACGGTGACCACCGAATGGACCGGGTCACCGATTTCTCGGTCCCCATCCAACGGCTCCTCGACGGTGGCTCTCCGCAAGACTGCCGCCACATCCGGTGTCGTCGCGGCAATCGCGTCTTGCACGTCATCGTGTTCGAGCAGCGCGACGAAGGCCCTCCGTAGCACCGGATCGACGAACATCACTTCGTGCACGCGGTCACCAACGTCATGGGGCCGGTGGATCGCAAACTTGAGTGCTTCGAGGCCCGGGCCGGCGCGCACAGCGTACGCGTCAGGCGGTGGACCGTCGTCCCATTCCGTGCCGTCATCGAGATCCCGCACATACCCAGGGTCACCGTCGTCGGCCGGACGAGGGGGTTCACGGTGTTGGCGGTTGCGCCGGTCACGGGGCTCGGCGGGCGGATGAGCCCGCAGGTGCTCCAGGCGTTCTCGCAACCGGGCTACGTCGAGACGACACCGATCCGACAGCTGCATCACGTACTGGTCACGGACCAGGTCGTCGGGGTGTTCGGCCACCGCAGTCAGGGCCAGATCGGCGGCCCGGGCCCGCCCCTCGGCCGTGGTGAGGTCGCCGGCGTCGAGCATCCGGTCGACTCGGAACTGGAGGAAGGGCCGGGCTTCGGACACGGCACGAGCGAGGGCTTCCGGATCGGTGCGGGCCAAGTCGCCAGGATCTTTGCCGGCCGGAAGATTGGCCACCACCACGTTGACCTCGTGCTTGCGCTCCCACTCGTAGACCCTCGACGTCGCGCTCTGTCCCGCGCTGTCGGCGTCATAGGCCAGCACGATGCGGTTCCCGAAGTTACGCAACAGTGTGAAGTGCTCCTCGGCCAGTGCAGTGCCACAGGTCGCCACCGCACGTGGCACACCCGCTTGAAAGAACCCGATGACATCGGTATAGCCCTCGCACACCACCACTTCGCCTTTTGCGATGACATCGGCCTTGGCCCAGTTGAGCGCGTAGAGAGTGCGGCGCTTGGAGTAGATGGCCGACTCCTGTGAGTTCTTGTACTTCGGCTCGGGCCGATCAGACGGTGACTGGCCCGGCCGGGTCGGCAAGATCCGGCCGCCGATGGCAACCGGGCGGCCCGACGGGTCACAGATCGGGAACAACACCCGGTTGCGGAAGAAGTCCTGCGGCCGACCGCGACGGTTGACGAAACCGAGGCCCGAATCGCTCAGGATCTTTTCTGGCAGCTTGAGTGCCTTGCACATGACGTCCCACTCGTCGGGTGCCCAGCCCAGGCGAAACTGGCGCACCACCGCGCCGTCGTAGCCCCGGGAACGTAGGTAATCCCGGGCCGGACCGGCATCGGGCGCGGTGAGCAGTCGCTGGTGGTACCAGGACACGGCGCGCTCGAGCGCGTCAAGCAGCTCAGTCCGCCGTTTGCGATCTTTGCCTCCCTCGGCATCCTCGTGCAGGGTGACGCCGGCCCGATCGGCCAGCAGGCGCACGGCGTCCACGAAATCGAGGTGGTCCATCGCTCGGACGAACGAGATGGCATCCCCTGAGGCGTGGCAGCCGAAGCAGTAGTAGAAGCCTTCTTCGGCGTTGACGCTGAAGGAGGGGCTCTTCTCGTTATGGAACGGGCACAGGCCACTCCAGCGCCGGCCGACCTTCTTGAGGGCGGCGTGCTCCCCGATGAGGGCGACGATGTCAGTGGCGGCCCGTACCTGAGCCACGTCCTCGTCGGGTATGGCCATGGCCCCTGACGGTACCGCGCTGTCGCGCCAGATCGATCCGGCGGACCTCTAGCCGGCTTGGGCGGCCAGCACGGCCTGAGCCGCCGCCAGCCGGGCCACCGGGACCCGGAAGGGTGAGCAGCTCACGTAGTTGAGCCCGGCATCGTAGAAGAGGCTGATCGACTCGGGGTCACCGCCGTGCTCACCGCAGACGCCGATCTTGAGGCCAGGCCGGGTGGCCCGCCCCCGATCGGTGCCGATGCGCACCAGCTCACCCACACCGTCCTGGTCGATCGTGTCGAAGGGGTTCCGCGGCAGTAGCCCCAGCTCGAGGTAGGCGCTCATCATGCGGCCCTCGACGTCGTCCCGGCTGAAGCCGAACGTCATCTGGGTCAGGTCGTTGGTCCCGAAGGAGAAGAACTCGGCCACCTCGGCGATCTCGCCCGCCCGCAGGGCCGCTCGTGGCGTCTCGATCATGGTGCCGATGGTCACCTCGAGCTTGCCGGCCTTGGCGGCCGTCTTGGTCCCGGCCTTGGAGGGTTTGGGCGCCCGTTCCTTTGACACGGCCGCCACCGCCTCTTCGACCCAGCTCCGGGCCAGGGCCAGCTCCTCACGGCTGACGGTCAGCGGGATCATGATCTCGACGATGGGGTGTCCCCCGTCGGCCACCCGCTGGCGGGCCGCTTCCATGAGTGCCCGCACCTGCATGGCGTAGAGACCCGGCTTGATCACGCCAAGACGCACGCCCCGGGTGCCCAGCATCGGATTGGTTTCCTTCCACGCCAGGGCGGCGTCGAACAGACGGCGCTCCTCGGGGCTCAGCCCGACCGTGGCCTCCTTGATGGCCAGTTCCTCGGTGCTGGGCAGAAACTCGTGCAGCGGCGGGTCGAGCAGGCGCACCGTCACCGGCAGCGCGTCCATGGCCTTGAGGATGGCGATGAAGTCCTCCCGCTGGACCACCCGTAGCTCCTCGAGGGCGACAGTCTCTTCCGCCGGCGAATCAGCCAGGATCATGCGGCGCACCACCGGAAGGCGGTCCTCGGCCAGGAACATGTGCTCAGTGCGGCACAGCCCAATTCCCTCGGCCCCGAGCGACCGGGCGTTGGCCGCGTCCTCGCCGGTGTCGGCGTTGGCCCGCACGGCCAGGTGACCCTTGCGGATGTCGTCGGCCCACGACAACACGGTTTTGAACTCCGCCGGGGGTGCCGCCGCGGTGAGTGGCACCTGGCCGGCCACCACTGTGCCGGCGCCGCCATCGAGCGAGATCCAGTCCCCTTCCTGGAGGGTCACGCCATTGGCCGTCACGGAGTGCTCGGTCAGGCGGAGGACCTCGGCCCCCACCACGGCCGGCTTACCCCAACCTCGGGCCACCACGGCGGCGTGACTGACCAGACCGCCGCGGGCGGTCAGGATGCCCTCCGCCGCCAGCATGCCGTGCACGTCTTCGGGCGAGGTTTCGCTGCGGACCAGGATCACCTGCTCCCCCCGCTCGGCGGCGGCGGCGGCGTCATCGGCGGTGAAGTAGATCTGGCCGACCGCCGCGCCAGGGCTGGCTCCCAGACCCTTGGCCCAGCTGGTGTAGCCCGATCCGGAGAATTGCGGGTGCAGGACGGAGTCAAGGTGGTCCTCGGTGATCCGGGTGACCGCCTCGGCCTTGGAAATGCCCAGATCGCTGGGCCGGACCATGTCCACTGCCATCTTGAGAGCGGCCGCGCCGGTGCGCTTGCCCACCCGGGTCTGGAGCATCCAGAGCTTGCCCTGCTCGATGGTGAACTCGGTGTCGCACATGTCCGAGTAGTGCTGCTCGAGACGGGCGAAGATGTCGGTCAACTCTGTGTAGACCTTGGGGAACTCCTTCTTCAGCGCCGCGATGGGCTCGGTGTTCCGGATGCCGGCCACCACGTCTTCACCCTGGGCGTTGATCAAGAAGTCGCCGTAGGCGCCCTTGGCGCCGGTGGCCGGGTCGCGGGTGAAGCCCACGCCGGTGCCCGAGTTGTCGTCGCGGTTCCCGAAGACCATGGCCTGGACGTTGACCGCGGTGCCCAGGTCGTGCGAGATGCGCTCACGCTCGCGATAGGCAATGGCGCGCGGACCATTCCAGCTGGCGAAAACTGCCTCGATGGCACCACGCAGCTGGGCCGCCGGATCTTGTGGGAACGGTTTGCCGGTGTGGCGCTCCACAATCTGCTGGTACGAATCGACCAGGTAGCGCAGCAGCTCGGTCGGGACCTTGGCGTCCGAGGTCGTGCCGGCCAGTTCCTTGGCCGCGTCGAACAGCGCCTCGAACTCCTCACCGGGCAGGTCGAGCACGATGCGCCCGTACATGGCGATGAAGCGCCGGTACGAGTCGAAGGCGAACCGCTCGTCGCCGGTCTGCTTGGCTAGGCCTTCGACCGACTCGTCGTTCAACCCCAGGTTGAGGACGGTGTCCATCATCCCGGGCATCGAGAACTTGGCCCCGGAGCGGACCGAGACGAGCAGCGGGTCGACGGCATCGCCGATCACCTTGCCCATGGACGACTCGAGGCGCTGGCGGGCCTCCGCCACCTCTTTGTCGAGCCCCTTGGGCCAGCCGCCGGCCATGTAGTCCCGGCAGGCGTCGGTCGAGATGGTGAACCCGTGCGGCACGGGCAGCTTGAGTACCGACGTCATCTCGGCCAGGTTGGCGCCCTTGCCACCCAGGAGGTCCTTGAGCTCCATCGGGGGACGGGGGTGCGTGTGGTCGAAATCGAAGACGTACGGCATTCGGGGTCTCCTTGCCCTGGCATGGCGAACCGCGTCTGAGCCGCGGCTGCGAGGTGGTCATGCACCGGCCTGGATCCCAAGCCGGAACGACTCAGCCTACTGGGCTTTCGCCACCCTCATCAGCGGCCACACCATGGCTGACCTCGGTGTCTTGTCCACCGACCTGCCGCAGAAAGATCTCCTTGGCTTCACGCATGAAGTCCCGCACCACGGCCAATTCCTCCGCTTTGAAACGCTGGGCCAGGTCGCGCATCTCGTCCCGGATCGGCTCCTGCTCCCGCTGGAGTCGCCGTTGCGCAGTCGGGGTCAATTCCACCCACACCCGGCGCCGGTCCTCGGTATCTCGCCGCCGCGTCACCATCCCGGCCTCTTCGAGCCGGTCCAGCAAGAACGTGACGGCGCCCGACGTGAGTTGCGTCTGGTCTGCCAGCTGGCCCGGCGTCATCGGCCCCTGCCGATTCAGGAGATCCAGGCAACGCATATCGGAGCGGCTCAGCTTGAACCGTTCAGCCACCCGCTCATCGAAAGCGCTGGCGGCGCCGAAGTACCCCATAATCTCGGACCGCAGCTGCTGCACCAGGTCCACCCGGGACCATTGCCTTGACACCTAAATAACTTTATCACTAAGTTTCTTTGTCAATGAGTCAGTCCTCCTCCCCCGCCGTCGAGGCCGTCGACGTCGTCAAGGTCTTCAAGAAGGGCAACGTGCGGGCCCTCGACGGGGTCTCCCTCTCCGTCCAGCCCGGCACCGTCCTCGGTTTGCTCGGTCCCAACGGCGCCGGCAAGACCACCATGGTCCGCATCCTCTCCACCATCCTCAATCCCGATAGCGGCACCGCCCGCATCATGGGTCACGACGTAGTGAAGGAAGCAGCTGGCGTTCGCCGGCTCATTGGCTTGGCCGGCCAGTACGCCACGGTCGACGAGAACCTCACCGGGCGGGAGAACATACGCATGGTTGGGCGGCTCACCCACCTCGGGGGCGCGGTGGCCAACCAGCGGGCGGACGAGTTGCTCGAACAGTTCGACTTGACCGACGCCGGGAACCGCAGCCTCAAGACATACTCGGGTGGCATGCGGCGCCGACTGGACCTGGCGGCCGCCCTGGTGGCCAAGCCGCCGGTGCTCTTCCTCGACGAGCCCACCACCGGTCTTGACCCGCAAAGCCGCCAGGACATGTGGACCATTACTGAGGAACTGGTGCAGTCGGGAGTCACGGTGCTCCTCACCACGCAGTACCTCGAGGAGGCCGACCGGCTGGCCGACGACATCATCGTGATCGACCACGGGCAAGTGATCGCCCAGGGCACGCCAGCGGAGCTGAAGGCCAACCTCGGCACCACGGTGATCGCCGTGATCCTGCCCGATGCCGCCACCGCCGAACAGGCCAAGGTCTTGGTGGCGCATCTCTCGGACAAGGCGATCGCCGTTGATGGCGCCAGCATCGAACTGACCGTGGAGCAGGGACCCAAGGTGGCGGCCGAAGTGCTGCGCACGCTGGACCAGGCCGACGTACCGATTTCGGGAATCAATCTGCGCGAGCCGAGTCTCGACGACGTCTTCATAAGTCTCACCGGTCACAAGGCCCAGGAGGAGGCCGCGGCCGCGGCGGCCGAAGGCTCCAAGGAGAAGGAGGCAGCCCGATGACGACGGCACAGTTCACTGCCGACCTGGGAACGATCGCGCCCCTCAAGCAGCACAAGGTCCGCTGGATCATCTCCGACACCCTCACCATGACGGTGCGCAGCCTGATCACCTACACCCGGATCCCTGAGGCGCTCTTCTTCTCGACCCTGCAGCCGATCATGTTCGTGCTGCTGTTCCGTTACATCTTCGGCTCGGGCGCTATCCCGATTCCCGGTGGCATTCCCTACGTCGACTTCATGATTCCTGGCATCTTCGTCCAATCGGTCATGTTCGGTGCCGTGAGCACCAGCGTGGGGCTGGCCGAGGACCTGCAAAAGGGCCTCATCGAACGGTTCCGGGCGCTCCCCATGGCCCGGGCCGCGGTGCTGGGTGGTCGAACCACGGCCGACGGGCTCCGCAATGTCGTCGTCGTCCTCGTGCTGACCGGGGTGGCCGCCCTCGTGGGCTTCACCTTCCGGACCAGCGCGGTCGACTACATCTTGGGCGCAGCCCTTCTGGTGGCCTTCGCCTACTCCATGAGCTGGGGCTTCGCCATCATCGGGCTGGTGGCTCCCAACAGCGAGACGGCGCAGGTCATGAGCTTTCCCCTCCTCATCCCACTCACCTTCGCCTCGGGCGCATTCGTCCCGATCCAGACCATGCCCGGCTGGCTGCAGGCCTTCGCCACCTGGCAACCGGTCGGCGTGGTGATCGCCGGTGCCCGCTCACTAATGGTCGGTGGCTACTACCACGACACCGCCAAGGTCTGGTACGCCCTGGCGTGGATCGGCGGGATGCTGCTCGTCCTGGGCCCGTTAGCAGTGTGGCGCTACCGCAAAGCGGCCTAACCGAGCTTTTGGTTCAGCTGGCCCGGCGCTGCAACTCGGCCACCAGATCGGCAATGGGTACCCGCATCTGCTCGGTGGTGTCCCGGTCACGTACGGTGACCGCATCGTCCTCGAGCGAGTCGAAGTCGACCGTGACGCACCACGGCGTGCCGATCTCGTCCTGGCGGCGGTAGCGCTTGCCGATGGACTGCGTGGTGTCGTAGTCGCACATGAAGTACGGCTGCAGGCTGCTCAGTACCTGTCGGGCCACCGGCTCGAGGGTGTCCTTCTTCGACAGGGGCAGCACCGCCACCTGGTAGGGCGCCAGGCGCCAGTGCAGGTGCAGGACGACACGGGTCTCGCCCCCGACCTCGTCCTCGTCGTAGGCGGAAAGCAGGAAGGCCATCATGGTACGGGTCGCCCCGGCTGCCGGCTCAATCACGTGGGGCACATAGCGGGTGTTGGTCTGCGGATCGAGGTAGTCGAGTCGCTCCCCTGACGCGTTGATGTGCGCGTTCAGGTCGAAGTCGCCCCTATACGCGATGCCTTCGAGTTCGTCGAAGCCCCACGGGAAGAGGAATTCCACATCCGAGGTCATCGACGAGTAGTGCGACAGCTCGTCCTGCTCGTGATCCCGCAGGCGCAGCTGCTCGGTCGGGATGCCCAGCTCGATGTACCAGCGCAGTCGCTCCTCCCGCCAGTAGTCGAACCACTTCTGCGCCTCGTCGGGCGGGATGAAGTACTCCATCTCCATCTGCTCGAACTCGCGGGTGCGGAAGACCCAGTTCTGCGGGGTGATCTCGTTGCGGAACGATTTGCCCACCTGGGCGATCCCGAACGGGGGCTTCTTGCGTGTGGTCTGGAGCACATTGGCGAAGTTGGTGAACATGCCCTGGGCCGTTTCGGGGCGTAGGTAGGCCACGTGACCCTCGTCCTCGACCGGGCCGGCATGCGTCTTGAACATCAAGTTGAAGGCCCGGGCCTCGGTCAGGTCGTGCGAGCCGCAGTTGGGGCAGACCCCGTCGATCTTGTCCTCGCGCCAGCGCTCGTGGCAGTTCTTGCAGTCGACCAGCGGGTCGGTGAAGGTGGCCAGGTGGCCCGAAGCGGCCCAGATGGCGGGGGGAGACAGGATGGCCGCGTCGAGGCCCACCACGTCGTCGCGGAGTTGGACCATCGAACGCCACCAGGCGTTCTTGACGTTGCGCAGCATGTTGACGCCGAGCGGCCCGTAGTCGTAGGTGGAACGGAATCCGCCGTAAATGTCGGCCGAAGGGAAGATGAAGCCGCGGTGACGGCAGAGCCGAACCACCTTCTCCATCAGGTCGTCAGTAGCGGCCTCAGACTGCTCGGGCATCGATTCAGTCTAGGGGAGGGCAATTCGGGTGCTGACCTGGTTGGCCAGCAGGCGCCCGCGCACGGTCAGGACGGCATGATCCCCTCGCCGCTCGATCAGGTCATCGAGCTCGTCGGCGCCCCGGAGCGCGTGCCAAGGCACGCCACGCGGCGTGCGCAGAGCCAGGGTCAGCCGCTCGAAGTCCCGCTGCTCAGCGGTGAGTACCTCGCGGCTGGCCACCGGTGATCCACCGCTCTCGATGACATGGATGTAGCGGTCCGGTGTGCGCACGTTCCACCAGCGCTCCCCTGCCCGGTGGCTATGGGCCGCTGAGCCGAACCCGAGGTAGTCCCCCTCCTCCCAATAAAGATGGTTGTGGCGGCACTCATGGCCGGGTTTGGCCCAGTTGGAGATCTCCTCCCATTTGTAACCGGCGGCCGACAACACGTCGTCGACGATCCCGTAGCGCCGGGCCAGCGCGTCCTCGTCAGGATGACGTCCCGCTTGGGTGGCCAACGGTGTGCCCGGCTCGACGGTCAGGGCGTAGGCGCTCAAATGGGGCGGCGGCGAGGGCAGGGACAGCACTGCTTCAAGCGTGCGCTGCCAGTCGTCGTCGGTCTCGGCCGGCGACCCGAAAATCAGATCGAGGTTCCAGGTCCGATAACCCGCAGCCGCCACCGCGGCCGAAATGGTCGCCGCGGCATCGGGCACATGCCGTCGGCCTAGGCCGTCGAGGACGTGGGAGTGGGTGGACTGCAGACCGAAGGAGAGCCGGTTGGCCCCGGCCGCCGCGTACGTGTCGAGGTGGTGCGGATCGGCATCCTCAGGATTGCACTCGATGGTGATCTCGCAGTCGGCGGCGCGCGGAATGGCATCGAGGATGTCGCCCAGCAGCGCGGGGTCGAGGCGCGAGGGCGTGCCGCCCCCGAAGAAGATGCTCGTGGCTTCAATGAGTGCGCCCGACTCCGCCTGCCGGACCAGCTCGGTGATGACCGCGTCGGCGTAGCGCTCCATGAGGTGGTCGCGGTCGGTGTAGGTGGCAAAGGCGCAGTAGTCGCAGCGCTCCCGGCAGAAGGGGACGTGGACGTAGACGCCGAACTCGTTCACAGCCCGGCGCTGGAACGGACCGAGCGAATGCGCCGGTCGAGATGCACTTCCATGGCCTCGGTAGCCAGCTCGGCCACCTCGTCAGCCCCGGCCGGCGGTGGTCCGCCCAGCACGGCGGCCAGTTCACCCCCCAAGGTCCGACGCAGGAGGGCCAACGCCGCCGCGCTCATCGGACGGCCACTGCGATGCGAACGGCACAGTGCACCGCCCACCACCAGATCGAAAGCCACCAGATCGACCACCCCTTCGGGCTCGCCGCAGCTGGCGCAACTGTCCAGTACCGGCGCGGCACCCTCGAGGACCAATGCCTTCAAGAAGAAGGCGGGTGCCACCAGCAAGGGATCGGTCTCGGCGTTGGCCATGGCCCGCAACGCCCCCACCAGCATGGCGAAGAGCTGCCGGTCGGGATGACCGTCCTGGAGCATCTGGTCGGTCACCTCGAGCAACGCCATCCCGCGGGGCAGGCGGCCCAGATCGTCACGGATGACCCGGAAAGTGTCGACCACCTCAACCTGGTTGACGATCTGGAGTTCGCTCCTGCCTTCCCAGAGCAGCACATCGACGTGGGTCAACGGTTCGAGTCGGGCCCCGAACTTCGAGGTGGTCTTGCGGATGCCCTTGGCCACGGCCCGGCGCTTGCCATGCTGCTCGGTGGCCAAGACGATGATCTTGTCGGCCTCGCCCAGTCGGTAGGTGCGCAGGACGACCGCTTTGTCCCGGACCAGGGTCATGCCGGCGTCTCGGTCTCCGGTCCACTCGGATCCGTGCCGGTGTCGTACCGCAAACCTTGGGCGCTGGCTCGGGCTTCATCGATGGCCTGATCGTGCGCGTCCTGGGCCGCTCGGCTCCGGGCCGCCGCTCGGCCGTAGTGGGAGTTGGAGCCATAGAGACGGGATCCGATGGCGATCAGCCCGACCAGGCCCACCGCCACCAGAAGCAGCGCACCGGCGTAGCCCCCGTACGAGTCGTTGGTCGAGTGCAGCATGCCGACGGCTATGACGACGACGAAGAGGACCAGAACCGCGATGGCGGCGCCCAGGGCGAGGCGGCTGGAGCTCACGGGCGACCCACCTCTCGGACCATCACGAGACGGCACCGAAGCGACGGACCCTCTGCTGGTACTCCACCACGGCCTGGTAAAGGTGACTGCGGCGCATGTCCGGCCAGAGCGTCTCGGGAAAGACCAGCTCGCTGTAGGCGATCTCCCACAGTAAGAAATTGGAGATGCGGGTCTCGCCTGACGTGCGGATCACCAGGTCGGGATCGGGCATGTCGGGGAAGTAGAGGTGCTGGTGGATCAACTTCTCGTCGACCTTGGCGGCCGGCACCCCCGACTCCACAATTGACTTGACGGCGTCGACGATCTCAGCCCGCCCGCCGTAGTTGAAGGCCATGGTCATGACCATGCGGCGATTCTTCTTGGTCAGCTCGATGGACTCGTCCATCCGCTTGAGCACCCGGCGCGGCACTCGCCAGTCCCGACGCCCGGCAAAGCGGATCTGGACACCCTTCTCGTTGAGCTCGTCACGCCGCCGCATGAGCAACGACTCGTTGAACCCCATCAGGTAGCGCACCTCGTCGGGGGGCCGGCGCCAGTTTTCGGTAGAGAAGGCGTAGAAGGTGATCCACTTCACGCCGATCTCGAGGGCACCGTTGACGACGTCTAGCAGGGCTTCCTCGCCGGCAGCGTGTCCGTCAGTCCGGGGCAGCCCGCGCTTCTTGGCCCAGCGCCCGTTGCCGTCCATCACGCAGGCGATATGGGTCGGGACCTTCGAAAGATCCAGCTCAGTCGGGACGCCAGGGACCGGGTCCTGCCCCGAGACGGCATCATCGGGGTGGGGGAAGGTGGCGGCCACGTGCCGAACCTACCTCGCCGCCCTTGTCAGTCGGTACAGGCATGATCATGGGGATGGACACGGACGACCCCGAAATTGAGACCGGCAGTGAGTGGGACTGGGAAGGCACCGAGGAGCCCCCAGCCGTCGCGGCCGGTGGGCTGAACAAGGAGGCCCGCCAGGCCGGCGATGACGCCGTGGCCGCCCTGGCCAAGGTCACCGATCGCCTGCCCGGCGGCGAGCAGCGCTCCGAGCAGCAGGAGATGTGCCGGGCCGTGGCCGAGGCGCTGGTGACCGGGACCCACCTGGCCGTGCAAGCCGGGACCGGTACCGGCAAGTCCCTTGCTTACCTGGTGCCCGCCGTCCTCAGCGGCAAGAAGGTAGTGGTGGCAACCGCCACCAAGGCCCTGCAGGACCAATTGGCTGAAAAGGACCTGCCACTGGTCGCCGCCGGGTTGGGCGAGCAGACGTTCAGCTTCGCCGTCCTGAAGGGACGCTCCAACTACATCTGCCGCCAGCGGGTCAACGAGGTCGGTTCGGGTGGGATCCAGCAAGAACTGGTCGACGGCACCGGCGCCGGTGGGCGTGACGACGAGGCCTGGCGGGACTCCGATGGAGCAGACCCGGCCTCGAGAACCACCCAGGAGGAGCGCGGCGGGGAGCGCAGCGGGCCCGAGGGTCTGGTCGAGCAGGTGCGGGCACTGCTGGAGTGGTCGACCACCACCGACTCGGGCGACCGAGGAGATCTCAGTTTCGAGCCCAGCCCGCGGGCCTGGAACATGGTCAGTGTGGCCCCGCGGGAATGCCCGGGTGCCTTCAACTGCCCGCAGGGATCCCGGTGCTTCGCCGAAGCCGCCCGCGACCGCGCCAACACAGCCGATGTGGTGGTGGTCAACACCCACCTCTACGGCGCGCACCTGGCCAGCGGCCGGGCCGTCCTGCCCGAACACGAAGTGGTCATCTTCGACGAGACCCATGAGCTCGAAGAGGTGATGACGGCCTCGCTGGGCGTCGAGGTGACGGCCACTCGGTTCCGCTCGTTGGCCACCTCCGCTCGCTCGCTGGTCGAGGAACGGGACACCGAACTGTTGGTGTCGCTGGCCGCGGTGGGCGACGAGCTCAATGCCCTTCTGATCGACCGGGTCGGGACCCGGGTCTTGCACACCGACGCGCAACCCCCGGTCGATGACCGCCACATCGCCGACGCCATCGGGCGGGCGGCCGACCTGGCCGGGCGGGTGACCGACGCCCTGCGTCGCGGCGGAATGCAGGCCTCGTTGCTGGGCGACGGGAACGCCGATCCCGAGCGGGCCAGCAAGAAGACGAGAGCGGTCACCATGGCGGTCGCGCTCACCGACGATCTGCACAAATTGATCGGGCGGGGGGCGGGCGACGTGGCCTGGGTGGACGGGAACCGCCGGAACGTGCGGCTTCGCCTCTCCCCGATCGATGTCGGACCGGTGCTCTCGGCGTCGTTATGGAGCGAGATCACCGGGGTGATGACCAGTGCCACCGTTCCCCCCGGCCTGCTCGATCGGGTCGGGCTGCGCGGCCAGGAGACCGAGGAGCTCGATGTCGGCAGCCCTTTCGACTACCGGTCGCACGCTCTCCTCTACGTGGCCCGGCACTTGCCCGACCGCCGATCCCCCGAGTCCGAAGCGGCCCTGCACACCGAACTCCACCAGCTGATTACTGCCGCCGGCGGCCGGACTCTCGCCCTCTTCACCAGCCGCCGGGCCACCGAGGCGGCGGCCGAGGCGCTCCTCTCCGAGCTTCCCTACACCGTGCTGTTCCAGGGGGACCTACCCAAGAAGCGCCTGCTCGAGGAGTTCGCCAGCGATGAGACCTCCTGCCTCTTCGCCACCATGGGTTTCTGGCAAGGCGTCGACATTCCCGGCCCCGCGCTCTCGATGGTGACGCTGGATCGCTTGCCCTTCCCGCGGCCGGACGACCCCGTCCTGCAGGCCCGGCGGGCCCGGGCTGGCAGTCGCGCCTTCTCGGTGGTCGACCTGCCCCGGGCGGCCACCCTGCTGGCTCAGGGCTCAGGCCGGCTGATCCGCACGGCCGAGGACCGGGGCGTGGTGGCCGTGCTCGATCCGCGTCTGGCCACCGCCACCTATCGGGGCGTGTTGCTGGCCACCATGCCCCCGATGAAGCGGTCGGTGGACTTCGACGAGGTGGCGTCGTTCTTAGCCGCCGCGCTGGCGGGACGCCCTTAAACCCCGGCCAGGGCCTGGTCGATCCACTCGAGCACTCCGGTGAGCCGCATTGTCTCAGCCTCTGCTCGGCCCAGCGCAAGCAGCTCCTGGGCTTCTGACACATCTCCGGCTCCGTTGCGAGCGAGGAGCACGCGAGCTAAGTCCAGACGGCACCGAGGCAGATGGGGTCGCAGTTCGTGCGAGATCAGTGCCGACTGGGCCTCGCGCAAGGAGGTGACGGCATCGTCGCACCGACCAGCTGTGTTCAGTGCGAGCCCCAAGGGCCAGCTCATCGGACCCATGGTCATGAGGTAGGAGTGCGACCATCTGTCGCGGTAAGGCGTCATGGCATCAACCATTTGCGCGCTGAGTTCAGCGTCTCCGACAATGGATGCTGCGTGCGCCAGCATCGTGGCTGCGTAGTACGGCCAAGGTTCGAAAAAGATGCTGGCGGCGGTAAATGCCCTGGCCTCCAGGACGGAACGGGCCTCATCGATCCGACCTGCCTCGGCCAGCGCCCAGGCATACGCCGCAGGCCAGATCGCTGCGTGGGGAAATGTCTGCACAGAGGCGCCTAACTGGTCAGCCACGGAACCGAGGTGTCCTTGCAACCACGTAAGCCCAACCACCGTTCCCGCCCAGAAAACGTCGGCGTCCGGCTGGTGGAGCTCCTGGCCCAACTCGAACAATTCGTTGTTGAGCGCATCCAGCCGCTCGAGATCACCCCTCGATACCAACTGTCGCAGCGCGTTCGACCGTACCGTCCAGGCCAGAGTGGGCGACCCTTCTTCGGTGCCGATCCGGACCATCTCGTCGGTGAGGGCGTCGCACTCATCGAGCCGGCCAGCTGCCAGAAGTGAACCCGTGGCGAAGATTCGTACCACGACCATGCGGGTCGGATCCCCGGTGGCGTCAGCCAACCGGACCGCTTCCTGACCCCGCCGCACCAGCTGTTCGGATCGATCGGGCGCGAACGAGGAGAACCCGGTGGAGCTCAACACGTCCCCCAGCAGTCGATCGTCGCCGATCTGCCGCGCCATGGCTTCGGCCTCGTCAGCGAGCGCCAGGCGTCGTGGATGATCACCCTGGAAGGTAATCTCCTCGGCCAGTCGAGCCAGCAATCGGGTGCGCTCCGGGCTTGGTTCAGCTGGCACGCATTCGAGCGCGTGTTCAATGGCGGTGATGCGCTCCGGGTCGACGCCGCTGACCAGGCTGATATAGCCCCGGGTATTGGCCAGCACTGCTCGGACCTGTAGGTCGGTGTTGCCCAACTCCTCGGCTCGACGCGCCGCTTCGAGCAGGGTCTTGCGGAAGGCCGGGTCGGCTTGATCGCGCTGGGCTTCACCCAGCCCGCAGAGTGCCACCACATACTCAACGGGCTCGTTCTCCTCAGCGTCCTCGAGCAGGTCAAGTGCGCTGCGGAACCGAGTTTCCGCCTCGGCGAACGCCCGAGCGGAGTGTGCTTCCTCGGCCGCGGCCAAGGTGTAACGAAGGGCGCGCGTCACGTCGCCTCCGTCGGTCCCACCCTCGGTGCAGTGGTAGGCGAGAGCGCGCACGTCATGCGGACGGAGCTTCTCGAGGGTGTCAGCCACCCGGCGGTGCAGGCGTCGTCGACGCGTGGCAGAGATCTCGTCGTAGAGGGTCGTGCGCACCAGGGCATGTGAGAAGCGGTAACGGTCGAAGGTGGTCTCCTCCACCAGTCGCGCCCGCACCGCCTCGTCGAGAGCGTCGAGCGTTGCGTCTTCGTTCCCGTCGACCTGAGCTAATAGCACCGCGATGTCGAAATCACGACCGACGACGGCTCCGATGGTCAGAACCTCGTTCGCCTTCTCACTCAAACGACTGAGTCGGCGACCCACCACGTCCCGCACACCCTCCGGCACCGCCACGTGTGCCGGGTCTGAGACGATCCACCGATCGCCCTCCCGCCGCACCCCGCCCGATTCGATCAGATGGCGAAGCACCTCGGCGACGAAGAACGGATTGCCCTCGGTCTCCGCGTGGATGGACCTGGCCAGCTGCAAGGTGTCGGCGTCGAGTTCGTGGCCGGCGGCCAGCTCGATCATGTCGATGACCTCCCCTTCGGAGAGGTTCTCAACGCCGATGCGGTCGACGCCGGGCAATCGACGCAAGTCGCTGAGGGCAGCCGAGAGTGGATGGGCCCGATCGATGTCGGTGTCGCGGTACGTGGCCAGCACCATGAGCGGGGTCGGCGTGTGCGAGGCCGCACGCACCACGTACTGCAAGAGCTGCAGTGTCGGCTTGGTCGCCCAGTGGATGTCGTCAAGGATCAGGACCAAGCCGGTGCAGTCGCTGTGAGCGACCGCACCAACCCAGGACGCGGTGGCCTCGAAAGCCCGGAACTCCTCCGAAGCCGGGTCCGACGCCACCGCCTCGGGCAGTTCCGACACATAGGTGCCCAGATCGGGGACCAAGCGCACCAACTCGCCGGAAAGCCGGCCGAGTTGTGGCGCCGCCACCTGCTCCACGTAGTACGCCAATGCCTCGACAAATGGTTGGTAAGGAACCCCCAGGTCCTCGTCGCAGCGCCCGTAGAGCACAATCGCACCCTGGCCCAAGGCGTAGCGCGCCACCTCCGCCGCCGTCCGGGTTTTGCCTACTCCGGGCTCACCGGCCAGGAGAATGGTGCGGGCGCTCCCTCCGCGCGCCTCCTCCCACTTCTGCGCCAGTCGATCTCGTAACTCGTGACGCCCTACGTATGCGGTGGCTGCACCGAGCAGGGCCGACGGGAAATCCACCCCGCCTGCGGAGTCGTCGCCCAGCGCCACCGGAGGCTCCCAGGTCACCCGGCACGTGGGGAGCGGGTCGGGTAGACCCTTCAGATCCAGATCACCCATCGGCTCGCAGATGAAGCCGCCGCGTCCGCGAGCCAATGCCCGTACGAGCTCGGCCGCCAGAATCTCGCCACCCGTGGCCGCCGCACACAGACGCGATGCTTCGACGACCGGCACCCCGAAGACGTCGCCAGCATCGGTCGAGACGTCCCCGATCGAGAGACCCACCCGTATGGCGAAGGCCTGCTCTGGCTGACGTCGACTGTGGGCATAGACCGCTTGCTGGATGGCCACGCCGGCCGCCATGGCGTCGGCCGCTGACTCGAAGGTCGCCATGATCCCGTCACCCAGTCCCTTGATGACGGTGCCACCGCTGTCGGTGACGGCACGGGACAGCAATGCGTCGTGAACTCGACGGAGTGCGTCGGCGCCTTCCTCACCGAGGCGAACGCGCAGCGCGGTAGATCCCACCAGATCAGTGAACAACACGGATTTCGTGCCTAGCTGACCGCCTTCTGCCACTTCTGCCTCTTTCGCCCGCAAGAAGCGTAGAGCCCCACCCAGTGCGACGTGGATCAAAACCTCAGTTGCCGCATTGCAGCACGATGCTTCGGGAGCTCAGTAGCCCAGCCGGTTGAGCATCTCGTCGCGGTCCTGCCAATGCTTCTCGACCTTGACGTGCAGATCGAGGTAGGTCCCCTCGGGGAGGTGCTCACGGACGGCGATGCCCACCGCCTTGAGGATCTCGCCGCCTTTGCCGATCACGATCCCCTTCTGTGAATCGCGCTCGACGATGATCTCGCAGCGGATGTGCGGCCACTCCCACTCGGTGACCCGGCAGGTGATCGAGTGCGGCAACTCATCGTGGGTCTTGGCCAGCAATTGCTCGCGGACCAGTTCGGCCACCCAGACCGCTTCGGGCGTGTCGGTCACCACATCGTCTGGAAAGAAGGCCGGACCCTCTTCGAGGGAGCCGAGGATTTCATTGAGCAGTTCGTCGACACCCTTGCCGGTGCGGGCCGAGATCGGAAAGAACTCAAGATTGTCTGAAGCGCCCATGGCCTCGGCCGCCGAATGGACCTCGAGCAGCCGTTCCAAGGTGGTATCCGGACCGGCCTTGTCGACCTTGTTGACCACCACCATCAGGCGCGTCTGGTCGCGCCGGGATTGCAGCAGTGATCGCTCGAGCACGATCCGGTCACCGGGGCCGATGGCGGCGGTGGCATCGACCAGTACGAGAATCAGATCCACCTCGGCCAGAGCACCAGTGGCTTTCTCGTTCAGCCGCTGTCCCAGCGCGCTGCGGGGCCGGTGAATCCCGGGCGTGTCGACGAAGACCACCTGCACCTCGGGCGCGTGGAGCACGCCGAGAATGCGGTGTCGGGTGGTGTTGGGTTTCGACGACGTGATCGAGACTTTCGTCCCCACCATGCGGTTCACGAGGGTCGACTTGCCCACGTTGGGGCGGCCGACCACGGCGACAAAGCCCGAGCGCATGGTCAGTCGTCGCCGTCGTGGGCGGGCTCGGGTTCGCCGATCCGCTCGATGCGCACCCGCCCGATCCGCCGGCCGCGCACGTCGAGCGCAGTGAGGCGGAAGCCCGGGATCTCGACCGAGTCCCCGTTGTCGGGCACCCGACCCACCAGATCGAGCATCAGGCCACCAACGGTGTCCCAGGCGCCGCGCGGGAGTTCGACCCCCAGAAGGTCGTCGGCGTCGTCGACTGAGTAACGGGCTGCGAACAGCACGGTGGTGTCATTCACCCGCTCGACTTCGGGACTCTCCGTGTCGAACTCGTCGACGATCTCGCCCACCAGCTCTTCGAGCAGATCCTCCAGAGTGATGACGCCGGCCGTTCCCCCGTACTCGTCGACCACTACGGCCATGTGGAACTTCTGCTCCTGCATCTCGCGGAGGAGGGTGGAGACTTCCTTCGATTCAGGGATGAATTTGGCGGGGCGGGCGATATTGCGAACCGGCTGTTGCGCCTTGCCCGCACGCTCGGCTCGCACCAAGTCCTTGGTGTAGGCGATCCCGACCACGTCGTCGATCCCCTCCTCGAGCACGGGCAGCCGGCTGTAGCCAGCGGCCAGTGCGGCCTCCAGGGCGCCGGCCACCGTCTCGTCCGCTTCCACTGTCACCATGTCGGTCCGCGGCACCATGACTTCACGGGCCACCGTGTCACCGAAGTCGATGATGGAGTGGATGAACGTGCGCTCCTCGTGCTCGATCACGTTCTCCTCGTGCGCCACATCGGCCATGGCCTTGAGCTCGGAATCGCTGGTCTGCGCGTTCCGAAGGCTGCGCTCCTCACTTTCCTCGTCGGCCCCGATGATGGCGTTGGCCAGACCGATGAGGACGGACGAGATGACGCGGATGGGCGGAAAGCGCACGACCGGGCTCACAAAGGCGGAGCTAAAGAGCGCGGCCCGTTCCGGGTTCTGCACCGCCCAGTTCTTGGGTACCGCTTCGAAGAATACGAAGATGACGATCACTTCGAACACGGCGCCGGCCAGCACACCGAGACCCCCGAAGACATGCTCGGCGACCACACCGACCAGGGTGGCCGACACCAGCTGGCAGATCAGGACCAGCAACAGAATGGGGTTGAGGAAATTGGCCGGGTTCTCGACCAGCCGGCTGAGCTGCCGGGCCCCGTGCCGCTTCTGATCGACCAGTGCTTTGGCCTTGATCCGGGTCATGCGCACCAGGCTGGTCTCGGCCAGGGCCAGCAGACCAGAGAGGGCCAGCAGGATCACGATGACGACGATGAGGGCGGCGTCAGAGGACTTGAAGCCCTCAGTGGCCATCACGGTTTGTTCCGGTAGAAGCGATTCAGCAGATCCTGCTCGAGTGCTTCCATCCGCTCGGCTTGCGCGTCCTCCGCATGATCCATGCCCAGCAGGTGGAGCAAGCCGTGCACCACCAGGAGTGCCACCTCGTCGTCGAAGGCGACCTCATGCTCCAGCGCGTTGCGAGCAGCCACCGTGGGACAGATGACGACGTCGCCCAGCAGAGTCAATGAGACCTCTTCAGCCGAAGACCCCGGACCGGTTCCGCCGAAGTCGGGCGACCGACCGGTCGGGCCGGGGTCGTCTTCGATCGGGAACGAGAGCACATCAGTGGGGCCGGGCAGCCCCAGAAACTGCTCGTGCAGCGAGGCGATGGCATCCTCGTCGACGAAGAGGAGCGAGACCTCGGTGGCACCCTTGATGCCGCGGTCTTGGAGGACGTGGCGAGCCAGCTCGGCCCACCGCCCCACGGCAATCGGATGCTCCTCCTGCTCATCGGCGGCAAAGACGTCGATGGTCACTGGGAGCTTCCCGCCCGCCCTTCTGCCACGTCGTAGGCGTCGATGATGTCGGCCACGATCTTGTGACGGACCACATCGCGTCGACCCAGGTGCACGAAGGCGATGTCCTCCACGCCCCCCAGCACCGCTTCCAGCCCGACCAGACCTGACCGGGCGCCGGGGACGTCGATCTGGGTGATGTCGCCGGTCACCACGCAGCGGGACCCAAAACCGATACGGGTCAAGAACATCTTCATCTGTTCAGGGCTCGTGTTCTGCGCCTCGTCCAAGATGATGAAGGAGTTGTTGAGGGTGCGTCCCCGCATGAAGGCCAACGGCGCCACCTCGATGGTGCCCCGATCCAGCAGGCGCTGCGCGCCTTCAGGCTCGAGCAGGTCGTAGAGAGCGTCGTAGAGGGGGCGCAGGTAGGGATCGACCTTGGCCATCAGGTCGCCAGGAAGGAAGCCCAGACGCTCGCCCGCCTCCACCGCCGGACGGGTCAGGATGATGCGGTTCACCTGACGGGACTGCAGGGCGTGGACGGCCTGAGCCACGGCCAGATACGACTTGCCGGTTCCGGCCGGACCGATCCCGAAGGTGATGGTGTGGTTCGAGATGGCGTCGGTGTACCGCTTCTGCCCGGCGGTATTGGGCCGCACCGTCTTGCCGCCGGCGGCACGCACCACCTCAGCCCGCAGCACTTCGCTCGGTCGGATGTCGTCGCGCACCATGTCGATGGTCCGCGACAGCGTCGCGGCATCAAGCACCTGCCCGGCCTGGACCAGCAGGATCAGCTCGTCGTAGAGCCGAGCCACCACATGGGCGTTGGGACCCTCGACAGTGATCCGATTGCCCTGCACCGTGATGTGGTCATCGGGGAACGACTGTTCGACCTGACGCAGCAGCTCATCTCGTGTGCCGAGCAAGCCGGCCATGAGGTGATTCCCCGGTACCAGGCACTCGGCAAAAGTCGTGGTGCTCATGCGACGGCGAAATGTCCTTTGAGTGGTTCGCCCCCCAGCACGTGGAGGTGCAGATGCGGGACTGAGTTCATGGCGTCGGGCCCGATATTGAAAATGAGGCGGTACCCGCGGTCGGGCCCGCCCAACCCGGCCGCGTCGGCCACGGCCTTGGCGGCCATCACCAGGTCGGCCAGGACCGGCCCGTCGTCAGCGGTCACCACCGAGGCGTCGTCAATATGCCGCCGTGGCACCACCAGCACGTGCAGCGGCGCGGCCGGATGAATGTCCTTGAAGGCCAGCGTGGTCTCGGTTTCGTGGACGATCTCAGACGGGATCTCACCAGCCACGATCTGGCAGAACAGGCAGTCAGCCATGTTCCACCACTTCCCCCTTGACGTGCGGGTACAGGTGCTCGAGCTCCCCCGGCCTGATCCGGCAGGACTCCATGTAGAGGTCCACGTCTTGACCCTTCAGTCTGATCACCCGACCGAACTTATAGGCGGCCAGGTCGCCCTGGTCAATGAACCGGTAGAGGCTGCGCAGTGTCACACCCAGGCGGGCCGCTGCTTCCTTCGTGCCGAGCCAGGCGAGTTCGTCCGTCATGAGGACTCTCCCACTGGCGCCACCGTACCTGTCCGAAGGGACGTCATCAGCGCACCAGCCGTGACGGCGGCGGTCTCGGCCCGCAGCACGCTCAGACCGAAGCCGACAGTCGGCAATCCCGAGGCCAACTCGGCCTCGCTCCATCCCCCTTCGGGTCCGACCGCCACCACTCGTTGGGACGCATGCGGGCGGTCGCCGCTCAACTGGGCCAGGACCACTTCACCGGCGTCGGCCAGTGACGACAGTGCCGCGAACGTCGTGACCTCGGTGACCTCGGGCAGCCAGACCCGGCGACACTGCCCGGCCGCCTCCTGAGCCACTCGACGCAGACGCTCGACCGTCGAGCGTCCTCGTTGACCACTCCAGCGCACGACCGAGCGCTCACTCATCAGGGGCACGATGCGGTCGATGCCGAGCTCGGTCAACTTCTGCACCACCCACTCGGGCCGTTCACCCTTGGTCGGCGCGAACGCCACCGTCAGGGCCGGCTGCGCCGGCGGCTCCCACTGCACACCACCGTCACCGCCCGGTCCACGCAGGCCATGGGCCGGGGCCGGGGTGTTGTCGCTCCACACGCTCCGCCGCCACGAGCCGGTGCCGTCGGCCAGAATGACTTCTTCACCGGCTTGGAGCCGTAGGACCCGCGACAGGTGGTGCAGGTCCTCGGAGCCGATCTGGAGCGACTCCAGATCGTGCGTAAATACCTGGGCGGCCGCGGCAGCCCGGACGGCGATGGCGGCGTAATCGCCGTTAGCCAAACGCCGATCGCAATCGCGAGAACACGCCGTCACCTCCGCCACCCGGAGGGGCCACATCCTCACCGCGGGCGGCTGCGTACTGGCGCAACAATTCCTCCTGCGCTGCGCTGAGTCCGGTCGGAGTCTCGATCAGGACGTGGACGAAGAGATCGCCCCGGCCGCGACCCCGCAAATGCGGGACACCTCCGCCCCGGACGCGCTCGACGTAGCCGTGCTGGGTCCCCGGTCCCAGCACCACCTGGACCGGTTCGTCGATACCTTCGACTGTGCTCTCGACACCGAGCGCGGCCTGGGCCAGCCCGATGGTCAACGTGGTGTGCAGGTGGTCACCCTGTCGCTCGAACCGGGGGTCCGGGACCACGGCCAGGTGCACGAACAATGAGCCAGGGGGGCCACCGCGCTGACCCGCCGCCCCGCGCTCGGCCAGCCGAAGCGTCGATCCATCTTCGACTCCGGCCGGCACCTCGACCGTGAGCGTCCGGTCCTCGATGCGTCGTCCCTCGCCGTGACATTCGACACAGGGACTGGGGACGATCTGACCGGTGCCGCTGCAGCGCGAGCAGGCCACACTGGTGACCACCTGCCCGAGCAGCGACTGGCGGACCCGGCGCAATTCGCCTTCGCCCCGGCATTCCGGGCAGGTTTCAAGACCGGTCCCGGGCGCGGTGCCGCGGCCTTCGCAGGCACCGCAGGTAACCGGAAGGCGTACGGTCAGTTCCTTGCGGCTACCGAACACCGCCTCGCTGAACTCGAGACCGAGACGGACCTCGGCGTCGGATCCCTGCAGCGGGCCACGCCGGCGCTGAGCTCCACCGCTCATGTTGCCGAAGAAGGCTTCGAAGATGTCACCCAGGCCACCGTCGAACCCAAAGCCGCCGGCACTCTGCTGACCGAAGACGCCTTCGGCACCGAAGCGGTCGTAGCGGGCGCGGCGCTCGGGGTCCTTGAGCACCTCGTAGGCCAGCGTCACCTCTTTGAACTTGGCTTCGGCCGACGGATCCGGGTTGGTGTCGGGGTGCAGCTCGCGGGCTCGGGCCCGGTAGCCCTTCTTCAGCTCGTCAGGGGTGGCATCGCGACGCACACCGAGGATCTCGTAGAGATCCCCCAGACTCTCAATGCCGGCCATCGCGTCCTCCGAGCCTCTGTCCGAGACGCTCGCCCACCACGTGGGCCGCCGCCAGCGCTCCTGGGTAGTCCATGCGGGTCGGCCCGAGCAGCCCCACCGCGCCCAGCTCCTGACCATCGGCCATCACCGGCGCCACCACCACGGCGCATGACGCCAGCGGTTCGTAGCCGTGTTCGGTGCCGATGGCGACCGACAGGCCTCGGTTGAGCACATCACGGAGCAAGGTCACCACCACCAGCTGCTGCTCGAGAATGCTGAGCACGCTGCGTACGGTCTCGACGGCCTCGAAGGACTGGGCCAGCTTGGCCGGGCCGCCGACGAAGACGTTCTCGGCCTCGACGGTGTCCTCCATCCGGTTGAAGGCGCTCTCTACTGCAGTGATGACCTGGTCCACCGGAGCGTTACCGGTGATCGGCACAGACCAGCCGGCGGTGCGGGTGTGGCCGAGCAGGGAGGAGGCCAGCAGGTGGCCGACCTGGGCCAGCGTCTCGTCACTGGTGTCAGCGTCCAGTTCGATCGTCCGCTTCTCGACCGCCCCGTCGGAGAGGACCAGCACCAGCAGGGCCAGCCGGGAGTTGAGGCCGACGACCTGGACCGAACGGATGGCCGCCGACTCGTGCGACGGGCCGACGACGACCGCGGCATACGACGTCAGTTCGGCCAACAAGCCCGACGCCCGCTCGAGCATGGTCTCCATCTCGACGTGAACCTGGTCGAAGAAGCGAGTCACCTGCTGGTGTTGGGCCGGACCGAGCACCCCAGGCGCGGTCAGGTGATCGACGAAGAAGCGGTAGCCCTTGTCGGTCGGGATGCGCCCGGCACTGGTGTGGGGCTGCACCAGATAGCCCTCGCGCTCGAGGGCGACCATTTCGGAGCGGACGGTGGCCGAGGAGACATTGACCCCGGGGGCCGAGGCCACGTGGGAAGAGCCGACCGGCTCCGCCGTCCCGATGTATTCGGCCACCACCGCCTCGAGAATGGCGGCCCGGCGCGCGTTGAGGTCCGAAGCGGAGTCGGGCGCGTCCATGGGCGACGCGTGTCGGATGTCTGAGGTCATGGGTGTTCCCTGGCACTCCAGTGTACTGAGTGCCAGGCCATCACCATCGGGCACCGGATCCCCTGGTGGCCGATCGACCCTTCCTAGTCGTCGCTGAGGCGCAGGGCCGAGATGAAGGCCTCCTGGGGGACCTCGACCCGCCCGATGTTCTTCATCTTCTTCTTGCCTTCCTTCTGCTTCTCGAGCAGCTTGCGCTTGCGGGTGATATCGCCGCCATAGCACTTGGCCAGGACGTCTTTGCGCCTGGCCTTGACCGTCTCCCGGGCGATGATGCGCCCGCCGATGGCCGCCTGGATGGGCACGTCGAAGAGTTGGCGCGGGATGAGCGTGCGCAGCTTCTCGGCCATCTTGCGCCCGTAGATGTCGGCGGTCGACTTGTGCACGATGGTGGAGAAGGCGTCGCACGGCGCCTGGTTGATCAGGATGTCGACCCGCACCAGGTTGCCCGTGGCGTAGCTGCTGGGCTCGTAGTCCAAGCTGGCGTAGCCCTTGGTCCGGCTCTTCAACTGGTCGAAGAAATCGATGACCACCTCGGCCAAGGGGATCGTGTACACCAGCTCCACCCGCTCGGGCGAGAGGTACTCCATGCGCGTCATCTCGGCCCGGCGGCTCTGGCACAGCTCCATGACGGTGCCGGTGTACTCGGAGGGGCTGATGATGGTGGCCGTGAGCATGGGCTCGTCGATGTGGTCGATGCGGCTGGCGTCGGGCAGCTCGGTCGGGTTGTCCACGTCGATCTCGGTACCGTCGGTCAGGAAGGCCCGGTAGGCCACGCTGGGCGCGGTGGCGATGAGCGACACGTCGAACTCACGCTCGAGCCGCTCCCGCACGATCTCCATGTGCAAGAGGCCGAGGAAACCGCAGCGGAAGCCGATGCCCAAGGCGTGGGAGGACTCGGGCTCGAAGGTGAAGCTGGCGTCGTTGAGCTTGAGCTTGTCCAGGGCGTCGCGCAGGTCAGGGAGCTCGTCACCGTCCATCGGATAGAGGCCGCAGAACACCATCGGCTGGGGATCCCGGTAGCCGGCCAGCGGGTCACTCGAGCCGTGCGTCGCCGTGGTCACGGTCTCACCGGAACGAGCCTCGCCGACGTCCTTGATGCCGGCGATCAGGTAGCCCACCTCGCCGGGGCCGAGACGGTCCACCGGCACCCCGGTCGGCGTGCGCACCCCGACCTCTTCGAGGTCGTGGACGGCGTTGGCCTGGATGAAACGGACCTTGGCGTTGGCCACCAAGGTGCCGTCGACCACCCGGATGGAGCTGACCACTCCCCGGTACTGGTCATAGGAAGAGTCGAAGATGAGGGCCCGCAGCGGTGCCTCCGGATCCCCGGTGGGGGCCGGGATGCGGGCGATGATGGCGTCGAGCAGGTTGCCCACCCCCTCGCCCGTCTTGGCCGAGATGTGCAGCACGTCCTCGGCCGGCAGGCCCAGCACGTGCTCGATCTCGAGAGCGCAGCGCTCGGGGTCGGCCGCCGGCAGGTCGATCTTGTTGAGCACGGCCACGATCTCGAGGTCGTTCTCGATGGCCTGGTAGCAGTTGGCCAGGGTCTGGGCCTGAATGCCCTGGCTGGCGTCGACCAGCAGGACCGCCCCCTCACAGGCGGCCAGGGACCGGCTCACCTCGTAACCGAAGTCGACGTGACCGGGCGTGTCGATCAGGTGCAGCACATGGCCGTTGTGCAATACCCGCACGTTCTGGGCCTTGATGGTGATGCCCCGCTCCCGCTCGATGTCCATCGAGTCGAGGTACTGCGCACGCATGAGCCGGGGGTCGACCGCCCCCGTGATTTCGAGGATGCGGTCCGACAGGGTCGACTTGCCGTGGTCGACGTGGCTGATGATGGAGAAATTCCGGATCTTGTCGATGGTCACCGGGGCGTGGGCGGTCGACGGGGCAAAAGGCGTAGAGGACACGGCCTATCGATCGTACCGGGCCCTTCTGGCCCCCGGCGCAGGGCTTTCGGCCCTCCTGCTACAGTTCTCAGGCTCCATTCGACCCCAGCAAGGACTCACCCGTGGCCAACATCAAGAGCCAAATCAAGCGAAACCGCCAGAACGAGAAGCGCCGCCTTCGCAACAAGTCGGTCCGGGCTGAGCTGCGCACGCGTACCAAGAACGCCGTGGTGGCAGCCGAGACCGGCGCTGAGAACAGCGTTGACGTGTTGCGCCTGGCCATCAAGCGCATCGACAAGGCGGCGGCCCGGGGCGTCATCCACAAGAACACGGCGGCCAACCACAAGTCCCGCCTGGTCCGGCGCATCAACAGCCTCGAGGCTGCCGAGCAGTAACCCGGCCGCCGGCCGCCCTGCGGCCCGGCTCTCAGGTGCCGGTGTCGCCGGCCAGGTGGAACGTGAACATCTTGTCGGGAATGACCCGCGCCCCGACTGGGTCGATCCGGTCCAGCCACTCCCCAAATGACGGGCCCTGCACGGGCAGGTAATGGTCGAGCATGGCCTGGCGCAGTTCGGGACGCGCCGGGTCGTTCACGTCGAAGAGCTCGGCCCGGCCGTGCACCGTGACGGAAGTCTCCTCCCCCGGCAGATAGGTCAGGCTGACCGCGGACCGGGCGGCCAGGTGGCGCATGCGCACCGAGTCACGGCCCGAGCTGAACCAGAAGCAGCCACCGATGAACTAGCCGTCGACCGGTCCGAGCAAGGGCCGGCCGTCGGCAGTCGCCGTGCCGAGCACCAGTAGTCGCATCCCGTGTAAGAGGTGGCAGACCGCGGTGGCATCGAGACGGCGATCGGGATCGATGATGTCGCGCAGGTGCGGGCCGGCACTCTCCATGCTGCGGTCGAGTACCGCCTGCAGCTCGGCCATCTCCTCGGGGGTTTCGTCCATGAAGCCAGTCCAGCACCTCCCTGTGTCGAGGGCTCCGGAGCGGTCAGCGCCGGGAGCCTGCCCTGGGCCGGGTCTGCCGGGCCAGACGCGCCACCAGAATCTCGACCACCAGCTCAGGCGGCAGACCGCTCTCGCCCTTGAGGTCGAGATCAGCCCGGGCCAACCAGGTGATGGCCTGGGCGATGCGGGCGCTGCCCAGACGGCGTGACTGTTCCAGTGCCTTCTTGGCCGGGTAGGCCGAGATGCCGAGAAGCTGGGCCGCGTCGCGCTCACTGCTGATCGTGCTGCCGTCGAGCGACAGCATGTTGGCGAAGTGGCTGTGCAGGGTGGCCACCACCTGCAGTCCGGCCAACCCCCCGGCCTCCACCATGCGGTGCAACACCTTGAGGGCGACAGCCACCTCACCCCGGTCGATGGCGTCGGTGAGCTCGTAGCGGGGCACGTTGCCGGCTTCACCGAGGTAGGGCTCGAGGTCGTCGGCGGTGATCAGGGCATGCTCGCCGTAGGCCGCGGCCAGCGCGCCGAGCAGACCCTCGACCCGGCCCAGGTCTTCACCGACGTGCTGCCCGAGCAGGGTCAGGGCCTGGGCGTTGAGCTTGACCGGCGCATGGCGGACGTGCTCGGACAGCCACTGCTTGCGGTCGGCCGGACGCCCGGTGGACACGTCGACCACCTGGCCGGACGACTGCACCGCCTTGACCACGGCGGCCGGGATGGTGCCACCGCCGGCCACCAAGATCAGGATGGTCGTGGGCAGCGGATCGCCGATCACCTCGATCAGCCGGGGCGCGTCGGCCGTCAACAAGCGCCCGGCGTCGCGCACGACCACCACCCGGCGGTCGATCAGGAAGGGCGGGGTGAGACAGGCGTCGACCACCGCACCCACGTTGAGGTCGTCGCCCACGGCGCCCCCCGACTCCTCGACCACCAGAGCCTGGTCCCGGTCGCCGACCAGATCGGCCAGCAAGGTGCGCACGGCCTGGGCCACCAGGGCGCCGTCGTCACCCTTGACCAGATAGGAGCCCGCCGGCTGGGCCGACGCCGGCTGGGCGCCCGGAGGGTTCATTCGGCCTGGCCGATGGCCGCCAGCGTGTCGCGCACCCGGGCGGTGCCCAGCACGTCGTGCACGCGCAGGATGCGGCAGCCGAGCGAGGTGCCGATGGCGGCGGCGGCCAGTGAGGCTTCCCGCCGCTCGGTCAGCTCGAGGCCGAGGATGACGCCGAGGAAGGTCTTGTTGGAGGCCGACAGGAGCAGCGGGTAACCCAGGGCGGCCAGGGTGTCCGAGGCGCGCAGCAGGGTCAGCGACTGCTCCGCCGTCTTGCCCAGGTCGAGGCCGGCGTCGAGCACGATGCGCTCGGCCGGGATGCCGGCGGCCAGGGCACGCTCGGCCCGGGCCACCAAGAAGTCGGCCACGTCGCCGACCACGTCGCCGTAGTGCGGATCGGGGTCGGCCACCCGGGGGGCCAGGCGGATGTGGGTGGCCACCACGGCGGCGCCGTACTCGGCCGCCGCCGGGCAGTAGTCCGGATCGGCCAGACCGCTGATGTCGTTGCCGATGCAGGCCCCCTCGGCGAAGCAGGCCCGGGCCACCGAGGCCCGCCAGGTGTCGATGGAGATGGGGACGTCGAAACGCCGCACCAGTTCCGACACCACCGGCACCACCCGGTCGAGCTCCTCGGCCTCGGTCACCTCGGGTCCGGGTCCGGCTTTGACGCCCCCGAGATCGAGGAGGTCGGCGCCGTCAGTGACCAGCTGCTCGGCCCGGCCATAGAGGGCGTCGAGTTGGTAGGTGGCGCCCTTGTCGTAGAACGAGTCCGGGGTGCGGTTCAAGATGCCCATGACCAGGGCCCGCTGCGTCAGGTCGTAACGCTGGCCGCGCAGCTCGAGCAGCCGGCCGGGTTGCGGGGAGCCGGTGGGTGCCGCCGCCACCGGTGCGGCCACCGGGCGGGCGGCCATCAGTAGAGGCGGGCAGCCAGGGCGCGACGGAACTGGTTGGTGCGGGGATCCTCGGGGCCGAGGGTCTCGAGCAGGTCGACGAACTCCTGGCGGGCGCCGTCGTCGTCACGCACCCGTTCGAGCAGCCCGTTGAGAATGGTTTCGACGTCACCGTTGTCCGGGTGGCTCACGTCGACCCCGCTCTCGAGCAGGCGGGCCTCGGCGGCCAGGGCCCGGCTGGCCGAGGTCTCGACAATGCGCCCGAGCAGGCTCAGCGCCTCGGCCGGTTCGTTGCGATCGATGAGGAGGCGGGCCAGGGCTTCGGTGGCGGCCACGTGGCCCGGATCGAGCTCGAGCGCCTGCCGCAGGGAGGGCTCGTCACCGGCCGCAGCCAGGGTGTCGGCCTCGCTGGGCGTCGGAGCCAGTTTGGCCACGAAGGCCATCACCTGGCCTTCGGGCAGGGCGCCGATGAAGCGGTCGACCACGTTGCCCTTGTCGATGGCGAACACGGCCGGGATGGACTGGACCCCGAAGGTCTGGGCGATGCGTGGGTTGTCGTCCACGTTGACTTTGGCCAGCTCAACGGCGCCGTCGGTGGCGCCGATCACCTTCTCGAGGATGGGGCCGAGCGTCTTGCACGGACCACACCAATCCGCCCACAGGTCGACGACCACCGGCACGGTGTTGCTCCGGTCGAGCACGTCGGTCTGGAAGGAGGCATCGGTGACGTCCATGCGTTCGAGAGTAGTGGCCGCGGGGTGGATTAGCGTCGTGGGCCATGTCTGCGGAGGGGCCCCCAGGGATCAACGTCGAGCAGGTCACCAGCTGGTTCGAAGCGCACGTGCCGGGGGTGACGGCACCGCTCACCTTCACTCTCATTGCCGGGGGGCGCTCCAACCTTACCTTCCGGGTGGAGGACGCGGCCGGCGCGGCCTGGGCCATGCGCCGGCCTCCCCTGCACCACGTGCTCCCCTCGGCCCACGACATGGTGCGCGAGCACCGCTTGATGACCCAGCTGCGCCCGGCCGGGATCCCGGTGCCGACGACCGTCGGGCTCTGCACCGACGAGTCCGTGAACGAGCGACCCTTCTACGTCATGGAGTTCGTCGAGGGCCACATCCTGCGCACCGCGCCCGAAGCCGAGCAAGCCTTCGACGAGTCGACGCGGCGGCGGGTGGGCGACCAGATGGCCGAAACCCTCAACGCGCTGCATTCGGTCAACCTGGCCGAGGTAGGGCTCGAAGACCTGGGACGGCACGACGGCTATATCGAGCGGCAGATCAAGCGCTGGCAGGGCCAGTTCGACCAGATGCAGGTCGAGGGCTTCGATCAGGGCGACCTGGTGCAGCGGGTGGGGGCCGACCTGGGCGCCCGGATCCCGGTCCAGCAACGCACCTCGGTCGTGCACGGCGACTACCGCATGGACAACGTGGTGCTCGACGACGCCGGAGCGGTCAGGGCCATTCTGGACTGGGAGATTTGCACCCTGGGTGACCCCCTGGCCGACCTCGGCCTCTTGATGGTCTATTGGGCCGACCCGACCGATTCGATGGCCGTGCTGGGGGGATCGGCCACGACGGCCCCGGGCTTCTCGACCCGGGCCCAGGTGCTCGAGCACTACGGCTCGGTGTCCGATCTGGACATCTCGGGCATCGGGTACTACGTGGCCTTCGGATACTGGAAGTTGGCGTGCATCCTCCAAGGCGTGTTCGCCCGCTACGCGGCGGGCGCCGGCGCCGGGGACACCGGGAGCGTCGAGGGCTTCCCGGCCATGGTGGCCCGCCTGGCCGAGATGGCGGCCGAATCGCTGGCGGGAGTTCGGTGACGGAGATCTTCAGCATCGACAGCGAGCCGGTGCTGGACCGGCCCGTGCTGGTGGTCGCGCTGGAGGGATGGGTGGACGCCGGGCTCGGCGCGGCCACCGCGGTGGCCGCCCTGCTGGGGCAGCACGCCAGCGAACCGGTGATCACCTTCAACGGCGAGCACTTCTTGGACCAGCGGGCCCGGCGCCCGGTGGCCCACATCGTCAACGGCGTGACCACCGAGCTGACCTGGCCACGCACCACGGTGCGCCATGGCACCGACGACGACGGACACGACGTCCTCTACCTGGTGGGGCCCGAGCCGGACTTCCGCTGGGGTGACTTCACCGACGCCGTGGTCGGGTTGGCCCGCTCCTGGCGGGTACGCATGGTGGTGGGCCTGGGCGCCTTCCCGGCTCCGACCCCGCACACCCGACCGGTGCGCTTGGCCGCCACCGCGCCGGCCGCCTCGGCCAGCCTGATCGAGCGGGTCGGCGTCGTCCAGGGTGAGCTCGAGGTCCCGGCCGGCGTGCTCTCGGCCTTGGAGATGGCCTTCGGCGCGGTCGGAATCCCGGCGGTGTCGCTGTGGGCCCGGGTCCCCCACTACGTGGCGGCCATGCCCTTCCCCGACGCCAGCGCGGCGCTGCTCGACGGCCTGGCCGCCGTGGCCGGGCTGACCGTCGACTCCTCCGCCTTGCGACATGCCGCCGACAGCTCGCGGCGCCAGGTCGACCAGCTGATCGCCGACAACGCCGAGCACCAGGCCATGGTGCGCAAACTCGAGGAGAGCCTGGACCAGTCGGAGGGCAACGCCATGGGCGTGGAAGAAGTGCCCACCGGCGACGAGATCGCAGCCGAGCTGGAGAAGTTCCTGCGCGGCGAAGACCAATAGCGAGGGAGCGGCAGTGAAGATCGACGGTGGCATCGGATTCGACCCCGACGGGATCGGGGCGCAAGCCAAGAAGGCCGAAGCAGCCGGCTACGACGGGGTTTGGTCAGCCGAGACCTCGCATGACGCCTTCCTGCCGTTGGCGCTGGCGGCCGAGGTCACCGAGACGCTCGAGTTGGGCACCGGGATCGCGGTGGCCTTCGCCCGCAACCCGATGAACATCGCCGTGCTGGCCAACGACCTCCAGCAGCTGTCCAAGGGTCGCTTCATCCTGGGCATGGGCAGCCAGATCAAGCCGCACATCACCAAGCGCTTCTCCATGCCGTGGTCGCACCCGGCGCCGCGCATGAAGGAACTGATCGAGGCCATCCGGGCCATCTGGCACACCTGGGCCACCAACGAGCCGCTGGCCTTCCGAGGCGAGTTCTACACGCACACCCTCATGACGCCTTTCTTCAACCCGGGACCAAATCCCTACGGCAACCCCAAGATCCTGCTGGCCGCGGTGGGCGAGCTCATGACCGAGGTGGCGGGCGAAGCGGGCGACGGCATGCTGGTGCACGGCTTCTCCACCGAGCGCTACCTGCGCGAGGTCAGCCTGCCGGCCCTGCTGCGCGGCGCGGCGAAGTCGGGCAAGACGCGGGCCGACCTGACCGTGTCGTATCCAGGATTCATCGTGACCGGCGAGACGGATAAAGAGGTGGAAGCGGCCAACCAGGCGGTGCGCCAGCAGATCGCCTTCTACGGCTCGACCCCGGCCTACAAGCCCGTGCTCGACCTACACGGCTGGGGTGACCTGCAGCCCGAACTCAACACGCTGTCCAAGCGGGGCGAGTGGGTGAAGATGGGTGAGTGCATCACCGATGAGATCCTCGAGGCCTTCGCCGTGGTGAAGCCGCTGGACCAGGTGGCCGCCGAGGTCCTGCGCCGCTTCGACGGTGCGGTTGACCGCTTCAGCTTCTACGCCCCCTACAAGCTCGACCCCGAGAAGTGGCAGGCCATCGTGGCGGAGTTCCACGCCGCCTAACGAACTTGGCTAGACGACGATGTTGACCAGGCGGGGCGGGCGGGCGATGACCCGCTTGGGCACCTGGCCCTCGAGGGCGGCCGTCACCTTCTCGGAGGCCAGGGCGGCCGCCTCGGCCTCCGCCTCGCTGATGCCGGTGTCGACCTCGAGCTTGTCGCGCACCTTGCCGTTGACTTGCACCACCATGGTCTCGGTCTCCTGACGGACCAGGTCCGGGTCGAAGGTGGGCCAGGACTGGAGGTGCACCTCGGGCTGGCCGGGATGGCGGCGCTCCCAGATCTCGGCGGTGAGGTGCGGGGTGAGCGGGGCCAGCACCAGGCACAGGGCGTCCAGGCCGTCGTTCCAGACACCGGCGTGCGGCGGGATCTCACCGTCGCGGCCATAGCGCTGGAGGGCGTTGAGCAACTCCATGCAGTGGGCCACCGCAGTGTTGTAGGACCAGCGCTCGATGTCGTTGGTGACCTCGGCGATGGTGCGGTGGGTGGCCTGGCGGATGGCGTGGTCGGCCTCGGACTCGGGACCGGTGCGGGTGGGCTGGTCGGCGGTGGCGGTGCGCCACAGCCGATCGAGGAAGCGGCCGCAGCCCTCGATGACCTGCTCGGTCTGCTCCGACCAGTCCATGTCGTCGAAGGGCGGTCCCACGAAGAGGTGGAAGAGGCGGAGCCCGTCGGCCCCGACGGTGGCGTAGTACTTCTCGGGCGCGATCAGGTTGCCCTTGGACTTGGACATCTTGGTGCCGTCCATCCGGATCATGCCCTGGGCCAGGTAGCGCGTGAAGGGCTCCCGGCTCAGCCCGGGCGCCAGGCCAACATCGATGATGGCCCGGGTGAAGAAGCGGGCGTAGAGCAGGTGCAAGATGGCGTGCTCGATGCCGCCGATGTACTGGTCCACCGGCATGAAGTGCGCGGCCGCGGCGGGGTCGAACGGCCGGTCCTGGGCCCAGGGATCGCAGAAACGCAGGAAGTACCAGGACGAGTCGACGAAGGTGTCCATGGTGTCGGACTCGCGGATGGCGGGCCCGCCATCGATCGGGCAGGTCGTGTGGAGGAAGCCCGGGTGGCTGGCCAGGGGCGACTGGCCGGTGGGCAAGAACTCGACGTCGTCGGGCGCCACGATGGGCAGCTGGTCCTCGGGCACCGGGACCACCCCGTGGGTCTCGCAGTACACGGCCGGGATGGGGCAACCCCAGAAGCGCTGGCGCGAGACCAACCAGTCGCGGAGGCGGAAGTTGACCTTGCGCTCCCCGATGCCCTTCTCCTCGAGCCAGTCGATGGCCCTGGCCTTGGCGGTGACGATGTCGAGACCGTCGAGGAACTCGCTGTTGATCTTCTGGCCGTCGCCGGTATAGGCACCGCCGCCATTGGCTTCCCAGTCGGCCGGCGGCTCGACGGTGCGGATGATGGGAAGCCCGTGCAACTTGGCGAAGTCCCAGTCGCGCTCGTCCTCGGCCGGTACGGCCATGATGGCGCCGGTGCCGTAGCCCATGAGCACGTAGTCGGCCACGTAGACCGGGACGGGCTGCGCGTTGAACGGGTTGATCACGTAGCTGCCGGTGAAGGCACCGCGCTTCTCCAGCGCGGATGGGTCCTCCGACGAGGTCGAGGCCATGCGCTCGATGTCCGAACTGGAGGCCGTCCGGCTCTTGAGGTCGTCGACGGCGGCCCGCTGCTCGGGCGTGGTCAGCTCGTCGACCATCGGGTGTTCGGGAGCCAGCACGGCGTAGGTCATGCCGAAGCTGGTATCGGGCCGGGTGGTGTAGACGCGCAGGGCCAGGTCGTCCGCGCCCTGGACGGCCAACTCGAACTCGGCCCCCTCGGAACGGCCGATCCAGTGCCGCTGCATGGTCTTGACCTTCTCGGGCCACTCGAGATCGTCGAGCGCCTCGAGCAGCTCGTCGGCATAGTCGGTGATGCGGAAGAACCACTGCTCGAGCTCGCGCTTGATGACCAGGTCGCCGGAACGCTCGCAGGTCCCGTCGGGCAGGACCTGCTCATTGGCCAGCACGGTCTGGCAACCGGGACACCAGTTCACCCAGGCCTTGGCCCGGTAGGCCAGGCCGGCCTCCCAGAGCTTGAGGAAGATGATCTGCGTCCACTTGATGTAGGAGGGGTCGTGGCTGTGCACCTCGCGCCGCCAGTCGTACATGGCGCCGAGGCGGATCAGCGACCCCTTGAGCTCGGCGATGCGGGCTTCGGTGAAGAGGCGCGGATGGGTGCCCGTCTTGATGGCGGCGTTCTCGGCCGGGAGCCCGAAGGAGTCGAACCCGAAGGGGCTGAGGACGCCCTTGCCCTGCATGGTCTGGTAGCGAACGGCCAGGTCACCAAAGGTGTAGTTCCGCACGTGGCCCTGGTGGGCCGCCCCCGAGGGGTAGGGGTACATGCACAGGGCGTAGTACTTCTCCCGTGGGTCATCGTTGTCGATCTCGTAGGTGCCTTCGGCCTCCCAGTGCCGTTGCCACTTGAGCTCAATTTCCTCGACGTCGTAGGCCCGGGCCATGCCAACAGGGTAGGCGAGGCTTCGTCGTTACTCGGACGGATTCGGCCTGTGGAATGGGGATTCGCGGCCGCTTCGGGCATCGGCAAAGTACCGATCGGCTGGTTCCATTGGCGGGAGGCCGGTGTCCCGGCTGCTAACCTTCGCTCCGCCTCTGGGGGCGTAGCTCAGCTGGTAGAGCGCCTGACTGGCAGTCAGGAGGTTCGAGGGTTCAAGTCCCTTCGCCTCCACTCAGATGGTCGTGCGAGTGGGCTTCTTCACGCGTTTTGGCGCCCGTGAGGAAGCCCACTTTTCAATTGCTGGCCGAGCGACCGGCGCCGCAGCGACCGACCTGGACTCCGCGCCCAGCTAGAACAACATCACCTTGCCGGTTGCGCTCGAGGCGACGTAGTCAGTTCCACCGGCATAGCTCGCGCTATACGAGGGCGAGAGCAGGAGGGCGAGTATGGCGAAAGCCGAGACCGAGCAGCTCGCGGCTCCACTGGTGTTGGTAGTCGCAGAACAGCTGACCAGTTTCCCGTCGGCAAAGCTGACCGTTTGGCCCGACACTCCCTTGCCAGTGGTCTGCGACGTCACGGTGGCTGAGAACGTGACCTTGAGGGCCAGGAGCGAACCAAGCAGCGAGACCGGTGCGGCCACCACCTGGGTGGGTGCCTTGGTGACGCTGGTGCCCTGAGTGACCTGAGGAGCGGCCAAGTACGTGGTGCTTCCGGCTTGGTTGGCGTCGATGGTGCAGGTTCCCAGTCCGGTGAAGGTCACCGTCGTACCCGAGACGCTGCATACCGACGCTGACAAAGCTGCCGCTTTAAAGGTCACCGGAAGGTTCGACGACGCCGTGGCGGCCACGGTAAAGGTCCCGCCGTAGGTCGCGATGGTGGGCGGATGATCGACGAAGGTGATGGTCTGGGTGGCCTGGGTCGCCGCGGTCTCGACCAGCGAGCCGGCCACGTAGGAGATGGCGTAGTTGGAGTCGACCGCGCCGCTGCAGCTGGTGCCATAGGGACTGTCAGCCACTGGCGAGGAGGAAGTGGCCAGCGTCGAGCAGATTGGTTGGGTGGTCAGTGCGTTGGCGTTCTGGCTGTTGGCGAAGCTCGAGTAGCTGGCCGTGATGGCAGGCACCGTGCCGCCATAGGCGAAGGTGCCGCCCGATGCCGTGATGGTGAGGGGAGCCTCCGTCTCGATCAGCGAGCCGGCCACATACGAGATGGAGTAGTTGGGGTCGACCGCGCCACTGCAGCTGGTGCCGTAGGGACCGCCACTGACCGGCGAAGTGGCCGTGGCCAGCGTTGTGCAGGTCGGCGGTGTGGTGAGCGAGGTCGAACTGTCGTTGTTGGCGAAGCTCGAGTAGCTGGCCGTGATGGCGGGCACCGTGCCGCCATAGACGAAGGTGCCGCCCGAGGCGGTGATGGTGAGCGGGGCCGCCGTCTCGATCAGCGAGCCGGCCACGTAGGAGATGGTGTAGTCGGGGTCGGCCGCGCCGCTGCAGCTGGTGCCATACGGACTACCGATAACCGGCGAAGTGGCCGTGGCCAGCGTTGTGCAGGTCGGCGGTGTGGTGAGCGAGGTCGAACTGTCGTTGTTGGCGAAGCTCGAGTAGCTGGCCGTGATGGCGGGCACCGTGCCGCCATAGACGAAGGTGCCGCTCGAGGCGGTGATGGTGAGGGGGGCCGCCGTGACGACCAAGGACGCCGGGTTGGTGGCGTCGCCGCTGGCGTAGGTGTCGTCACTATCGACGAAGGAAGCGGCCAGTGGGTAGATCGAAGGGGCTAGGCCGACCGGGGTCTGACAGGTCGTCGCTTCGCCCGAGATCCCGCTCAAGTTGAGAGTGCACAGCGTGGTGATACCTGACGTGAAAGTGATCGTGCCGGTGGCCGCCGGAGCGATACCGGATTCGCCCAGGCTGATGGGGCTCCCGTAAGTGGTGTTCGAGGCGCTCTCGGTCAGCGTGAAGGTGTTCGGAAGGCCGATCACCGTGAGGGTGAACGACCAGGCCGCGGTGTAGCCCCACTGGTCACTCTCGGTACCGCTGGCGGTGTACACACCCACGCCCAGGGTGTCCGGCGCGCTGATCGCCCCGGTCGAGGTCACCGTGATATTCGACGAGCCAGTCGACTGGGCATAGGTGAGCGCCGGCGGGGTGGTGCCCCCAGCCACGGGCAGTTGGCCCCTATAGGCCGTGCCTACCGTTGTGGTGCCGGAGGTCGTATTGGTCAGCGTGGCGGACGTCACCGTCAGGGTGAAGGACCAAGGCTGGATGTTGTTGGTGGCATCCTCGACGGTCCCCGTCGCCGTGTAGGTCCCTATCGGCAGCCCAGCTGGCGCGCTGATGCCACCGGTGAAGCCAACCGTGATGTAGTACCCGCCCGAGTTCTGAAGGTAGAACAGTGCGCCGGTGCCACCGGATGTGTGCAGCTCACCCGAGTAGGCGGTTCCGTACGTGGTGGTGCCGCTGGTCGGCGTCGTGGTCAAACTGGGCGCGCTGATCGTCACGATCTGTACCGCGGTTGCCGCGGCCACGTCAGTCGTCGCTGCCGCGAAGGCGTCGATGAAGCAACTGCCGGCCTGCAAGAAGGTCACGGTGGATCCGATGATCGAGCACTCGGTAGTGGAGTTGGGATCGATCGAAAAGGTGAGTGCCCCGGCATTGGTGGTGGCGGTCACGTCATAGCTGGATCCGATGGAAGCCGGGGACGGGTTGGTGGAGGTGAAAGTGATTGTCCCGGTGCTCGCATAGACGAACTCGGTCACGGATGCACTGGAAGGGCTGTACGTAGAGTCCCCGCTGTACGAGGCCGTGATGTCGTAGTCGTCCGCGCTGCTCTCGGTCATGTCACAGTCGGCGAACGTGTCTCCATTGTTGTGAGTGATCGCGACGTTCGAACAGGCCTGGCCGTTGGTTTGGTTGTCGGTGAAGCTCACCGTCCCGGTCGGTGCGGCCAAATCGACCCCGGGAGCGGTCTTCGGTCCTATTTCGGCCTGCACTTCGAACGCTTGCCCGACCTCGGTGGTGAATCCGTTGGACACCTGGGTCGAGGGATCAATCGAATCGACTTCCGTGGCCGAAGGCGTCGTGACTGTGACGTGCACCAGCTGGTTGACGCCGGGTGCCGGCGCGTAGGTCCCGTTGCCCGCCTGGTTGGCATGGATCAGGCAGGGGCCGGTGGACAAGAAGCTCACGGTCGACCCCGAGAGAGAACACTCCGACGCCGTCGATGAGTCGATCGAGAACGTCACCGGCAAGGCGGAGGTGGCCGAGGCTGTGACCTGATAGGTGGAGTCGACCGCGGCGCCTTGTGGTGCCGTAGAGGTGAAATCGATGGTCTGGGTCTGGAGCTCTCCCACAACCTGGTCGATCCCGACCCCGGAGGTGGAGTCGGCGTAGCTGCTACCCACATAGCCCGAATACCCAATCCCGATGAGCTCGGCGCCGACGGCCAACGACGATGTGGTGTACGTGGCCGTTGCCACGTCTCCCCCCGTCGGCGCCACGGGCACCGTGGCCAGAATGGTGTCGGTGGTGTCGTCCGTGAAGTCCACAGAACCGCCGCCGATCGCCTCGGACGGGTCCGACGTGCTGACAGTGGCGGTGAAGGTGACGGCAGCGCCCGGCAAAGCCGGGTTTGCTGAGGACGTCGCGGTCGTCGTGGTTGCATAGGTCGGGTCGGTGGAGAATGCAATCACGACCTGTCCGGTGCCGCCGTTGACGCCCTGGGCCGCGCCTTGGACGAGCGAGGTGTCGGATGCCGCAGGTGTGACGTAGCCGCTGCCGCCCCCGCCGCCGCCCGCGGCTAGCTGACCAGCACCCGAGGCACCGCCGCCGTAGTAGCCGCCCCCGCCGCCACAACCGCCCTGGGTGTCCACCTCAGGAATGATCGGGGCACCAGTGCCGCCGAAGCCAAACCCAGCACTGTCGGTCAACGGCCCCGAGGATCCGCCACCTTGCTGGTTGCCGCCACCACCAGCATCGCTGCTGCCGTCGCCCTGAGACTGCCCATCGGCCCCTGAGGTTCCGCCGCCGTTACTCGCGCCCTGTTCTGGAGGGTAATTGGCGGTTCCGGGACCTGAGAACAAGCCGCCTCCGCCGCCGGCCACGAAGAGACGATCACTGAACGAATAGGTCCCGTCACTGCCCACTTCCCGAACGTCCGAGGCTCCGGCGCCGGCACAGGGACCATCAGGGCTGTTGCCTCCCCCGTTGAAACCCCCGGTCCCGGCAAATCCATCGCTCAATGTCCCGGAGGTGAGGGTGTCGTCCGCCGGCCCGCCCACATTGACCTGCAACACGTCGGGCGTCAGGGTCGCCGCCGAGACGACGAGCGTCCCCGCTGCCTCTCCGCCGTAGCCAGTGGCCGATCCAGTATAAGCACCATCGTTGTTGATGAACAGGCCACCGGCACCGTAGAGCGTGAGCGTCAGCGTGGTCGGGAGTGCGGAGCCCGGAACAGTGAAGGTGTCGGTTCCCACGTCGTTGTAGGTGCAGGTGCCTGAAAAGGGCCCGGTCGAGGTGAGGCTGCCGCTTGTTCCACAAGCACCGGCGTCGCTGTACTCGCCGGCGGACGCCGTACCCGGCTGGCCCAGCGCGGTGATACCACCGACCAGGCAAGCCCCCAGGAGCGCGGTGGCGCTGACACATATGCGAACAAAAGAACTCTGGTTTCGCCTCATAGTCGTCCTATCTGTCCGGCCCACGCAGTCGCAGGTCTCATCTCAAACCCGCGACGTGTGCCGTCGGATTTCCGGGCTGCTTTCCCGTCCGGAGCGATCAGGCTTCGGCGACGGGACCAGAATCGAGGTTCTGGCTGGCCACCTCGAGCACTCTGAGCAGTTCGAGGGTGCCGCAGAACTCCACAGAGCGATTGGCCTCCACTTCGGCCGTCCCTTCGAACTGGCCGTTCGCGTTGCGCGTGAAGTCCAAGGTCAGCCGCATGGTGGAAGGCTCCTCTCGATCGCGTTGCCGGCACCTCGTCATCTTGAGGAACCTCGATCGGGATGTCCCTAGGGTTGCACCCTAGGATTTTCGTGACCTCCGACGAAGTTGCTTGGACATGGCGGACCCGAAGTTCAGGTGAACATGCAGGTCGAAGACGCTTTGGGTGCCATCAATGGCTCGATCTTCCGGCCGCTCCCTCACTCATTTGGCCTGATGCGGTACGCCCCACCTTTGAGATGCAGCAAGATCGGGGTCAGATGTCCGGTAGATCGCCATTCGTCGGTCGGGCCCTCGAGCTCGGTGCTCTGAGCGCCTTCGCCGACCAGGCGCGACAAGAACAACCTCGCCTCGTGATGGTGGAGGGGAACGCCGGCATCGGGAAGTCGTCGCTGGTGCACCAATTCGTCAGAGAACTCGACGACGAGTGCATCGTGTTGCGAGCCGGCGCAAACGAATCGGAGATGCTCCTTCCCTATGGGGTCATGCGGCAGTTGCTCGACAGCTCCGCGCTTGACCCGACCGAAGGTTCTGCTGTCCTGGCGACTGGAGAGATGGCTGATCTTGATCCACTGGCCGTCGGTGCCGAGCTCCTCATAGCCCTCGACATACTGCAGAACCACCATGCGCTCGTCGTGATCGTGGTCGATGACCTGCATTGGATCGACTCCCAGTCGGCTCAAGCCCTCCTCTTCGCCTTTCGGCGGATGCAACGGGACCGGATCCTCGGACTTGTCTCCACCCGTCCCGCCCAGCTCGGTCGACTTGGTGAAGGCTGGAACTCGAGCATGGTGGGTGACCACCGCTTCGGGCGTATCTACCTCGAAGGCCTTAGTCAACCAGACGTCGTCAGGCTGGCCCGGGAGATGGGCCTGTCCGATCTGTCCAACCAGGCCGTCGCTCGCCTTCGCGAACACACGGGTGGGAGTCCCGTGCACTGCTGTGCCCTCCTCGAGGAACTCGATGCGACCACGCTGAATCGGATGGACTCGGAGCTCCCTGCCCCGCGTGCGTTTTCCTCCATTGTGCTGCAACGAATCGCTTCGCTCACTCAAGAGGCACAGGAACTGGCGGTGGCCGCGGCAGTGTTGGGACTGCACTGTCCAACGGCACTGGCCGCTGCTGTCTCGGGACTCGACAAATGGGTCGACCCTCTTGACGCGCTCGTCGAGTCGGGGTTGGTCTCCGAAGATGGCGGTCGTTCAACTCGTAATCTGCGCTTTTGGCATTCCCTGGTGCAGCGCGCCATTTACGACGACCTGGCTCCGGCCCGAAGGAGGGCCCTTCACCGGACGGCGGCAACGTTGACCGCGGGGGCGACCAGTTTGCGTCATCGAATCGACGCAGCCGATGCTCCCGACGACGACCTGGCCCATGACCTTGAGCGGGCGGCGACGCAAGCCGAGGCTGAACACGCACCTCAGCAGGCGGTGGTCTGGATGATCAGCGCCGCCGATGCCTTCGTCGAATCGGTGAACCGCGAACGGCTCGTTCTCGATGCGTTTCGATTGGCCTTCAATATCGGCGAGCTTGCCACCGCGTTCACCCTCACGGAGCGCCTCGATGGATTCGACAACAGCCCACGCAAGTCGGCCCTGCTCGGTCATCATGCTCTGGTCACCGGGCAGTTTGCCTTGGCCGAAAGCCTCCTCTCGGACGCCTGGAACACCGCCGAAGACTCCACCCAAGCGAACTATCGAGCGGAGGCCGCCAACTCGCTGGCTTTGTGCCTTCTCTTGGTTGGACGATCCGAAGACGCTGCCATCTGGGGACATCGAGCGCTAGAGACGGTTGAGAACGACCTGGCCCTGGAGCGATTCAGTCGGAACCTTCTCTCCCTCAATCTCGTTTTGTCCGGTCGAGGGGAGGAAGCAGCAGCGCTGTTGGAGGACCTGGCCGAAACCCCTTCAGACGTCCCGGTCGACATGACCAGCGCGCTGGTATTTCGCGGCAACCAACGACTGTTCCAAGATGACCTGGTGGGCGCCCACCGCGACCTTTCTGTGGCCCGCCTGCGCCACCTTTCGGGGCTGTCCTTTAACTTCGACTCTTACTCTCTGACCTATCTTGTCGATGTCGAGTACCGAGCCGGAGCGTGGGACGAGGCACTGGTGCACGGCGAGTTCGCCGTCTCGCGGGCGCATGACGCCGATCGGATTTGGGACTACCCGTTCGTCCACGCGCATGCCGCTCTGGTCCCGGCCGCCCGGGGCGACTGGTCCGTGGCCCAGATGCATGTCGACACCGCGTGGGCGTGGTCCGACGGATTCGGCGTCGCCATCACCATGGCCATGGCCGCGACGGCCAGGGCATCCATGCTGGCGGCACAGGAAGATTGGGAGGGCGTCTTGGGCGCGGTGGCGCCGATCAGATCTATCGGGCAGCTCTCCTCGCTCGGCCGTCCTGGGGTCTACAACTGGCGGCCCTTCGAAATTGCGGCGTTGATCGCGCTCGAACAGTGGAACGAAGCGGCCCGCCTCCTGGAGGAATTTCGCTCCGCTCTGCCCACCGGCAGCCACCGCACCTCGGAGATGGAGTACTGGCGGCTCCAGGGGCAGCTCTCCGACGCCCGCGGTGTCGACCCCGAGGCTGACGCCGCATTTTCCCGTGCCCAGGAGTTGGCCACCGTTGTAACCGGCCCGCTGCCTTTGGCCATGCTCGACCTGGCCGCCGGCCGGTACCTCCTGCGACGCGGGCAGCGCGATGGAGCCATTGCGGCGTTGCGTGCCGCCCACAACCGTTTCAGCGCCCTCAAGGCCGCGCCATTTCTGGCCATGTGTGATGCCGATCTTTTGAGCATCGGAGCCGAGGCCCCACTGGTCGACCCGACGAGCTCGTTCGGGTTGACGCCGACCGAGCTGGTCGTCGCCCGTCTGGTAGCTGATGGCGCTTCCAACCGTGAGGTCGCTACTGAGCTCTACGTCAGCATCAAGGCCATCGAGTTCCACCTCAGCAACATTTTCGACAAGCTCCACATCCGATCGCGTCGACACATTGCCGAAAAGATCGGAAACCGGATGTAACGACCACGCGTCCGATCGGGCACAACTAGACCTTCAGAACCAGCAATGGTGCGTGGGCTCTCGCGATCTGGTCGTAATCGTCGTCCTGGGTCACCACCGGTAACCCCAGGTCGATCGCGGTGGCGGCAATCAGGGCGTCGGTCAGTTTGACGGCCCGCTGGATGCCGGCGCTCCGGCAGTCCGTGACCAGACGGGCCCACGCGGCCATGATCGGCTCGCTGATCGGAACAGGATCGATCGTCCGCGCCAGGGCCAGCGTGTCCGCCCGTCGTGCTCGTGACTGGATATCGGTGGCGCTCAATACACCGAGTTCGAGCTCGCCAATGGTGATGACAGACACGGTGACCCGGTCAGGCAGTTCGCCGAGCGGTCGGTCGACCTCACGAGCGATGAAGACCGAGGTATCGAGCAGCCCGACCGTGTCGCTCAAAGCTCGTCCAGCGTTTGCCCGGCGAGCAGATCAAGGTCGTCACGCAGTGCTGGGTCGGCTGCCCGATCGGCCAGCCCGAGTCGTAGGAGGTTGCCCGGCACCCAGCGTGATCGTCGGGCATGCGGCACGATGTCGGCGACCGCTTCACCATGCACGGTGAGGACCACCCGCTCGCCCGCCCGGACCGCCTCGATGACTTGACTGGTCCGATTGCGCAGCTCTCGTACGCCGACCTCCATGTGCGACAGCGTAGCACCTAGCTTTCCGGACCAGGTCGGGGCCTCGACGGGGAGTCAGGGCCGGAGCGAGAGACCTCAAATCACACGTATTTGTGGTATCTCAGTTTTCACTGTGCTACTGTGCGCCCATGCCGACCGATGGCGAGATCACCTATGCCGACCACGTCGGGCGCTTCTACGCCCGCCGCTACGGGATGGCCCCGATGGTGGGCCGGCTGCTGGGCTACCTCTCGGTCTGCGACCCACCCGAGCAGTCCATCGCCGAACTGGCCGACGCCCTGTTGGCCAGCCGGAGCGCCATCGCCGGCGCCGTCGCCACCCTCGAGACCCTCCGGCTCATCCAGCGGACCCGGGCCGCCGGGGAGCGGATGGACCGGGTGCGGGTCGACCTGAACTCGCCCAATGCGACGGGCTTCGACATCTCCGAATACCAGGAACAGGTCGAACTGACCGAAGAGGGGCTCGACATGCTGGCCGGCACCCCCATCGAACGGCGGGCCATCCTCCTCGAACACCACGCCTTCGCCAAGTTTCTGGTCGAGCGCCTGCCAGTGATGGCACAGGAGTGGATCGAACACCGTGAGGCCCTTCGTGCCGCGGGCGAACTCCCCGACGACCCGATGACCCGATGACCCAGAAGGGGAGCTGACGTTGACGAACGTTTCAACCACCCCGGGCAACCCCTAGCTCACGATTCGAGTTTTACCGGGGGAGGCGTGAGCTCGCAGTCCCCTTTCACGGTGGCCGATCGGGCCGGCTTGGCCAACGTGGGGGCCTTGGCGAAGGTGGGCGCGGCCGTGAGATCGAGGTAGTCGGTGAGGTCCGAGGCGTTGGCATCACGCCAACTGAGTGCCGGCAGGTTCCACTTGTTGGCGATGGTGGCGACCACCGATGTGTGGTCGTGCACCACATTCGTGACCGAGTGGGGGCGGCTGTAGGGCGAGACGACCACATTTGGAACCCGCACGCCGTAGAGGTTGAAGGCGCCCTGGACATCTCCGGACGACAGCATCGGACGGATGGCATCGGGGATGATGGCGGTCGGAGGCGCCACATGGTCGTAGTAGCCGCCATGCTCGTCGTAGGTCCAGACCAAGAGGGTGCGCTCCCAGGCCGGCGACGCCATCACCGCGTTGATGATCCGCGCCACCGCGGCCTCACCGATGGCCACGTCGGCTGGATTCTCCTCGTCCCCGCTCTGCGATTCGATGTACTGGTCGACGTTGTCGAGGAGCTTCGAATACGGCGCTGGGAGTTTCGAGAGAAAGCTCATGAGCGGAGCGCCGATGTCAGAGGTGATCCCCGCCTCGGTGTCGACGTAGCTGACGTTCGGCAGTAGCCCCGTGGCGCAGAGTGCGAAGAACTCCTCAATGGGGGCGAAGCTGTCCAGGTGGCGCTCGATGTTGGTGGGGATGATGGCCAGGTCGGGTAGGTCGGTGAAGAAAGCCATGCAGCTCAGCCCGTGGTTGATGACGTTGTCCATCACTGACCCGTTGGGTGGTGCCGGCAAGCTGAACGTGGTGTCGCTGGTCGAGGTCATCCCTGCCGCCGAGCCCGCATAGAGAAAGCGCCGGTTGGGGTAGGTCTGGCCCGGTACAGAGCAGAAGTAGCGGTTGCCGAGACAGTAGGTATTGGCCAGCGAGTAATAGAAGGGCAGGTCGCTCTGGTCGAAGTAGCCCATCGCCTCGGAGTCGGTGGCGGCGAAGCCATCCATCTTCCCGCCGTTGATCTGGTGGTGGGTGGCGTCCCAGGTCTGGGTCACCCCGTTGGGCTGGCACGTGCCTTCGAGGTGGAAGGCCCGTTGGCGACCAGCACCGAGCGGGTTGTCGTTGAGAGGCACTCCGTTGTCATCGAAGGTGAACCCGTCGGCCAGGGGTTGCCCCTGGATCGGCAGCATGCCGAAGTAGTTGTCGAACGAATGGTTCTCCTGCATGACGATCACGATGTGGTCGAACGGCAACGCGTCGTTGGGTGTACCGGCGGCGAGGTGCGGATTGGGAAGCGACCCCGGCGCACGACGGATTGACGGTGTCGGCGCCGGGAAGGGATTGCTGAGCGACGGCTCGACCGGGATCATGGCGAAGGCCCCAGCACCCAGGGCACCTTGGAGGATCGTTCGGCGGGAGAAGCGTTTCACGGATACACCTTTTAGCCGTTGCGACGGGTTCCAGCTCTCCGATGTGCCCGCCTGCCATCCATTGTTTACCGCTCTGTCACGAAAGACAAGGCTGTCGGTCGAGTACCGGTCGGCCTACGGCGTGGACGTCGGCACGGTCACGGTCGTGATCTTCGCACCGGGCGGCAGTTCGAACAGTGAGGCCGCCGGCGAGGAAGAGAACTTCGTGATCTCGAAGCTGGTCGAGTCTCCGACCGTCTGGACGAAGCCAAGAACGCCTTGGCTGGTGGAACAGATCGTGCTCTTCCCGCTCGTTCCGGGCGTGACCAGATCGATGCAGTTCATGGAGAAACCGTTGAGTGACATGGTCGAGGTGGAGACTTGATCCCCGGCGAAGCCGGCAGCCAGGGCGAAACCACTCAGGAAACGCACCCAGTGACCAGGCGTGTAGAAATCGATGAGCGCGTTCTGGGTCGACGCCGCGATGCCGTCGATCTTGTCGCAGCTCCATGTGCCAGATGACTGGTCACAGGCGTACTCCCCCGATGCGTTCTGCACCAGGTGTACCGGGGCGGTGCTGCCCGAGCCCGTCGAGGTCACGGTGAAGGCGACGTCCTTGGGGAGCTGGGCCGCGTAGGTGACTGTGGCCGGGTTACTACCCGTCGTGGTGTACACCGCCTCGAACGTCGTCGGCGCGGTATTGAGCTTTGAGTTGAAGTTGTCGACCACCGTCTTGTTGCCCCGTACATCGTGGACGGCGACATTGATCTTCTTGAGGGCCGAGCAGGCAGACACCCCGAATGCTTCCAGCGCGACGACCGCGACTGCCGTCACTCCCCGGCGCGTCACTTGATTCAATCGTCGTAAATTCCGAACGTCCGCCGCGGTGTCCCCTCTGCGACCGGACCGGTCGGCCCGGGCCAACTGGCAGAGAATAGGCCCACCGCAAGGGCCGTCGCCCGGACGGCCGCGCTAGGAATGGACCCGTGTACGAAGCCACCTGGGAGTCGGTCCGAACCCACCAGGTCCCGCAGTGGTACGACGATGCCAAGCTCGGCGTCTTCCTCCATTGGGGCCTCTACTCGGTGCCCGGCTGGGCTCCGCAGGTCCCAGACATCCAAGAGCTGCTGCTGCATAGCGGCCCCAAGCGCATGCTCTGGGAGAACCCCTACGCCGAGTGGTACCGCAACACCATGCAGCTCAAGGGCAGCCCGACCTGGCAGCACCACCGTGACACCTACGGCGGCGCTCCCTACGACAACTTCGTCGAGACGTTCAACGATGCCTCCTCCGGCGCCGACCTCGATGCTCTGGCCGACCTGTGCCGCCGCAGCGGCGCCGGGTACGTCGTGCTCACCACCAAACACCACGAGGGCTTCACCCTGTGGCCCGCTGACACCCCGCACCCGACCAAGGGGCGTTACCACGCCCGCCGGGACCTGGTCGGCGATCTGAGCACGGCCGTCCGGGCCGCCGGGTTGGAAATGGGGCTGTACTACTCCGGTGGCTACGACTGGCCCTACAACGACGCCATCATGCGCCGCCCGGCCGATGCCGTCCTGGCCGTGCCGACCGGTCGGGCCTATCTCGATTTCGTCACCGCCCACGTGCGCGAGCTGATCGATCGCTACCAGCCCACCGTGCTCTGGAACGACATCGGTTGGCCCTCCGGCGGGAACCTGGCCGAGCTCTTCGCGTATTACTACAACACCGTCGAGGACGGGGTCATCAACGACCGCTGGGTCGAATCCACCCTGCCGCGGAACCGGCTGGCCGACACCGCGCTCGGCCTGGCCGGCGACCTCGTGCAATTGGCTTGGCGCTTCATCCCGGAGAACCGAAAGCAGCTCACCTTCGGCGGCGCTCGCCACTTCGACTTCCGCACTCCCGAATACAGCCAGTTCGATCGCATCCCATCTCGCAAGTGGGAATCGACCCGAGGTGTCGGCCACTCCTTCGGCGCCAATCGCAACGAGCGACCCGAGGACATCATCACGCCGGACGCGCTGATCCGGCTGCTCTGTCAGGTGGTCTCGATGAACGGGAACCTCCTCATCGGGATCGGTCCCGCCCCCGACGGCACCATCCCCCTCGAACAGCAGGTGCCGCTCCGTGGCCTTGGAACCTGGATGGCCCAAAACCGCGAGGCCATCGTGGGCACCCGACCCTGGGAGATGCCTACCTCGTCGACCACAGACGGGACGGAGGTTCGTTTCACCCAACGTGATGGACACGTCTATGCCCTGGTGTTCGGTCGACCCGGCTCTGCCACCTGGACAATCTCGCGAATCGAGGCGCTCGCCGTCACCTCGGTGTCATTGCTCGGGCTCGCGCAACCGCTTGACGCATCGTCAGTTGGCGGCAGCCTCACGATCACCGCTCCGGACCAACTCCAAGAACAAGCGGTCTACGCGCTCGACCTCGGCACCGACGTGAGGGCACGGCTTTAAGCCCCCGAATGCGACCCAAAACCGAAAAACTTGGGAAATAACGCCAAAACCCTCTGAAATGTGGCACGGCGGTACTCAGTTCGGCCACAATGTGCGCCATGAACAAGCGAGAACTAGCTAGAGCAGTCGCGGTCCAGTCCGATGTCGAGGTCAAGACGGTTGCGGCCGTGCTCGACGGATTCACCGATGTGGTCACCGCGGTGGTGGCCAAGGGCGAGCCCGTTTCGATCCCCGGCTTCGCCAAGTTCGTCAAGGTCAACCGCGCCGCGCGTATGGGGCGAAACCCGGCCACCGGCGAGACGATTCGGATCAAGGCCTCCAAGAAGGCGCGCATCACGGCGGTCAAGGCGTTCAAGGACGCCGTGCTGAATCCGGCCACCGCGCCCAAGCTCGCCAAGGGTGCCTACCCGACCGACGACGCCGCGGTTGCCCAGGCTGGCAAGTCGGCGGCACCGGTGGCGGCCAAGGCTCCGGCCAAGAAGGCCCCGGCCGCCAGGAAGGCGCCAGTGAAGCGGGCCACGACCGCCCGCAAGGCTCCCGCCCGCAAGGCCCCCGCTCGTCGGGCTCCGGCCAAGAAGGCCCCCGCCCGCAAGGCGCCGGCCCGCAAGGCCCCCGCCAAGAAGGTGGCCAAGCGCGCTCGGTGATGTGCTGAGCCCATTCGTGGGCTCACGGTGGCGGCCGGCCCGGGATGTCTGAACTCCTGGCCGGCCGTCCCCTGACCCAGCCCCACCCGGACCGGTTGGGGCCAGATCATCCGGTTTACGAGCAGATCTTGCAGGCCCACGCCACCGCTCTCGCCTCCGGAGACCCCATGTATCGGGACCCGGCCAGCGGGTACTGGGTGCTGACGGCGGCCTATCTGGCCGATCGGGGTAGCTGCTGCGACAACGGATGCCGGCACTGCCCCTACGTGGCCTGAGCTGATGCCGATCGTCGCCGGCGCCTCGTATGCTCACGCCACTCAGCGAGGGGAGACATGAGCGATACCTCACAAGGGCCGGGGTGGTGGCTCGCATCCGATGGCAAGTGGTACCCGCCAGAAGCGTGGACCGGACCACCGCGCCAGAGCGATGCGGCAGCTGCGGCGACACCCTCGTATCCCGGCGGACCACCGGCGGGCAACCCGAGCGGGGTGGCCTATCCCGGGTGGGCCGGCAGCCAACCCTATGGCTACCAGCCCTACGGGGCCCCGCCCTACAGCGGCCACCGTTCCACCAACGGCCTGGCCGTGGCCTCGCTGATCTGTTCGTGCGTCGGCATCATTCTCTTCGCCGTTCCGTGCGTGCTCGGCATCATCTTCGGCTTTGTCGCCCGCAATCAGATCCGTCGCAGCAACAACATGCAGCAGGCATCCGGGCTGGCTCTGGCCGGCATCATCGTCGGCTTCGTGGCCATCGGTTTGCTCATCCTCGGGGCCATCCTGATCGCCGTGGTCCATCCCTGTACGACCTCGGGCGGCATCACGACGTGCAACAACTGACGACAGCTGTCTGATGCAGGGGCTGCTCTATGGCGTCCGCGGCGAGAAGTGGGCGCCGCCCGATCCCACCAACAAGCTCATGGTCGGCCTGTCGCACGTCCCGATGCGCCTGCAGGAGCTCGACCGGCCGAGCCTGCTGCGTGACGACTGGGCGGTGGCCCGGACCCGTCTGACCGGCATCTGCGGTTCCGATGCCAAGCAGGTCTTTATGGACTTCGGCGACGACTACACCGACAGCGCGCTGAACGGCCTCTTCACCTTCCCCACCGTGCTCGGCCACGAAGTGGTGGCCGAGGTAGTCGAGTTGGGTCCGGCCGTGCGCACGCTCGAGGTGGGCCAGCGGGTGGTCCTCAACCCATGGCTGTCCTGTGGTCCCCGGGGCATCGACCCGATGTGCGGTTCCTGCCAGAACGGTGACTTCAGCCTGTGTTGGCATTTCACCCAGGGTCCGCTGGCCGCCGGTATCCATACCGGTACTTCGAAGGACGCGCCCGGTGGGTTTGCCGAGTTCCTGCCGGCCCACCAGTCGATGCTCATCCCGGTGCCCGAATCGGTCAGCGACGAGGCGGCCGTGCTGGCCGACCCCTTCGCGGTGTCGCTGCACTCGGTGACCCGCCATCCCCCGCTACCGGGCGGCAAGGTACTGGTCTACGGAGGTGGGGCCCTCGGGACCACCGCCACTGCCATCTTGCGCGCCCTGTATCCCGATGTCGAGGTCATGGTGGTCGCGCGCTTCGGAGCCCAAGCCGCCCTGGCCCGGCGCCTCGGGGCGGTCGTGGTCAACCCCTATCCCCTCGAGCAATTGCTCGAGGAAGCGGCCGCCTGGTCCGGCGGGGTCCTCCAGCGGGTGGAAGGTTCGCTGCCCATGGCCCACCCGGGTGGGATCGACGTGGTCTATGACACCGTAGGGACCGGCGAGACCGCGGCCATCGGCGCCCGCCTGCTCAAGCAGCGCGGCACCATGGTCAAGAGCGGTGTGCATGCTCCCGAGCGCTGGGAATGGTCACCCCTCTACTTCAAGGAGCTGCACTGGGTGGGCTCCAACGCCTTCGGCGTGGAGGAGGTCGAGGGGGTGCGCCAGCACGGCATCGCTCACTACCTGTCGCTGGCGGCCGACGGCCGGGTCGACCTCGATGGCATGCTGACCCACACCTTCCGTCTCGAGCAGTGGCGTGAGGCCTTCGTGACGCTGGCCACGCAGGAGGCGAGCGGCGCCGTCAAGGTCGCCTTCGATTTCCGCGAAGGCCGGTCCGGGGACCGAGCCGGTGCGCCGCCGCCCGGCGGCTTCATCTGACCGGCAGGGCCAGCCCCCAGAGCGGTAGCGTCACGCCTATCGGATGACCCGAAAGGGGGGCTCATGACGATCACATCCAAGCCGACAGGCGGAAGCGAGCCGGGCTTTGCGGCGGATCCGAAGTGGGGCATCGAATCCCCCGCCACCACGATGTTCGACTTCAACTACACCGACGGGCGGGACCAGCTCCTCCGCCTCTATGACAAGGGGACGCGCCGGCAGTGGATCGGCAGCGACCGCCTGGACTGGAGCCTCGATGTCGACCTGTCCAACCCGGTCGGCATGCCCGACGACATCAACCCGCTCTTCGGCACCGAGTGGTGGGACAAGATGGACGACGCCCGCAAGGGTGAGTTGCGCCGCAACGTCGAGGCGTGGCGCTTCAGCCAGTTCTTGCACGGCGAGCAGGGTGCGCTCATCTGTACCGCCAAGATCGTCCAGACCGTGCCCGACATCGACTCGAAGTTCTACGCCGCCACCCAGGTGATCGACGAGGCCCGCCACGTCGAGGTGTACTCGCGCTACCTGCACGAGAAGATCGAGATGGTCTACCCGCTCAACAAGTCGCTCAAGGCGCTGCTCGACGACGTCATCTCGGACTCGCGCTGGGACATGACGTATCTCGGCATGCAAGTACTGGTCGAGGGTCTGGCTCTGGCCGCCTTCGGCTTCATCCGCAATTCGGCCACCGACCCGCTGGCCAAGTCGCTGAACGCCTACGTCATGCAGGACGAGGCCCGGCACGTCATGTTCGGGCGCCTGGCTCTGCGCGACTACTACCCGCAGTTGACCCAGGCCGAGCGGGACGAGCGCGAGGAGTTCTGCGTCGAGGCCTGCTACCTCATGCGGGATCGTTTCCTCGGTGAAGAGGTCTGGGAGCGCATGGGCCTGCCCGACGAGGTCGGCACCTACGTCGAGAACTCCGAGATGCTGCGCACGTTCCGCAGCTACCTCTTCATGCGCATCGTGCCCATCCTGCGCGACATCGGCCTGTGGGGCGACAAGATCCGCGGCGCCTTCACCGACATGGGCGTCCTGGCCTTCGCCGATACCGACATCGACGCCGAGATGGCCGGCGATGAGGCCGCGGCCGAAGAGATGGACAAAGAGCGCGACATCCGGCTCACCCACGTCAAGGCGGTGGCGGCCGAGGCCGACGCCTAGTTCAGCCCGACTCGGCCAGCCCGCGGCTGATCTGCTGGGCCGGCTCGTTGGTGTCGAGGTAGTCCCGCCACGACGTCACCTTGCCCTCGCGGTCGACCTCGATGACGGTGGCTCCGGTCATGGTGATAGGGACAGACCGCCGCCCCTCCATTGTGAAGGTCCCGGTGCCGGTCCACTCGAACACGGCCCAGTCCTCCCCGCCCCGGATCCGGTCGACCCGCTGGCCCCAGTCCGGGAAGATGGCCGCGGTGTCGACGGCCACTTTGCGCACGTCGGTCGTCCACGGCGTGACCGGATCACAGAAGCGACCGCCCGGTGCGAACAGTGCCTCGAAGGCATCGGGCCCGTCGGTGGCCTCGTAGGCCCGGGCCCAGACATCCCAATCCATCGAGCGCACCGTCAGTCCTTGCGCAGGCTGGCCGCCTCGAACATCACCACTTTGTCGTCGAGCGGCAAAATGACCTGAGGTGCCACGAACTGGTGCTGCTCGGCCACCAGCTTCACCGCCGTACCCCAGGCCGTGAAACCGACGGCGTGCTTGGCGAAGGACATCGGCCCTTCGGTCACCTTGACCTCGACCACGCCCTGGCCGCCGACCCGGATGGCCGACTGCTGCATGCTCTCCATGGCCGACTCGCGGGCCGAGTACATGGCTTCGGTGAAGTTGGTCAGCTCGACGTTCTGGGTCTGCTGGCGCAAGGCCGCCCCGGCCGTGCGCCGTGGTGCGTAGACGAAGGCGGCGCCGAAGGCCAGGCCCACCGGCATCCAGCCGGCCCGGGCCAGCAGGGTGAAGTCGCGGGCCGACAGATCCGAGGCGAACGGCGTGACCGGGTCACGGCCTTTGCTGCCGATCGGGCGGATGGCCGTACCCACTAACGCCACCTCGATGTGATGGGGCCGTACCTCGACCGTCACCCGCACCCCGACCACCCCGTGGCCGTGCACCTTGGTGCATTCCGCCCGCAACCTCGACTCGGCCCCCGACACCGCCGAGTTGTGGGCGTCCGAAGCCACGTCGATGGAACCCTGGCCCCAGTTCCAGACCCCGACCGGCACCGAATACACCGCGGCCCCGCAGACCAGGTCGCAGGCCTCCCAACCGGCCTGGTGCAGCAACAGGCCCTCGTCGACGGTCAGGTCGGAGGTGATGCCATTCGCCGTGGCGGCGGGCGCCGGTGGCGCGGCCAGCGCCTGCGCACCTTTGAGCATCTCGGCCCGGACGTCGATCGGGCTCATGACAGGCGCACCGTCGGGCGAGGCGCTTCCACCTGGTCCCAGTCCTTGAAGCGGCGCACCCGGTTGCCCCGCAGCGTGCAATCGATGACCTCGTCGCCGGCCGAGAGGTTGCGTTGCGAGACCGCCAGCTTGGCTCCTTGCAGGGTGTCACCACCCAGCTGCTCGCGGACGTGCTTGCGGGCCAGTTGTCGCGCCGCCATGTGCGCCGCACTGACCTGCGTGACCTCCTGGCTGTTGGTCGGGCCGCCCCAGGCGCGGGCTCCTTCCATCAGGTACTCGGTCATGCAGTAGGCCCAGATCCGGACCGAGGCCATGGTGGCCACGATGGACACCGGCATGTACCCGGCCTCGATCGATTTGGTCAGGCGCTGCCCGGCCAGGTAGGTGGTCCACGGGACTCCCCCGGCCGGGGTCGGGCCGCCGGTCACGCGCACCGCCGTGCCCAGGAAGTGGAACTCGGTGGTGCCGGAGTCAGCGATGTGCGACACGCTGTCGATCACATTGATGATCCCGTGCGCCTGCATCGTCTGCGCCTCTTCCACCATGCGCGAGTAGGCGCTGCCGTAACCCTGGGACCACGCTTGCTCGACCCAGGGCTGCTCGAGGTTCTGCCCCCACATCCGGTGCTCGTTCGAGACGAAGCCGTGGGGGCAGCGATAGACCTCGGAGTACCCGCCGGCGTTGCCCTGGCCCCATTGGTACGGCGACATCCCTCGGCCGAAGCCCGAGTTCATCCCGTAGAAGCCCCACCGCATGACGCAGAAGCCCTGCACCAGGGCCACTGGCTCGAGGCCGAGCTCGAGGCAGGCGGCAAAGTCCGGAACGGTCAGTCCCGACGAGAAGGAGGTGGACTCGAGCCGTCGGACAGCAGCTTCGGGGAGGTCGCCCTCGGTCTGCGTCATTGGCCGGCTGCCCGGGTCCCCTGCTCCATGGAGCGCATCACTCGGCTCAGTTGTCCAGCGAGATGATGGTGACGGGCTTGGGCAGGGTGACCTCGCCGGTGGTCTTGGTGACCGCGGTACCCAACGCCAGGAACTCGATGGTGTGCGAGCCCCACTGGTGCGACTTCTCTTCCAGCCGCACCCCGACGATCCCGCTGGCGCCCAGCTCGTTGGCCTCGTCCTGCATGCGGGTCATGGCCAATTCCCGGGCCTCGTAGAGGGCCTGGGTGAAGTTGGGCAGCTCCACGTTCTGTCCGACCGAACCCAGCGCCTGGGTCAGCTTGCGGTGGGCGATGTGGTACACGCAGGTGCCCATGACCAGGCCTTGGGGCACGTGCCCCGTCTGCATGAGGGTCCAGAAGTCCTGCCCCGAGAGGTCAGAGCTGAACGGCTTGCCCTGGGCATTGCGGTAGGACTGCCCGTTTTCGGCCTTGACCGCGGTTCCGAAGGCGATGAACTCGGCCGAGTCACTGCCCCACTCGTAGTAGTTCACGTCCAGGCGGACCCCGACCACGCCATCGGCCCCTAGCTCGGTGGCCTCTTCCTCCATGCGGTTCATGGCCAGCTCGCGTGCGGTGTACATCGCCTCGGTCAGCTTGGTCAGCTCCTGGCTCTCGCCCCACTTCCGGGTCTGGAGACCGATGTGGTAGATCGACGATCCCATCACGAAGCCCAGCGGGTGGAAGCCCGCTTCCTTCACCAGCAGGAACTCGTTGACCGAGAGGTCCGAGGTGAAGAGCCCGTGTTCGAGCTCTTCGAGTCGATGGGCCGCGTCCTTGGGCAGGTCGGGCGTCTGGCTCATGGGGTGTCTCCGATCACAATGTGCTCGAGAGCGAGACGGGTCTGCTCACTGTGGGCAGCCTCGTCGCGCAAGGTGGTCAACAACTTGGTCAGCCAGGCTTCCATGCTGACCTGCTCACTTCTGATCCGGATCCCACCCGAGGTGCGACCGATACTGCAGCGGACCGATCCTCCGTCGACGTCCGCCTGCAGGGTGTCGTTGTCGAGCGTAATGCGCACCGACTTGATGTCGTCCTTCTTGCGCAGCATGCCCCCGGCACGCTGCACCTCGAGCCGGTTGCCCAGGGCACTGGCCAGTTCGGAAACCAACGCCTTGAGCATGATGGTGACATCGGTGCTGTTGGCGGACAGCTGCGAGACGGCCATGCTCAAGTCGAGAGAGGCGTCTGCGCCGACCTCGTCGGCGGGCTCGAGGGACATCGCAGGCATCGTAACCCTGGTGCCTTCCCGGTTCCTACCGGCAACCCTGAGAGCCGATCGGGTGCCTCCGGCCGGGCTCAGTCCCGGGGCTCGCAGATGACGACCGGAATATCGCGACTGGTTTTCTCCTGGTAACCGGCATATCCCTTGTAAGCCTTGACGATGTCCGGCCAGAGCGCTGCCTTCTCCTCCGGGCTGGCCGTGCGCGCCCGCATGGCCCGCGTGGTGCCCTCGATGCGCACCTCCACGTCGGGATTGACCGAGAGGTTCTGGTACCACTGGGGATGCTGGTCGTTCCCGCCCTTGGACGCCACGACGACCACCCGGCTGGCGTCGTGGATGGGTGACGTCAACATGGTGGTGCGGGGCAATCCAGACGTGCGCCCGATGGTGGTGAGCTCGACTGCGGGCATTCCGTAGGGCCGGCTGAGAAGGCGTCCCCCGCTCAATCCGAGGATCGCCTTGTGTGCACCGTTCATGAGTTTGAACATCAACTCGGGAATCTGCCGTTGATCAGCCATGGCGCAACGCTAGTGGAGGGCGGGCGACAACCAAATGGCCCCGATCAGCGTTAATTTTGTTGAGCAGCACCGCAGGCGTCTGCGTCGGGATCGTGAACGGGCGATCCCCCTTGTCCCCATCTCCCCAGAGTTAGGACCACAACGTGCTTGTGGCGTTTTGGCGGCAACGACCTCGCACCCACCAACCCCGACGTGTCGGGTGGCACCTGGCCCTGGCGGCAGCCGCCATCTTGGTGGCCTGCCCGACCGTTTCTTTGCTGGCTCCGGCCGCGGCGCAGGCCAACGACATCTGGACACCGGCTCATCCGGGCGACTTTCCCGACCCAGACGTCCTGCAGGTCGGCGACGAGTATTACGCCTTTGCCACCCAGAACTTCGCCTCGGCCGCCGACACCGTGAACGTTCAGGTGTCGACGTCGAGCAATGGGGTCAATTGGTCGTCGACCTCTCAGGATGCCTTGCCCACGCTGCCATCGTGGGCCGAGGTCGGTGACACCTGGGCGCCGTCGGTCGCTTTCAACGGCGTGGGCTACGTCATGTACTACGCCGCCACCGAGACCCGCACCGGTGACCAGTGCATCGGACGGGCCATTTCCGCCTCTCCGCTCGGGCCCTATGTCGACAACGAGACGGCACCGTTCATGTGCCAGAACGGGGTCGACACGCCCGCCAACGACAACTACGGCGGCAGCATCGACCCGGACATCTTCATGGACAATGGCAATCCCTACCTCATCTGGAAGAGCGACGGCAATCACCTCAGCCCCGCCCTCAATACCTACATCTGGTCCATGCCGCTGACGTCGAACCTCCTGTCGGCCAACGGGGCGCCCCTGGCCATCCTGGCCGACGACGAGGCCTGGCAGGGCGGGATCGTGGAGGGACCGGACATGGTCTCGAACAATGGTGTCGACTATCTCTTCTATTCGGGCAGCGACGAGGGGACATCCACCTACGGCATCGGCTACGCCGTCTGCCCGTACGGACCGAATGGCGCCTGCCAGGACATGTCGACCTACTCCCCGCTCCTGGCCACCCAGCCCGGCATGTCGGGTCCCGGTGGCCCTTCGGTCTTCACCTCTCCGACCGGCGCCACCGAGATGGCCTTCGCCGCCTGGCAGGGCACCACCATCGGCTATCTGAATTGCGCTATCCGCCCCATGTATGTGGCCAGCCTCACCTTCACCGCCAGCGGGGGCGATCCCATCCCTTCCCTCTCGCCGGCCATCGCGACCAACAGCCCTGCCGGCAACCCCAGCTGTTACCCCCCTTCGTCCGATGGTTACTGGCAGGTGGCGGCTGACGGCGGCATCTTCACCTTCGGGGCGGCGCAGTTCTACGGCTCGACCGGGTCGTTACGACTCAACAAGCCTGTCGTCGGCATGGCCGCCACTCCCGACGGCAAGGGCTACTGGCTGGTGGCATCGGACGGCGGCATCTTCGCCTTCGGCGACGCCAACTTCTACGGATCGACCGGTTCCTTGAGACTCGATGCGCCGATCGTGGCCATGCTGCCCACCCTCGACGGCAAGGGGTACTGGCTGGTGGCATCGGACGGCGGCGTCTTCGCCTTCGGTGATGCCGTCTTCTATGGCTCCCTCGGCGGCGATCACCTGAGCACGCCGATCACTGCCGTCACGCCGGGCTACCTCGATGGCGGCTACCTGCTCAGTGATGCGGCCGGGCAGGTGTTCGCCTTTGGTGACGCCAAATACGAAGGCGGCCTGAGCAGTGCGCCGGGCGGCTACCGGGTGGTCGGCATGGGTGCCACCCACGACGACGACGGCTACTGGCTGGCCAGCGCCAACGGCAACGTGGTCGGTGAAGGCGACGCGGCACCGTACGGTTCGATGTACGGCACCAACCTCAATGCACCCATCGTCGGCCTGTCGACCACCTCGGACCAAGCCGGCTATTGGCTCCAGGGCAGCGATGGCGGCATCTTCTGCTTCGGTGATGCCATGTTCCTCGGTTCCATGGGCGGTCAGCATCTGAACGCGCCGATGGTGGGAATCGCCACGATGTAACCCATCGCCTCGGTCCTCTCAGGCGGGGATGGACTGGGCAAAGTGGAACACCCCGTCGGGATCCCATTTCCGCTTGATCGATCGCAACCGGGGCAGGTTGGCCCCGTAGTAAGCCTCGGCCCAATCGCTCAGCGTTGGGTCGATGTAGTTCTGGTACGAGCCGTGCGCCACCGGCGCCAACACCTGGGCCACGGCATCGAGCCAGCTACGGGCGGCCGACGCCTCGGCGGCCGATGGTGAAGCGGTGGGGAAGGTCACCGAGTACTGCGCACAAGCCACCGCTGAGCGATGCACGAATGCGGTGGCGGCAGGATCCACCGCATTGATGGCGCCTCCGTACCCGTCGAAAACCAAACCGCCGCCGGCCTGCGGCACGTCGGCTCCGAAGGTCCCAAGGGAGGAGACGAGCGCACTGATGACGGCGTCGGATGGTGGACCGTTGACGTAGGTGGACTTGGCGGCAAACGGGTACCGGGTGTCGGCTGCCGCGCACTGCGCCACCGGCTCGTTCTGGCAGCCGGCCTCGATCAACATCGCTCGCAGATACTGCTCGGGTCCCACGAAGCGGTAGGTGGGGGCCGCCCCGATGGCGCTGGTGAGCGGGGCCAGCGCGCTGGTGCAGGCGGCCACCGTGTCGGCGCAGACGCCGGTCACCTTCATCACTCCGGCGGACACCGTCGCTGGAAAGCACTGGCAGTTGGCCCACAGCGCGTCGGGGGTGTCGCCGATCCAGTTCAACCAGGCCCCCATCACGTCGGTGGCGGCCGCCCAGGGCCACTCGAGAGTGAACAGCGTGACGTCGGGGATGGGATGGAGGCGGAAGGCGAAGGAGGTGGCGATGCCGAAGTTCCCACCGCCGCCGCCCTGGCTGGCCCAATGGAGGTCGTCGTGCTGGGTCGCGCTGCAACGCCGGACGGTGCTGTCGGCCGTCACCAGGTCGATGGCCTCGATGTGGTCACAGGTCATGCCATAGGCCCGTCCGAAGACGCCGATGCCCCCGCCCAGGGCCAGGCCGGCGATGCCCACGCTGGGGCACGACCCTCCGGGCAGCAGGTAGCCGGCGGTTCCGAGCTGGCTGTAGACCTCGATGAGCGACGCGCCCGCCCCCACCGTCGCCCTGGCGGCGGTACCCGTACCGCTCAATGAGACCGTCTTGAGCACCGACAGGTCGATGACCAGACCCGACGTCGTGGAGTAGCCGCCGTAACTATGGCCACCCGAGCGGGCTGCGATGGGCACCTCGTGCTGGCGGGCAAAGGCCAGGCAGCGCTGGACGTCAGCGGCCGTGGCGCAGTAGGCGATGGCGGCCGGCGCCGGCGTGAACACCGAGTTGTAGAGCAGGGCGTCCGTGCCGTACGACGCATCGCCCGGTATGACCAGGCTGCCGCGCAGTGAGGCGGCCAGGACACCCCAGTCCAGGGGGCCTCCGCTGGGATGGCTGGTGGCTCGAGTCGTGCTCGCGTGGGCTGACCGTGGCGGGGCCGGCGTGCCACACGACGCCACCACCAGTCCTCCTCCGGCCGCCAACCCGGCGGCAGCGGCTCCCTGCAGGAGGGTGCGGCGGCTGAAGGGTGCACCCGGTCGGTTCGCCCCCATGGCGCCGACCCTACGTCGGCCGGTCGGCCCAGTCGGCCGGGGTCGTTGACCTTCGGGCCCGGATGCCACGTCGTCACACCTCGCCCGCGGCCTCTCGACCGCTGGGCGTAACCTGGCCCTTGACCTCGACCGATGGGAGGGCGGCGCGGATGGCAAACCAGACCTTCGATTTCAGTGGGATCAACCACTTGGCGCTGGTGTGCCGGGACATGGCCCGCACGGTCGACTTCTACACCAATGTGCTCGGCATGCCGCTGGTCAAAACCATCGAACTGCCGGCCGACATGGGGCAGCACTTCTTCTTTGATTGCGGGGGTGGCGACTGCCTGGCCTTCTTCTGGTTCCCCCAGGCTCCCGACGGCGTCCCCGGCATCAGTGCACCGGCCGGCCGGCCCGACACCGCCGATCTCACCAGCGCGGTGGGCTCCATGAACCATGTGGCCTTCAACGTGCCGGCTGAGAAGATCGTGGAGTACCGGGACCGCCTGGTGGCCGCCGGCATTCCCTGCAGCGAAGTGGCCAACCACGACGACAGCGAGTGGGGCATCAGCGACGACCTGCATGACGGCGTCTTCGTGCGCAGCGTCTACTTCCAGGATCCCGACGGCATCCTGCTCGAGTTCGCCAGCTGGACTCGCCCGTTCGGGCCCGAGGACGTGCGCCACCAGCCCGCTCGCGCCATCGGCGCGCCCGCCTGATCCTGCGTCACCAGTACTGGAGGAATTCACCCCATGACCGACCACATCGTCGACCCCCAGGACGAGGCGCGCCACCAGCCCGATCCTGACGACTTGTGGAACGAGTCGTACTACGCCGACTTCGTGCACGGCGACGGGACCTGGGGCGGCTGGCTGCGCCTCGGTCTCTACCCCAACCGGCAGGTGGCGTGGTGGACGACCTACATCGTCGGCGCGGACCGCCCAGGCGTGCATTCGGTCAACTACACCGTGCCGGTGCCCGCCGGGACCGGCCTGGTGGCAGAGGATGCGGCCACCCGCATCGAAATCGATCTGGTCGATCCGCTCAAGAGGTTCCGGCTGGCGGCCACCGCTTCGGCTGAGGTGATGGGCGCGCCGGAGGATGTCTACTCCGGGACCGCCGGGACCCCGACCGAACTCGAGGTGGATCTGACCTGGACCACCGACGGCTCGCCGTACCACTACGAGTTGACCACCCGATACGAGATCCCTTGCCTGGTTTCGGGAACGGTCCGCATCGGCGACGAGACACTCCAGGTCGACGGTCAGGGCCAGCGGGACCACTCCTGGGGCGTGCGCGACTGGTGGGCCTTTGGTTGGTGCTGGTCGTCCGCCCGGCTCGATGACGGCACCCGGGTCCACCTGGCCGACATCCGCATGCCCGGGTTCCCGGTGGCCTTCGGGTACCTCCAGGCGCCCACCGCCGGCGACGCCCAGCCCGTCAGCAGTCTGGCCGTGAGTGAAGAAATGGGCCAGCACGGCTTCCCCGAGACCGCCCGTATCGACATCGCCTCGGAAGCCAGCGCCATCGGGATCGCAGTGACGCCGGTCGCCTACGGGCCGGTCTTGCTGGTCAACGACACCGACGGGCGGATCAGCCGGTTCCCCCGGGCCCTGGTGCACTATCAGGCCGATGACGGCCGGGCTGGTTTCGGGTGGATCGAATGGAACCAACCCGAACCAGCCTGACCAGGAACGGGACTGGCCAGGCCGAGGCCAGCGACCGTTCGGGGGCAGCGCCGCCCACTACCCTTTTGGGGTGCCCAGAACTTCGTCCGCTGCGTTCGGCCGTCCCCGCACCAGCCGGGTGGTCGCGCTGGTGGCCGGGGCATCCCTGATCCTCGCCACCTGGGCGGGGGCATCCTCGGCCGCCGTCGCCAAGTCCAAGTCGACGACGACCACGACGGCCAAGTCGAAGTCCCACAAGTCGACCACGACCACCACCGCTGCCGCCACGACCACCACGGTGGCGGTCAGCGCGGCCGATACCTGGTTGATCAGAGCCATCGGCGCCGAGCAGAAGATCGGCAGCGTGCACATGACGGGCGACATCAATCAGAAGCCCAAGATCAAGCTGTCGCTGATCGTCAACGGCGACGGTGAGGGCGGGGGGACCATCGTTCAGGACGGATTCACCATCCAGCTCAAGCTGGTCGGAACCCTGATCTACTTCGATGCCCCCACCAAGTACTGGGACGGGCGCTCCACCAAGGCCGAAGCCAAGGCGTACGGAGGCAAGTGGATCGAGGTGTCGGCCCTCAACTCCGAGTTCGAGTCCTTCGACCAGTTCTTCAACGCAGCCGATCTGGTCCAGGCCCTCTTCCAGGGCCACACCACGCCGCTCACGCTGAGCAAGCCCACGACGTTGGACGGCCGCAAGGTGGTCATCGTGAGCAACACCGTGGTGACCAAGGGCAAGCGCAGCACCGGCCACATGTGGATCGCGGCCACCGGCCGGCCCGTCGTCTACAAGATCGAGGACAGCACCCCGACCGAGACCGGGACCACCATCACCTTCAGCCACTACGCCAAGGCAGTCTCGATCACCATCCCGCCCGAGCCCATCAACGCCACCTAGGAGTTCCCCCGGCAGCGGGACGTTCAGTTCAGCGCAGGAGATCGCCCAGCAGACCGCCACCGAGGCCGCCGGCGATGCCGGCATCCACCGCGGTGTGCTTCTGGTCGCCACCCATGTAGGGCCCGAGTACGCCGGCCAAGATCGGGATGGGCATCGACTGCAGCCAGATGCGCCCGGGCCCCTGCAGCACGGCGAAGTGGTGGGCGTCACCGCCCAGGTAGCGGTTGACCAGTCCGGGCACCCGCATGACCGAGAAGCTGACCGAGGACTGGAAGAGGCCGACGTGGCCGGGGTGCACCCGCATGGTCTGCCCGGCCACCAGGTCGTAGGCCAGCACCTCACCGGAGAGATCGACGTAGGCCCGTCCCTGCCCGGAGATCTTCTGGAGGATGAAGCCCTCGCCGCCGAAGATCATCCCGCCCAGGGTCTGCTGGAAGCCGATGCCGAGCTGGATACCCGGCGTGGCCGCCATGAAGCCGTGGCGGTGCACCATGTAGTCGTTGCCGTCGGACACGTCGATGGGGACGATGTGACCCGGCATCTTGGAGGCGAAGGAGATGGAACCGACGCCGCCTTCGGCCGACCACGTGGTCATGAAGATGGAGGCGCCCCCCACGGCGCGCTTGAGGATGCCCTTGAGCCCTTGGCCACCCATGCCGGCCCCGCCGGCGGAAGTGGAGAACGTGATGGCATCGGTCATCCAGGAGAACTCACCGGATTCGGTGACGATCGACTCACCGGGCTGCAGCGTGAGCTCGAGCACCGGCATGACCGTTCCGTGGATCTTCTCGTCCATCGTGACCTCCTCGTCCCGTGGTGTGCTCCAGCGGGCTTTGTGCGGTGACTGCCAGTGCGGAGCGTAGGTGCTGGCGCCCCCGCTGTGCACCCGGGATTACCGCCCTGTCACCCGAGTCAACTCAGCGCAGACCCCCGCCGCCGTGACCGACGAACTCGAAGAGCGTGCGCTCGGGGTCGAAGGCCCCAGGATCGCCCGGCCCGGGCGGATCGAGACGGAGCCGGTGATGCCCGATGGTCTGCACGAACGGGTCGGGCAGCGGGGTGAACGAGACCTCGTCGAACCCGGCCTCGGCGAAGAGCTGGCGGATCACCGGAGTGGCGTCGGGAGGGAGGCGGTGGCGGGTCCAGATCACGCTGGCACCGGGAGTGCAGAACCCCGGCAGGGCCCGGACGGTGGCGGCGATGTCGGCCGGGCTGATGTTGCCGAAGACGCCACAGACCAGGACCACCTGCGCCGGCACCGCCTCGGCATAGGCCCGGCAGCGCGAGGCGTCACCTTCGACCACGCGGACAGCAGCACCCAGCCCGGCTTCGGCCGCGTGGGCCCGGGCGAACGCCACCAGCCCGGGGTCCAGTTCGACCAGGAGTGCCTCGATATCGGAACGGCGGGGGTGCTCGGCCACCACGTCGATGACGTCGCGCCCCTGGCCGGCGCACATGGAGACGATGCGCAGGGGGCCGGCCGGCGCATCGTCGAGGCTGCGGCGCACCGCCGCCTGCACCACTCGCAGGCGTTGGGAGAGGGCCGAATCCGGATCGCCGTAGGACTCGTGCCAGCGGACCCAGTAGCTCGGATCGTTCGTCGGTTCCTCGGCGGCCACGGCTGGCCATCGTAGGGTGGACCGGTGGTCGAGCGGTGATCAAGTACCTCGGTTCCAAGCGGCGGCTGGTGCCGGTGCTGGCGCAGATCTGCGCCGCTTCTGGTGCCACCACCGCGCTCGACCTCTTCACCGGGACGACCCGGGTGGCCCAGGCCTTCAAGCAGCAAGGCGTCTCGGTCACTGCGGTGGACACCGCCCGCTACGCCCACGTGTTCGCCCAGACCTATATCGAGACCGATGCCGCCACCGTCGAGGAAGGGGCCTTGGCCGCCGCGCTGGGGCGGCTCAACGCCCTGCCCGGGTCACCCGGCTACGTGTACGAGATGTTCAGCCAGCAAGCCCGCTTCTTCCAACCGGACAACGCGGCCCGCATCGACGCCGTTCGCGACACCATCGAGGCCGAGTTCGCCGGCTCGCCCCTCTACCCCATCCTGCTGACCAGCCTGATCGAAGCGGCCGACCGGGTCGACTCGACCACCGGGGTGCAGATGGCGTACGTCAAGCAATGGGCGGCCCGCTCGGCCCGCCCGCTCGCCCTGCGCCGGCCCGAGTTGCTCGAGGGCGTCGGGGTCGCTCTGCGGGGCGACGCGGTGGAGCTGGCACCCGAACTCGGCCACGTCGATCTGGCCTACCTCGACCCGCCCTACAACCAGCACCGCTACTTCACCAACTACCACGTGTGGGAGACGCTGGTGGCCTGGGACGCGCCCGAGGCCTACGGGGTGGCCCGTAAGCGCCTCGACGCTCGGGATCCCTCCACCCGCAGCGCCTTCAACTCGAAGCGGACCATGCCCGACGCCTTGTCCTCGGTGGTGCGCAGCGTCGACTGCGAGTTGCTCGTGCTCTCCTATAACGACGAGTCCTGGCTCGACGCCGATGAGTTGGAACAGATGTGTCGCCAGGGCCGGGACGGGCCGCGCGAGGTGGCCACCCTGAGCTTCGACTCGGCCCGCTACGTGGGCGCCCGCATCGGCATCTACGACCCGTCCGGGCGCCGGGTGGGCCAGGTCGGACACCTCTCGAACCAGGAACTGGTGGTCATCGCCGGCCCCGGCGGCCTGGTGGCCGACGTGGTCCGCCGGGTCGATGCCTGCCGCGACGCACCACAGGCGGATCGGCTCTAATAGGCGCCGTGACAAAGCACCCCGACGGTCACGCCCGCGATTACCCCCAGCTCGAGGACGTCGACCTCACCTTGCGCATGGGTAAAGAGGAAGAGGCCAAACGGCTCAACATTGCCCAACTCCGGCTGCTGCACCTGCGCCTGATCAACGGTGGGCAGCTCAACGGCGGCAAGCTGGGGCCGCCCGTCTGCATCGTCTTCGAGGGGTGGGACGGATCCGGAAAGGGCGGTGCCATCAAGCGGCTGGTCGAGCCACTCGACCCGCGCCACGTCCACATCGCGCCGTTCGCCGCCCCCACGCCCGACGAGCTGCGCCACCACTTCTTGTGGCGCTTCTGGCCACCGTTGCCCGGCTGGGGCGGCATGACCATCTTCGACCGCTCCTGGTACGGGCGGGTGCTGGTCGAACGGGTCGAGTCGCTGGCCACCGAGGTGCAGTGGCGCCGGGCCTACCAGGAGATCAACGACTTCGAGCACACGCTGGCCGAAGAGGGCATGGTGGTCATCAAGCTCTGGATGCACATGTCGCACGAGGAGCAGCTGCGCCGTTTCGAGCGCCGGCGCGACGACCCGCTGAAGAGCTGGAAGCTGACCGACGAGGACTGGCGCAACCGCGAGAAGCGCGACCAGTACCACGACGCGGTCGACGACATGCTGCGCCTGACCAACGGCCCGCTGGCTCCCTGGGACGTCATCGCCTCGGAGAACAAGCGCTTCGGGCGGGTCGAGGTGATCGAGCGGGTCATCGACCGCATGGAAGAAGGCATGCGCCGGTGGGGGGTGGAGGTGCCGGTCGACGACGAGGAGCACCGGAAGACCGAGCTGGCGTTGGCCATCGACGACGCCGAGTTCCAACCCGACGTCCCACCGGTGGAGCGACTGGAGGCAGAGGCATGAGCGGGCCCGAGCGCTACGGCATCACGGTGCCTTTCGACGGCATTCCGCTCCACGCGCACCGAGACTGGTTCGCCCGCCTGCGCGACTGGGGCTACACCGATGTCTGGTCGGCCGAGGTCGACGGGGCGGACGGCTTCACCCCGCTGGCCCTGGCCGCGGCCTGGGAGCCGACCCTCAAGCTCGGGGTGGCCATCACGCCGGCCTACACCCGGGGACCGGCGCTGCTGGCCCAGAGTGTGGCCTCCATCGCCGACAGCGCGCCGGGCCAATTCGCCTTCGGACTCGGAGCGTCCTCCGAGGTCATCGTGGCCAAGTGGAACGGTCTGGCCTTCGACGATCAGTACAAGCGGGTACGCGACACGTTGCGCTTCCTGAAGGCGGCGTTGGCTGGCGAGAAGATCACCGAGCACTACGACACCTTCACGGTGGAGGGCTTCAAGCTGTCACGCCTCCCTGAGCAGATGCCAGCCATCTACCTGGCGGCACTCCGCCCGGGCATGCTGCACCTGGCCGGCCGGGAGGCCGACGGCGCCATCTTGAACTGGCTGAGCGCCGACGACGTGGCGACATCGGTGGCCGAGGTGCACAAGGCGGCGGAATCGGCCGGTAAGGACCCGGCCGACCTGGCCGTGGCCGCCCGGATCTTCGTGCTGGTGACCGAGGACGCCGATCTGGCCCGCACCATCGGTCGCCGCATGATCACGGCCTACCTGAACGTGCACGCCTACGCCGAGTTCCACCGCTGGCTGGGCCGGGGCCCCGACCTCCAGCCCATGTGGGACGCCTGGGCGGCCGGAGACCGCAAGGGTGCGCTGGCCGCCATCCCCGATCACGTGGTGGACGAGCTCGTCGTCCACGGCTCGGTGGCCGAGTGCCGGGCGCACATCCGCCGCTACATGGACAACGGGGTGACCATCCCGGCCCCCATGGTCGTCCCCATCGGCATCGACCTGGCCGACGCCCTGGCCGGCCTTTCCCCCTCGGCGGCCTGACATGGCCGGGGGGTTGGACTTCCGCACCACCTCGGTGGCCGACCTGGCCCAAGGGGTGCGAGCCAAATCCACCTCGGCCCGGGAACTGGCGCAGGCGGCGCTCGAGAACATCGAGCGTCTCAACCCGATCTACAACGCGTTCGTGGCGGTGGACGCCGAGCGGGCCCTGGCCCAGGCGGCCGCCCTCGACGAGCGCATCGCCGAGGGGCACGACCCGGGTCCGCTGGCCGGCATCCCCATCGGGGTCAAGGACACGCACGGCGCCACCGGCTTCACCACCACGCACGGCTCGCCGATGCACGCCGACGATCCGGCGGCCACCGAGGACGATCCGTTTGTGGCCCGCCTGCGGGCGGCCGGATGCATCGTGCTGGGCAAGACCAACACACCCGAATTCGCCTGGTGCGGCAACACGACCAACCCGGTCTTCGGCGACACGGTCAATCCCTGGCATCTCGAGCATGGGCCGGGCGGGTCGTCCGGCGGCGCCGCGGCCGCCCTGGCCGCCGGCCTGGTGCCGCTGGCCACCGGCTCCGACGGTGGTGGATCGATCCGCATCCCCTCGGCCGTCTGCGGGCTGTCGGGCATGAAGCCCTCACTGGGGCGGGTGCCCTCCGGGGGGCCACGCGCCCCGGGCTGGCTCGACCTCTCGACCAACGGGCCGATGGCCCGCACCATTGCCGACGTGGCGCTCGCCCTCGACACGGTGGTCGGGCCCGACCCCACCGACCTGCGATCCCTGCCCCGCCCCGAGGCCTCGTGGCTGGCCGCCATCGACCATCCCCACGTGCCGGTCTCGGTGGCCTGGTCGCCCACCCTCGGCTACGGCTCCGTCGACGCCGAGGTGATGGCGCTCTGCCAGCACGCCGTGGCCACACTCGAATCGCTGGGCGCCGAGGTCACCACCGTCGACACGGTCTTCGACCACGACCCCGTCGACGACTTCTTGACCCTCATGGGCGTCTGCCAGCTCCGGACCATGCGGCCACTGATGGAGCATGCTCGATGGGGCGAGAGCGACCCCATCCTGCGCATGCTCGTCGAGGGCGGTCAGTCGGTCACGGCGGAACAGCTCATTCGGATCCTGGACCGTTTCCACGCCATGAACCTGCGGCTGGTGGAGCTGTTCCACCGCCACCGCATTCTGGTCACGCCGACCACGGCCGGCCCGGCTCCCCTGCTGGGTTCGCTCAACGGACTCATCGACGGGGTCGAGACGGCCAACTGGGTCCAGTTCACCTACCCGTTCAACATGACCCGCTCACCGGCCGCCACCGTGTGCGTCGGGCTGACCGGGACCGGGCTGCCGGTGGGCCTGCAGCTGATCGGCCCCCAGCACGGCGACCTGGTGGTGTTGCGCACGGCCGCCGCGCTGGAAGCGGCGCTCGGTTTCGACACCCTGGCCCCGGTGCCGGCGGCGTGAACGCACCACCCGGCTGATCGGATCAACACAGAGGAGCTGACTACACCATGACCGTGACCGACGACGTTGTCCGCCTCGTCACCCCCGCCGATGCCCCGTGGGCCGACACCGGCACCGGTGTCCTGCTCAAGGTGGTCCGCTTCGACTCGCTGCGCGGCACCTGGGTCATCCTCAACCGCTTCGGACCCGGAGTGCAGCTCCAGACGCACCGCCACACCGGATCGGTCGACGCCTACACCTCGGCCGGGCGTTGGCACTACCTCGAGTACGACTTCTACATCGGTCCGGGCGACTATCTCTTCGAGCCGGCCAACTCGACCCACACCCTGCACGTGCCCGAGGACAACACCGAGGACACCGATGTCTGCTTCATCATCGAGGGCGCGCTCCTGAACCTGGCCGCCGACGGGTCGGTCGAGTCGGTCTCCGACGGTCCGGGCACGCTGGCCGCTTACTACGCGCTGCTCGAGGCGCAGGGCGATCCGCGCCCCAACGGCTTGATCGTGTGAGCACCGATCCCGGCCCCCTCACCGACCCGCACCTGTACCAGTCGGGCGATCCCTTCGCCCTCTACGCCGGCTTGCGCCGGCAGTCGCCGGTGGTCTGGGTCGAGCCCACCGAGACGCAGGGTGGTTTCTGGGCCGTGACGACGCATCCCGAGGTTTCCTCCATCGGCGCCGATCCCGAACGCTTCTGCTCCTCGCGGGGCATCCTGATCGACGAGATCGGGACGAGCTACGACTCGCCGCCCACCATGATGCACACCGACCCGCCCCAGCACACCCGCTACCGCCGGCTGGTCCAGCCCGGCTTCAAGCCCTCGATGGTGCGGCTGATGGAAGCGGGGGTCCTGTCCAAGGCGCGGGCGCTGATCGAGGCCCTGCCGGTCGGCCGGAGCGTCGATGTCGTGGCCGCCCTCTCCATCCCCTACCCGCTGCAGGTGATCTGTGAACTGCTCGGGGTCGACGGCGAGCAGTGGCCGCGCTTCTTCGAGTGGTCCGAAGCGGTCATCCCCGGGGAGAGCGAGCGCACCGCCGAGGAACGCGGTGCGCTGCAGCTCGAGATGTGGGAGTACCTCATCGGCGTGGCCAACGCCCGGCGGGAAGCGCCGGCCGACGACCTGGTCTCGGTCCTGGCCACGGCCGGCACCGATGGAGGCGGTGAGGGGTTGAGCGAGGCCGAACTGGCCATGTTCTTGATCCAGCTGCTGGTGGCCGGCAACGAGACGACCCGGAACCTGCTCTCGGGCGGGTTGGCCGCGCTGGCCGAACAGCCCGGATCCTGGGCCAGCTTGCGGGCCGCCGTGCTGGCCGGACCGGACACGGCCGCCCCGGTCCTGGCTACCGCGGTGGAGGAACTGCTGCGCTGGACCACCCCGGTCATCTCCTTCATGCGCACGGCGACCCAGGAGGTCACGGTGCGCGGGGTCACGGTGGCCCCGGGCGATCCGCTGCTGCTGGTCTACGCCTCGGCCAACCGCGACGAGGAGGTCTTCGGGCCGACGGCAGGCCAGCTCCGCGTCGACCGCACCCCGAACCCGCACGTCAGCTTCGGCTTCGGGCCCCACTTCTGCCTGGGCGCCGCCCTGGCCCGGCTCGAAGCCCGCACCGTGCTGAGCGAGCTGCTGACCCGCTTCGAGAGCCTCGAAGTGGCCGGCGCGGTGGAGCACACGGCCAGCCCGGTCATCGCCGGGGTGCGCAAGGCCGAGCTGGTCTTCAGTCCCGCGTAACGGTCGAGCCGCCGTCAGGTCTGCGGCTCCCGAACGTGCATCGGCAGCTTGAAGAGGAGCAGGAAGGTCGCGGCCAGCGGGACCAGGCAGGCCCAGGCCGTGATGGCCAGGGCGTGCGTGGGCAGATGTCCGCCGAAGGCCGAGAAGAAGATCGTTCCCAGCACGGCGACGCCCAGCGCGCTGGAGAGCTGCTGGACGGCTTCGAGCACGCCGGAGGCGGAGCCGACCTGATCCATGCCGACCCCGGCCAAGATGAAGTCGAACAGCTGACCGATGCTCGAGCCGGCACCGAACCCGATCAAGAACAGCCCGGGGGCCAGGTCCAGGGTGGTGACGCTGCGAGCACCGGTCACGGTGAGGGCCAGCACGATGGTGCCCGCTACCACGATCAAGACGCCGAGGTGGAGCAGGTGGCGGCCGAGCCGTCCGACCAGCGCGAAGCCGGCGCCCATCCCGGCGATCATGCCCACGACCATCGCCATCAGGGTCAGCCCGGCGTGGATCGGCGAGAAGTGCTCGCCGAGTTGGGCGAACAGCGAGACGCAGAGCAGCAGGCCGCCGAAGGCCCCGAAGAAGGCCAGCGCGACCAGGATGCCGCTGGTGTAAGTGCGGTTGGCCAACAGCCCGGGCTCGATCAGGGCATCGCCGTGACGGCGGCGCCCCCACAGCACGAACGCACCGAGCAGCACGGCGCCGGCGGCCAGCGAGCCGAAGGTCCAGGCCGGCCAGCCGTCGGCCCGGCCCTGGATCAGCGGGTAGATGATCGCGGTCAAGGCGGCGCCGATCAGCACCATCCCGACGACGTCGAGGCGGATCCCTGGATGCGCCACCGTCCGCGGCAGCACCCGCAGCGCCCCGGCGAAGGCGACGATCCCGATGGGCACGTTGATCAGGAACACCAGCCGCCACCCGATCCCCCACAGATTCGCCTCCACCAGCGCACCGGCCAGGATCGGCGCCGCCAGGATCGAGAGACCCATCATCGGCCCGAAGGCACCGAACACCTTGGTCATCTCCTCCTCGTCGAAGACCTCTTTGAGCATGCCGAACCCCTGGGGGATCATCAGCGCCCCGAAGGAGCCCTGCAGCACCCGGAAGACGATCAGCACCTCCATCGAGGGCGCCGCCGAGCAGGCCGCCGACATGATGGTGAAGCCGGCGGAGCCGATCAGGAACAGGCGCCGGCGCCCGAACATGTCGCCCAGGCGGGCGCCGGTGATCAGGAACACGGCGAAGGCCAGCGTGTAACCGGCGGGCAGCCACTGCAGGGTGGAAGCGCTGCCGCCGAGCGCAGCCCGGATGGACGGTCCGGCGACGTTGACGATCGTTGCGTCCATCAAATCCATGATGTTGGCGGCGATGACCACGGCGAAGACGAACCAGCGCAGCGGGTTGCGGGCGGCCGCCGCGGCCGCCTCTCCCAGGCCCGGCGTCAGACCTTTTACCTGGACTGATGTACCTCCTTGGGTATCCGTTTCCATGGTGTCTCCTTACTGTGAACGCTGTGCGCAGTGAGGACGGTAGCAGACTGAGTACACTGTGCGCAATGAGTTCGAGCCGTGGCGTCATCTGGGACCGCCCCGAACGGGCGGCCCGCGGTCCGGTCCCTTCGCTCTCCCGTGAGGAGATCACCAGGGCGGCCGTCGCCCTGGCCGACACCCAGGGAATCGACGCGGTCTCGATGCGGGCTCTGGCCGTCGAGCTCGGTGTGGGAGCGACCTCGCTCTACCGCTACGTCGCTCGCAAGGACGAGCTGATCGACCTGATGGTCGACGCCGTGATGGGTGACGACCTCCAGTTCGAGATCCGGGGGGACTGGCGCCAGGTCCTCCGTTCGTTCGCCCGCGGCATGCGGGCGATGACCTTGCGCCATCCCTGGGTGGCCGTCCATGGCGCTGGCCGGCGCAGTCTCGGGCCGAACACGGCCCGGCGCTACGAGCAGGTGCTCGGTGCCATCGACGGCCTCGGGCTCGAGATCGACGAGATGCTGGTGATGGTCGAAACACTCGACGCCTTCATCCGCGGTCGGGCGCTCGATGAACTTTCAGAGGAAGAGTCCGCCCGGCGCTCCGGTCTCGACCGGGAGCAGTGGATGCAGGTTCAATTCCCCTATGTCGAGAGCCTGATCAGGAGCGGGCACTACCCACTTCTCACTCGCGTCGTCCTCGACGCTCGCTCGCCCCACGATCCCGACCGTCTCGAGCACGGCTTCGACGTCGGGCTCGAGCGGGTGCTCGATGGCCTGGCGACGATGATGCCCGAATAGCTCGATCCGGGCTGGTGTTCAGTCCGGCCTGACAGCGAGCCCCGCCGCCGGCTTTCGGGCCTCAATAAGTGTCCGGGTCGAGTGAGCCACGAAGGGTCCGTCGGCGTCGAGTAGTTCGTGCACTTGGCGGAGGCGATTGACGTAGGCGTCGACGGTGAAGTCCGGCACCATCCAGATGACCAGCCGGAGGAAGTAGACGATGGCACCCACGTCGAAGAATTCCATGCGGAGTCGTTCGGTTCGCAAATCGACGATGTCGAGTCCAGCTGCCTTCGCTGCGCTGGCTTCGACCGCCGGGTCACGTGAGTGGGAATCAGGCTGCGGTCCTAGGAAGAACTCCACCAGTTCGAAGGCGCTGCTCGGCCCGACGTGCTGTGCGAAGTAGCGACCGCCGGGGGTGAGGAGCCGGGCGATCTCGGTCCATCTCGGGCGGACCGGATGGCGACTGATGATCAAGTCGAACGCTCCATCCCCGAATGGAAGGGGGGAATCGTCAGTCGTGGCCACCACGACGACACCCAACGGGTGAAGCAGCTTGGTGGCGGCTTCCACATTGGGGGGCCAGGACTCGGTGGCGGCCATGGCGACCGGGAAAGGCTGGGCGCCCGCCAGCACCTCTCCCCCGCCGGTGTCGATGTCCAGCGCAGCCCGGGCCGACCCGAGACGCTGGCTCATCAGCCTCTGGTAGCCCCACGATGGCCGTTCCTCGGTGGCTCGTCCTTCGAGCCACGAGAAGTCCCAGCCGGCGATGGGAACCTCGCTGGCTTCGGCCACCAGGTCGTCGAAGGTCTTCACCACCTCCCGCGCCGGCGACCTCAGGCGTTCACGGTGAAGGACTCGAGCAGATCGGCGAAGCGGCGTTGGGCCTCGGCCCGCCGGGTCGGGATGTGTTCGGTCGGCACCTCGGTCGGTACGTAGCCCTTCAACACCCGGCGGGCCACCGTCTGGCGGTGGACCTCGTCGGGCCCGTCGTAGAGGCGGGCCGCCCGGGCCGCCCGGTACATCGACTCGAGGGGGAGGTCGCACGAGTAGCCCAGGGCCCCGTGCACCTGGATAGCCCGGTCGATCACGTTGTAGAGCACGCTGGCGCCGTAGTACTTGATCATGGCGATCTCGAGCCGGGCGTTCTCCTGGCCGAACTGGTCCATCTTCCAGGCCGCCTGGAGGGTCATGAGCCGGGCCGCGTGCATCTCGGCCATGGAGTCGGCCACCCAGTTCTGGATGGTCTGCTTCTCGGCCAGCACCGAACCGTGGGCGAAGCGCGAGACCGAGCGCTCGCACAGCATGTCGAAGGCCCGCTTGGACTGGCCCAACCAGCGCATGCAGTGGTGGATACGGCCCGGTCCCAGCCGCTGCTGGGCCAGCTGGAACCCGTCGCCCGGGTTCCCGATCAGGTTCTCCGCCGGCACCCGCACGTCGCGGTAGATGATCTCGGCGTGGTTGCCGAAGCGCCCGTAGGGTGTGTTGGGGTCCTCCATGGTGGCCACGTCGCGCACGATGTCGACGCCGGGGGTGTCGACCGGGACGATGATCATGGAAGAGCCTTGATACGGATGGACGTCAGGGTTGGTCACCGCCATGACGATGAGGAAGTCGGCCACTGACCCGTTCGAGGTGAACCACTTGTGGCCGTTGATGACGTACTCGTCGCCGTCACGCAGGGCCGAGGTCTTGAGCAAGGTGGGGTCCGAACCGGCGGTGGCCGGCTCGGTCATGGAGAAGGCGGAGCGCAGGTCGCCGTCGAGCAAGGGTTGGAGCCAGTTCTTGCGCATCGCTTCGTCTCCGGTGCGCTCGATGCCCACGGCCAGCAGCTCGGCGTTGCCCGAGTCGGGCGCGTTGTTGCCGAAGACCACCGGCGCGTAAGGCGACTGCCCCAAGATCTCGTGCATCAACCCCAACTTGACCTGCCCGAAGCCCATGCCCCCCAGCGACGGCGGGAGGTGGGCCGCCCACAGCCCCTTGTCCTTGACCTGCTCCTGCAGCGGGCGGATGGCCACCTTGACCTGGTCATAGGTGAGCTCGAGGGTCTCGAGGGGGAACACCTCGCCGACCACGAATTGGCGCATCCAGTCCAACTGCTCCTCGAACTCGGGTTCGGTCGAAAAATCCCAGGCCACTGTGTTCCTCCAGCTCGCTTCCGGACTCCCCCACCCTGCCACTACCTTGTGGGCCGTGCCCAGCCAGTCTTCGACGCCCGTCACCTTCCGTCCCACGCCCGACCTGACCATGCCGCCGGCGCAGGGTCCCCTGACCGCGGCCGAGCGGGCCGTCATCGTCGGTGCCGAGCGCGCCCTGCTCGACGAGCGGCGCCTGCTCAGCCAGGCGGAGCTGACCGCGCTGGCCGAACTGCCCGACGGCGCCGTGATGACGCTGGCCGCGCTGGCCCACCAGGTCCGCCTGGTTTGGTGCGGGCCCGAGGTCGAGGTCGAAGGGATCCTCTCCGCCAAGACCGGCGGCTGCCCCGAGGACTGCCACTTCTGCTCGCAATCCTCCCGCTTCGACACGCCGGTCAAAGCCACGCCCTTCCTCGACACCGACGAAGTCCTCAACGCGGCCCGCGAGACGGCGTCACTCGGGGCCTCGGAGTTCTGCATCGTGCTGGCGGTGCGCGGACCCGACGAGCGCACCATGGCGCGGCTGCTCGAGTTGACCCCGCTCATCCGGGCCGAGACCGGGCTGAACGTGGCGGCCAGCGCCGGCATCCTCACCCCCGACCAGGCCGAGCGCCTGGCCGCCGGCGGCGTGCACCGCTACAACCACAACGTCGAGACGGCCAAGTCGTACTTCCCTTCCGTCGTGACCACTCACAGCTGGGACGAGCGGGCCGAGACCTGCCGCCTGGTGCGCGAGAACGGCATGGAGTTGTGCTGCGGCGCCCTGATCGGCATGGGCGAGACCGACGCCCAGCGGGTCGAACTGCTGGTCCAACTCCAAGAGCTGGAGCCGACCGAGGTGCCGCTCAACTTCTTGAACCCCCGGCCCGGCACGCCCCTGGGCGACCGGCCCATCGTGGGGGCGTGGGAGGCGGTGCGCTGGATCGCCCTGTTCCGTCTGGCCCTGCCCTCGGTGATCCTGCGCTACGCCGGCGGCCGTGAGGTCACCCTGCGCGACCTGCAGGCCATAGGGATGACGGCGGGCATCAATGCCCTCATCGTGGGGAACTACCTCACCACACTGGGCCGCTCGGCCGACGAGGACCTCCAGATGCTGGCCGATCTGCGCATGCCCATCGCAGCCTTCAGCGCCGCCATCTGAATTGGCGCTCGGCCTGGCTGCTCCGACCCACTGCACCGGTTGTGGGAAGCCGACCACCGAGTGCGTGGGCTGTGGCCGCGCCCTCGACCCCCCGCGTTTTTGCCCGGAGTGCGGGCGGCGCCTGACCGTGCAGGTCATCCCCACCGGCTGGGTGGCGCGCTGCCGCGATCACGCTGACCTGCGCTCGGCCTGAACCGGCGCCCAGGGCAGTCGGCGCTCGCCGATAGGGTCGCTGACATGCGCTTCGATCCGTATCAGGCCGCCCCAGGGTGGTATCAAGACGTCCTGGCTTGGTCCAGAGACCTGCGCCACTCCACGCTGAGCCCCGAGATCCGCCATCTGGTCGAGATCAGGGTCTCCCAGATCAACGACTGCGCCTTCTGCCTGACGTACCACACCGATCTGGCCCTGGCCGGTGGCGTGGCCCAGGCCAAGCTCGACGCCTTGGCCGGGTGGCGGAATAGCTCGGGCTTCAGCGACGCCGAACGGGCCGCCCTTGGTCTGGCCGAGGCGATGACCCGCATCGGCGACGGCAACCGGGTCGACGAGCTGACCTGGCAAGCCGCTCGTGATTACTTCGAGGATGGTGCGTTGGCCGCGCTGCTGCACGTCATCGCGCTCATCAACGTGTGGAACCGCATCAATGTGGCGGTCGAGTTTCCCGAGCATCACCCGCTGCCGACCTAAGTCCGGGCCGCCCAGTAGGCGGCATTGGCCTGACCGAGCGGCGTCAAAACCGGACCGCTCATGTCCATCTCCTTCGCAATGGCCAGCCCTTCGTTCACCGAGCCCAGGCCGGCCAGTATCCCGTAGACGCCCAGCTCCAAGCGCATGTAGAAGATCCAGGCGTCGGAGTTCTTGATGGAGCGCACCCATTTGCTGGCGTGACCGCGTGTCGAGAACTCGTGGTCGATCATGCCGGCCAGCATCTCGGGGCTGATGGCGAACGGCTGCGGTCCGGTAAACAGGTTGATGCGAGCGCTGAAGTGTTCGGCCAATTCGTCGGATGAAAGGCCGCTCTTGGCGTCGAAGGTACCGCCTTCAACCAAGACTCTCCAGAGCGCCTCGCCGTCTTGGCTAATGGCGGCTCGGGTGATCTCCTTAATCATGGTGATCCAACCGGCATCGACCCGTTTCACACACCCGAAGTCCAGGAAACTGACCGGTCCATCGAGGTGGAAGACGTAGTTCCCCGGGTGCGGGTCCGCGTTGTATCGGCCAAAACGTCGCAAGTTGCCGTGGGCAAAGCGGTAGATGGTCTCGCCCCAGTCGTTGCGCAGGGACTGGTCAGCGGTCATGGCCTCAGCCCAATGAACGCCGGCGGCGTATTCCTGGGTCAAGACCATGGAACCGGAGAGTTCGGTGACGACCTCAGGAACGCGGATGAAGGGGTGTCCCCGATAGGCCTCGGCGAAAAAGGCTTGATTGGATGCCTCGAGCCGGTAGTCGAGCTCCTCTTTGATCCGGGTGGAGATCTCCGCCGCCAGCGCCTTGGGATTGCTGCGAGTCAGCGGTGGGGCCACCGCCCTCATGAGTTGCATGAAGACCATCATCAGTTCGGTATTACGGAGGTCTGAGCGGATGGCCTCCGCCACCCCTGGGTATTGCACCTTGACCGCCAATGCCCGGCCATCGTGATGGCGAGCCAGGTGCACCTGGCCGATCGATGCCGCCGCCATCGGCTCGGGATCGAACTCGGCGAAGGCCCGCTCCGGCGACAGGCCGAGGTCCTGCTCGATGACTTGAACAGCCAGTTCAGGAGCCATGGGTGGGGCGTCAGCCTGTAAGCGGGTCAACGCAGCTTGGAATGCGGCCTGCGCACCAGGGTCCTCGTTGTTCAACACCGGCACGATCGACATCATCTGGGCCGCCTTCATCAAGGCCCCTTTGGATCGCCCCAACACCTCGACGTAGCGGTCGGCCCGGCGGACGTAGGTCTCGGGTGGCACCGGTCGGCGGCGCAAGGTGGCCAGCACCTCTTCTCCTGAGGTCCGGACCGCCAACCGGACAATCGGGATTGACCGCTTCAGTTGGCCGGTTGGGATGCCGTCGCCATCGGCCCCCTGTCTCATCACCATGACCTCATTGCTTGCTCTCCGCCATAAGTAAGGGTTTACTTATACCCGTGCCGGAACCGACGTCAACTCCAACGAAGGAACGAATCGTCGATGAGGCGATGCGTCTGTTTGCCGAAGTCGGATACCGGGGGGCCAGCATTGCCAAGATCGAGCAGGCGTCTGGTCTGAGCCCAGGGGCCGGCGGGCTCTACCGCCACTTCGATTCGAAAGAAGCGGTCCTGATGGCCGGCATCCGTTGCCACCTCAAACGGCTCGAAACCCTGCGAGAGGTGCGACAGGCCCTGGGCCAGTTCGGCAATACGGCCGCTGAGATCGAAGCCACGGCGCGGTACTTCCTCGACGAGCTGGACAGTCAGGCGGAGTTGCTTCGGGTCTTAGCCTCAGAGGTGCGACAGCACCCGAAGCTGCTGAGTTCGGCGGTCAACGAACTGATCGAATCAACCTTCGCCAGCTTTGCTGATTGGCTGTACGACGCCGCCCGCGGCACCATCGACCGCCAGCGCGCGCAGGCCATCTCCACCGTGGCCATGGGATCTCTGCTCTCGACCCGGCTCATCCGGCACGTGCTCGGCGTCGAACCGGCCCCTCTCGATGACGATCAGTTGGTGTCGACCTGGGTCGAGATCGTCAGCAACATGCTCAAGCCCTAGTCACGGACGTCTCTCAGCCTGCAGCGACCGGAGCAGCTGCTCCTCGCCTCCCGGCATGACGGCCACCCGCATGGCGTCCTGCTCGACCAGCCAGTTCCGATTGCGGACGTGCAGGTCGCTGAAGGGATCGAACCGGTTCAGCACGACGATCACCTGACCATGTTCGACCAGAGCCGGTGACAACGCGGCTAGCGAAAGGCGCACTGCATTGATTGTGCCGAGGCCGGCATCGGCGATCAGCAGGACCAGATCCGGGTGCAGGGTCTCGCACAGGGTGACCGAGTCGCCGTCGTCAGCCAGTGGCGACCGCACACCACCGGCGCTCTCGACCAGACCGACATCGATCTGAACGCCGTCAGGCCAACTCATCTCCTCGACCAGCTGACTGGTGGTGAAGCCCTCTTCTCCGAGGACAGCGGCCGCCATGGTCGGTGCCATGGCCACCGGGTACCAACGGTGGGGCGGGCACACCGTCTCGGGGGCTTCGCCGCTGGCCGCACCCAACACGGCCGCATCGAGGCTGGATGGATCGTCGTCGGGTTCGAAGGACTGGGCCGGCTTGCGGGCCGCCACCACCTGACCCGCCTGGCGCAGCGCGGTGAGCAAGTGGGCTGAGACCCAGGTCTTTCCGATATCGGTGCCGGTGCCCAGGACCAGCACCAGGCGACGCGGCCGCACCGTCAGGAGAGGGCGGCCGGCGCCGACAGGGCCGGGATCAAACCCAGGGCATCGAGGCCACCGAGCAGCTGCGTGATCTGCTCATCGGTGTGCACCGCCGACAGCGCGACCCGCAACCGGCTGGTGCCGGCCGGGACGGTGGGCGGCCGGATGGCCGGCACCCAAATGCCCTGGGCCAGCAGAGCGGCCGAGGTATCGAGGGCCTGCCGCTCGCTGCCCACGATGATCGGAATGATCGGACTGAGATGATCGGGACGACCGAGCGCGGCGCCCGCCACCCGGGCCACCTCAGCCGAGAGGCGCGCCACCAACCGATCCCCTTCGTCCGAACGCAGCACCCTCAAGGCGGCCAGCGCGGCCGCCGCGTCAGCCGGCGTCAACGCGGTCGAAAAGATGTAGGACCGGGCCCGGTTGACCAGGAGGTCGATGACGTCGCGGGAGGCGGCCACGAATCCCCCCAGCGCCCCCAGCGTCTTGGAGAGCGTCCCCACCCGCACCACGACCAGCTCTTCATCATCACGACCGAAAGAGGCGGGCCGCGCCGGGCCCAGGACGGCGTGGGCCTCGTCGATGACGAGCAAGGCGCCCGACTCCCGGCAGAGCGCGGCGATCTCGTCGAGCGGGGCCACGTCGCCGTCCATCGAGAACACGCTGTCGGTGACCACGATGGTCGGGAGGTCGGCGCTCTGGCTGGCCAAGAGCGAAGCCAGATGGGCCACCTCGCCGTGGCGGTAGATCGACACATCGGAGCGGGAGAGGCGGCAGCCGTCGATGATGCTGGCGTGATTCAGCTCGTCGGAGAGCACCCGGACCCCGGGTCCGCCCAGCACGCTCAACACACCGAGGTTGGCGGCGAAGCCGGTCGGGAAGCACATGGCAGCAGCCGTGTCCTTCCACGAGGCCAGCTCTTCTTCGAGCTCGCGGTGAACCGGTCGTGACCCGGTCACCAGTCGGGAGGCTCCGGCCCCGGTCCCCCAGCGGTCGAGCGCGTGGTGGGCGGCCGCGATCACGGCCGGATGGGCGCTCAGGCCGAGATAGTCGTTGGACGCGAAGGACACCACATCGTCGCCCTCGAGGGACCCGCTCGGCCCGCTGGCATCGAACTCCCGGGGGGCCCGCCAGCGACCCTGCTCGACGACCGCATCGAGCTCGGCCCGGATGCGCTCGGTCCAGAGGCTCACCCGGTGACCTCGTCCAGCGCGGCGCACAGGGCGTCGACGATGCGCTGGATCTCCGCCTCGGTGATGGTGAGTGGCGGCATGACCACCACCACATCGCCCAGCGGGCGCAGCAGGACACCGCGGTCGACCGCTCCGGCGCAGACCCGGCGGCCCCAACGGAGCCCCGGTTCCGGCGGTGCCAGTTCGACGCCAACCATCAGGCCGCGCTGGCGCACTTCCTTGACCGCGGCGCGACCGGCGACGCGCTCCGTGAGTAACTCGGCCAGCTGTGAAGAACGGGCTCGCACATTGGCCAGCACGTCCCACTGGCTGATCAGTCGCAGGTGCTCGAGCGCGACCGCCGCCGCCAAGGCATTCCCGCCGTAGGAATGCCCGTGGTAGAAGGTCTGCGGCCCGAGGTCGGCGCCGAGGAAAGCATCGAAGACCCGGCCCGAAGCCACCGTGGCGGACATAGCCAGATAGCCGCCGGTAATCCCTTTCCCGACGCACATGAGATCGGGCCGGATCCCGCATTGCTCGGAAGCGAAGAGCGTGCCGGTCCGTCCGAAGCCGGTGGCCACCTCGTCGCAGATCAGCAAGACGCCGGCGGCCCGGCAGGCCTCAGCCACCGTGCCCACGTCGGCCGCCGTCGTGCACAGCATGCCCGAGGCGCCTTGGACCAAGGGCTCGAGCACGACGGCCGCCAACTCGTCGCGGTGGGATTCGATGGCGGCACAGGCCTTGGCCGCCCAACCCGGATCGGCATAGCCCGGCGTCCGCACCACCGGGAAGCAGAGTGGTTCGAAGACAGCGCTGAAGACACCGCCGTCGCCCAGCGACAGCGAGCCGATGGTGTCGCCGTGATAGGCGTCACCGAGCGCCAGGAAGAGGCCCCGCCCCTGCACCCCGCGGTTGACCCAGTACTGGAAGGCGATCTTGAGCGACTGCTCAACGGCGACGGCGCCGTCGGCCGCGAACAAGAAGTGGGGCTGGTCGACCGGCACCACCTGGGCCAGCGCTTCCGCCAGCTCGATCACCACGGTGTTCCCATTGCCGAGCATGGTGGAGTGGGCCACCTTGCCGGCCTGAGCTATCAGGGCCGCATCGAGTTCGGGTACCCGGTGGCCGAGGGTGTTGACCCATAGGGAGGAAATGGCATCGAGGTAGCGACGGCCTTGCGCATCGATGAGTTCGCGGCCCTCGGCCCGGTCGATGACCAACGGCGCGTTCTCGACATAGGAGGACATCTGGGTAAAGCCGTGCCACACCACGGCGGCGTCCCGATCAACCCACTCCTGCCCCTTCGTCACGGCCGCCGATTCTTGACCACCCCGGAGCGGCGGTCCATCTGGAAGGCGGGCTGGCCCCGTCGTGCCTGGTGGGAGCCTTCGAATGCCAAGTGTTCGCACTCGGCCCGTCGCACGCGAGAATGGAGCCATGGACAAGATCGGCGTGGTTGACACCATGTTCGCCCGCTACGACATGGGTGGCGAGGCCATGAAGGAGCTCTCCGAATGCCCCGGGTACGGGACCACCTTCGAGGTGATCCGGCGTACCGTCCCCGGCTTCAAGGACCTGGCTGTGGAGGCCAAGAAGCTCATTGAGGAAGACGGCTGCCGGATCATCGTGGCGCTCGGCATGCCCGGGAAGGCCGAAGTGGACAAGGTGTGCGCCCATGAGGCCTCCACCGGAATCATGAACGCGCAGCTGATGACCAACACCCACATCCTCGAGGTCTTCGTGCACGAGGACGAGGCCGATGACCCGGCCACCTTGGCCACGGTCTTCCGCAACCGGTCACGGGACCATGCCCGCAACGCCTACCAGATGCTCTATGAGCCTGAGGCCCTGACGACCCGGGCCGGCCAGGGCGTCCGCCAGGGTTTCGAGAACGCGGGCCCGCTCCAGGCTTGACGCTTGACGCTCGGGCCAATCGAAAAAGCCGGGGATCGCTCCCCGGCTTTTTCTAATTCTCGGTCGCTGCGACCCTTAGCTGTTATCCCAAGTCACCGAGAAGGTCGGGCCAGGGTTAGCCGAGGGTGTCGGTGTCGCCTTCGTCGAGCCACCGGACGCCATCGTCATGGCCGCGTTGCTGAACGCGTCGATGTTGCCGCTCACACCCGCGGTGTCGGCCGCGTGCGCATTGGTGAAGGTCACACTGCCGAAGTTGGCCAGCGGGAGCTCGTTGCAGAAGATCAACGTGCACGACGAGGGGGCCTCGGCCACAAACTCAGCCGAAGAGCGGGACAGCCCACTGCCCGAGAGAGTGATCGAGAACGTCCACTTGGGACTGGAGATCGCCCCGTCGCTCAGCATCAGGTCGAACGAAGTGCCAGCCGCATTCGACATGACCATGGCGTTCAACTGGTCACCGGGCGCCACCGGGTACGACGTGGTCGAGATGTCGGTCGACCCGGCTGGGTACATCTCGTACCAGGCGTAGTAGGTCGGGGTGGTGCCGTCGCAGTCCGAGTCGGTGCCGGCCTGCTCGACCGAAGACGAGGTGTAGCCGTCGAGGCCGACCCAGAACGAGGAGTACTCGGTTCCGCTGGCGCCACCACCGAGGAGTCCACCGAGAAGACTGCTCAGCCCACCGCCGCCGCCAGTGTTGCTGCTGCAATTGACCGAAGGCTGGATCCACGAGACCGACGCGGTTTCGTAGGTGTCGTCGATGTCGGCGTAGCCGGCCCAGTTCGACGACTGGACATCAGCGGTGCGAGAGAGCCCGAAGGGCAGGCTCAGGACGTCCTTGCCCAACAAGGGTTGGTGGTACAGCACGGGTCCGGCATTGGCGGCCACCGTCGAGACTGTTGGTGCTACCGCCGCGGCTGAGCCGCCGAAAGCGGCCGCAGCCACACCGGCCGGACCGGCCAAACCGAGCACAGCCATTGCTCCTGATACCAGAGCCCTACGCATCGCACCTCCCGATCTTCGTCCCCGGCCCCCCAAGAAGAGCTTTCGAGACGTCCCGTCCACAGACCCGCGTCGCAGAGACTAACGAACAACTGTTGGAATAATCACGGCTGTTCTGCCCTTGAGAGCCTCCTGTGAAACCCGCAGTGCCGACATTTCTCAAAGACCAGGTCAGCCAGGGTCTTTGGGCAGCCCCAGCACTCGCTCCGCCACGATGTTGCGTTGCACCTCGGCCGTGCCGCCCCCCACCGTGAGGGCCGGCGCGTAGAGAAAGCCCCTCGACCAGGTGGCATCCCCCATTGCGGCACCATCGGGGCCCCACCCGCCGACCGGGCCGGATCCCGACAACATGGCGTGGGGCCCGGCCAGATCGCGGGACAGGTTCATCACGTGCTGGCCGTGCTCGTCAGCAATGGCCTTGCGCACCGAGGCCTCGGCCCCGGGCTGCCGCCCGGCCAGGACGGCTGACACCATGCGAAGGCGGAGGACCCGGAGGATCTGACTTTCGGTCCAGACCTCGACCAGGCGGTCCCGCACGGAGGATTCGGGTGCACCACCGGCGGCCTTCACCAGAGCGACCAGGTCCTCGGCCGTCGGGCCCATGCCCCACAGCGCGCCCTCGCCGGACAGGGACACCCGCTCGTTGCCCAGGGTGACCTTGGCCAGTGACCAGCCACCGTGCTCGGGGCCGACCAGGTTCTCGGCCGGCACCCGCACATCGGTGAAGAAGACCTCGTTGAAGGCGTGATCCCCGGTCATGTCGATGAGCGGGCGGATCTCGATGCCGGGAGTCTGCATGTCGAGTCCGAAGTAACTGATCCCGTTGTGCTTGTCGGCCGTCGGATCGGTGCGGGCCAGCAGGATCCCCCACTTGGCGATGTGGGCGTACGAGTTCCAGACCTTCTGCCCGTTGACGATGTAATAGTCACCACCGCTGTCCCGGACCAGCTCGGCCCTGGTGGTGAGCGAGGCCAGATCGGAGCCGGCACCGGGCTCGGAGAAGAGCTGGCACCAGAACTCCTCCCCGCTGAGCAGCGGCCAGAGCCACCGGTCCTTCTGCTCTTCGGTACCGGCGAACATGATGGTGGGCCCGGCCCACCCGATGCCGATCGGGTTGATCGGCCGGTGGACCTTGGCCGCCCGCAGTTCCTCGTCGATCATGAGCTGGGTCAACGGATCGGCATCGAGGCCGTAGGGCCGCTTCCAGTGCGGCACCACGTAGCCCGCCTCGGCCAGCTGCCGGCCGGTCGGGTTGGGGTGGGCGGCCAGCCACTGGCGCACCGCCTGGCGCCGAGGGTCATCGCTACCAGGGAGGCCGAGGTCCATGGCAGGAGCGTAGGCTTCTCGCCCGACCAGCTGCCTAGTGCATCGGGGGGATGAGCCGCATGACGAATTGGAACTACGGGGACGTGTGGGAGGTCGTGGCCGACGCCCAGCCCGACGCCATCGCGGTGACCCAAGGCGCCCGGCACGTCCCGTGGCGGGACTTCGACCGAGGTGCCGACGGCATCGCCCAGTTCCTGCTCGACCTGGGTGTGGTGCAGCAGGACAAGGTGGCCATCTACCTCTACAACTGCCCCGAGTACCTCCAGACCACCTTCGCGGCGGTGAAGATCGGTCTGGTCCCGGTCAACACCAATTACCGCTACGGGGACGACGAACTGTCGTATCTCTGGGAGAACGCCGATGCCGTCGCGGTGGTGTTCCACGGCAGCTTCGCCGACCGCATCGAGCGCATTCTCGACCGGGTGCCCGCGGTCAAGGGCTGGCTGTGGGTGGACGACGGATCCGGGCCCTGTCCGGACTGGGCCACCCCGTACGAGGAGGCGGCCAAGTCGGCCACCGCCCGCACCGTGGCCCCATGGGGCCGCAGCGGGGACGACCTCTTGATGCTCTACACGGGCGGGACGACCGGCATGCCCAAGGGTGTGATGTGGCGCCAGGACGACCTCTTCGCCCGCCTGATTGACGGCGGGGTGCGCCACTACCCGGTGGAAGGCGGGCTCGACGCGGTGCGCGAAACACTGGCGACCACGCCGATGGACGTCACCTTGATGCCGGCCTGTCCGCTCATGCACGGCACCGGTGGCTTCACCGCCTACACCTGCCTCATCGAGGGCGGCCGGGTCTGCCTGCTCGAGAGCCGCAAGTTCGACCCGGTCGAGCTCTTCGAGACCATCGAGCGGGAGAAGGTCAACGCGTTGGTGATCGTGGGCGACCCGTTCTCACGGCCGATGCTGACCACCTTGGGTGAGTCGCCCGGGAAGTGGGATCTGAGCTCGCTCGTGATGATGGTCTCGTCGGGCGCCATGTGGTCCGAGCCGATCAAGCAAGAGCTACTGGGCCACCACGCCGGCATGATGCTGGTCGACGCCTTCAGCTCGTCGGAGGCGCTCGGCATGGGCATGTCGGTGTCGGGCGCCGGCGCCGCCGCGGCCACCGCCAAGTTCACCCTCGGCCCCGACGTCAAGGTCCTGACCGAGGAGGGCAAGGAAGTCACGCCCGGTTCCGAGGAGATCGGCGTGCTGGCCCTGGGTGGTCGCAACCCGCTCGGCTACTACAAGGACGAAGAGAAGTCGGACCGCACCTTCAAGGTGGTCGACGGCGTGCGTTATTCGATCCCTGGTGACTTCGCCCAGGTGTCAGAGGATGGCAGCATCCACCTGCTGGGCCGCGGGTCGGTCTGCATCAACTCGGGCGGCGAGAAGATCTTCCCCGAGGAGGTCGAGGAGGCCATCAAGACGCACGATGCCGTCCGCGACGCCGTCGTGGTCGGCGTGCCCCACGAGACCTACGGCGAGCAGATCGTGGCCGTGGTTGAGCTGGCCGACGGGGCGAACACACCCGGCGAGAGCGAGCTCATCGACCACGTCAAGGGCCGGCTGGCCAGCTACAAGGCGCCACGTCGGGTGCGTACGGTGGCCACCATCGGGCGCGCCCCCAACGGCAAGGTCGACTACAAGCGGCACCGCAACGAGTCGATCGAGGAGCTGGCCAGCACCTAATCGGCGCGACACTGGGGGATGTACATCGCCCCGGCCGACCGCACGCTCGGTGAGGATGAGTGGCGACCTTTCGTCGAGGCGCAAGGGTTCGGCCACCTGGTGGCGTCTGGGCGCGGCCGTGACCTCCCGGTCGTCGTACCCACCCAGTTCGTGCTCGACGGTGACGTCGTCTGGCTGCACCTGGTCCGGGCCAACCCCGTCTTCGAAGCGCTGACCGAGAACTCTCGCGTCATCCTCAGCGTGGCCGGGGACTGGGCCTTCATCCCGTCATCCTGGAAGGCGATCAACGGCGAGGACCCGCTCGTCGGCATACCCACCACCTACTACGCAGCCGTCCAGTTGATCGGCACCGCCACCGTGTTCGACGAACGGGAGGAGGCCGGAGCGGTGGCGCAGATATTGCGCCGCCAGCTCGGGGCTTTCCAGCCTGAGGTCGACGTGGCCGATCCGCAGGCCGCGCACGAGCCCAAGTTGGGCAGCATCCTGGGCATCCGGATCGACATCGACGAGGTCCGGGCCAAGTTCAAGTACGGCGGGAACGTCGACGCCGCGCACCGCCAGTCGGTGGCCGAACTGCTCGACGATCGCGGCGGCCCGGGTGATGCCGCGGCGGCTCGACAGGTGCGGCGACGCCTCTCGTCGGAGGGTTCGCCGGAGTGACCTAATTGGCGGACGTCGCCTTGGCCAGATTGGCCAAGGTCGTCGCCATCTCGGTTCGGGCGTGCTTTGCGCTGTGGTCGCCCATAACCCGGCCCACCACGGCTTGCCACGGTGACCGATCGTCCTGCCAGGACTCCGTCACCTTGCATCCGGCACCGCCGGGTAGATCTTCGAAGTCATAACGCCAGTGGGCGACGGGCAGCCTCATGAAGGTGACGCCGATCTCGAACGCTTTGCCCGGCTGGCACTCGGTGACCTCCACCCGGGTGCTCCAGCGCCGAAGGCCGCTCTTGTTGTGCCCGGCGAAGACGGCGCCGGGGGCCGGTCCGGTCGCCCCCTTGGCCCAACGACCACCTTGATTCTCCGGCGACCACTCCCCCATGCGGGGCAGGTCAGTGACCATCTCCCACACCGTGAGGGCCGGTACGGCCATTTCCAGGGACTCCGCGATGGGATAGGCCATGAAATGACGTTATTTTGACTGTATGACGATCACCAAAACCGAGGCAGGGCGCAAGCTCCTCTCGGGTCAGCAGGACCTCATCAGCCTGGCCCCTCCCACCTTCGCCACCTTGGAAGAGGAACGGCTGCACCGCAAGCAGAAATTGGCTGGCGCCCTCCGACTCTTCGGGCGCTTCGGCTTCTCGGAGGGGGTGGCCGGTCACATCACCGCCCGCGACCCCGAGCTGACCGACCACTTCTGGGTCAACCCCTTCGGCATGAGCTTCCGTCATGTCCGCGTCTCGGACTTGATCCTGGTCAGCCACACCGGCCAGGTGGTGGAGGGCAGCCGCCCGGTCAACCCGGCCGCTTTCGCCATCCACTCGGCGGTACACGCAGCCCGGCCCGACGTCATCGGGGCCGCCCACGCCCACTCCATCTACGGCAAGGCCTGGTCGGCCCTGAGCCGTCCCCTCGATCCGATCACCCAGGACGCCTGCGTCTTCTTCGAGGATCACACCGTGTGCGAGGAGGGTGGCGGCGCCATCGTCCTCGAGGAGTCGGCCGCCAAGGCACTGGCCGCCGCTCTCGGCCCGCACAAGGCCACCATCCACCGCAATCACGGCCTCTTCACCGTCGGCACCACCGTCGACGAGGCGGCCTGGTGGTTCATCACCATGGAGCGCTCGTGCCAAGCGCAGCTGCTGGCTGAGGCCGCTGGTACCCCGTTGCTCATCGACCCCGAAGGGGCCCGGTACACGCGGGACCGCAGCGCCTCGCACAGTGCGGGTTGGTTCTCGTTCCAGCCACTTTGGGATGAGATCCAGCGCAGCGATCCCGATCTTTTCGACTGATTCCCTGAACCACCATCCGGCCCGGGCGCGTCCAACGACCGGTTACGCCAAGAATCAGAACGTGTTCTAGTCTGACCCCGATGGAGTTCAACCTCGCCGATCTGTTCGAAGCCGCCGTCGACGCCTACCCCGAGCGGGAATACCTGGTGGCCGACGGGGACCGACGGACCTACGCCGAAATGGAAGCGCGGGCCAACCAGTTGGCCCATTACTTGGCCGACCAGGGCATCGGACCCGGCGACCACGTCGGCATCTACTCCTACAACTCGGTCGAATGGGTGGAAACGGCCTGGGCCGTCTTCAAGCTGCGGGCCATCTGGATCAACATCAACTATCGGTACGTCCGCGACGAGCTGCAGTACCTGCTCTCCAACGCCGATCTGAAGGCCCTCGTCTTCCAGCGCGAGTTCTCACCGCTGGTGACCGAACTGCTGCCCGAGTTGCCCGAGCTGCGCCACCTCCTCGTAGTGGAGGACGGGAGTACCGCCGAGCGAGTACCCGGCGCCACCGACTACGAACAGGCACTCGAAGGGCAGTCAGACGAGCGCGACTTCGGCCCGCGCAGTGGCGACGACCTCTACATCCTCTACACCGGCGGGACCACCGGCATGCCCAAGGGCGTGGTGTGGCGCCACGAGGACGTCTTCTATGCGCTGGGCGGTGGGACCGACCCGACCAACAACACCCGCATCACCCGCCCCGAGGCGATGGTCGAGAAAGGGGCGAACGGCACGCTGATCCATCTGCCCGTGGCCCCGCTGATGCACGGGGCCACGCAGTGGTGCGTGATGGGTCAGAGTTTCGTCGGCGCCAAGATCGTCCTCATGGCCAAGTTCGATCCGGACGACGTGTGGAACCTGGTCGCCGAGGAGAAGATCAACTCGGTGATGATCACCGGGGACGCCATGGGAAAGCCCCTGGTCGAGACCCTGCACGACAAGAAGGACTCCTTCGACCTGTCGTCGCTACTCGCCGTGGTCTCGTCTGCCGCACTGTTCAGCTCGCCCGTCAAGGATCAATTCTTCACCGAGCTGCCCAATCTGGTGATCACCGACGCCGTCGGCTCTTCCGAAGGCGGTAACAACGGAATGACCGTGATCACGGCCGGCAACACCGCCATGAAGAGCGGGCCCACCGTGCACCTCCTGGGCGCGACGGTGGTCTTCGACGAGGACCTCAACGAGGTGGTGCCCGGTTCGGGCACCATCGGCAAGATCGCCCGCTCGGGCGATATCCCGGTCGGCTACTACAACGACCCGGTGAAGACGGCCGAGGTGTTCGTCAACGTCCGGGGTACCCGCTACGTCATGCCGGGCGACTTCGCCACCGTCGAGGCGGACGGTTCCATCACCCTCCTGGGCCGAGGATCGATCGTCATCAATTCTGGGGGCGAGAAGATCTTCCCCGAAGAGGTCGAGTCGGCCGTACGGTCGCACCCTGATATCCAGGACGCCATCGTGTGCGGCGCACCCGATGAGCGCTGGGGCCAGACGGTAGCCGCCATCGTGCAGCCCCGGGTCGGGCACGAGCCGCCGTCGCTCGAAGCGCTGCAGGACTACTGCCGCAAGTCGATCGCCGGATACAAGTTGCCGCGCCGGCTGCACGTCGTCGAACTGATCGAGCGGGCCCCCAGCGGCAAGCCGGACTACCGCTGGGCCACCACCGTCGTGACCGGTGGCGCCCCCGCACCCAGTGCCCCTTGAACTGACCGACATCCTGTCGGGACGGGCTCTCGGACTCGCACCGGGGCCACGTCTCCCGGTGGCCGCGCTCACCATGGAGCTCCAGCGCGGGGTGATGGGCGATCTGGCCTCGTTCACCGAGTTGGCAGCGGCGGCCCAACGCGTCCACCTGGTCGATCATGCGGCACGGCTGCTGGCGGCCTGCCGCGCCCGCGGACTCCCCGTAGTGCACTGCACGGCCGAGTTCGGGGCCGACCGGGCCGGCACCACCGCGAATACGCCGCTGCACACCACGTTGCTGCGCCGACCAGAGCATCTGCTCGAAGGCACGGCGGCGGTTGAGCTCGTCACGGGACTCGGCGACTCACGCGACCAGATCTCGTCCCGGCGCCACGGCGTCTCACCGTTCACCGGCACCGGGTTGCACGACACCCTTCAAGAATTGGGTGTCCACGTGCTGGTGGTGACCGGGGTGTCGGTCAACCTTGGCATTGTGGGCACCTGCATCGAAGCGGTGAACCTCGGCTACCAGGTGGTGGTGGCCTCCGACGCGGTGGCCGGCGTGCCTGATGAGTACGCCGAGATCGTCATGCGGACCTCGATTGCCCTGGTGGCCGCCCTCGGCACCAGTGAGGAAATCATCAGCGCGCTCGATCGCGTCGCTGAAAAGCACTGACGGCGCGCCGCGAGCGGGCGCGCCAGACTCAGACCTTGGCGGCCGCCAGGCGCATCTTGGTGGTGCTGTGCACCGGGTCCTTGTCGAAGTTCGGCAGCACGTGCTTGCCGAAGGTCTCAACCGCCTCTTCGCAGGTGTCGATCGACATCGACGTGGACAACATGCCGAATGAGATCTGGTCGGCCCCGGTGGCGCTGTAGGTCTCGATGGCCCTGTTCACCTCATCGGGTGTGCCGATCGCGATCTGTCCGTGCTTGATGGCCAACTCGAGGGTGTCGGGGTCCATGCCGGGCACGATCTCGGGCCACTCGGGCAGTCCCTTGGGCTTGGGGAACGTGTCGAGGTACCGGAACACCAGGCTCAGGTGATAGTTCGACTCTGACTCCAAGAAGGCCTGGCGGGCCTTGGCCCCGTCCTCCATGCAGATCATCTGCGTGGTCACCATCACGTTGTTGTTGACGAATGCGCCGACCGGGTCCTTGCAGTCCGCGATCTTCTCCTTGTAGCCGGCGATCAGCGGAGTCAGCTGGTCGGGGGTAGAGAAGCCGAAGCACAAGATCCCCACACCGAGCTCGGCGGCCAGCTCGAAGGTGGAGGGACTGCCGGCCGCCATCCAGATCGCCGGGTGGGGCTTGGAGTAGGGCTTGGGCAGCACATTGCGCTGCGGCATCGAGAAGAACTTGCCGTCGTAGCTGTACTCCTCGTCCTTCCACATGCGCACCAGCTGGGGCAGGACCTCAGCCACCATCTCACGGGTGAGATCGGGGTTCTCGATCCCGAAGCCGCGCTGCTCGGTGGTGGAAGAGCCACGGCCCGTACCGAACTCGAAGCGCCCCTCGGAGAGGTGGTCCAGCATGGCCACCCGCTCGGCGATGCGAGCAGGATGGTTGACCGGAGGCGTGATGTTGAAGATGCCTGAGCCGATGTGGATGTTCGAAGTCTTGGCCGCCACGAAAGCGAGGAACGACTCGGAGGCCGACAGGTGCGAGTAGTCGGTCAGGAAGTGGTGCTCCGAGGCCCACGTGTACTTGAAGCCCGCCTTGTCGGCCGCCACGATGAAGTTGACCTCATCCATGATGCGGTCGTGCTCGGCCGAGTCACCATGAATGGAGCGGTACTTGGGCAGCAAGCACGCAGCGTTGAAGATCCCGAATTCCATGGGGTGAGAGCCTCCCCGTCAGGCGTCGCGGTCCACTCCGCGAGCGCTCCAGCGAAAGTAACACGGACCTGGCTAAAATGCAACGTGTTCCAATAATGGGGCTTCCGCCCCAGGTCAGCGGGGTTCGTAGTTGTGACTGAGCAGTCTGAAACGATCGCAGCAGCGGTGCTGGCCCGAGCCGGAGATCCGGCGTGCGGGCTCATCGCGGGAGATCTCCGCATGAGTCATGCCGAGATAGTGGCGGCGGCGGCCACCCGAGCGGCCTGGCTCCTGGACCAGCGGGTCGACGGACCGTTCCACGTGGCCGTCCTGCTCGACAACGTCCCGGAATTCATCTTCTGGCTCGAGGCGGCCGCACTGGTCGGCGCCGTGCTGGTGGGGGCCAATCCGACGCACCGGGGTGACGAACTGGCCCGTGATCTCAGCCACACGGACTGCCAGCTCCTGGTCACCGAGCGCGCCTACCTGCCCCTCATCGACGGATTGCGTATCGGCGAGGTGATCGGCACCGTGACCGCCGATCAGCCACGGGTGCTCGTGCTCGACGACCCGAGTGCGACAGCGTCACTGGAGCCCTTCGCGAGTATCAGCGCCCACGACGTGATCGATCCCACCGTCTCGCCCGACACCCTGGGCTACCTCCTCTTCACCTCGGGCACATCGGGTGCCCCCAAGGCGTGCCTGTGTAGCCAGGGTCGATTGGCCCGGATCGGGTCGATCGTGGCCCAGATGTACTCGCTGACCCCCGAAGACGTCTGCTACCTGTCCATGCCGCTGTTCCACTCCAACGCGCTGATGGCCGGGTGGGGTCCCGCCCTCACGGCCGGCTCCGCCTTCGCCCTGCCGCCGAGCGGCCGCTTCTCCGCCTCAGGCTTCCTGCCCGACGTGCGGGCCAGCGGCGCTACCTACTTCAACTATGTCGGCAAGCCGCTGTCGTACATCTTGGCCACACCCGAGCGACCCGACGACGCCGACAACCCGTTGGTGCGGGCGTTTGGGAACGAGGGCTCGGCCGACGACGTGGCCCGCTTTGCCGAGCGCTTCGGCCTGAGCGTCACCGACGCCTACGGCTCCACCGAGGGTGGGGCCGTCGTGTCCCGCACGCCCGACACGCCGCCCGGCGCGTTGGGCCGGGCGCCCGAGGGCACCGTGGTCCTCGATCCCGCCACGGGTGAGGAGTGCCCTCTGGCCCGCTTCGATGCACGGGGCCGGCTGCTCAATGCCGAGGAAGCCATCGGCGAACTGGTCTCCAAGACGGGCGGTGCCGGGTTCGAGGGCTACTGGCGCAATGACGACGCCGAGCGGGCTCGCCTGCGCGAGGGCTGGTACTGGACCGGGGACCTGGCTTACCGCGACGAAGCCGGCTTCTTCTACTTCGCCGGGCGCGACCATGACTGGCTCCGGGTGGACGGGGAGAACTTCGCATCGGCTCCGGTCGAGCGCATCCTCCAACGACACCCCGACGTGGTCCTGTCAGCCGTCTACGCCGTGCCTGACCCCGCCGTCGGCGATCAAGTCATGGCCGCGCTCGAGGTGCGCCCGGGCGCCACGCTGGATCCGGGTGACTTCGCCAATTTCCTGGGCCAGCAAGGTGACCTGGGCACGAAGTGGGCACCCCGGTTCATCCGCCTCTCGACCGCGCTGCCGATCACCGCTACCAACAAGGTGTTGAAGCGTTCGCTGCGGGCCGAGCGTTGGAACAGCGAGGATCCCCTCTGGTGGCAGCCGCTCAAGGGTGGGCCCTACGAGATGTTGACACCGGATCAGGCCGCCGAGCTCGAACGGGCCATCGGTGACCGGGTGCTCTGATGGCGACGGCGGCTCGATACGACCGGATTGGGCTCGGGTACACGTCGTACCGCCAACCCGACCCCCGCATCGAAGCGCAGATCTGGGCGGCCATCGGTGATGCCGGGCCGATACTCAACGTGGGTGCCGGCGCCGGGTCCTACGAACGTCCGGGGCGGCAGATGATCGCCGTCGAGCCATCGCCGGTCATGCTCGAACAACGAAGGCCCTCGGCGGCGCCTGCAGTCCGGGGAACCGCCGAGCAGCTGCCCTTCGAAGCCGGCACTTTCGAGGTCGCCCTGGCCCTCTTGACCATTCACCACTGGAGCGATCTGGAGGCTGGGCTGGCCGAGCTGCAAAGGGTGGCGCGGCGTCAGATCGTCATGACGATCGACCCGCCCATACACGACGCCATGTGGATGGTCGCCGAGTACGTCCCGGCCATCAGGGGCATGTCCGATCACGTCCCACTCGACCTGGTGACGTCATTGCTGCAGACCCGCCGCGTCCAGGTGATCCCCATCCCCGTCGATTGCATCGACGGCTTCTGCATGGCGTACTGGGCCCGGCCCGAGTCCTACCTCGATCCGGTGGTCCGGTCCAACACCTCGGCCTTCGCCCGGCTCGACTGGTCCGAGTATCAGCCGGGCTTGGAACGGTTGGCCCGGGACCTGTCCGACGGAACCTGGCACCGGCACCATGGCAACCTGCTCGGTCGACCCGAATTCGACGTGGGGCTGCGGCTTGTCATCGCCGGCTAGAGCTACCGTCCCGTACTGTGGCTCCACCCAGGACTCGATGAGGAGGGCGCACGTGGGGCGAGACCGGAAGCGGCGGACCGGGACTCGGTGGTCACGGGTGCCGACGATCAGCCTCTCCTCAGTGGTGGTTGCTCTGGCTGGATCCGCCGCGTCGGCCGCGGCGTCTACCCCCAAGGCACCGACCTGGAAGACCTACTTCTACCCGGCCGTGGTCGGCTACCACTGCGTCGAGGCGATCGCCGTCAACACGGCAGGATCCTCAGGCACCGAGACCTTGACGGTGACCGCGGTGAGTCGGCGCAGCGGTGCGACACACTTCACCGTTGCGCAGAAAGGCACGACGACCGTCAGCGGCGCGTCGGTACCAAGCATCGGACTGCTGCACTACGTCATCACCGGCGGTGGTGAACTGGAGGACAACACGTCCTCGGTCAACGTGGGGTCGATCAACGGCGGCGTCAGCGGGGTGACCAACCTCGGTACGGTCGCCAAGCTGGTGGCGGGTGCGTCGGTCACTTCGGTCCTCCACGTCGTCGAACCGCTCTCAGCGAGTGAGATCAAGGATCTTCAGGGCGTGCTCCCGTCAGGGCAGACCAGCCTCCACGCCACCCTGACCATGGCCTCACGCGGGACCAACGTGGCGACGCTCAACATCCCCCTCGGGACGCTTCATCACGTGCTCGAGGTCAAAGCGGACATCTCGCACATCTCCTTCACCAATCTGGTCAAGGGCGCCAGTTCGGTGTTGGCCAAGGACCTGCATTCCCAGTTCGACTCGTTGCTCGACTACACCACGTGGTACGCACCGGGACTCGGACCGGTCCAGGTCGACGCCGCTGGTCTCACTGTCGACGCCAGCAGTTGCACTCGATGAGCCCGGACGCCGAAGGGTCGTCCGCCCCATCGCCGTTCGCACCCTGAAATCGGGGTGACGCCGGGTTTGACCGGCGCTGCCGAGGGTATCGGCGTCACAGGACAGCACTGCGACGAAAGGAGGGGTCGCGATGCCTATTGATCTCGGTGACACGGCCTCCCGATGCCTGATGGCCTGGACCTCAGGCCATCCCGAGGACACCCGCCCGCTCCTCAGCGAGGATGTCCTCTTCGAAGGCCCGCTCGGCACGACCGAGGGCGCTGATGCCTACTTGCACGGGGTGCGCCAGATGGGAGACAGCGTCCGCGGCGTCGATGTGGAACGGCTCATCGTGGACGGGGACGACGTGTGCATCGTCTATTCACTGCGGTCCTCGGCTGGGCCGCTGCCCACCGTGGGCTGGTACCACTTCAGCGACGACAAGATCGACGCCGTCCGCGCCTATTTCGACCCTCGTCCCCTGCTCGAGCCCCAGGCCGCCCCGCCCCGGACACCAGCGGCCAAGTCGCGGCCCGACATCCCGCTCTTTGCGGCCGGGCTGCAGATCTGCGAGAGCACGGAGTAATTCCCGTCCTCAGCGGTCGACGCCCACCACCAGGCCGCTGGTCGGTACCCCGGTGCCGGCCGTCACCACGACGTGCTCGACCTTGGGCACCTGGTTGGTCGAGGTGCCCCGCACCAGGCGCACCGCCTCGGCGATGCCGTTCATGCCGTGGAGGTAGGCCTCGCCCAACTGGCCGCCGTGCGTGTTGATGGGGAGTTCTCCACCCAGTTCGATCCGACCCTCGCGGACGAAGTCCTTGGCTTCACCCTTCTTGCAGAAGCCGAGTTCCTCGAGCTGGTAGAGCACGTAAGGCGTGAAGTGGTCATAGAGGATGGCGGCCTGCATGTCGGCCGGCGTCAGGCCCGAGGTCTCCCAGAGTTGCCGGGCCACCACGCCCATCTCGGGCAAGCCGAGCAGGTCGTCGCGGTAGTAGCTGGTCATCATGTCCTGACCGGCGCCCGCACCCTGGGCGGCTGCTCGGATCACCACCGGGGTGGTCGGGAGGTCGCGGGCCCGCTCGAGCGAGGTGACGACCAGCGCCTGGCCGCCGTCGGTCTCCTGGCAGCAGTCGAGGAGGTGCAGCGGCTCGACGATCCAGCGCGACGCTTGATGCTCTTCCAAGGTGATGGGCTGCTGGTAGAACCACGCTCTGGGGTTGTTGGCCGCGTGCTTGCGGTCCGCTACGGCCACCCGGCCCAGATCCTCACTGGTGGCGCCGGTCACGTGCAGGTAGCGCTGCGCCGCCATGGCCACCCAGGAGGCCGGGGTGAGCAGTCCGACCGGAAGGTACGACGCCATGTGCGCGTTCTCGGCGTTGGGCATGGGCGGTCGGCCTTGCACGCCCGCGCCGAAGCGGCTCCCGGAACGTTCGTTGAAAGCGCGGTAGCAGACCACCACATCGGCCACGCCGGCCTGGACGGCCAAAGCAGCCTGCTGCACCGTGCCGCACGCCGCCCCGCCGCCGTAGTGGATGCGGCTGAAGAAATTGAGGTCACCGATGCCGAGGCTGCGAGCGATGTCGATGTCGGGGTTGGTGTCCGAGCTGAAGGTCACCATGCCCTGCACCTCGCTCGGCGCGATGCCGGCGTCGCGCAGGGCGGTGTCGACCGCTTCGACGGCCAAGCGGAGCTCCGAACGCCCCGAGTCCTTGGAGAACTCGGTGGCGCCGATCCCGCTGATGGCCACCCGCCCGGCGAAGGCGTGGCTACTCATGCCCACTCGCTTCGAGCGGCAGGAGCACCTTGACCGTGCCGGTCACGTGGTCGCCCAGGTCGTTGGCACCCCGGATGGCCACCGTGACCTCGGCTCGATCGGCGTCGCCGGCGGCCGCTGACTTCTCGGTGACCCTACCGGTGAAGGTCATGGTGCAGTCGGGGTAGTTCGGCGCACCCAGACGGATGTTGACCTCCTTGAGCAGGGCACGTGGTCCGGTCCAATCGGTGATGTAACGGCCGACCAGTCCGTTGGTGCTCAAGATGTTCATGAAGATGTCCTTCGAGCCGCGCTCCTTGGCCAGCTCCGAATCGTGGTGCACGTCCTGGTAGTCGCGACTGGCCAGGGCCGTCGACACGATGAGGGTGCGGGTGATCGGCAGATCGAGCACAGGCAGCTGATCGCCCACGTTCACATCGGCGTAATGCAGGCTGCGCTGGAGGTCGTGGCTCATGTCCGTCCTCCCACTTTGGCCTGGGCCTGCGCCGCGATCTGCCGGCCCAGCTGGGCCAAATGCTGGCTGGGTCCACCGAGGAGCAGTTCGATCTGCTTGCCCCACAGGAAGTAACGATGGATCGGGTAGGTGATGTCCGCCCCCATGCCCCCGTGCAGGTGCTGGGTGGCGTGCACCGTGCGCTGGCCGCGCTCGGACGCCTGCCACTTGGCGACCGCCGCTGCGCTGGTGGCGTCCCGGCCGGTGTCGAAGCACCAGGCCGCATTGAGCCAGGTCACCCGCATGGCCTCGATGTCGATGGCGGCGTCGGCGGCCCGCAACATGGTGCCCTGGAACGTGCTCAGAGGTCGGCCGAACTGCTGGCGGGTGTTGAGATAGGTCGCCGTCTGCGCCAGGGCGGCCTCGCACACCCCGACCTGGAGGGCGCAGAGCGCGATGGTGGCGGCCACCACCAGTTCGTCGAGGGCCTGGCGGCCGCGGTCGGGGCCGGCCAACACGTCGGCGCCGTCGATGGCGACCGCCCTGAGAGTCAGGTGGGGATGGATCTCCCGGTTGGTGGTCAGCGCGTCCTCGAGCGAGACGCCCGCACTGGTCGGGTCGAGCGTCACCAGCAGGACCGAACCGTCCTCGGTGACCGCCGGCACCACGATCATGTCGGCCACGTGCGCCTGGGGCACCGCCGCTTCGGTGCCGTCGAGCACCCAGCCGTCGCCCCTGGGCGTCGCCCGAAGGGCGGGCCGGCCGGTCACGCTGTGCGTGGTGCCGGTCAACGCCGCGGTCAGGAAGACCTTGCCCTGGCCGACGCCGGGCAGCCACCGGGCCTGTTGCGCCTCGCTGCCGTATCGGGCCAGCGGCAGGGCGCCCAGCACCAGGGTGGCCCACAGGGGAATGGGGGCCACCACTGCGCCCTGGGCCTGGAGGAGCAGGGACAGCTCGGTGATGCCGTAGCCGGCGCCCCCCTGACTCTCGGGCACGGCCAGTCCGAGCAGATCGGCTCGGGCCAGGGCGGCCCACAGCTCGCGATCGACCCGGTCCTCGGACTGCTCGACCGCGGCGACCCGGTCGGGGTCGACCAGCCCGCCCAGCAGGCCGCGGGCCGACTCGGCCACCGCCAGCTGCTCGTCGGAGAAGGAGAAGTCCATCAGTGCCGCCCTCCGCTCGGGACGAAGACGGGCAGGCTCAGCTCGTCGTCGTAGTCCACGAAGGTGGCCTCGACCGCCATCCCCACTTCGATGTCGGCCGGGTCGATGCCGTCGAGGTTGGCCACCACCCGAGTCCCCTCCTCCAGCTCGATCAGCCCGATGGGCAGCGGGTAGTCGAACGAAGGCACCTGGGGGTAGTGCACCACCACGTAGGAGTACACGGTGCCCCGGCCGCTGGCGGCCACGGTGTCCCATTCGAAGGACCGGCAGGAGGCGCAGGCCGGCAGCGGCGGGTGGCGCAACGTCCCACACGAGGTGCAGCGCTGGATCAGCAGCTGGTGGTCCTTCGCCCCCTCGAACCAGAAGGCGTTGTCCTGGGTCAGGGCGGGACGGGGCCGGGGCGGCTTGGTCGCCGGTGCTGCCGCGCGCTGGGCCGGCAGGAACTTGAGGATGCGAAAGCGCATGGTGGCCACCCGCTCCGCCCGCTCGATCAGCACGGCCACCTCGGCCGGCGTGGGCTGACGCTGCACCAGGTGGTCGGGCACGGCGAAGTAGTCCATGCGGGTGGTGAAGAAGCGGCCGGTACCCAAACCGGTGCGCTTAGGATCGGAGATCTCCTCGATCACCGACCGCACGGTGACGCGGTCCCCGATGACCAGGGGCCGGTCGTAGTGCTGGTCGCAGTTGGTGGCCACCACCGAGGTCAACCCCTCCTCGTCGAGCAGCGCCATCATCGTGTCGTTGGGTCCGTCCCCCTGCGGTGCGCCGGCGGCCCGGGCCGCCTCGGTCTCGAGCGATGACTTGAGGCCGCGCATGATCCAGGCCTGGAGCATGGTGGGCGGGGCGATCAGCTGGTCGTAGCCGTAACGCTGGGCCGCTTCGTCGGAGAGGTAGACCGGGTTCTCGTCGCCCATGGCTTCGACCCAATGGCGGATCATGGCCAGGTTGACCGCGTCGGTCGAGATGCTGGGTGCCCCCGAGGGCTGGCCCACCAGGGCGGCCAGCGCGGCCGAGTGATCGGGAAAGGGTTCGAGCTCGGGGAAGCGGAGCTCTTCGGTGCCGCTCACCGGGCTGCCCTCTGCATGCCGAGACCGGCCGTGGCCACGATCTCGCGCTGCACCTCGTTCACGCCACCACCGAAGGTGTTGATCTGCACCTGGCGGCCACTGGCCTCGACCCGTCCCCGCAACAGCGCGCCGGGTGAGCCGGGGGTGATGTAGCCCGCCGCGCCGATGATGCCGAGGAGGAGGCGGAAGACCTCAATGGTGCGCTCGGTGCCGAAGACCTTGATCGACGACGATTCGGCCCCGGTCAGCTCGCCGTTGGCCACGTGCACCGCCATGCGCCAATTGAGCAGCCACATGGCTTCGAGTTCGGCATGGCACTTGGCCAGGTCGATCTGCACCCAGGGCTGGTCGATCAGGGTGCGGCCGTCGTCGGCCGGTTGGCTGGCCGCCCAGGCGGCCACCTCTTCGAACATCGAGATGGAGAGACCGCTCCAGGCGGCCAGGCCCACCCGTTCGTGGTTGAGCTGGGTGGTGATCATGCGCCAGCCCTCGTTCTCCTCGCCCACCCGGTTGGCCACCGGGACCCGCACGTCGTCGTAGAAGGTCGAGGTGGTGGTGAGGCCACCGACCGTGTTGATGATCGACCATTCGAATCCTGGTGCGGTCGTGGGCACGCACAGGATGGAGATGCCCTTGTGCTTGGAGACGTCGGGGTCGGTGCGGCAGGCCAGCCAGACGTAGTCGGCCATGTCGGCCCCGCTGGTGAAGATCTTGGCCCCGTTGACCACATACTCGTCGCCGTCGCGGGCCGCCCGGGTGCGCAGCGAGGCCAGGTCGGTGCCGGCGGCCGGCTCGGTGTAGCCGATCGCGAAGTTCAGCTCGCCGGCCAGGATGCGCGGCAGGAAGAACGACTTCTGCTCCTCGGTGCCGTAACGCATGATGGTCGGGCCGACCGTGTTGATGGTGACGAACGGGAAGGGTGCGCCGGCCCGACGGGTCTCGTCGAAGAAGATGAACTGGTCGGTGGCCGGGCGCCCCTGGCCGCCGAACTCGGTAGGCCAACCGATGCCGAGCCAACCGTCCTTGCCCACGGTGCGCACCACCTGGCTCCAGGCCTCGCCGCCCTCGCCGCCCTCGGCCAGACCGGCGCGCACCTCGTCGGTCAGCAGTTCGGCGTAGTAAGCCCGCAGTTCGGCCCGCAGGGCCTGCTGCTCAGGGCTTTCTTCCAGGAACATGTGCCCCCCTGGGCGACGGCGACGGTGGTCGGAATCGGTCTGCGTCGATGCTGGACGAGCGGTCCCTGCCGGGTCAAGGCCGCGGCCAAAAACTGTAACAGGTTCTCGTTCTGGGCAGCCCGGACCCGAGAGTGGCAAGTCCAGTACTACCGCCGGCTGCAACTCCCGTAATAATGACCGGCATGACGCCCAGCGTCGACGAGATCGCAGCCATGCCCGACCCGGTCCTGCGCAATCTGTGGATCACCCAGCGCTACCACGAGCTGGCCATCGGGCTGCGTGACGCCGCCCTGGGTCAGGACGCGACCTGGTGCGCCTTCGCCGTGTGGGCCTCCAAGACGGCGGGGGCCACCATCCGGGGCGACGAGCTGCCGGCCCGGGTGCGCGAGCTGCTCGACGGTGCGGCGCCGGCCGGGGCTGGGCACCACTGGGACAGCGGCCTGGAGGCTGACTTCATCAAGGCGGTGTCGGACACCCATGTGGCCGGGGCCGTCAAGACGGTGAGCGAGCAGGTCTCGGCCTCGATCGCCGCCGGCAACGTGCTCGTCTTTGCCGAGCTGGCTCCCTTGTTCGCCGCGCTGGTCGCCGACATCTCGGGCGCCGCTCCCGAAGCCGGTGGGACACTCGATGCCGCCCTGGCTCGGTTGGCCGGGACCGGGACCGACACCACCGCGGTGACGTCGGCGTTCGCGGCCTATCGCCGGGCCGCCGGTGAGTCCGACCGGGCCACCCTGGTCCTGGCCGGCAACATCCTGGCCGTGTCGCACGAGCAGGAACGGCTCCAGGCCGCCATCACCGACGCCCTCAATGCCGCGGTGCGGGACGTCTTCGACGGTGCGGTCGACCGTGACCTGGTCAGGCACCTCCCGAGTCTCGGGTCACACCACCCGCTCCGGCACACCTTGGACGAGATGGCCGACGCCCTGGAGGCGGCCTGGCAGCGGGCGCTGACCGCCACCATGTTGCGGTTGATCACGGCGGACGAGGCGCTCAAGCTCGATGACGACGTGCCGCCCCTGGACGGCACCCTCTTCCCGAGCGCCCTCTCGGATCTGCACGGCTGCGAGGCGGGCCAGGCCTATGGGCTCTGGGACCGCACTGACGGGACGGGAAGACCGACCGGTGCCCACGATTGGGCCGATCTGCCCGAGCGGATGAACTACATCGCCACCCTCTTCCGTTCCCGCCAGCAGCACCCGCCGCTGTTCAGCCCGCCGTTCACGCCGGCCCAGCTCGACGACCTCGCCCATGGCCGCCTGCCCGCGCCGCCCCTGTGACGTCGACCCCCCAGCGCGCCGCCAAGTCGGTGGGGACGGAGAAGGGAGCCCTGGCCCCGCCGCGGTCGGCCGCCACGGCCAGCTCGAGCATGGAGAGGCCCATCCGGCTGGAAAGTCGCTCGAGCGTCGGCCGCCGGGACCGCTCGAGCGAGAGGAGCCGGGTGGCCCGGGCCAGCGGCCCGAACAGATGCCTGGTCCAGTTGGCCGGGGGCACCGAGAGCAGGTCGGCGGTGGGGTCACCCACGTAGAAGCGGATGGTGCTGGCCGGCAGCCCCTTCAACCCGGGCGGTGCCACGTGGCGGCCCTGGTCGAGCAGTGCGGCGGTCAGCACCGCCCCGGCCTCGCTCGGCGCGAACTGGCGGCGGCGGACTTCGGGCATCAGGGCGCGGGTGTCCTCGCGGCTGAGGGGGAGCAGGTCGGGATGGACGCCCAGGAGCCAGCCGACGTAGGACCAGACGTGCAGGTAGGCCTCGGCGTCCGCGTCCTCATAGTCGACACCGGTCTTGTCGAACACCTCGAAGACGACTTCGGTGAAGGTCAGCAACGTCTCGAGCAGATCCTCCTGGTTGATCGGCAGCCCCCAAGCCGGATTCCACTCGGCCCGGGCATCGTGGGCGATGAGCCAGCGCACCGCCGCGTGCATGAGGCGCACGTGGCGGACGGCGCTGAGCCCCCTCCCGCCGACGTCGAGGCCCTGGGCCTCCATGACGTCGAGATGGAACTGCGCCGTCTCGTTGAGCCGCCGCTTGGCGTCGGTGACCAGGCGGGCGGTCAGACCGAGCACCTGCACGCCCCGGCAGCAGGCATAGGCACTGGGCAGCGCGGCGGCATAGAGGGCAGTGAAGACGTGGGGACCCCAACGGGCGAACCGCTCCTGGCCCGCGGCCAGCAACGCCGGGTCGAGCCAGGGCGGAGGGTCCGGGGTCTGCGCCAGGTACGCCGCCACCACCGGCGTGGCGTCCTCCCCCTGCCGGGTCACCACCTGGCGGAAGAGCAGCGAGGGGTCGTGATCGTCGAGGTCGGCGAAGTAGGCGGCCACCACACCGTCGGCCAGCGGGTCGGCCTGCTGGCGCAAGCCGTCGAGGAAGGCGTCGTCCCAGACCCGGCTGCTCATGTGTGGGCATCCAGCACGGCGCGTGCCCGCTGCACGCTGTAGGACTCGAGCCCGCCGCTCAGGCGGCCCAGGCGTGCCTCCAGACGTTCGCGGCTGGGCGGGGAGGGGTCGGCCAACTCCACCAGGTCGGTCAAGGCCCGCAGCTCGAGGATCGGCACGCCCTGGGCCTGCGCCGTGGTCACGGCGTCATCCAGGGCGACCCGGGCCGCCTCCATTTCCCCGGTCTGCGCCGCCAGCTGACCGGCGACCCGGAGGGTCTCGGACTCGCAGAAGCGCTCCCCGCTGGCCCGGGCCAGTGACAAGGCGTCGGCCAGCAACACCCGGGCCTGCTCGCTCGGGACATCGGGCCGGTCGGCCCGCAGCGTCAGGAAATAGGGCCGGAGGAACGGCCCCGGGATCTCGGGCTCCTCCGGCGCGTGGGAGGACCACCACCCGAAGACGGCGGCCCACTGCTGCCACTGGCGCGTGGTCTTCCCGTCGGCCGCCCCCAGAGCCTCCGCCGCCAGCTCGGCCACCAGCGCCCGGTCCCCGTCGAGTTGGGCGAAGATCGAGGCGGTGACCGCCGTCACCGCCCGGGCCTGGGGTACCGCCTGCGCCGCCGCAAAGCGCCGGGTGTCGTCACGCAGGCGGGCGGCCTCGGACAGCCGGCCGGTGAGCCAGCAGCCCAGCGCGGCCGCGATGCGGTTGGAGGCCAACACGATGGCCACCACCGGTGGCGCCTCCTTGGCCTGGTCGAGCAGGCTGGCCTCGAGTGGGAGACCGGCGGCCGCGAACGACTCCTCGAGCCGGGCCAGCCCTTCGGCCGGCCGCCCCTGCCAGATGCGCACCGCCCCGGCGAACTGGCGCAGTGTCTGATGGGCCCACTCGTCCCCCAGCGCCTGCGCCAGGTCGAACGCTTCGGGCAGGGCCCGGTCGATGGATCCGTACTCCGCGTTGGCCTGCCACCAGGGCAACAGCACCAGGAAGCTGCGCAAGAGCGCCTTGCGGTCGTCGGCCCGGCGGGCCAGCTCCTGGACCCGCATCCCCTCGACGATGACCTCGGGCGAACCCTGGTCCACCGCGGTCAGGCACAGGGTGAGGCGGCTGCGGGCGCCCAGTTCGGTCCCTTCCTGGTGCTCCTGCGCCAGCTGGGGCACCAGCAACAGGATCTCGCGCTCGTGGCTGGCCGCCTCCTTGAAGCGCGAGTTCTGCCGGGCGGCCCGGGCCGCCTGATGCCACATCTCGACGGCCTCGGCCGGCCTCCCCGCCGCCCCGAGATGGAAGGCCACCACTTCGGGTTGGCCGGCCTCGACCCCGTGCCGGATGAGCACGTCGGCCACCTTGGCGTGAGCCACCTTGCGCTCGGAGCGCAGGACCGAGCCGTAGGCCGCCTCGTGGATGAGGGCATGGCGGAACCAGAACCGGCCGTCGCGCTCCTCCGACGGCTCGACCACCGCCTGATCGATGAGTCGCTGGATCAGCAGGTCGAGCTGGTCCCGTTCGAATCCCGACGCGTCGGCGAGCACCGCCGGGTCGAAGGCCCGTCCCACGATCGCCGCCATCTGGGCCACCCGCTTGGCCTCACCGAGCCGGTCGAGCCGGGCCGTGATCACTTCGGTCAGGGTCAGGGGGATGCCGGCGCGGTCGCCCGAAGCGGCCCCGTCGAGCACACCCCGGGTCAGTTCCTCGAGAAAGAGCGGCACCCCGTCGGCCCGATCCCGCAGGCCTTGCTGCACCTCGGCCGTGAGCCTCTCGGACCCGGGAAAGCGGAGCACCATGGCCAGCGACTCGTCGGGCGACAGCCGGTCGAGGTCCAGCCGCCTCGACACCGTGACCAGCATGTTGGCCTCGATCTCGGGCCGGGCCGTGAGGACCACCAAGATGGGCCGGTCGCTGTGGGCGACCTGCTCGATCGCCTCGAGCGTGCTCGGGTCAGCCCAGTGCGCGTCCTCCACCAGCACCAGGGCGGGCCCGCGCTCGGCCCGCGCCTCCAGCCATTGCGCCGCCACGTCGGGCGTGAGCGGGAGGGCGCCCATGGCCACCTCGAAGGGACGCAACGGGCTGAGGGCGTCACGGTGGGCGCAGTAGAGGGCAGTGATCCCTCCGTCTTCAGACCGCGCCGCGATGAACTCGGCCAACAGGCGGGACTTGCCGATCCCGGCCTCGCCCACCACCAGGACCAGGCGGGCCGGGCCCCGGGCCGTCGAATCCCACTGGGCCCGCAACCAGGCCATCTCGTTCGGACGGGGCACGAAGACGGTGAGCGGACCGGTATCGAGCCGGCCCCGCGCCGTGCTGGGGCCCAGGACGCGGAACGTCGGGACCGGTCGCGGGATGCCCTTGAGCTCGAGAGCCCCCAGCGGCTCCGTCACGAAGTAGCCCGACACCAGACGGGCGGTGGCATCGCTCAGCAGCACATCGCCCGGCTGGCCGGCCGCCTGGAGCCGGGCCGCCAGATTGGGCACCTCCCCGAAGATGTCAGCCAGGCGGCCGACGCCCCCGGCCGCAATCGGCGACACCACGACCTCGCCGGAATGGACCCCGACCCGGGCCTGGAGGACCTGCACGCCCAATTCGGCCGGGAGTTCAGAGGGAAGTGCCTCCACGCCGGCCACCAGGGCCAGGGCCGCGTCCACCGCCTCCCTCCCCGCCGAGCCGATGGTCTTGGGGTACCCGAAGAAGGCCACCATGCCGTCCCCTTGGAATTGCGAGACGAACCCACCATGGCCCTCGACCACCTCTGCCACCCGCCGGTGGTAGCCGGCGAGCACCTGATGCCAGTCCTCGGGATCCATCGACGAGGCCAGATCGGTCGAGCCGACCAGGTCCGAGAAGACGACCGTGAGATGGCGGCGTTCCTCCGTGACTCCCCAGGGGGGCAGTGCCCCCGCCGCCTCCGCCTCGCCGCCCGCCACCGCTCAGACCTTTCGACCCCGCCGCCGACCGCAGTCGGGGTCACCTCGGGCATCAGCGGGTCCGCAACGCATGTGAATGAATTTACCGCCGCCGTGCTGAGTGAGCCACGCTGACGCCCGGCCGACGCCCCGGACAACGCGCCCCCCGCCGCCCCTATGATCGCTGACACACGTTCTAGAAATTGCCCGGAACGAGCCGGTGGCGGGTGCCTGAGCCCGGCACCCGAAAGGGGGGACCCGTGGGTCTCGAGGACATGAACCTCATCGACGGTCGGAATTTCGTGGCCGGCGTGCCCCACCAGTGGTTCCGCCAGTTCCGCCTCGAGGCGCCCGTCTACTGGCACCCCGAGGCGGTGGCACCCCGGGGCGGCTTCTGGTCCATCACCGGGTACGACGACTGCGTCACCGTCAACCGGGACTGGGAGCACTTCTCCTCGGCCCGCCGGGGCTCGCTCTTCCACGAGATGGACGACGACCAGCTGGCCCAGCAGCAGCTGATGATGGTCAACATGGACCCGACCATGCACACCCGGTACCGCCGGCTGGTCAACAAGGGCTTCACCCCCAAGATGGTCCGTGACCTCGAGCAGCAGATCGTGGGGTACGCCGACGGCATCATCGATTCGGTCTGCCAGCGGGGTAGCGCCGACTTCGTGGTGGAGATCTCGGCCGAACTGCCCCTGCTGGTCATCGCCGAGCTGCTGGGCGTCCCCCAGGAGGACCGGCGCATGGTCTTCGACTGGTCCAACAAGATGATCGGCGCCGAGGACCCCGAGTACCAGGAGCCCGGGGTCGATCCCGGCGAAGCAGCCATGCAGGTCTACTCCTACGCCGAGGAGCTGGCCGCCAACCGGCGCCTCGCTCCCCGCCAGGACCTGGTCTCGGTGCTGATCGACGCCGAGGTGGAGGGCGAGAAGCTCGACCAGCTCGAGCTGGACCTCTTCTTCCTCCTCTTGATCGTGGCCGGCAACGAGACGACCCGGAACCTGATGTCGGGCGCCATGGCCGCCTTCTTCGACCACCCCGACCAGTGGGAGCTGCTGCGCCAGGACCGCAGCCTGCTGCCCGGGGCGGTCGAGGAGATGCTGCGCTACGTCACCCCGGTCATGCACTTCCGCCGCACGGCCGCCACCGACACCGAACTGGGCGGCCAGAAGATCCACGAAGGCGACAAGGTGGTCTTCTGGCACTCCTCGGCCAACCGCGACGACACCGTCTTTGCCAACCCCGACGACTTCGACATCACGCGCAGCCCCAACAACCACATGGCCTTCGGCGGCGGGGGCCCGCACTTCTGCCTGGGGGCCAACCTGGCCCGCATGGAGATCATGGTGATGTTCGACCGGCTGCTCGAGCGCCTGCCCGACCTGCGTCTCGACGGCCAGGTGCAGCGCCTGCAGTCCAACTTCATCAACGGCACCAAACACCTGCCGGTCGCCTTCGCACCCAGCGCGCCGATCGGTGGCACTCCGCTGCCGGCCCGGGCCGGCTGACCTGCGCGACTCGTCGATGCGCTTCCATCGCTGAGGACACCCCGTCGATGCCTCCGACATCGGCCAGGCAAGGGACCTATCCGATTCGATACGCTGCTCCAACGAGGGTTTCCTGGTGCCCTCGACGAGCGGGAGGTTGAGCAATGAACAAGCGTTTCCGTCGGCGGATTGCCGGAAGTGCACTGGTCCTGGCCAGTTTGGGGATGGCGTCGACCGCCCTGGCGCTCGGCGGGTCGCCGGCCGGTGCGACGACGTCGCATTCCACCGCAACGACCTGCAGTGATCCCCTCTGCGCGCTGTACGAAACCATCGTGTTTGACGTGACGGCCCTGCTGAATTCGCTCTGATCCTCACCGAGGCGTGGCGAGAAGCCGAACGCCTCACGAGCCATAACTTCAAAGACGTACCGCCGATGGGTCGGTGCGGGTGTTGCCCTCGGGACTTGACGCCTGCGCTGACCCATTCGGCCTGCCGGCCCCCACCGCATTGCTTCACCCCTCGGCTCGCCCCACCCCCTGGGCCTATGATTACTGACACACGTTCTAGAAATTGCCCGGAGGGGCCTGGACGCGATGGAAGCGCCGACGGAGTCAAAGGGGGGCCATGGGCCTTGAGGGGATCCACCTGATCGACCAACGCATGGAGGTCACGGTGATGTCGCACCCACTGGCCGGCCCGGGCCGGCTGACGTGAGCGACTCGCCGCTGCGCTTCCATCAATCGATCACCTTCCTGCCCACCACCCAGGCCGTGGCGCTGGCCCAGGCCACCGAACGCCTGGGCTACAGCGGGATCTACATCTCGGATCACCTCTTCAACCCGCGCCAGCTGGGCTCCCGCTACACCTACTCGGTCAACGAGGACGGCTCGCCGGGTTGGGAGGACGCCACACCGTGGCCCGACCCGATGTGCGTGCTGTCCGGCCTGGCCACCGCGACCGAGCGCCTTACCTTCACCACCGGCGTCTATATCGCCCCGGTGCGCGACCTCATCAGCGTGGCCAAGACCGTCGGCACCACCGCCGTCCTCTCGGACAACCGCCTGTACCTGGGCGTGGGCGTGGGCTGGTGCAAGGAGGAGTTCGACCAGACCGGTCAGGACTTCCGCACCCGGGGCAAGCGCCTGGACGAGATGATCGTGGCCCTGCGCGCCCTGTGGCAGGGGGGCTGGGTCGAGCACCACGGCCCGTACTACGACGTCCCGGCCTGCCAGATCGAGCCGCATCCGAGCCAGCCCGTGCCCATCATCGGGGGTGGGCACTCGCCGGTGGCCTTGGCCCGCACCGCGGCCCTCTGTGACGGCTGGATCGCCGCCGGCGCCTATAGCGAAGCCGAGGCCTGGCAGCACCTGGGCGCGCTGAAGGAGGCTTTGGCCCGGGGCGATCGCGACCCGGGGCGCGAGGACTTCCGCATCTACCTGTCGCTGGCCGAACGGCCCGACGCCGACCTCTACCGCCGCTTCGCCGACGCCGGCGTCACCGACATCGTGTGCGCCCCCTGGATGTTCGTCACCGTGGAACCGGGCACCCCCGACGACACCGCGCTGGCGCAACGCCTGGCCGCAGTGGAATGGTTCGCCACCGAGATCGTGGCCAAGGTCTAAGCGCCGTCTGGCCTGAAGGAGCATGACGCCATGAAGCAGATGAAGATCGGGCTGCAACTCGGCTACTGGGGCTCGGGACCGCCGCCCCAGGCGCTCGAACTGGTGCAAGAAGCCGAGCGCCTCGGCTACGACTCGGTCTGGACGGCCGAGTCCTACGGCTCCGACGCCCTGACCCCGCTGGCCTGGTGGGGTTCGCGTACCGAGAAGGTCCGCCTCGGCACCTCGCTGTGCCAGCTCTCGGCCCGTACCCCCACCGCCATGGCCATGGCCGCCCTCACCCTCGATCACCTTTCGGGCGGCCGCTTCGTGCTCGGTCTCGGTGTCTCAGGCCCCCAGGTGGTCGAAGGCTGGTACGGCCAACCCTTCCCCCAGCCGCTGGCCCGCACCCGCGAGTACGTCGACATCGTGCGCCAGGTGCTGGCCCGTACCGACGTGGTGACCAACCCGGGACCGCACTACCCGCTGCCGTATCCCGGCGGCGCCGGCCTGGGCAAGCCGCTCAAGTCGATCGTGCACCCGCTGCGCAACGACATCCCGATCATTCTGGGCGCCGAGGGCCCCAAGAATGTGGCCATGGCGGCCGAGATCGCCGACGGCTGGTTCCCCATCTTCTTCTCCCCCAAGGCCATGGATTCCTTCAACGACTCCATGGACGAGGGCTTCGCCCGCCCCGGGGCCCGCCGCAGCCGCGACGACTTCGAAGTGCTGGCCTTCGCTCCCACCGTGATCAACGACGACGTGGAGACCGCGGCCGACCTGTTCCGCCCCATGCTGGCCCTCTACGTCGGGGGCATGGGCGCCAAGGACGTGAACTTCCACTTCGACGTCTTCGCCCGCATGGGCTACGAGGAAGCGGCCCACAAGATCCAGGACGCCTACCTCGATGGTCGCAAGGACGACGCGGCGGCGGCCGTCCCCACCTCCATGGTGGGCGACATCGCGCTGATCGGCCCGCTGGCCAAGATCCGCGACGACCTCGAGGCCTGGCGCGAGTCGCGCGCCACCACCATGTTGATCAACGGTGATCTGCGCACGCTGCAGGCGATGGCCGAACTGGTCCTGGGCTGAACCATCCGGCGGGGCCGATCGGCCCTGCGCCCGCTTCGGCCCTTACGTCACGATGGCCAGGGTGAACACGATGGCATCGAACAGGAAGTGCGTCACGATGGAACGGTTCAACCGGCGGTTCTTCTGGAAGGACCGGGTCACGAAGTAGCCGAACGGGACGGTGAGGAGGAAGCCCACCCCGTAATAGATGTGGTAGCTCGTCCGCAGGGTCAGGCTCAGTGCCAGCGCCTTGCCCGGCGACCAACCCAACTGCTCCAGCCGGACCATCAGATACCCGTTGATGAGGACTTCCTCATTGATGGCGGTGGTGGCCGAAATGAACAATCCGTAGACGATGTAGTACGTGGGCACGTGCCCGAGGACGCCGTGATCGCTGATCGACGCCTGCGAGTTGAGCAGTGGTCGCAAGATGATGCCCAGGACGAGCTCGGAACCGAAGGCCGCCAACACCAGACCGAGGCCGGGCCAGATGTCCTTGCGGAAGCTGGGCGGGCCCAGGCCCATGACCCGGGGTGTCTGTCCGGTGCGGATCAGGAGAAATAGGGCAACTGGGACAAAGGCAGCCGTCGGGAGATAGGCCAGGATCCCGACAACCATGTTCCCGAGCGGATTGTGGTTGACGAAGACCGGGAACGGAGTGAGCTGGCCCACGCCGTAGACGTGCTGGGCGATGGCGACGATGGCATTTCCGACCCCGATGAGGAGAAACCCGCCGATCACCGCCCGGGTCTCCCAAACCAGGGACCGCCTGGTGGTCGGCTCCAGCTGGACCACCGAGGAGGACAGGACAACGGGCGGCGCCATACCCACCCAGCCGCCCCGAGGAGACGGCGCCACCACGGGGTTGGTCGCCGGCCAGCTCGAGGGTGGCGGCGGCGCCGAAGCGGGCGCCGGCGGCGCCCACCGGGCCACTTCATGGCGGTGTTCAGTCCAGCTGGTGCCGTCCCAGTAGCGGAGCCACCCGGCCTGCCCGGGGTCCGAGTACCAACCAGGCGGGGGCAAGTCGGCCGTCATCCCCTCCGCACCCTCCATGATGGGACGCCACGCTAACGCCCGTTGGTCGGGCCGTCACCGTCATGTCAGTGCGATGGGTCACAATGCCTGCATGGGTCGAGCCGTGCCGTTGAAGCTGCCGAAGGGCGCGCCGGAAATAGAGGTACGCACCAGCACGCGTCGACGCAAGACTTCGTCGGCTCACTGGGTCAACGGGAAGATCGTCATCCACCTGCCAGCACATCTGCGAGGGTCGGCGCGGAACGAGACCATCACCTGGCTGGTCGAACGCCTGATGGCCAAGGGTCGCGGCGTGCGCGCCCTGGGCGACGACGAACTGATGGAACGGGCCCGCTCGTTGGCCGATCGGTATCTCGACGGGGTTCGACCATCCATGGTGCGCTGGGTCACCAACCAGACGACGCGCTGGGGCTCCTGCTCATGGCACTCCAAAGAGATCCGCATCTCCCATCGCCTGCGCGACGTGCCTGAGTGGGTGCTCGAATCGGTCCTGGTGCACGAGATGGCGCACCTGGTCTACCCCGACCACTCCCCCGCCTTCCACGCCCTGGCCAATCGCTATCCCAAGCACGACGAAGCCAGCCTCTTCCTGGCCGGGTACGGCCTGGGCCTCCACGTGGCCGACGAACAGGGACCTCGCCGCGAACCAAGGGGTGAGGAGGAAGATCTCCTCACTGCCGAGCCCGAGCACGCTGCCGTCGATGCAGCAAACCCCGTGGCACCAACGCTCCGGCCCGAACAAGGGCGGTTCTGGAGCTAACTGAGCTCATCCTGCGCAGGGACTAAATAGCGAAGGGGCCCAGCCGAAGCCGGGCCCCTTCGAAGTACTGATGAACGATGCGGATCAGGTGTTCTCGACCGTCACCGTCGAACCGTTGTAGCTGACGTTCCCGGCGTAGGCGGCCGTGTAGTTGCCGCTGAGGACGAGGTCAAGGTCGTCCAAACCGGTGGCTGTGCACGACGCCACACCCGAGGCATTGGTCACGCCGGTGCAAAGCGCCGTGCTGCCGGTTGAGAAGGACACCGTCTGTCCGCTCTGCGGTGCACCCTGAGCCGAAGTCAGCGTAGCCGTCATGGTGGCGTTGTTGAGAGGCGCCGCCTTGATCACGGTGTTGTCCTTGGTGATCGTCTGACTCAGCGCCGATGAAGCACTGGAGCCGTAGGACGTCGCACCCGAGTAAGCCGCCGTGATCGAATGCCCACCGACCGCCAAAGCGCTGTCAGTGAAGCTGGCGGTGTAATGCCCACCGGAAAGGGCAACGGGCACGATGCCCAGCACCGTCGAACCGTCCGAGAAGGTGACCGTCCCGCCCGGTCCAGGACCGGCATTGCTCGCTGGGGTCACCGTCGCCGTGAAGATCACCGGCACGCTGTAGGCCGCCGGGTTGATCGACGAGGTCAAGGCCGTGGTGGTCGAGATGACCGCCACCGTCTGGGCCACGCTGGCCGAAGTGCTCCCCGAGTAGTCGAACTCACCGAGGTACACAGCGCCGAAGCTGTGGTTCCCCTGCCCGTAGAGCGCCGCGGGCAGAGTGGCCTGCTGGACACCACCCACGGTGGAGACCGGCTCGGCACCCAAGAGGATCAATCCGTCGTAGAAGTCCACCGTGCCGGTGGGCAACCCGGTACCCGAGCCAGTCGGCGTGACGACGGCCGTCAAGCTGACCGGTGTCCCGTAAGTCACCGTTGCACCCGAGGGCGAGAGGGTCAGTGCCGTCGAGGTACCCGATTGGTTGACAATCTGACCGGTGTTGCCGTTGCTGGCCAGGAAGTCCGTGTCACCCGAGTAGATCGCCTCCACCTGGTAAGTACCGGGTGTCAGGGCGGCAATGGTCTCGCTGGTAGCGGTACTCCCGTTGACGTTCGGCACAAGGGCAACCGGCGAACCGAGGATCGGAGCGCCGTTGACTTCGAAGGTCATGGTTCCCGTCGGCGCTCCGGCTCCCGGAGCATTGGCGGTCACTGTGGCCGAGAAGCTGATGGCCTGACCCTGGACCGACTGCCCGTTCTGGGCCACCGATGTCGTGGTCGGGTCCTGGTTGACCGTCTGGTTGAGGCCATCCTGACTGCTCAGGTAGTCGACGTTCGCCGGGTTGTAGACGGCTTCGATGGCATGGCTACCAACAGCCAGGGCCGAAGTGGTGTACGACGCCGTGTCGCTGGCATCTCCCGAGAGTGCCACGGTGGCCAGCGTGCTGGCACCGTCGAAGAACGTCACTGAGCCAAGCGGAACACCTGAGCCCGGGGCGTTGGCGGAGACGCTGGCGGTGAAGGTCACCGGCTGCCCGTAGTCCGAGGGACCCGAGGAGTCATCAGGTGAGTTGGCCGAGGTCAAGACAGTCGTCGTCGGGTCGGAGTTGACCACCTGGTCGTATTGCGGATCCGTGGTGGCGCTGGCTGCGAAGTCAGCGTTCGTGCTGGCGTAGCAGGCCGAGATCACGTTGTTGCCCACGGCCAGCGAACTGTCAGCCGGTGTGGTGGCCACTCCGTTGACCAAGGTCTCCTCGAAGGCCGGGGTTGGCGGGCTGGCACAGTTCGGCGGGTCGCTCCCGTTGATGTAGAAGAGCACGATTCCCGTGGGAGTGCCGGCATCGGTGAAGGCAAGCGTCACCGTGGCCTGGAACTGCACCGGCTGTCCGAAGACGGACGGGTTGGCGTTATTCACCGTCGAGATCGTGGTCGTACTCGCGTCGGGCGCCACGAACTGCTGCACCGTCCCCAACGTCCCCGTCTCGTAGTTGCCATCGAGGTTGGTATACGTCGCGGTGATCGTGTGCAAGCCCGGCGTCAGGCTGGCGATCGACGGACTCGTCGCCGTCGACTGATCCGATCCGGGGTTCAGGTTGACAGAACCGATATCGATGGCGTTGGCCGTGTTGGCATCGGCCACAAAGTCGACGGAACCGGTTGGTGCGCCCTGTCCAGGTGCCACCGTGTTGACGGTGGCCGTGAACTGCACGCCCTGCCCAAAGTCAGAGAAGCTGGGCAATGTCGAGGTCACGCCCACCGTGGTGTTGGCTGGGTTGATGACCTGGGACAACGACGATGCACTCACTGCGAAGTTCGTCGGGCTGGTGGAGGGGTTGTACGTCGCCACCACCTGGTAGGGAGACGAGTTGCCGGCCGGGAGCAAGGAGATCGAGGTGCTCGAGGCCGTACTGATGGCCGGATTCGCGGTCGCCGTCAGGGTCGCGGCCCCACCGATGTTCGAGGAGGTTCCGCCGTTAGGCGTCGCCGCGAAGGTGACCGTACCCGTCGGGAAGCCGGTGTCGATCCCAGGACTCAGTGCGGTCACCGTCGCCGTGAAGGTGATGGCCTCCCCGAAGAAGGACGGCGACACCGACGTCGTCACCAAGGTCGCGGTCGGTGCCAGGTTCACCACCTGGGTTTCGGTGGCGGCCGGGCTGGTCGTGTAGTTCGCATCACCGCTGTAGATCGCCCCGATGGTGTAGCTGGCGGCGTTGAGAGCGGAGTCTGAGAAGTTGGCCACTCCGGTGGAGGGGTTGACCGAGCCTGTCCCAATGGGAACGCCGTTGGCCGTGAACTGGACGGAGCCGCTAGGTAGGGCCGGGTCGGCCGGCACCTGCGACGTCACCGTCGCCGAGAAGTTCGCCGTCTGGCCGTAGTCAATGGTCGTCGTCGGCGACAGCGTGGTGGTGGTCGGGTCGGTCGTGACCGCGAAGGCCGTGGTCTTCGTGGCCGCCGTGAAGTAGGTGCCGGCATAGCTCGCGGTCAGAGTCCCCGAGCGAGGCGGTCCCACTAACGCCATGGTGGTTGCGGCGACGCCGCTGGCGTTGGTGGTGGCCGTCACTGTGGTCTGACCGGGGAAGGCGAAGGACACAGTCTGGCCGGTGGCCGGGGCGATACCGTTCTGATCCGTCAGGGTCGCCGTCAAGTTCACCGTGGTGTCCTGGCCGCCCGAAGTTGCATTAGTCGCGCCGAACACCAGCGTCCCGGTATTGGAAACCGTGACGGTCTCCTTGGCGTTGGTCAGGGTGCCCGCCCCGCAGATGATGCCCAGCGTCGACTTGCCGGCCTGCTCGGCGGAGTTCACCGTATAGGTCCCATTGCCGGTGTCATCGGTGACCCAGTTTCCCGTCTCGGGGTTCGTGGATGCCGTCGAGGACACCTTGCCGAGGTTGACCACGGTGGAGGTGCCGCTGTCCGCCGCCGGTGGAGTCACCACCGTCGTCTGCGCGGTCCCCGTCGTCTGGTCCACGAACATGTCCGTGTTGCCGCTGTAGGTGGAAAGGCCGGCCAGGTCGCTGCAACCAGCGCTCTGGGCTCCGTTATCGGCCAGCGAGACGGTGCCTGACACCGTCGCATTGGCCGCCGGCGCCGTGATGGCAGCGTCCGCCGACAGAGCGGGGATCAGGACCATGGCCGCCACGACTGCCAGTCCAATGCCACCGGTACCGATGGCTTTTGCGATTGCGCTACGCACTGTGTGCGCCTCCTTCTAAGAGTTCCTGCACCGTTGTGAACGTCGATCGGATCAAGGTGATCCTCAGAGGATGATGGTGATGAGACCAGCCGAGCCATGGGACCCGCCGTACGAGGCGTTGCCCGCGTAGGTCGCGGTGAACCCGCCACTGAGGTCGACCTGCAGCGTGCCCGCCAGCGATGGGCTACAAGTGGCCGCGCCCTGGCTGTTGGTCACGCCAGTGCAGACCACCGGACCGCCCGTTGAAGCAACAGCGGTGAACGTGAGGGTCTGGCCAGCCACGGGTGCCCCCGAGGTGGTGGTCAAGGTGGCCGTCAAGTTGCTCAACGAGAGCGTGTTGGTCGGCGCCAAGAGGTTCCCCAGGTTGATCGTTAGCACGGCTGCGTTGGCCGTGACCTCAGTTGCCTGCTGGCCGACGACCAGGCTGACCACACTCGAGGTGCTGCCTCCGAAGGTCGGGCTGCCCGAGTACACGGCGGTCAGGGTGTGTGTCCCGGTGGCCAATGTCGAGGTCGTGTAGGACGCCAGAGCTGAACCCGCAGCGCCGGACGCCACTGTCTCAACAGCCAGCGTCGTACTCCCATCCTTGAAGGTCACAGTACCGGTGGGCGTGCCCGGTCCGGTGCTGTGGCTTACGGTCGCCGTGAGCGTTTCGGGCGATCCAAAGATGACTGGATTCGGCGAGGCCGAGAGCAACGTTGTGGTCGGGATGGGTTGCACCACGAATGTGGTCGAACCCGAACTCGACAAGGTGTTCACGTCACCCGAGCTGACGAAGGTCACCGAGTAGGTGCCGGGCAGCAGGCCGGCGTCAGGCCCACTCGTGGCCACACCAGCGGCGTTCACCGTGGCCGGTGTTCCGAAGGCGGTCCCGTTCACGCTGAACTGGACCGAGCCACCCGGTACCCCGGCCCCTGGGGCCGTTGTCAGCACCTGTGCGGTGATGGTCACCGGGGCGCCGTAGGCCGCTGGGTTGGGCGCTGCAGAGCCGCTCACCGTGGTGGCGGCCTGCTGCACTCCTTGGGTGATGATGGCGCCACTGCCGTCAAAGGCCTGTGGTACCGAGCCCCCCAGCCCGCTGTAGGTGGCGATCACCGCGTGACCGCCGGCTGCCAGCGAAGAGATGGAAGAGCTCGTCGCCGTGCTGGTCCAGCCGGTGGTGGGCGAACCCGGACCGGCGACCAGGGTGACCGGGCCACCGAGGTCGGTGCCGTCCACCAAGAACTGGACTGTGCCAGAAGGTGCATTGACCGCATCCTGGGAGCCGTCAACCGACACCGTGGCGGTGAAGGTCACCGACTGACCGTAGACCGAGGAGTTCGGCGTGCTGCTGGCCGGGGACGTCGATCCGCTCAGCGTGGTCGATGTCGCCGCCGTGGGCGGTGGCGGGCTGACCACTTGGTCGAACGGTGGCGCTGAGGCGCTGGCGCCGAAGTTGGTATCGCCGCCATAGGAGGCCGTGATGTAGTTGTCGCCCTCGGGCAGGTTTGAAACCTCCAGCTGAGCCTGTGCTCCGGCCGCGCCCGTCGCCGTCAAGGTCAACTGGCCGATCGACGTGGCACACGGGGCCACCGTGGGGCAGGCGTAGAAGGTGACGGTGCCCGTCGGGTTGCCCGACTCCTGTGGTGTCACGTTGGCGGTGAGGGTCACCACCTCGTTGACGACTGAACCGGAGACCCCGGTCGAACTGACCAACGTCGTCGTGGTCGAGGCCTGATTGACCGCTTGAATGAGCTTGCCCGAGCTTCCGTTGAATCCAGAGTCACCCGAGTACGTCGCCGTGATGGTGGTGGAGCCCGCGCTCAGACCAGCAGAGTCCGAAACCGTCGTGGTCCCACCGGCCAAGGTCAGGGGGCCCCCGAAGTTCACTCCGTTGATCGCAACCTGGACCGTCCCGGTCGGGACGGCGCTCTCCCCAACGGGCGGCGAAACCGTGATGCCGAACGAGACCGGCTGGAAGGCGACCGGTGTGCCCGAAGGTGTCTGGAGCGTCACCGCCGTCGTCGTGCCGGCCGCGGCCACCGTGAGGGCGACCGGGTTCGAATCCGACGGGGCGAACTGAACGTTGTTGTCACCGTTGTAGTCGGCCGTCAGCGAGTAGCTCCCGACAGCGAGCGTGGACACCGTCATTGACGCGGTGTCAGGCGACCCTCCACTCAAGTTTTGCGTCCCGAGCAGAGTGTTGCCGGCATAGAACGACACCGCCGCATTGGTGTTGTCCACCGTTGGGCTCACGGTCGCATTGAGCGTCACCGTCTGTCCGTATACCGAGTTGCCACTTGCGGGTGTGATCGACAACGCCGTCGTCGTCACCGTCAGCGGCTTGTGGACGTCGAAGGAGAGGGAGACAGTCGAGGTGTTGTAGTCAGTGTTCCCGCTGTACGTGGCCACGATCGTGTGCTCGCCCAGACCGAGTGCCAGCGTATTGAGGGTGGGGCTGGTCGCCGACCCACCGGAGAGGGTCGCCGTGCCAAAGGGGGCGCCGTCCGCGGTGAAGGTCACCGAGCCGCTCAACGCTCCGAAGGTCGGGCCTGTCGTCGTCACCGTGCTCGTGAAGGTTGGCGTGTCACCGATGGTGGCCGAGGCCTCCGAAGGGGTGATGCTCGTCGCCGTCGGGTCGAGGTTCACCGTGAAGGGACTGGTTCCCGCGCTGGCGGTGGTTCCTGCATTCCCGGCGAAACTGGCCGTCAGTGTGGCGGGGGTGACGTTGGGCGTCGCGGTGATCGGCAGGGTGGTCGAGGCCACGCCGTTGGAGCCAGTCACGGCCGAGGCCGTTCCCGCCTGGCCGCTGAGACTGAAGACGATGGTGGCGCCGGACACCGGTGCGCCGGTGAAGACGTTGAGGAGCGAGGCCGACACAGTTGCCGACGTCCCGACCTGAGCCGACGTGGCGCCGGTGTAGGTCGTCGTGGTGGCGCAGGGCGGGGCGACCTCGAGGGTCGCTACGTCGGTGGCCGACCCGGCCGTGACTTCGACCCCGAACGAGCCGTTGACAGCAGGCTTGTTCAGACCGTCAGGCGCTGTGGGTGCCGTCACCGTCGCCGAATAGGCGCCGCCCGCACCAGTTGTCGTGTTCGTCGTGGTGATCGCATTCGGGGTGATCGTCGATTGATCGACACCGACCTTCACCGCCGTGCCCGAGGTCCCCGAGGCCAATGTTCCGCTGACCGTCACCGAAGCGCCTGGACAGGCCAGCCCGGAGGTGAGACCACCGAGGGTTTCGCTGACCAAAGCCGCGCCGGTCGGTGCCGGAACGCTGGCCGCCGTCAGGTTCATGGTCAAGTTGATGCATTCCGCCGGGGCGCTGGATGTGCAGCCGGTGCCTTCGGGGATGCCAGTCAGGTAGTTGTCGGTGATCAGGTTGTGGTACGTGTTCGACCAGGTCCGCGTCTCCGATGTGTTGTCAACGGTGTCGTTGTAGTTGACCGAGTCGACCGGAAGGGCGCTGCTAGAGATGCTCGTGTCACTGACCGTGGTCGAGGTGTCGGTAGCAGTGGCGTTGACCGGTCCGAAGGTGTCGATGTCGTCGGTACCGCTCTCAGCGACGAGGCCCGTTGCGGCGTAACTCACCACGCCGTTGTCGTACACGTCGGTGTTCTCGAGCCACTGGTCGCCCGAGTGGAGACGGTAGTCCTGCGTGACCTGTGCGGGCGTGTACACCTCGTCATTGGTCAGGCCCAGGGTCAGGGAGTCAACACTCACGGTTCCCTTGACACTCTGAGTCTGGTCAACTTCGACGGTGGCCAGGTTGGAGGTCTCGAGGTACTCGGTGCCCGTGACGGTGCCGCTCGTAATGGTGGCGCTCTCACCGTCGGCTGTCCCCGAACCGCCGGTGACGGTGCCGTTGATTCCGACGGCGTAGGTGGTGTAGGTCCCGGCAGCAGTAGCACCAGCCGTGCTCGAGGTGCAGAGGCCGGCGTCATAGGCAGCGGGGCACACGTAGTTGGTGTGCTGGACGATCCCTTGCACCGTGTAGGTCACGTTCTCTTGGATCGAGAAGAAACCAGTCCCAGGATCGTTGAGCGTGTACACCTGCGCGTAGGTCCACGACCATCCCGCCTGATACGCCGAGGTGTCGTCACCGCCAGTCTGCGATGGCGCCGCGCCTGCGGGCAACGACGTCGTGGATATCGCGACCATGAAGCCACTCAACAAGCTGGCTGCCGCGAAAGGAAGCAGGATGTTCCGAATAAATCTACGCACCGCCTTGGCCTTTCCGCGCCATATGCCTGTGATGCGAATCCCCCCACCGGAGATTTCGTTCAACACATGAACGCTGAAGATCTACGTAACCGGACTCCGGGCACTGTACAGAGTCGCGACGCGACTTTCAACCAGTGTGCAAGAAGTTTTTGCGCGTCGTGCGTGTGACGTTTTCGAGCGCGACCCATTCTCACGCTGTTGCCAGGCCGTTGTCAGCACCACATCAGCGACGACTTTTCGTGCCTGCGTGAAGGGAAAAGACGACCGCGCAGATGCGGCTCAAATGGAAACGGAGCGGACATAGCCAATGGACATGTCGACGCATGGAATCGGAGCGGACATAGCCAATGGACATGTCGACGCGTCGAACACGACTCGCGTCGCGGCCTTTCCTCACTGCTCCTTACAGAGCGTGCAAAGGGACGGAGTGTGTCTCACAACGCCATCGATACACGCGCTTCGCGCGTCAGCTATCGATGGCGGGGGGAAACGTGGATCACGCGCCCCAAAGCGCGATGGCGTTGGGACGCGTGATCCATTTCGATCCTGCCGGCGTAGCGAGAGCTACGCCTGGACTACGGAATGATGTGGATGATGGACGCTGCCGCTTGCAGCAGCGCATCGCCCGCAATGTTCAGAGACGAACCCAGGGTCAGGTCCGAAAGGGTGCCAAGGACCGACAGGGTCGGTGCTTCGTACTCAGTTGCTTCCTTCATTTCAGCCTCCCTCAATCGGGCCAGGAGGTCCGCCCGCGCCGTGTTGTATAGCGCATCGGTGCACTCTGCGTGCAACTCGTCTCTCACCAGGGAGAACGCTGTCACTTCCCTTCGGGCTTCCCTGAGAGTCAGCTTGGGGTCGCGCGCCGAATCTCGAATTTCCAGCGGGCCCCTGGGAGCACGAGAGCACTGCTGAAGGCCCGTATGGTTTCGCGTCGCACTCAATCTCAATGCCGATCGGCGGGAGGGCCGTGAGCATTTTCAATCTGCCATCTGCCTTGCAGTACCGGGTGGCCAAAGGCACCACACGGCGGGCCCTGACCTTTGCGCGTCCGTACCGCGCTCGCATCGCCGTGTTCGTCGCAGTGATCATCATCGATGCCATGGCGACGGTGGCGACCCCGTTGTTCATCGCAGCCATCATCGACGACGGCATCAAGTACCACCGGCGGGGCGAGATCATCCTCTTGGCCTGCCTGCTCGGTCTCGTTCTCTTGGCCGATCAGATCCTCAGCGTTATTGGCGTTCGATTGTCGGCCCGCATCGGCCAAGGCGTCATCTTCGATCTTCGCTCCACCGTCTACCGACATGTGCAGCGACTCCCGCTGGCCTTCTTCACTCGAGTGCAGACCGGCGCGTTGATGAGCCGGCTGGACAACGACGTCAATGATGCGCAGCAAGCCTTCAGTGACTTGCTGTCTGTTGTTGTGGGCAGCGCGTTCACCGTCTTCGCATCACTGGTGGTGATGCTGACCATTTCGTGGGAGATCACCCTGGTCGCCCTCATTGCACTCCCACTCGGTGCATTGTTCGCACGCTTCGCCAGTCGACGCGTCGCCGGTTTGTCACGGGCCAACCTCCAGCTCCTGTCACAACTGAGCATGCACATGAGCGAGCGCTTCAACGTCGGTGGTGCTTTGTTGGTAACGCTCTTCGGTCGCAGGCGCGAGGAAGCTGCCGCGTTCGACACCACATCGGGTCAGATCCGTGACATCGCCGTGACCATGTCGACCTACTCACGAATATTTCTTGCACTGCTGCTGTCGATGGCGGGACTGCTCACCGCCGTCGTGTTCGGTTGGGGCGGTGTGTTGGCGTCGGACCACACACTTGAGGTTGGCACTGTCGTCGCGCTGGCGACGTACATTGGTCGCCTCTACGGTCCGATGATCTCGTTGGGCAACGTGCCGGTCGATGTCATGAACTCGTTGGTTTCGTTCGAACGGATCTTCGAAGTGCTCGATGTTCCGATTGGCTTGCGCGAGATCGACGACGCGACCCAACTCGATCGACCGGCCGGACGCGTCGTCTTCGACCATGTTGACTTCACCTATCCCGGTCGCGCCGGTGTCTCGGTGCCATCGCTCGAACCCGACGCATCCGACGTGGACGAGCAACCGGTTCCGGTTTTGCACGACGTCTCGTTCTCGCTCGAGCCGGGTACGGTCACCGCATTGGTCGGGAGCACTGGGGCCGGCAAGACGACGATCGCGTTGCTCTTGCGTCGTCTCTACGATCCATCGGAAGGCACGGTAACGATCGACGACCACGACCTTCGAACGGTGTCATTCGACAGCCTGCAGCGCACCATCGGGATGGTGACCCAGGACACGCAGCTCTGGCACGACACCCTGAGGGCCAACCTCTTATATGCGGCGCCCGACGCCAGCGAGGAGCAGATGCACAAAGCTCTCGCCGACGCCCAAATCGAGGCGACCGTTGCCTCGATGCCCTTGAGGCTCGACACCGTGGTGGGCGATCGCGGTTTCCGGCTCTCAGGTGGAGAGAAGCAACGGCTGGCTATTGCCCGCATGTTGCTGGTACGCCCGACCATCGTCATCCTCGACGAGGCCACCGGCCAGCTCGACGGTCGCACCGAGCAGGCCGTGCAAGGGGCGCTCGAGGCTGCCCTGCACGGCCGCACCGCTCTGGTGATCGCCCACCGCCTCTCCACCGTCCGGAATGCTGATCAGATCCTGGTGCTCGACGGGGGGCGGATCGTCGAACGGGGGACCCACGACGGTCTGGTGGCTCAGAAGGGGACCTATTTCCGCCTCCAGCAGACCCAGGCATGACCTCTTTATCCGGGCACGGTGCACTGGGCGCCTATGGGCTCATCCTCACGGGGCTTCCCGGGGCCTCCGCCTCTATGCAGCCCCAGGAACCCAAGGCCCTGCCCTTCGAGGTCACGGTCGAGCCATCGGAAGACGTAAATCCGGTTGATGACCCCCAGTCACGGCTCAATCAGGCCTCAGCCCGGGTCCGATTGATCGGCGGGGGCTGGCTGCACATGGACAAGGGGGATCCCCGAGCCCGCTTCGCCCTGCCCGGGCGACCGCCCGACCCCGAGCTCCTCCACCCATATCTGGCTCCAGCGGCTGCGGTGCATTGGCAATGGTCTGGCCATGAAGCCCTCCATGCGGGGGCGTTCGGCGTCCGGGACGGGGTGGTGCTCGTTTTGGGTGACAAGGAAGATGGGAAGAGCACGACCCTGGCCCGGTTGGCTACCGCCCATGCGGTGCCCGTGCTCACCGACGACCTGGCCGTCTACTCCGAGGGTCGAGTCTTCCCAGGCCCTCGGACGATCGACCTTCGCGCCGCGTCGTGGTCGGAGCTCCAACCCGAGACCACGCTGGTCCGCGGCGATCGCCACCGGCTCGAGCTCCCCTGTTTTGTCGGCTCGACCCAGGTGCGGGGCGTTGCCATCCTGGCCTGGGCCGACCGTATTGCCCTCTCCCCGGTCCCGCTGGCGGAACGCATCACCAACCTGGCCCGCCAACGGACCTTTCCCTCACTGGCGGCGGACCCGGTCACCCTGCTCGACCTGGCCAGTGTCCCGATGGTCACCGCGGCTCGACCGAAGGACCTGGACCACCTCGACCGCTTCGTGATCACCCTGGCTGACTACTTCTCCTGAAGCCGGTGTTGGGCCAGCCAGGCCTGGTGGAGCAGGGACCACGAGTGGAAGACGGGATGTTCCGCCTGCCAGCTCTCCCGCAGGCGCTGAGGATCGACCCGGTCCAGGTCCACGCCGGTGCCGTCCCACTGCGCCACGAAGGTCCTGGCCTGTTCCCGCCAGACCGCGCCCCCGAAGACCGCCTTGCTCCGGCGCTCGACCACCCGGGCCGGTAGGAGATCGCCACAGAGATGCCGCATGGCCGACGTGCGATCACCGAAGCCGGCTGCTCCCCCTTCGGTGGCCAGCGCATCGAGCACAGCCGAGTCGAGCAACGGATGCACCACTCCCACGTCGAGCGGTGCGCCCAGCGCATCCAGGCTGGCCATCGTGACCGCCAAGGCGCGGGACCGGCCATGCCAGCGGGTGCGACGGTCCCATCGTCGGGGCTCTTGGGCCTGACGATCGACCAGTCGGGCCTCGTACTCATCCCGAGCGGGGCCGGTCAGCCAGGGAGGCGTGAAGAAGCCACGCCGCCGGATGAGGCGGCGCCGAACCGACGTCGGCGCCCAGGCTGCACCGATGCGGGCCAGATCGCGAGGGTGGAACGGCACCTGCCGATGGAGGACGGCCTGAGCGTGACACCAACGCCAGTCGCCGAACAGGCCGTCGCCATCAAGACCGGTCATCACCACGCCACCCCGGGCCACCTCGAATATCGGCATGTGGAGATAGGCGTTGGCCGGCCAGGTCGGGCCGTGGGCCTCGAGACAGAGCCGAGCGGTATCCCCCAGCAGATCGAGCTCGTCGGAGAGATCCATCCGCTCCCATTGAGTAAGCCCGAGGTGCTCGATGACCTGCTCCTGCCACTGGTTTTCCTGGCTGGTCGGCACATCAGGGAATCGAAAGGTCACCGGGATCGGCAGGCCCAGGCCCTCGCGACGAGCCACCGACGTGGCCACCGCCAGGACGGCCGACGAATCACGGCCACCGGAGAAACTCACGAAGCACTGGCCTCGGGCTAATTCCCGGGCCATGACCGACTCGAGGGCAGCCCGGGCCGTGGCATAACGCTGGCTCGGCTGGCCTGGTCCATCGGCGTCCCCCAGCGTCACCCCAGCCGCCCGCTCGAGGGGATCGAGCTCAAGCGGACGAACCGCCTCCTCAGTCACGCGTGGTGCTGAGCTGGCGATGCGGGGGGAGCCGGTAGATGGGCTGGTGCCCGGCTGCCGCCGACTCGGGCGCATCGGCCAACCAGGCATGGGCCGAGAATCCGGCAGACGGAGCCGTGACCCCGATCACCACGTCCACCTCGTCCCCGTGGTCTGCTCGCCAGGCTTGCACAATGAGCGCGTTGGACAGGCACTGGTTCTGGCGACGGCGCAGGAGTCGCGAAACGGCGCCGGCCGCTCCGACCGGAATCCCTGAAGACGACGGCAACACGATGCTCCGCACGTCCTGGCGATCCAGCTGCCTCCGGCACTGGACCCGACAGCGGATGGTCCAGACGGCCGCCTGGGCGTCAGCGAGCGTAGGGGGGCGGGCCACCATCGCCGCTCTCTAAGAGATCAGCCCGGGACAATTGCTCGACGAGTGTGTCCACATCATCGGCGGCCGTCTCTTCCGAGATCTCGTACTTGGTGCGCAGCTCGTCAATTAATTGCCGACGGCTGGTACCACCCTGCAACAAGGGCCAGAGCTCGGCCCCCGAACGGTTCAAGCTGAGGTACGTCTGGGACCGCAGGTCCAATAGGACGAGTTCGCCCTCGACCGACCGGGTCTCGATTTCGTCGGATCGCACGCGGATTTCGTCAGTCATCAGAGCGGAGAATACGTCGACGGGCGGCCAGGGCGGGACGAAGGCGTCCGAGCAAGACGAAGGGACGGATGGCATAGCAGGCAACCAGACCCAAAGTTCCACGACGGGCCAGGGCCGAGTCCTGACGCATGATGGCGGGTGACATGAACAGCGGATTGGCCAGCATGCGCAGCCGCCCCTGCCATCCATCGGCATCGATCAGGCGCTGAAGCTGGTACGCCTGCGGATTCAACTCGGCCGACGCCATCCGCAGGAGTCCTCGCCGGGCCGAAGTCAGTTGCAGCCGTTCCGCCAGTTCAGGGCCTCCGGGAGCCAGGCACAAACCGGCTGCCAACGCGTCCTCGGCGCCCATGCGCCGGCTGGCCTCAGTCGTGCGCTGCCAGTCCTCGAACTCCATGACGTCGATGGCCCGGCGCAGGTCCTCCTTCGGGCCTCCAGACTCCGAAGCATGCTGCACGGCGTGAATAGCGAGATGCAGGCCCAAGTGGGGAACGCCCAGGACCCGGACCGATCGACGAGCCACCGTGATCTCGGCGGTGTCAGAACTGAATTCCCGCCATAAGGCAGCCGGCGATGCCGTGACCAGCGGAATGGTTCGATGGAGATCGACCGAGAACACCACCCCGGCCCCGTTTCGGCGGTGGTATGTGATGGCATGTTCGGCCGGTCCGTACCAGGGGTCGGCGAAACCGATGCCGGAGAGAACCCGTGCCGCCGCTGAGAAGGACGACGGGTTGACGAGGAGATCGGTGTCGCCATACGCCCTGACGCTGTCCGGGTAGAGCCACTGGGCCAGGGCCGGGCCCTTCAGCAGGACCACCTCGATGCCGGCGTCGCTCAACGATGTGACGACCTCAGCGGTGACCTCGTCGATCGCCATGGCATGTGCGGTCCGCACCAGCGCGTCGATGGGTGAAGTCGTCACGGAGTGCAGGGTAGACGGTGCCCGGCGGTGCGCTACACCACAACGCCGGTCGCTGATGCCGGCGCGTGTTCAGACGGGCTCGACCGCCAAGATCTGGCCCAGACGGCGAAGGCTCTCGTTGGCCCCGCCCAGCGTGAACTCGATCTGACGAGTGAGCAGGAAGTAGCGGTGGAGGGGGTAATCGCGGTCGACGCCGACGCCGCCATGGAGGTGGGACGCCGCGTGCACCACCCGTTGGCCACCTTCGGCGGCCCAGTACTTGGCCACGGCGACTTCGGCACTGGCCGGGAGGCCAGCCGCCAAGCGTGACGCGGCCTGCCAGGCGGTGAGCCGGATGGCCTCGGTGTCGACGTAGGCGTCGGCGGCACGCTGCCCCACGGCCTGGAACGTGGCAATCGGCTTCTCGAACTGCACGCGGGTCTTGGTGTACTCGGCGGTGAGCGCCAGGGCGGCGGCACAGGCCCCGGCCTCCATCACGCACAGCGCCGTGGTGGCGTGCTCGGTGATAGCGGCGATGATGGCCGTGGCATCGGCGTCGATCCCGCCCAGCAGCGCCTCGGCCCCCACCGTCACGTTAGCCAGTTCGACCAACGCCTCGGGGCGGCCCGCCGTGGTGGTCTGGGCGATAGGGGTCAATCCGGGGACCGAGGTGGGCACGATGAACACGCCCACGCCGGCGTTCGATCCATCCGAGTTGGTCCGGCTGGCCGGAATCAGAACTGCAGCCGCGACCAGCGCGGCCGGTACACATGCCTTGGTGCCGTTGAGCACCCAGCTCCCGTCGGCCTGGGCGGTGGCCGTGGTCACCGGTGCCGTGCCGCCGGGCAGGATCACCTCTCCGACCAGCTCGGCCATCGCGGCGGTGAGGATGGTGTCGCCGGCGGCCACGCCGGGCAGCCAGGCCTGCCGCTGCTGCGCCGTGCCGAAGCTGGCAATGGGCAGCGCGCCGTAGACCATGGTCTCGACGACGGGTACATAAGCCGCGCTCCGGCCCGCCGCCTCGATCACCAGGCAGGCCGCGACGAAGTCGAGCCCGGCGCCGCCGACGTCTTCGGGCAGGGCGATGCCGAGCAGGCCGGCCGCCGCCAACTCCTTCCACAAGTCCCGGTCGATCGGCCCCTCGTCACCAGCGGCCTGCTCGATCTCCTTCAGGCGTTCGTGAGTGGCGCGCTCGGTGAAGATGCGCTCAGCCAATTCACGCACTGCCTCTTGTTCTTCGCTGAAACTGAAATCCATGGTGTCTCTCTTCGCGTTCGTGAGCTACCGCAGCGAGCGGGGCATGTTGAGGCCGAAGATGGCGATGAGATCGCGCTGGATCTCGTTGGTTCCGCCACCGAAGGTCAGGATGATCATGGAGCGCGCATACATCTCGAGTCGCCCAGCGATCACCGCCGCCGGTGAACCGCGGGTGAGATAGCCAGCCTGCCCGATGATCTCCATCAGGAGCTGGAAGGCCCGCAGGTAGAACTCGGTGCCGAACACCTTGATGCTGGAGGCGTCAGCTACATCGAGATGCCCCTGGGTGGCCTGCCACGCCACCTTCCAGTTGATCAAGCGCAGGAACTCGAGTTCGGCGTGCACCCGGGCCAGATGCTCTTGTACCCATTCCTGGTCGGCCACCCGACGGCCATCGGGCAGCTTGGTGTTCTGGGCCCAGGCCCGGACGTCGCTGAGCACCCGTTCGATGATGCCCGGTGAGCACAAGGTCACCCGCTCGTGGTTGAGCTGGTTGGTGATGAGGGTCCAGCCCTGGTTTTCGCCGCCAACCAGGCTGGTGGCGGGCACCCGGACGTCCTCGTAGAAGGTGTAGTTGATGTTGTGGTCGCCCAGCAGCTTCATGGGCACGACCCTGATCCCCGGCGTGTTCATCGGGATCACGAACATCGAGATGCCCTTGTGCTTGGGGGCATCAGGGTCGGTGCGGGTGGCCAGCCAGATGTAGTCGGCGTCGCCGGCCAGGCTGGTGAAGACCTTGGCCCCGTTGATGATGTACTCGTCGCCATCGCGCACGGCCTTGGTGGTCAACGAGGCCAGGTCGGTACCCGAGTTGGGCTCGGTGTAGCCGATGCAGAAGTGGATCTCGCCGGCCAGGATCTGGGGCAGGAAGAACTCTTTCTGCTCCTGGGTGCCGAAGTTCATGATGGTCGGCCCCACCGTGTTGATGGTCAGCATCGGGACGGGCGCACCGCTGCGCATCGACTCGTCGAAGAAGATGAACTGCTCGATGGCCGAACGGCCCTGGCCACCCCACTCCTGGGGCCAGCCGATGCCCAGCCACCCGTCGGTGCCCATCTGCTTGACGACCCGGCGCACGACCGGCCCGATCCCGCCGGCGTGGGCCAGCTCCTGCTCGACCTCGGGGGTGAGCAGCTGCTGGTAGTAGGCCCGCAGCTCGCTCTTCAGCGCCTGCTGCTCCTCCGTATACGCGATGTCCATTCCGTCCCTCCCGGACCGCGGCGGCCCACGACCAGTGCCCATGGCGGCCAGACCGGCGCGCGATAGAACACGTTACAGTCCGGCTCCCGAGCCCGACCAATGGACGCCGCTGCGGACTGACACTCAGTTGGCTACCAACCAGTAACCTGCTGACCGCCTCGGCCTCCATCCCTGGACGCCACCACTAATTGAGGAGTCTTCATCAATGCCTGAAGCCGTCATCGTCGCTACCGGCCGCACCCCGATCGGCCGAGCCAACAAAGGCTCACTGACCGAGTGCCGTCCCGACGACCTCAGCGCTCTGGTTCTGCGCGCCGTGCTCGAGAAGGTGCCCCAGCTCAACCCGGCCGAGGTCGAGGACGTCCTCCTCGGATGCGGCCAGCCCGCGGGCGAGGCCGGTTACAACGTGGCCCGGGTGGCTGCCATTTTGGCCGGGATGGACAACGTGCCCGGCGTGACCGTCAATCGCTACTGCTCCTCATCCCTGCAGACCATCCGCATGGCGGCCCACGCCATCCGGGCTGGGGAGGGTGACATCTTCATCGCCGCCGGGGTCGAGACGGTCAGCCGCTACATGTATGGCGCCTCGGACACCGGCCCGCACAACCCGCTCTTTGCCGAGGGCGAAGAGCGCACCAAGGAGCGGACACCGGCCGTGACCGAGCCCTGGACTCCCCCCCAGGGTTTGCCGGACGTCTACATCGCCATGGGGCAGACGGCCGAGAACGTGGCCGAATACGAGAAGGTGAGCCGCCAGGAGATGGACGAGTTTGCCGTGCTCTCGCAGACGCGGGCGGTGGCGTCACAGGAGAACGGCTTTTTCGAGCGGGAGATCATCCCGGTCACGCTGTCCGACGGCACCGTGGTGACCAAGGACGACGGTCCCCGCCCTGGAACCACCCTCGAAGGGCTGTCCAACCTCAAGCCGGTATTCCGCGAGGGCGGAACGGTGACTGCCGGCAACGCCTGCCCGCTCAACGACGGCGCTGCCGCCGTGGTGGTCATGAGCGACACCAAGGCCAAGCAGCTCGGCATCACCCCGCTCGCCCGCATCGTGGCCAGTGGGGTCAGTGGACTCAACCCCGAGATCATGGGGCTCGGGCCGATCGACGCCTGCCGCCAGGTCCTGGCCCGGGCCAAGATGACCATCGACGACATCGACCTGGTCGAGATCAACGAGGCCTTTGCGGCCCAGGTCATTCCCTCCGCCAAGCATCTCGGCATCAGCTGGGACAAGCTCAACATCAAGGGCGGCGCCATTGCATTGGGCCACCCGTTCGGCCAGACCGGCGCCCGCATCATGACCACACTGCTCAACGCGCTCGAGGACACCGGGAAGACCTTCGGCCTCGAGTCCATGTGCGTGGGCGGTGGTCAGGGTATGGCCATGATCGTGGAGCGCCTCAGCTAGCAGCCCGCCTCAGAGCGGTCCGGCCCCGTTGGTGAAACCGCCCTCGGGGTGGGGTAGGCAGGTGCGGCAGAAGTCCTCGCCGAACGGGGTGAGATTTATGCTGCGCCGCACGATCCGCGCCATCCGACCCGCCCGCTTGATGGCGACGGCCACGTCCGGCTGCACCTCGACCACCTGGTAGCGCGTGGGCTCGACCGGTTCACGGGAAAACCAGATCAAGCCCAGCCGGAAGAGGTTGTTCAGGTAGGCGCTCGACCGCGATAGGTCGCGCACGCCGGCCCGTAGCCCGATCATGGACAGGCCGGCTTCCACCAGCTCCGAGCCGATGCCCAAAGGACGCCAGGTCCGGATATCGATTGACGGCTGGGGCCCGGCCTCGCACAGGAAACGCAGGATCCGAGCTTCGTCCGGTGCCATCTCGTCGAGGATCCGCGCGAAGGCGGGGTGGACGTCCTCGGCGTACCAGACATCGGCAGATTGGTAGAGGAGTTCGGCGCCGCGGGCCTGCAGGTCAACGGTGCGCAATTCGTCCACGACATGATGGGCCCGCACATCGATCGGACGGTCGAGCGCGGACAGCCCGAAGGCCTGGCGACCGACGTCGCGCAGATCGCGTACCGCCCGCTGCACCATGTCAGTGGGCAACTGGCCCGCGGCCAGTGCCCGGGTCACCTCCCGGCTGGTGGCCAGAGAGGTCTTGAGTCCCCATTCAGCCAAATGCAGGCCCGAGAGCGCGGCCAACCGGGCCATTCCCGGCAGGGCACGGACCACCCGATCGAGTGACAGCGACTGGTCGAGCGGATTGGTGGGAGTTGCGTCGACCGGTTCGCCTGCATTGGATTCGATCACGTCATGCTCCGAAGATGGCCAGGTGGAGGAGGCCGGCACCAAAACCCAAGACCGCGCCGTGCAGGAAGAGCAACCACTCGTCCTGCTTGATAGCCGAACGCAACAGTTCGGAGAAGTCGTCGGGTGGCAGCTTGCGCATCTGGCGGGCCACGAAATCGTAGATCCGCTTGGACTGCTCCCGGCCAAACTCCTCGTCATCGAAGGCGCCGGCGAAGTCGGCGGCTTCGGTAGCCATCGAAGACGCGATGCGGTCGTACTCACGACGGCCGATGGCCACCCGCAGTGCGCCCTGAGCTGGCCCGATCGCCTTGTCTACGGCGGGCCGGATGGTGTCTTCGAGCATCTGGCGCGTTCGATCTGACCGCGGGCCGTAGAGCAACTCCTTCCCGACGTTCTGAAGGTTGATGACCTGTTCGGCAATGTTGCGCGCAAAGACGTCGCTCACTTCTGGTTGGCGCTTGAGGAACAGACCCTGAAACGTCCAGCGGCCGATGTGCCGGGGGAAGACCGGTTCGAAAATCATCGTGATACCGACGTAGTTGACCGTGTAGCCGATGAGGACGCCGCCGATGGGCAGCACCCACCAGTCGGGGAAGGCCTGCGTGATGAAAACCATCACGATGCCGAGCGGCCCACCCAGATAGAAGCCGAAGTTCTGCATGAAGCGCAGCTCGCGCTGTCCCACCTGCTGGAGCATCTCGTTCATCAGCTCGGGGTGTTCTTCGAAGTAGGAGATCACCAGCAGCTTGGCGTCGATGAGTTGATCGATGTGCAGCCCGATCTCATCGGTGATGGCACGGGCGATCGAGGGCAGCTCTTGCTCGACCCGGACGTACATCAGCTCCTTCAGGCGCGGCGGAAGGTCGTGCCACAGTTGCGGGTGCTCGCGCTCCATGATGCGCGCCACCACCTGGCGCATTTCCGGCTGGGCCGTGGCCACCAGGTGATCGGCGATCTTTTCCGGCTCCAGCTGCTGGTAGAAGTCCGAGATGCTGCCGACCTTGGCCAGCGCCTTGTCGACCGAGATGCTGGCCATCTTGTCCACCCGCGAGGGCACGATGCCCTGCCAACCGAAGCGGCCGTCGCTGGTGATGGCGGGAATGACCTGCACCCGGCGCGGCAGGTAGGGGTAGAGAAGCTTCAACCCGGGAATGCGCACCCCGTGGAAACGGATCGGGTTGAACAGCATGATCACGCCGGACCAGTTGGTGACGTAGCCGATCACCGCGGTGAAGATCGGAATCGTCACCAGGGCGATCCAGAAGTGCCGGTTGAACTCGATGGCCAGCACGCGGGCTCCTACTTCACCACCGGCGCCTCAACGGCGACGGTGGTGACACAGGCGGAAGCAGTGCTGGGCACGACGAGCGAAACGATCGAGAATGCCGTCGACAAGGAGTACGGGATCACCAACGCACCGTTGCCCCGCGTGAACGTCACCTGCTCGCCACCAATCATGGCGTCGAAGCCGTTGGCGTCCTTATAGCTGAGGCGCAGGAACCAGTTGCCCACCGGCACAGCATGGCGCAGCGACAGCGACAGCGACTGAGTGCCGTGAAAGCAGTCGGATCCATGGGCACCCCTGCTCTCCACTTGCACACCGGCCGGCTGCAGCCCACCCGAGGGCCCCACCAGGTAGCCCGGTCCACTGGCGCCATCGATGCGCAGGGACATGAGCACACCGGCGGTGCTCGACACCCGGTTGTAGGGCACGAAGAGGGGCGTCACCACAAATGGGGGAACCTGGGTGTTCCAGACGAACGCGCCGGGTTCGTGCCCCTTCACGGAGTTCCACGACCTCTGCAACGTCGTCATGAAGGCGCGGCTCGCCGCTCCCTGGGTCCGGTCAGGCGCCGTCCAGATGGACGTGGCACCTGCGGCGGTCAGCAGCGCGCTGGCCCCCACCACCAACCCGACGGCAGGGCGGGCCCATGGTCGGGGGATTGGCGCGCGCTGCGGCTTCGCCGCCTTCTTGGGCGGCTCCGGCGCGGCTGTCGCCCCGAGTTGGCTGGGAAGGAAGGCCAAACCCACCACGAGGGCCAACACAAAAGGCTGGACCGCCCAATACACCGTGTTCAGCGCGAACGTCGTGCCTTCAGAGCCGCGGCCGATGGCGGCGATCAGTTCGACTCCGGCGAACCCCCCGGCGAAGACGGCCCAGGCCCGCAGGGCGTCACGGCGACGGCGCCAGATGCTCAGGCCGACCACACCGAAGACAAGGACCTGACCTCCGACCACGACGAGGGCCCGAGCCACGCTCGACGAGGTCGTCGAGAAATCGAACCCGAGCAACGACGGTATGAAGCCCTGGGCCCATCCGGCGCCGGCGAAGCGCAAGGCCTCCCCGATCGTGGGTAACGGAGGAAGGCTGTATTGGGCCTTGTGGGCCTGCCGCCACCCGAAGTTGAGCGCGATCGGCAGGACATAACAGGCCCACACCCACCAATACCGAGCGAAACCCCGCCCGATCGATCGCCAGTCTCGCCGGTCCACCAGATACAGCGCGTTACACAACACCAACACGAGCAGAAAGCTGCTCGATGCGTCGTAGAAGGCGATGCCCACGGCAAAGGCCACGATGGATACGGCCAGATGCCGCCGCCGACCCGTCGCCGTGTAGCGGGCCAAGCCGTCGAGGGCCAGCAGATCGCACACCACCGCCGGCAGGCTGTTGATGCCGGCCGTCCACCAGACCAGTGAGATGGCGAGCACACCGCAGAGACCGGCCGCCGCTAACAGCAGGATCAGCTGAGGTCGGGTCCCCAGGAGCAGCTCACCCAGGCGAAAAAAGACGAGGAGTGCCAGTGCGTACAGCACCGTGGGGATGACGACCGCCGGCCAACGCGGGATCGGGTGCAAGGACGCCAGGAGCGAGTTGGCGAGCTGGAAGCCGGGCACCAGGCTGCCGAACACGCCGCGGGTGAGGTCGCTCCCGCTGAAGCCGCCTTGCCGAGCTTGGCCGAAGAAGGGGAAATCGTCTCGGAAATAACCAGAGGTCGAGATGACAAAGCCAACAAACACCGTCTGCAGCGACCCGACCACCAGGGCCGCCCACCGAATCTGTCTGGGTGACCACGCTTCGATGCTCGCCACCACCGACCGCCGGGCCACGATCATGCGTAGCACACGTCCCCCGGACCCCCGCGGCCTTACCCGGGTTCCGTGTCGAGTTGTTCGGTGACTGTCCCCTCCAGGCGGGCGCCCTCCAGATAGGCGTAGCGCCGCACCCCAGCCCGGTGTGCCCGATACTGGGCCGAGGTCCGTAGGACACCGATCCCGTATCTCACCCCTTCGGCGAAACCCACCGATGACGCCGCGTCGAAGTACCGCGTCGGGCACGACAGCTCGCCGATGCGGGCACCGGCCTCCATAGCCTGCACGATGACCTGGTTGTCGAAAACGAAACCGTTCGAGTTGAGGTCGAGGCGAAGTGCGCCCAACAACTCCTTGGAGAATGCCCGCAAGCCGGTGTGGTACTCAGAAAGCTTGTTCCCGACCACCGCATTCTGGACCAGGGTGAGAAATCGGTTGGCCACATACTTGTATCGAGGCATGCCGCCGGCCACGGCGTTCTGCGAAAGGATCCGGGATCCCAGCACCATGTCGTACTCGCCGTAGGCGATCATGGCGGCCATCGGGACCACGAGGTGGGGTGAGTACTGGTAGTCGGGATGCAGCATCACCACGATGTCGGCGCCCTTGGCCAGAGCCGCCCGGTAACACGTCTTCTGATTGGCGCCGTACCCCGCGTTATGGTCGTGCTCAATTGGTTCGAGCCCCAGCGATCGGCCCACCTCCAGCGAGCGATCCGTACTGGCGTCATCAACCATGAGAACGTCGTCAACGACGGACCGGTCGATCTCGGCCACCGTACGTTCCAAGGTGAGGGCCGCGTTGTAGGCCGGGAGCACCACCGCGATACGCAAGGCGTTCAGCATCGATCAGCGCGCCAGACCATGTCCTGCCCCGATCGAGACCGGGCCGGGATCGATGCCCTCCCGCACAGCCAGGGACAGGCTCACGATGTCGCCCACATAGGCCAGGTCCATGAACCGGATGAGATCGCTTTCACCCTCGGCCCACACCGACACCACGTCACCCATCACTTCGTCCACCGCGGTTAGCGCCGTGTCGTAGGCCGCGGCCACCTCAGGGATCTCGCCCTGGTGGCGCAACGCGATCAGGGTCAGGACCTGTCGGGTCACGTCGCCGTCCTGCCCCCATCCCGCCAACTCGTCATCGAGCACGTCGGGTACCAGGCCGGCGAAGGCCGGCGTCTTGGCGGTGAGGTTCACCTGGGCCTTCCAGTGCCGCGCCGCCAAGCCAGGGAGACCGGCTCCGTAAATGAGCGGGACGGTTCGCCCGATCCGGCGCGCCACGTCATCCGCCGCGCTGGCGTCCGCCAGCAGCGCGCTGCGGCGATGCAATTGCCGTACCCCGTCGCCCAGGGCGGTCAGGGCGCCCTCGTGCTCGGCCGTGCCGGCGGCCAGGACGCCGAGGGCCCCGGCCACCGCGTGGGCCACGGCAACCCGGCCGGTCGATCCCACCGTCGGCAGGGAGAGCAGCGGCTCGTCACCCGCTCCTGCGTCACCCGCTCCTGCGTCACCCGCCGCCAGTGCGTACACCGTGGCGCCGCGCCGGCGCGCTTCGGTGCGCACGGGCCCGAGGGCACCGTCGCCCTGGCCCTCGACGGTGAGTACGCCAGTACCGGGACCGACGAAAGCGGGCAGGGCGTGGTCAGCCAGCCAGACGATCGGTCGCCGGTCCTTTGCGCCGACGAAGGCGGCAACTACTTGGGTCGCCAGCCGCCCGCTGCCGGTACCGAGCAGCACCCACGCCGTCACCGGCGCGACCGGGGCGAGAACGGCCAGCTGGGCCACCAACTGCTCGAGCTGCGCAGCCTGGGCCGCCGTGGCCTCCCAGACGCCCTGGGTGTCGAGCCGGCCCGACGCGCTCACCCTTCGGTTGGGCCGGTGGCCCGCACCTTTTCCTTCTCCGCCTTGGCGGTCAGCCGTTCGTGCTCGGTCTCGCTGACGTCAGAGGCCTCGTCCACCAGTAGCACCGGCACGCCATCAGTCACGGCGTAGCTCTTGTGCAAGCGCGGGTTGTAGAGGATGTCCTCGTCTTCGAACCAGAGCAGCGGGCCCTTGTCCACCGGACAGGCGAGGACATCGAGCAGCAAGGCGTCAAGGGGCATGGAATCTCCTCAGGTATCTCAGATCGAGCGAGCGAACTCGGCGATCAGTGTTTGGACCTCCGTCACGTGCTGGGCGCAGGCCTCGGGCGTCTTCGCTTCGACATTGAGGCGCAGCAACGGCTCAGTGTTCGAGGGGCGCACGTTGTACCACCAGTCGGCGTGCTCGACGGTCAAGCCATCGAGAGTGTCCACCGTCGCCCCGGCGGCCCGTTCGTGCTCCTCGATGGCGGCCACGGTGGCATGGGGGCTGGCCACTTCTGTGTTGATCTCGCCCGAGTCGCTGTAGCGGCGGTACTGCTCGAGCATGGCCGAAAGCGGTTGGTTGCTCTTGCTCATGAGCTCGAGCACGACCAGCGCGGTGATGATGCCCGAGTCGGCCCGGTAGTTGTCCCGGAAGTAGTAGTGACCCGAGTGCTCGCCACCGAAGATGGCGCCGGTCTCAGCCATGACCTGCTTGATGAAGGAGTGACCGACCCGGGTGCGCACGGGCGTGCCGCCGTGTTCGCGAATCACCTCGGGTACGACGTGTGAGCAGATGAGGTTGTAGAGCACCGTCTCGCCCGGGTGCTTGTCCAGCATGGACGCCGCCACCAGGGCCGTGGTCAGCGAGCCTGAGACCGGTTCGGCCTTTTCGTCCACCAAGAAAACCCGGTCGGCATCGCCGTCGAAGGCCAGACCGATGTCGGCCCCGAAGGCCAGCACCGCCGCCTTGAGATCAACCAAGTTCTCGGGCTGGATCGGATCGGCCGGATGGTTCGGGAAGTTCCCGTCGAGCTCGGGGAAGAGGATCTCGACCTCGAAAGGAAGCGAGGCGAAGACGGTGGGGACCACCAGGCCGCCCATGCCGTTAGCCGTGTCGGCCACGATCCGTAGCGGCCGGAGCGCCGATAGGTCGACGAACGAGTGCACGTGCGTCGCCCACTCCGAGAGCAGGTTGCGCTCGAGGCGGGGCGCCATGGCTTCGGGCAGGGGCTCGCCTTCCAACTTTTCGGCGATGGCCTGGATCTCGTTCAGTCCGGTCTCCCGGCCGATGGGTTTGGCTCCGGCCAGGCACATCTTCATCCCGTTGTACTGCGCCGGGTTGTGCGAGGCCGTGAACATCACGCCCGGCGCGTCGAGATAGCCCGAGGCGAAGTACAAGAAGTCGGTGGAGGCCAGGCCCAGATCGACGACCGTCACCCCTTCGGCCCGCACGCCGTCGGAGAAGGCCGCCGACAGCTCCACCCCCGACTGGCGCATGTCGCGGGCGATCAGGATCTCGGGGGGCCCGCAGAATCGGGCCATGGCCCGGCCGACAGCTCGACACATGTCGGCATCGAGCTGGTCGGGAACCGTGCCGCGCACGTCGTAGGCCTTGAAGACTTCGTCCATCCGGGTCACAGGAGTGCAACCTTAGAAGGCCCGGGACGAGCTCAATACCAGTGGTAGAAGGCAATCACTGCGATGAGATTGAAGGATCCGTGGGCCACCATGTTCATGCCCAGGCGACCGGTTCGATACGACATGGTGGCCAGCACTACACCGAAGAGGGCCAGGCCGGCCAGCTGGACCCACTCGCCGTGGGCCAGACCGAAGAGCAGCCCGTCGAGCACGATGGCGACGGCCACCCGGACGTTCCGGCGGGTGCTCGGTCCCAAGGTCGGCGGCGCGCCCAGCCGGACCAGGCCCTTGAGCAGGACGCCGCGGAAGCAGAGCTCCTCAGCGCACGGAGCCAGTACCACCGACGCCAACACGATGAGGAAGACACCGCCGCCGCCATGGGAGGCTCCGATCAGCTTCTGGGTGGGCGCGTTGTACCCCGAGATGTCGTGCTGGAACGGCGCGTAGAGCAGGTCGACGCCGAACTGGCTGGCCACGCCGATGATCACCCCGAGCACGGCGTCGATGGGCCGGAAACGCAGCCCGATGTCACGCAGGAAGTGCTTGGTGCCGGCGGTCCGCGAGGCCAGCCACGGTGCGCCGACATAACCGAGCCAGATTCCGAGCAGCGTCGAGAGCACGTACCACTCGGGCGGTTGGGTCGATCTCGCGATCACGGTGAGCTGCGCAGAACTCTTGCCGGCGATGGCGCCGGCGGCCACGCCGAAAATGCTGGCGGCCACCTGGCCGATCAGGAAGCCGGCCGCGGCGTAGAGGACCCAGCGCCAGGCCTGGTCCCTGGTCGTCGGGGGCACTCCCGGGCTATCGAGGAACGGTCCCGCAATGACCGTGACAGGCGGCCGAGCATGGGCGGGACCGGCACCGGACGAGCCCGACCGGCTGATCGAGGCGAAGCCCGACGGAGGCGACCCAGGTGCCAGAGGCGGAGGGGTGACCTGCCCCGGGCCGGCCGGTCCGGGTTCCATCTGGGTCATTGCCGCGACGATACCGGCCGCCTCACCAGGGTCGAGGTGCAGGTGGGCGGTCACCGATCCACAAAGGCGGCGAATAGCATGGGCGGGTGAGTCCACAGCGCCCCGACCGCCAGATGAACCGCCAGGGCAACCCGCCCGGCGACGGAAGTGGGCAGCCGACCGGAGCCCCCGAGGGTCAGAATCAGAATTGGCGTTGGCTGTGGGGTCTGCTGGCCGTGGCCATCGTGGCCATCCTCCTGGCCGTGGCCTCGATCAAGCCCTCGGACTCCAAGTCGCTCACCTACACCAAGTTCCTCAACGAGGTGAAGTCGCACGAGGTCTCGACGGCTCAGATCAGCAACGACAACGGTCAGATCACCGGCAAATTGAAGAGCGGGCAGCAATACACGGTGCAGGGTCCCAGCCCGTCGCTGCCCAACGACGTCACCACCATGCGGGACGACGGAGTCGCCGTCAGCTTCCCGACGCCGTCCTCGAACCTGCTCGACGATCTCCTCCCGTACATCTTCATCATCGCCATCGGGGCTGCCTTCATCTACTTCATCGGCCGCCAGACCCGGGGCCAGATGACCGGCATCATGTCGATCGGGCGCTCCAAGGCCAAGACCTTCAGCAGCGACCGGCCCTCCACCACCTTCGAGGACGTAGCCGGCTACAACGGGGTCAAGCAGGAGATCTCCGAGGTGGTCGACTTCTTGAAGACCCCGGCCCGCTTCAAGGAGATCGGGGCGAAGATCCCCAAGGGCGTCCTGCTGGTCGGCCCTCCCGGCACCGGGAAGACCCTGCTGGCCCGGGCCGTGGCCGGCGAGGCGGGCGTGCCCTTCATGTCGGTCAGCGGCTCGGACTTCATGGAGATGTTCGTGGGCGTGGGCGCCAGCCGGGTGCGCGACCTTTTCCAGACGGCCCGCAAGCAGGCGCCGGCCATCGTCTTCGTCGACGAGATCGATTCCATCGGCCGCAAGCGCGGCGCGGGGCTGGGCGGTGGCCACGACGAGCGCGAGCAGACGCTCAACCAGATGCTCTCGGAGATGGACGGCTTCGACACCGCAGAGGGGGTCGTGATGATCGCGGCCACCAACCGTCCTGACATCTTGGATCCCGCCCTGCTGCGGCCGGGTCGCTTCGACCGCCAGATCGTGGTGCCATTGCCCGACCTCGAGGAGCGCCTGCCCATCCTGCAGGTGCACTGCAAGGGCAAGCGGATGTCGTCCGACGTCGATCTCGAAGTGGTGGCCCGCGGCACGCCCGGCATGAGCGGTGCCGACCTGGCCAACCTGGTCAACGAGGCGGCACTGCACGCGGTGCGCCGGGGCAGCCTCGACATCTCCATGGTCGACTTCGAATCGGCCCGTGACCGCGTCCTGCTCGGCCAACGCCGCGACTCGATGGTGCTCTCCGACGACGAGAAGGAGCGGGTGGCCTACCACGAGGGCGGGCACGCCGTGCTGGCCTACGTGCTCGAGCACGCCGACCCGGTGCACAAAGTGACCATCCTGCCCACCGGCATGGCGCTCGGGGTCACCCACCAGCTCCCGATGGAGGAGCGGCACATCCACCCGCGGGACTACATCGAGGATTCGCTCTGCGTCCGCATGGGTGGCCGGGTGGCCGAGTTGCTGGTCTACGGCGACCTCTCCACCGGCGCGGCCAACGACCTGGTCGGCAACACCGAGCTGGCCCGCAAGATGGTGCGCGAGTGGGGCATGAGCGAGGCCATCGGCCCCATGGCCTGGGGTTCGCAAGGTCAGGTCTTCTTAGGTGAGGACCTCATGCACACCCGTGACTACTCCGACGAGACCGCCAAGGTGGTCGACGACGAGGTCGAGCGCATCCTGCGCGCCGAGGAGCAGCGGGCCATGGAGGTGCTGTCCAAGCACCGGGGCGGCCTCAACGCGGTGGCCCGAGCCTTGCTCGACAACGAGACCATCGACGGTCGTGAGGTCACCCGCCTGGTCGACGAGGCCTATGGCTCCCCGGTGCACACCGAAGGGGCCAAGGCCGTCCCGCACTTCGACGACGACGTCGCCGCCATCACCAACGGGTCGAACGGCACCAACGGGTCCTCCAATGGATCCGCCGAGATCGACCCCTTCACCAACGACGAGCCCGAGCCCGAGCCGGCGGCCGTGCCGGTGTCGGCGCCGCCCCCGCCCCCGCCCGCCGACTGGCCGCCCCCACCGTGGCCGCCGGCCGGCAACGAACCTGGGCAGGGGTCAGGCACCGCCTAGGGCCGGGCCCAGAGCGTCGCTGCGGGCGGCGCGAACCGATCCGCCCCGTGCTGCGTCATAGAGGGGGATGGTGGAGCAATCGCTTGAGGGCTGGCTCGAGGAGAGCTATATCCCGTCCTTCCGGACGGCCTGCCTGATCCTCGGTAACCGGGCCGATGCCGAAGAGGCCGTCCAGGAAGCCTTCCTGCGGGCCTGGCGCTTCCGCGACTCCTTGGCCTCGGTCCCCTCCATCAAGCCCTGGCTCTACCGGGTGGTGGTCAACAGCTGCTACTCGAAGCTGCGCACCGAGGTGCCACACCGGGACCGCCGGGCCAATGCCGACCCGCTGGACCAGATGGCGAGCGGTGACCGAGCGCCTTTGGAAGCGGCCGAGCAGCAGGAGGTGGCCGACACCGTGCTCGACGCCCTGCGAAAGCTGCCGGTGGCGCTGCGGGTCCCGGTGGTACTGCGCTACTACGCCGACCTGAGCGAGCGCGACATCGCGCACGCCATCGGCCGGCGCCAAGGCACGGTCAAGTCCCGCCTGCACGAAGCGCGGCGGCGCCTGGCTGAGGATCCAGCCCTCCAGGCCCTGGCCGGCCCCACCGCTTTCGACGCCGAGGAGACCTTCTCATGACCATGCTCGACGACGATGCCCTGGCCGCCCTCTTCGCCCAAGCGGCGGAGCGCTTCGAGGTCCCCCCCGACGGTGCGGCCGAGATCTTGGCCCGGACCACTGCTGAGCGCGCCGGCTCGGGCGGGCCTGCAGATGTTCTTGAGGCCGACGGTCTGGACGACGGGGACTCCGGGCTGCGTTCGTTCACGTTGGCCCAGGCCCGCCGGGCCCGACGGGTGGCCGGCGCGCACCGGATCTTGACGGCCGCGGCCTGCGTCGTGCTGGCGCTGGGCGTGGCCGCCGGTGCCACCGCGCTCAGCCACACCGGTGCCCCGACGATGCCGGTCTCTTCGGCGCTGGCCCACGGTCCGGACAAGACCGCGACCGGAAACCAGCGCTTGGCCTCACCGCCCGCCGAATCGCCCACCGGGGCGCCCGCCGCCAGCGGCAGCTCCAGCGTCGCCGGCGGCACCGGATCCAGCGCCAGCGGCACCACCGGGTCAGCCAGCACCAACGCTGGAGCGAGTGCACCGGCGTTGTCGGCTCCCACCGCGACGAATGGCGCCAACCCCACGGCCAGTACGTCCGCTCCCTCCACCCTGAACGGCGCCGTGCAGGGTCCCCGCATCGAGCAGAGCGGGTCGCTCAACCTGCGTATCGCCAAGGGCACCTTGGCCAAGGACGTCAGCCAGCTCTCCTTCCTGGCCTCGGCCTACAGCGGATTCGTTTCGAACTCGCAGACGCAATCGGGCCAGGACGCCATCAGCGGGACGCCCAGTGCCACGGTGACCCTGCAGATCCCGGTGGCCAACTTCGAGACGGTGGTGAAGAAGGCGCAGACGCTCGGCACCACCGAGGCGCTGAGCACCAAGGCCGACAACGTCACGAGTCAGTACGTGAATCTCCAGGCCCAGATCGCGGCCGATCAGGCCAGCGAGCAGCAGTACCTCACCATCATGACCAAGGCCTCCTCCATCGGTGACGTGCTGGCGGTGCAGACACAGCTCAACAGCATCGAGTCCGACATCGAGCAGCTGCAGGGGCAGTTGAACGTGTTGAACAGCCAGACCACCTACTCGTCACTGGTCACCACCATGAGCGAGCGGGGCCCGACCCACCACCACACCGCGCCGCCACCGCACCACCGTTCGGGCCTGCTCAGCGCCTGGGACGGCAGCGTCGGTGGCTTCGTCCGGGGCGCCGAGGACCTCCTCCGCCTGGCCGGACCGGCCCTCTTCATCTTGCTGTGCGGGTTGGTGCTCGTCCTGGGCGGCCGCGTCGGCTGGCGCCAATACCAGCGCCGCGCCCTCTGACCTTCAGCCTCCGTCACCCTGGAGGGGGATCCCCGGCATGGTGACCACACCAAAGGCACCGGCGGGTCCGACATCCTCGCTCACCGCCGCCGCGCCGCTGCCCCGCACCAGCAGCGGGTAGAGGCCGGCCCGGAACAGGACACGGCCGCCGATGGAGCTGGTGCTATGGGGCGCCAAGCGAACTGTGGTGACGGCTTTGTCGCCGCTCGGGGTGACGGCGGTGACCACCAGCACCTGGCTCTTGGCACTCAGGTTGAGGAGGGCCAGGTGCTCGGGCAGCGCGCCGCTGGGCGCCGGCATGCTCGTCGTCCCCGGTGAGGGCACCACCCAGGTATGCGTCGAGGCGGCGGTGGTCAAAACGTCGAGAGCATTGGCCAGACCGGCCTGGGGTGTCTGCGATCCCGTAGGTCCCTCCACCGCCCGGCCGACCACCACGCCGGGCCCGCCCGTGGCCGTGATCACGGTGGTGTACGGATCGCCGTCGGGGATGCGGGTCTGGTTGCTGGTCAAGAGCAGCCAGGTGGTCTCAGGGGCCAGGGTGGCCGTGAACGGGGCCAGCTCGCCCCCACCCAACTGCATCTGCACCTTCACCTTCTCGGTGCGGGTTCCCGGGTTGAGCACCTCGAGGGCGGAGGCGCCGCCCGCGACGTCCTCGCTCTCGGGGATGGTCCACTCCGATGCCACCTCGGGCACGCCATTGACCAGGCTCAGACCACTGTTCGCCCCGTTGTACTCCTCGAGCTCGCTGGCCACGATCTGACCGGTCCGGGTGGCCGCTTCTATCCCGAGCGTGGCCTGCGATTGCACGTAGGCACTGACGTTGGCCTCTTCGACACCGCCCGGCTCCAGCACGATGCCCTGGAAGTTGATGGGGCGGATCGGCCCGCTCGCGGTGAAGAAGGTGAGGTCGACCACCACCGGGGTCGAGGTCGGATCGAACATGGACAGGAAGAGACCGTTGGACCCACTGGTACTGCCGGCCGGGAAGTACCAGACCGGTGACGTCCGGCTCAGACACGGCGTCTCGGACCAACCGGCCGCACCGTGCACGGCCTGGGAGACCGCCACCCCGCCGTGGGACAGGATGATGGACTCGGCCGTCCACGATCCGCTGCTGGGCGCGCTCGGCGTCGGGACGACCAACCCGCGGGGCGGGATGGACAGGCCGAAGTGGACCTGGGCGCCGGTTTCGGTGGAGAGGACGACCGTACCGATCACCGACCGCGCCGTGGTGTTGCTGAACACGGTGGCCCCGAGGGCCAGCTGCCCCGAGGAAGTGGTGGCGCCCGTGCAGTACCAGGCCGACGACTCGGCGTCGGGTGCGCTGACCATGGCGGCCGGCGCCGCCGGCGGCCCACCGATGTCGGAGGTGCTCGGGTGCCGGGTGACGATGCCCAAGGCCACCAGCACCGCCACGACCAGTCCGACGACCAGCCAGCGACCCCGCCCCCTCCGATGGGCCGGGCTCATCGAACATCCTTGGTGAGATCGAGCACGCCGCCGAGGGCGTCACCGTTGGCGCCCGCGGCGTGACCCGGGGTCCGGCGCCGGCGGCGGCGCGGCTGCGGCCACCGGCGCCACCCGGCCAGGCCGAGCAGCAGGGTGGCCCAAACCAGGACCTCGAGCAGGACGGCGATCGGCACGTAGGGCACCTGGTCGATGGCCAGCGTCACCGGGCCGGCCGGGGTGGCCGGGAACAGGGCGGCCCAGCCGAAGGCTGAGGTGCGGGCCACGCCGCGCCCGCCGGCCGTCAGCGTCACCTCTCCCGCCGGGGCGTACTCGGCCAGCACGTCGGCCCGCTGGGACAGCGTGCCGTGGGCGGTACCCAGGTCGAGCGAGCCCAGCAGCGGCGACCAGCCGGTCACCTGGTCCGGCTCGGGGTAGGTCGAACCGAGGCCTCCGGTGCCCTGGGCGCTCGGGCGGCTGGCCGAGACGGGGATCACCTCGTTGTTGGCGAAGACGGACAGCCCGAACTCGCCGGGCACCACCTGCAGGTCGCTCTGACCCAGCAGGGCATGGGTCAGGCCGCTGGGCGTGGGCGGGCTGACCGAGACCGGTAAGCCACCCGAGGAGGGCGCCAGCCCGCCCAGCACCACCACGTAGCGCACCCCGAACCCGGCCAGGAGCTGGCCCAAGTGAACGGTGTCGCCGTCCATGGCCAGCGTGACCGCGTGGACCACCAGCGAGGCCGGCCCCGGTCCCGCCGGCGTCCAGACGTTGGCGGCGGTGGGCAGGCTGGTCCCGGTCAGGGCATAGGCCAGCCCGGGCTCGATCGACCAGCCGCCGACGGGGAGCGAGCGGGGATCACCCAACCACAGCACCCGGGTCACCGAGGACCCGGTCACCGAGGGCCGGCTCAGAAAGGACAGTGACTGCTCCACCCCCGTACTCGGCATGTCCCAACGGCCACCGCCGGCCGCCAGCACCATGGGCACGGCGCCGATGACGGTGGCCACGATGGCCACGCCGCTGGCCAGCTGGCGCCAGCCGAAGGCCTGGCCCGACAGGTCGTTCTCGAAGGCGGAGATGCCCAGGCCGATGGCCGCCGCCACCGCCACTCCGGCCGGGGCCAGGACCACGGTCTCTGACGGGGTGAACGAGCCCATCCACCCGTGGGTGGCCGCGAGGGCCAACACCCAGGCCCCACAGGCCATGACCCAAAGCCGGGCGGCCCAGGCCAGGCGGACTGAGGTGCCGAGGACCAGCGGAAGGGCGGCCGCTGCCAGCAGGAGCCAGGCCAGCGGGGAGCGGGCGGCCGGTCCGACGGCGAAGCGCACGACCTCGGCCCAGCTGGGCGAGGCGGCCGCGCTGACCGGCAGCCCGAAGATGTCGAGCACGTGGCGACCCGAGAGCAGGCTGCCCACCACCCAGGGTCCGTCGAGCACCAGCGCCACCACGATGCCCTCGAGGGCGCCCCACACCAGGCGGCCAGGTCGCTCGTTGGCCGAGACCAGGGTGGCCCCGACCTCCCAGCACACCGCCGTAGCCAGCACCATGGGCAGCACGGCCGGGGCGAAGGAGGCGGCGATGGCCAGAGTGGCGCCCAAGAGCGCCAGCCGCCCCGACCGGCGGTGCCGCCAGGCGTTCCCCGTGGGCCCGTCGGCGTCGAAGGGAGCGATCCCGGCCAGCCGGGCCAGCTGCAGGGCCACGAAAGGGAAGGCCGCGTAGGCCACCAGGCCGTCGAGCCGTCCGGCGCCCAGGGCCGCGTAGGGCAGGGGCAGGGCCAAGTAGGCAATGGCGCCCACGACGCTGGCCCGGGGTGAGACCAGCGGGCGCAGGAAGCGCCACAGACCGACCGCCCCCAGCGGGATGGTGCCGAGCAGCAGGACGTGCTGGGTCAGGCCCATCGCTCCCAGCAGCACGGTCCCGACCAGCCCGGCCAGCCCGAACGCCGGGGTGGCCGGCGCGGTGGACCCGACGCCGGCTGACTGCCAACCCGAGAAGAAGTGGTGCCAGGTGGTGGTCCAACCGGGCAGCGGGGCCAGCTGCCCGATGGAGGGCAGCGAGCCGAAGAGCAGCTCGCGGGTTCCGAGGAACACGACCAGCGCGGCCACCACCACCGCGATGGCGCGCTGGCGCCCCGAGGCCAGCGGGGCCGAGCGCACCTTGCGCCCGAAGCGGTCGCGGCCCGACCGGTGGCCCAGGTCGTCGAGGTCGTCGAAGTCGGAGTCCTCGCTGAAGGCCAGACCGACGCTGCCGGTGAGCACGGCCACTTCGGAGTCGTCCTCGCCGCGGGGCGCATGCCCGGCCCGGGGGCCCCGCACGGCGTTGGCCGCGTCGAGACCCTGGTGCGACAGGCGCGAGAAGTACTGGGTCAACCGGGCGCTGCCGTGCAGCTGGAGCCGCCGGACCTCGGCGTCGGGGAAGAGGCGGTGCGCCTTGAGTTGCTTGCGTCGCGCCCGCAGATCGGCCCGGTGGTGCAGGTTCCAACGCCAGGCGCCGACGACGGCGCGGGCCCGAACCCGATCCCGGGCCAAGAGGGCGACCAGGGTTTCGCCCAGTGCCAGCAGGGCGGCCTGGGGCAGCACGCGGAGGAGATGGAAGGGGCTGTAGCACTTGAGCACGGTGCGCAGCTCATGCCGGCGCTGCAGAGCCTGCATGGTGGTCGGGTGTTTGTGGTGGGCCTGACCGGGATCGACCACCACGGCCAGCGGTTCGAGGCCGCTGGCCACCGCCTCCCGGTGACGCACCCGGGCCTGGGGCGCCACCACCACGCGGGAACCGGCCACCTGGGCGCGCCATGACAGATCGAGGTCCTCGCCCATGGCCACGATCCCATCGTCGAAGCCACCGAGCTCCCGCCAGAGGTCGGCCCGGATGAGCATGCAGCCGCCCGGCGCCACGAACACGTCGCGCACGGCGTCGTGCTGACCGTGGTCCACCTCGCCGTCGAGGATGCGCTCGACCACCGCGCCGGTCTTGTCGCAGCTCATGCCCACGTGCAGCAACACGCGGGGGTCGTCCCAGTTCACGAACTTGGGCGAGACCAGACCGGCGTTGGAGCGGAAGGCTTCCTCGGCCATCAGGTGGACAGCGTCGGGATCGAGGGCACAATCGTCGTGGAGGAGCAGGAAGAAGGTGGCCCCCTCAACCATGCCCAGCGCCTCGTTGGCTGCGGCGGCGTAGCCGGGACGTCCGAGCAGGTGGCGCACGAAGGCGTCGGGCAGCACCCGACCCACCCGTTCGGCCACCCCGTCGGGATCCGGGCCGACCGAGAGGACCAGGACCGAAAGTTCCTCGTAGTCCTGCACCGCCAGCGAGGCCAGGGTCTCGTCGAGCCATGGTCCCCGGCCGGTCGTGACCACGACGGCGACCACTGCCGGTGCTTGGGCGTCCATGCGAAGAGCAAGGGTACCGGTTGCCGATCGGCCCTCAAGGTACCTGATTGGGAACAAAACGCTTGCAACTGTTTAACAAAGGTGATACTCTTGTAGTCGACCGCACAGAGGTGACGGGGTGTCCGACAGGTGCCCTTTCGCCCCGCCAGGCGGTACAGATCACCAACAGGAGGAGGCATCAATGCCTGGAGTAAGCAACATCACCACTCTTTCCAAGGGTGTGACCGACATCGCCCGCGACGCCGCCTACGTGGCCGTCGGCCTCGGCGTGCTCGGCTACCAGCGGGCCCAGGTCCAGCGGATCGAACTCAAGAACAAGCTGGCCAAGGACTTCTCGCTCGACACCAGCCGGATCTCCGGTGTGGCCGGCAGCGTCAAGGACAACGTGCTGGGCGCCCGCACCAACGTGCGCGGCAACGTCGCCAAGAGCATCAAGCAGATCGACGGGCTGGCTGACACGGCGGCCAACTTCGTGGAGTCGACGCTGCAGCCGCTCGAGGAGCGCCTGCCCAGCCAGATCACCGATCTGACCAGCAAGGCTCGCGAGCAGGCCCGCGGGGTCCGCTCGCAGATCATGCAGCGGGTGGCTTCGGCCTGAAGCCCCCGGGTCAGCCGCCCCCGGCGCTGACCCTCTGCACAGAGACGCGCCACACCACGCGACCGACAGCGCTCGCCCTCAGTCCGCCTCTTCCCATGAGGTCAGGACGTCGGCGAGGGTTGTCGCGAGCGGGATCGAAGGCTGCCAGCCCGTGGCCCCGGTCAGCCGGCTGGCGTCCCCCCGCAGTACCGGTACGTCGACCGGGCGTACCAGGTCGGGATCGGTGACCAGCTTTAGTTGCGCCCCGGCCAGGTCCAGCAACTGGTCGGCCACCTCGGCGATGGACACGTCGCGCCCCGACGCCACGTTGTAGACGGTGCCGGGGACACCCCGCTCGATGAGCAGGCGGTAGGCCACCACCACGTCGCGCACGTCGGTGAAGTCGCGCCGGGTGGCCAGCGTCCCCACCGAGAGCGAGCCCGCCCCCGTCCGCTTGGCCTCGATGATGCGCTTGGCCAAGGCCGGCACGGCGAAGTTGGGTGACTGCCCCGGCCCGATGTGGTTGAACGGTCGCACCACGATCACCCGCTGGCCATAGCCCCGGAACGCCTGCAGCGCCACCGTCTCGGCCGCCAGCTTGCTGGCCGCATAGGGCGTGGCCGGCGCCGTGTCGGTGTCCTCGGTGAGGGGCAGCTGCTCGGGGGTGACCACGCCGTAGACCTCGGCCGAGCTGACCACCAGCACGGTGGACGGTTCGGGCAGGGCGCGGGCGGCGGCCAAGAGCTCGGCCGTGCCCAGCACGTTGACCCGGAGCACCTCGCTCGGGTGCTCCCAGCTCTCGCCCACGTGCGTCATGGCGGCCAGGTGGTAGACGGCTTGGGGCGCCACGTCGGCCATGACCCGGCGCACGGCGGCGGCATCGGCCACGTCGGTCTCGATGTCGATCACCGCCACCTCGTCCCCGCTGTCCTTGAGGTGCGCGGCCAGCCAGTGGCCGACGAATCCCTTGCCGCCGGTGATGAGCGCTCGCATCGCCGAGGAACCCTACTGCGAGCCCACCCGGGCCAGTTCGTAGGCGACCACGTGCTGTTGCACGCTGGCCTCCCACGTGTAGAGCGCGGCCTGCGACCGCCCCAGCGCCCGCCGTTGCTGGGCTGCCGCCGACCGGGGCGACTCCCCGAGCGCGCTCTCCAGAGCATGGGCGAGCGACGCCGTGTCCCCCGGAGGGACGAGGCGAGCGGCCGGACCGGCCACCTCGGCCATGGCGGTGCCCTCGGTGGTCACCAGCGGGGCCCCGCAGGCCAACGCCTCGAGCGCGGGGAGCCCGAAGCCCTCGTCGAGCGAGGGGTAGGCCACCACGGCGGCCTGGCGCAGCAATGCGGGCACGGCGACATCGCTCAGGTAGCCGGTCTGGATGATGCGGTCGAGGTGGCGGGCGGCGGCCAAGGCCCGCTCGGTCTCGGCCAGTCCCCACCCCATCTGCCCGGCCAGGACCAAGACGGCGTCGGGCTGCTGCTCGGCCACCCGGTCGAAGGCGGCTACCAATGAGGCCACGCCCTTGCGCGGCTCGAGCGTGCCCACGAAGACGACCAGTGGGCGGTCGGTCGGGATCCCGGCCTGGCCCAGGAGGGCCGCATCGGCTCCGCCCGACGGTTCGGTGGCGGTGAAACGCACGTGATCCACCCCGTGGGGCACCACCGCGATGGGGGCACGCACGTCGCAGCTGGCCACCAGGCGTTCGGCCGTGGCCTGACTCACACAGATGAGAACTCCCGCCTGGCGGGCGGCCCGGCGGATGGCCCGGCGGAAGAACACGGCCTTGGAGCGCATGTGCCATTCGGGATGGTCGAAGAAGGTGCAGTCGTGGATGGTGACGGCACAGGGCACGGGGGACCGGGTCGGCATGGTGTAGTGCGGGCCGTGGTGCACCGCCACGCCCAGGCCGCGCAAGAGGGTGGGGAAGCCGGTCTGCTCGAAGACCAAGCGGGCCGGGCGTGCACTCGGCACCACGTCGCGCAACGCGGCGGTCGGTCCGGTCAGGCCGGCCCAGCGGGCCTCGTCGTCGCGGCGGCACACCATGGTGAGCATCACGTCGTCGCGCTCGGCCAGGCCGGTGGCGATGGCCTGGGTGTAGTAGCCGACACCACCCAGGCGCAGCGGGACGGCCGAGACATCGAGGGACACCGCCAGCCCCGCCTCGCGCCCGATCACGTCAACGACCGCCAGAGGGCCCGGTGCTGCTCGGCCACCGAGCGCCAGGTGCGCGCCGTGGCGTGCACGGTGCCCCGGGCCGAGAGGTCAGCCCGCACCGCTTCGTCCGTCATGACGGTGAAGAGGCCGGCCGCGATGGCATCCACGTCGAGCGGATCGACCACGATGGCGGGCGCTTGACCGGTCTCCCCCAGGTCGCGCACGCTGGGCACCTGGGTCGACACCATGGTCGGGGTGCCCAGCCGCATCGCCTCGAGCGGGGGCAGGCCGTAGCCCTCGGTCAAGGGGACGTAGGCGAAGGCGCCGGCCCGCTGGTACAGACCGGTGAGCACCGGGCCGGGCACCGCGCCGACCAGGATCACGCCCGCCTGCTCCTCGGGACTGGGTAGCAGCTGGGGCCCCCACCCGGTCGGTCCCACGATCAGCAGCGGCCAGGGCTCGGGCAACGAGAGCCGGAGGGCCCGGTAGGCCGCCAGCAGGCGGTCCACGTTCTTGCGCGGTTCGAGCGTGCTCACCGTGAGCAGGAAGGGGCCCGTCACGCCCAGCCGGGCCAACTCCTCGTCGGTGGCCGGCTGGTCGGCCGGCACCAGGTGGTCGCTGCCGCCCTTGATGACGGTGATGCGCCGCTCGTCGATGCCGTCGGCGTAGAGGTCGGCCGCCACGAACCGGGAGGGCACCACCATGAACGCTTGCGAATCGCGGGCCCGGCACAGGGCAGCCTCATGCCAGCGGGCGCCGCGCGGCGTGGTGGCATGGGGGAAGCGACGCCAGGCCACGTCGTGCACCGTGACCACCGAATGCACGCTGGGGCGGATGGGCGGAAAGGCGAGTGACACCGAGTGGACCACGTCGAACCCAGGGGGAAGACGCCACAGGCCGTGGTCCCACAAGCGGGTCAGCGCCGGACCGGGCAGTGGCGACGCGATGAGGGGCCGATCGAAGTCGGCCAGCGCGTCGCGCCGGCCCCGGCCCGGCGGGCGGCTGGCCAGCAGGGTGAGGTCGACGTCCTGCCCGGCCTCGGCACAGGCCCGCAACCCCTTGAGCAGACCCCGGGCGTAGTTCCCGATTCCACCGGGAACCTGGCGGCGCAGCTGCTGCACCGCCATCAGCACGCGGGGGCCGTCGCCCTCAGGCATGTCGACTCTCGCCCGCCGCCGCCACGTCGCGGTACAGCGCGTGCAGTCCCTCGGCGCAGTCGTCCCAGCGGTAGCGGGCCGCCTGGAGCGGCCCGGCTTCGATCAGGCGGCGCCGGACGTCGGTGTCGTCAAGGGCGCGGCCCAGGGCGTCGGCCAACGCATCGCCGTCGCCGACGTCGACCAGCAGGGCGGCCTGCCCCAACACCTCGGGCAGGGACCCGGCCCGGGTGGCCACCACCGGCACGCCGGCCGCCATGGCTTGGAGTGGCGGGAATCCGAAGCCCTCGTACCGCGAGGGGAAGGCCAACACCGAGGCGGAGGCCAGCAGGGCACCCAGCGTGGGGTCGTCGACCCAACCAGTGCGCACGATGCGGTCGCCGGCCCGCGCGCTGTCAACGGCGTCGGCCAACGCCTCCTCCCCCCAACCGGGCGGACCGGCCAGAACGAGCACCAGATCCTTTGCTTCGGCCGCCATCTGGTCGAAGGCCCGGACCAGACCGGGCAGGTCCTTACGGGGCTCGGCCGTGCCCACGGCCAAGATGATGCGCCTGCCCTCGAGCGTCGGCCAACGCCGGGTCAGGGCGGCCAGCGCATCGGCGTCGGCCGAAGGGACCTCGGGCAGGCCCGGATAGACCACCCGCACCCGGGCCGGATCGAGGCTGAACGCCTCGACCGCTTCGGCTGCCACGAAGGCCGAGTCGGCGTGGATCCAGGCCCCGCGCCGCAAGGCCCGGGCGATGAGACCGGGATAGGCCAGGGTGGCCTGGTTGCAGAGTTCGGGATAGTGGACCGGGGTGAGGTCGTGCACCGACACCACCGCTCCGGCCCGGCGGGTGGGCGGCACCACGAAGTTGGTGCCGTGCACCACGTCGACCGGACCGATGAACCATTCGATCGCCGGCAGGTCGACGTGACGCCAGGCGGCGTGGAGTGGCCGGGCCGGCATGGGGCGCTGCCGGGACACCACCGACGCCGGTAGCTGCTGGTCGATCCCCTGCCGGCGTCGCCAACTGACGGCGAAGGCGTGGACCGAGAGGTCGGGCCGGGCCGCCAGCGCGCCCAGCGCGCCCCGGGTGAAGACACCGACGCCGGTGGGGTGCCCGAGCAGCGGGGTGGCGTCGAGCGCCACGCTGAGCGCGTCCGGACTACCCGTCCTCACGAGGGTGACCGGTTCGGCACCGGTCGAGCCTTGCACAACCTCAGGCGGTGATCGCCCCGTCGATCGAGAAGATGGAACCGGTCACGTAGGCCGCTTCGTCCGAGCCGAGATAGGCGAAGGCACCGGCGATCTCGCGCGGGTAGGCGAAGCCGAACGGGGTGATGGCCCGCTCCACCAGCTTCCAGTCGGCGTCGGCTGGCGGCATGAAGTCATGGATGATCGGGGTGTCGACGCCGCCGGGGGCCACCGCGTTGACGCGCACACCCTGGGCCATGTATTCGACGGCCAGCGACTTGGTCAACAACTTCACCCCACCCTTCGACGCGCAGTACGCCGCCGTGTAGGGCTGGCCGATGATCCCCGCCGTCGAGCAGGTGTTCACGATGGCACCGCCGTGCTCGATCATGTCGGGCAGCACGGCCCGGCAGGTGAGGAAGGTGCCGGTCAGGTTGACGGCGATGATCTTGTTCCAGCCCTCGAGCGACTGCTCGGGCGTGTGGGCGAAGCCGCCGATGCCGGCGATGTTGCAGAGATTGGTGATGCGTCCTAGCTCGCCTTTGATGGTGGCCACCACCGAGGCCACCTCGTCTTCATCGGTCACATCGAGGTGGATAGGCAGTGCCTTCCCACCGGCGGCCGCCGCCTCGGTGTTGATCTCGACGGCAACCGACTCGACGGACGCGAGGGCGACGTCGGCACAGGCCACGGCGGCCCCTTCGGCCGCCAGGCGGCGGGCGGTGGCCCGGCCGATGCCCGAGCCCGCCCCGGTGACCAGCACCACCTTCCCGGCGTAGCGCCCGGGCGTTGACACTTCGACCGCGGTCCCCCGGTTGGGATCGGCCTGTCCGACTCGTGTGGTGGGGCTCATGCGCGCTCCTCGTAACGTGTGCTCAACGGTCCATCCCGTTCGGCGGGGTCACTGCCTACCACTCCCCGCTCCGGTCATCGATTCTTGGTGATGCGGGCCAAACGCTGGTCGACTCCGGGCTGAGCCAAGACGGCCAGGCGAGTGGGATCCACCTTCATCATCGGGGTGAGGGGCAGTTCGTCCACCACCACCAGAGCATCGGGCGCCTTGTAGTCGGCCAGCAGGGCGGCGCAGTGGGCGCGCAGCGCATCGAGGTCGGGAACCTGGCCCGGTTGGGGTACCACCACGGCCACACCGATCTCACCCAGCACGTCGTCGGGCATCCCGATCACGGCGGCCCGGGCCACCGTGCCGTGCCCGGCCAGCGCTTCCTCCACCTCGGAGGGGTACACGTTGTAGCCACCCCGGATGTAGCGCTCGTGGGCCCTTCCCACCAGCTGGAGGTTGCCCTCGGCCGTCAGCAGGCCGAAGTCGCCTGTGTTCATCCATCCCTCGGGCGAGCGCGCGGCCCCGCTGGCTTCGGGGTCGAGCAGCTGGTCCATTCGCTTGCCCCGGCCCGGCCCGGCCCCCCAGTAACCGCGCATGGCAGCGGCTGAGCGCAACAGGACTCGACCCACCTGACCCGCCGGCACCTGGGCACCCTGGTCGTCCTCGATACGCAACTCGACCCCGGGCACCGGGCGCCCGACGGTGGTGGCCACCTCGTCGTCTGAGGATTCGAGTGTGGTGCCGGTACCGAGCGAGGTCTCGGTCGAGGTGTACCGCACCACCACCGCCACGCCCAGGCGCTGGCGCATCTCGGCCACATGGGCCGCCGGGATCCGGGCGGCGCCGGTCCCCGCCACCCGCAACGACGACAGGTCGAGCGTGTCGAGTTCGGCGCAGCCGAGCATCAGCGCCCACTGCGTCGGCACGCCTTGGGCCACCGTGACCCGCTCCTCGCTCATGATGCGGATGGCCTCAGCCGCCCGCCAGGGCGTCGGGGTGATGATGGTGGTGACGCCGTGGGCGATCTCATCCCAGGCGCGGGTCATGTAGGCCACGTGGGCGAAGGGCACCGGGGACAGCCGGCGATCGCCGGCCCGGCTCAGGACATCGGTGCCCAGGGCTACGGCGGCCAGGTTGGTGTGATCGAACACGGCGCCCTTGGGGATCCCAGTGGTGCCGCTGGTCCAGACCACGGCGACCGGGTCCTCAGCCGAGAGCTCGGGCCAGCGGGACGGTGGGGACCCCGTGCGGGCCGCCACCACCTCGGCGCGAGTCACCAGGTGGAGGCCCGGGGCGTCCAGCGCGGCGGCCTCGGGATCGTGAATGACCAGCACGGGCCGGGTGCGTTCGAAGATGGAGGCCACCTCCCGTGGCCCCAGGCGAGGGTTGATGCCCGAGGTGATGGCACCCAGGCGCAGCAGGGCGGCGTAGATGATGGCGTAGTCGATCGAGGCGGGCAGGACGAGGCACACCACGTCGCCCTTGGCCACACCGAGTGTGTCCAGGTACCCGGCCACGCCGTCGGCGGCGGCATCCCACCCGGCGAAACTCAGGCTGCGGCGCGGCGCGCCCTCAAAAGCCGGTTCGACGAAGGCTTCGACGTCGCCGTTGACCTGGGCCGCCTCCCGGAGAACCGAGACCACGGTGGCGTGGCGGTCTACCGCAATGGTGCGCACCGTCATGGCGGGCCGGGATCGTAGCAAAGGGGTTGGGACAGCCCGTCCGTGCCGGGGTCACGACCAGCGCTCCTATGCTCCCTGCGTGCTGGTCGCCCTGTGCGGCGGTGTCGGTGCCGCCCGGATGCTCGCGGGCTTGGTACAGGTGCTGCCACCCCAAGACATCACCGCCATCGTCAATGTGGGCGACGACATGGTCCTGCACGGGCTGCACATCAGTCCAGATCTCGACACGGTCACCTACACGCTGGCCGGGTTGGACAACCGCGAGACGGGCTGGGGCGTGGCCGGCGAATCCTGGAACGTGATGGCCGAACTCGAAGTGCTCGGGGGCGAATCGTGGTTCCGACTCGGGGACAAGGATCTGGCCACCCACCTGTTCCGCACCGAGCGCCTGCGAGCCGGTGAGCCGCTCAGCGCGGTGACCGCGTCCCTGGCCGCCCGCCGCGGCATCGGGGTGCGTCTGCTGCCGGTGACCGACGACCCGCTGCGCACCCGGCTGACCCTGGCCGAACCGAGTGCGCTGGGGCCAGCAGGGACCGAGGTGGCCTTCCAGGACTACTTCGTCCGCCTGCACCACGGGGTGGCGGTCTCCGCCGTGAGGTTCGACGGAGCCGCGTCGGCCGCACCGGCACCCGGCGTGCTCGAGGCGCTGGCGGAAGCCGGGCGCATCGTGGTCTGCCCGTCGAACCCCATCGTCAGCATCGGCCCGCTGCTGGCCCTGCCTGAGGTGCGCGCCGCCCTCGAGGCCCGGCGCCCCGATGTCATCGCCGTCTCCCCCATCGTGGCCGGGGCCGCCCTCAAAGGTCCCGCCGACCGGCTCATGCGCGAGCTGGGCAGCGACGCCTCCGTGGTCGGCGTGGCCGAGCTCTATTCCTCTTGGGTGCGGGCGCTGGTGATCGACGAAGCCGACGCCGCACAAGCGCCCGCCGTGGCGGCCAGTGGTCTCGAGTGCGTGGTCGCCCCCACGGTCATGCACTCACCCGAGGCGGCCGCCGCCCTGGCCCGGGCCGTCCTCGATGCCTGACTTCCCACCGATCTCCCTGATCCCGCTCCATGGGGTGGGCGAGATCGAGCCCGGGGCCGATCTGGTCGAGGTGCTGGGCGACGCGCTGTCGGCCGATGGCGCGAACGGCGCCACGCTCGAAACCGGCGACGTGTTGGTGGTGACGCAGAAAGTGGTGTCGAAAGCGGAAGGTCGTCTGGTCCCTATCAGCGACGACCCGGCCGCCAAGGTGGCCCTGGTCGAGCAGGAATCGGTCCGCGTCCTACGCCGGCGCGGCGACCTGTTGATCACCGAGACCCGGCACGGCTTCATCTGCGCCAACGCCGGCATCGATCTCTCCAACGTGGCCGCCGGGACGGCCGCGCTGCTGCCCGAGGATTCGGATCTCTCGGCCCGTCGCCTGCGCGCCGGGCTCGGGCACCGCTTCGGTGTCGACATCGGCGTGATCATCAGCGACACCTTCGGACGGCCCTGGCGCCAAGGCGTGACCGACGTGGCCATCGGGTGTGCCGGCGTGGCTGCCATCGTCGATCTGCGGGGCACCACCGACGCCGGCGGGCGCGAGCTCATGGCCACCGAGGTCTGCCTGGCCGACGAGTTGGCCGGCGCGGCGGAGCTGGTCATGGGCAAGGACCGGGGCGTGCCGGCCGCCATCGTGCGCGGGGTCCCGGCCGACTGGCTGCGGCCCTCCTCGGTGCGGGCCGAAATCATCCGTCCGCCGGCCGACGACCTCTTTCGTTGAGGATCAGCCCAGCTTCTGGCGGATGAATTCGATGACGGCCCGGGTGCCGTCGGGCAGCTCGGTCCAGGGCCGCCAGCCCAACTGCATGGCCGCCCGCTCGACATCGAGCGAGGAGCGCAGGAGCTCGCCGTTGCGCAAGGGCTTCACCACCTGCTGCACTTTGACACCGGCTTGTTCGGCCATCGTCGCCAGCAATGTGTTGACCGACGTCTCCTGCCCGGTCCCGACATTGCAGACCAGCCCGCCCCCGCGGCTGGCCGCCCGGACGAAGGCGTCCACCACATCGTCGATGAAGACGAAGTCGCGGGTCTGCTCGCCATCGCCGAAGACGGTGACCGGCTCTCCGGTGATGAGCCGCTCAGCAAAGATGGCCACCACGCCGGCCTCGCCATGGGGGTCCTGACGCGGTCCGTAGACGTTGGCCAAAGCCAGGGCGGAGAACTCGAGTGCGTGCAGCTGCCGGTAAGCCACCAGGTAGTCGATCACCGACTTCTTGGCCACCCCATAGGGCGACAGAGGTTGGTGTGGATGCGACTCGCGGACCGGCAGGTCCTCGGGCGTCGGCTCGCCATAGAGCGTGCCCCCACTGGCGGCGAACACCACGCGCCGCGACTCGGCTTGGCGCGCCCCCTCGAACACGTGGAGTGAACCGACGATGTTGACCTCGGCGTCGAAGGCCGGCCGGGCCACCGACGTCCGCACGTCGGCCTGGGCGGCCAGATGGAAGATCAGTTCGGGCTTGCGCCGCACGATGAGATCCACCACGGCCGGAGCCGTGATGTCGAGGTGGTGGATGGTCAGCGCCCGGCCGGCATTGCCGCGTGCCTCGGCCAGGTTGGAGAGCGAGCCGGTCGAGAAGTCATCGACCACGTCGACCTCGTGCCCTTCGACCAGCAGGCGATCGACCAGGTTCGAGCCGATGAACCCGGCCCCGCCGGTGACGAGCACCCGCACGCTCGTTACGCCTCGACCCGCTCACCGTCGACGACGGTTCCCGACGACACCACGGCGCCATAGCCCAGCACCGACACCGGCCGCACGTCGCCGCGTTGACCGATGGTGGAGCGGCGGCCCATGATCGAGCCGAGGACCGTGGCGTCGTCAGCCACGTGGCAGCCGTCCATGAGTACCGAGTCAACCACGACCGCACCGGGACCGACGATGGTGCCCGGCCCCAGCACGCTGCGCTGCAGCCGGGCCGTCGGGGCCACCGTGCAGCCGCCGAACACCGCGCTCGGCCCAACGAGCTGACCGTCGAGCTGGCTCTGGCCCGCCACGAAGATACCGTCGCCCCGATCGCGCAGACCCGGCGCACGTTCGGGGCCGCGTAGGCCGTTGAGAACATCGGCGTTGGCCTGGAGGAAAGCAGCCGGAGTGCCGGTGTCCAGCCAGTAGCCGTCGTCAGAAAGGGCGTAGAGCACCTGGTCCTTGACCATGGAGGGGAACGTCTCGCGCTCGATCGAAACCCGGCCGCTGCTGGCGATGCGCCCGAGCACCGACGCTTCGAGCACGTAGGTACCGGCGTTGATCTCGTTGGTCGGCGCCTCGTCCCGTGGTGGCTTTTCGACGAAGGCCACGACCCGGCCGTCGGAGTCGGTCGGCACCACGCCGAAGGCCGACGGATCAGGCACCGGATGGAGGGCAATCGTGCCTTCGGCGCCCCGGTCCCGGTGGAAGGCCACCAGAGCGGTGAGATCGAGGTCGGTCAGCACGTCGCCGTTGATCACGATGAAGGTGCCGTCGATCCCACCGTGGTCGGCCGCGAACCGGACGGCTCCGGCCGTGTCGAGGGGCTCGGGCTCCACGGCGTAGGTCACGGCGATCCCGGCCACCCGGCCATCGGGATAGGCCTCCCTGAAGGCGTCGGGCAGGTAACCGAGCGACAGGATGGCCTCGGTCACCCCGTGTGCGGCCAGATTGCCCAGCACCCGCTCGAGCATGGGCACGCCCACGATCGGCAACATCTGCTTGGGCGCAGAAAGTGTCAGAGGCCGGAGCCGGGTTCCCTCGCCCCCGACAAGGACAACCGCTTTCATTACTTCGCTTTGGTCGAGGTGGTGGTGGTCTTGGCCGCCGTGGTTGTGGTCGCCGGCTTGGTCGTCGTGGTGGTGGCCGTCGGCTTCGTCGTCGTGGTGGTGGTCGCAGTCGGTGCCGTCGTCGTCGTGGTGGCGCTCGGTGCCGTCGTCGTCGTGGTCACCACCGAACCAGTGCCCTCAATGGCCGAGAGCAGGGCCACCGTGGTGCTCCCGGGTGGCTTGGGCAGGGCCACCTTGGCCGGGACGTACCCGACGGTGATGAGCTGGCGGTTGGCCAAACGCAGGTCCGCCGGCTTGGTCGAGGTGGCGCCACCGGTCTGTTCCACCTGGTTGTTCTTCCCCGTCTTGGTCGAGAGCAACCAGGACCGCACCTTCAGCTCACCCTTCTGCCCGGCGTCGGGCGTCCCCTTGGCACAGGGATCACCGGCCTTGTACTCCGTCTTGCCCGGGTAGAGGATTTCCTTGTTGGTCAGGGTGAACCCGCTGTACTCCGAGGCGAACTTACCCAACGTGGCGTTGTGGCCAGCTTCAGCGCTCGTTTTCGGCGCGATGAGCAGCACGCCGCTCCCAGAGGTGGTCAGGCCCCCGGTCGACGTCGAGCTGCTGGCGGGGAGTACGGGCTCGACCGTCCCGCAGACGTCGACTGAAAGGGCGGCGTGCCAGGTCTGGCCGATCACGGGCTGCACCGTGGGCGCCCCCTTGCCGTAGTTATAGCGAGCGAAGGCCACCGACCCGATGCCCACGATCACGATCACGACCAACGCCACGTACCAATTCACCGGCATTTGGCCGCGATAGGACGTCCCACCGCCTGTTGCGGCGGCGCGTGCGACCGATCTCCCAGAGGTACTTTTCGCCATGGCGGGTGGACACCCTACAGCCTGGGCGCGGAGGCCCCGACGGCACGTATCGAGCTGTTGAGCAGCTCTTGGAAGAGCGCTTCGGTGTCGGGATGCATGGCAGCGGGGCCTGGAACGGCGCCGGCCCCCTCCTGGTCGGCACCCGCAATGGCTCGGAGCTCGGCCATGGTGCACCGAAGCTGCACCAGATTCCCCTGGGCCGCGGTGGCCCGCAGCAAGGCCCGGTAGAGGCGCTCGTCATAGGGACAGGCCCGCAGTCCCTGCCGTACGGCCCATTCAGCCTGCTCGGCGCGCCCGGACGCCAGGCAGTACTCCACCGCCTTGCGGGCCGTGATCACCACCATGGACTCGACCTGGGCCTGGGTGCCGTCGAACACGGCCCAGTCACTGAGCTGCATCCCCTCCAGCAGGGTGCCGCGCACCAGGCCCAAGGCACGCCGCCAGGCTTCGGGATGGTCGGCGGAGGCCAATCGTGCGAACTGCTCGACGTCGGTGTGGACCGAATCGGCCAGGCGCAGGATGCGCCCGTCACGCACCAATCGGGCCATGCCATCACCATCGCATCCGAGGGCCCGACGGCAGTCCGACACGGTGGAGTCACAGGTGGCCTGGCTCACCACTCGGGTGGGCCAGAGTGCCTCGGACCAGACCTCGTTGCGGACGCCGTCACGGTGGAGGGCCAGATAGGCCACCAGTTCCCGGGCCGAGGAACGGCGGAAGGGAAAGGCCAGGCCGCGCACGACCATTGGTCCGAACAGATCGATCTCGACCACCGAGGCCATGCCAAGAAACGGTCGCGCCCGCGACGCTCGCGGACGAAATGGTCTCCTTCGTGGGGGTGCTGGGATGGTACTCCCACCTCTGTAGCTGGTGGTTGATGTCCTACAGCAGAACACCATCATTGTTACTCATACGCTTGATCCGAACCGTTGGCTGTCTGCGTCAGTCGTTGTGCCGGTGGTCACAGGCGATGTCAAGAGCAGTCTTCCGATGTCCCGCCCCCATCAATGTGTGTCTCTTTGGACGGTGGTCGTTGTCTGGCCGGTCGGGAGGAGAAGACGGAGCGCAGCTTCTGGGGCCAGCGAAACCAAGACGCTCGGGCCACTGCCCTAGTTGTAGCGGATATGCCGATGGATGGAAGTGCTCCAAATTCCGGTGTAACTCCGAATTGTTCCAAGTGACCAGCTGCAGGCTGGTCCATCCGAGCCATAATGTCCTCGTCCTGGTCAGCCATGGCAGCCTCCAGATGAGAGGGCCGAGATTGGAATCTGCAAAGGACGAAGACTCCCGCTACGAGAGCGCGCGGCCACACTGGGTCATTCCTGATACTGCTGCCGGCCTTCGAGGTGAGCATCCCCCACTCGGTAGTCGGAGCCGGTAGTTGCCCGGCCGCCGAACGTGCAGCTTCGACCACCCCCTGGTGACCAGCCTCGGCGGTGCGAGCAATGCAGGGTCATTTCGGAATGACACGATCAAGTTGGGTACGCGAGGCAATGCCCAACTTCGCAAAGACCTTCCGCAGATGATACTGGACGGTGTGGACACTGATGAATAGTCGATTAGCGATCTCGGGGTTCGAGAGTCCATCGCGAGCCAGTCTTGCAATCTGAGCTTCCTGGGCCGTGAGTTCACCGCCCTTTTCGGCGGTCATCGTCTTGCGGACGTACTCGCCGGCGGCCCGCAGCTCACCTCGGGCACGGTCGGCGAATCCTCCCATGCCCATGGCCTCGAACATTCGGTGTGCCGTCCGAAGCTGCTCACGTGAATCAGTCATTCGACGGCGGCGACGGAGCCACTCGCCGTAGACGAGGTGCGCTCGCGCCAGATCGGTTCGTATCTGCGTGCGGCCGAGGCGACCGATTGACTCGAGGTAGTGCTCTTCGGCCTGGTTGTCTAACGCCAAAAGAGCAAGGCAGCGTGCCTGGAGCCCTGCCGCCCAGTCTGTCGTGCAGACCTTCGTCATTTCCGCCAGCCGGTCGTAGGCGAAACGGGCCACGTCGTCCACTCCACAACGCGTCGCTGCCTCGATTACCTCGACTACCGGCCAGATCGTCGAGCACAGATCGGCCTCGTAGTCAGCCGCGCGTTCAGCTGCGACGAGAGCTTTGTCGTATTGGCCGAGACCATTGTGGAGGGCAGCCGCAGCCCATTCGGCATAGGTGATACCGACGCCTTCGCCTCTTCGGGAGACGTCCGACTTCGTCAGCTCCGCGAGGGCCAGAGTTTCAGACTCATCACCACGCAAGGCTGCGAGACCCAGTGCACCATACGGAGCCATATTGCTCCCGATGGCCTCGGTGACCATCTGGCATTCGCTACTTAGGGCAGCCGCTCCGGCCAGGTCGCCAATGAACAGCAGGACGTAAGTGCGGGAAACGAGAGCGAGTGGGAGGTCGCTGAGTGCTCCCATCTCGTAAGTGAGTTCCAAGTACCGGATCGAAAGTCGATCCCATCCGTCATCGTCCCAGATTCGCAGGGCAGACAGCGTTCCCAACCACAGGCGCCGGAGTTCTTGCTCAGGGCTCATATCCTCCCCGAAGTGCTCAACCGCAGCCTGCAACTTTGGGGTCGCCGCAGCGAATTGCCCAGTGCAATAAGCAACCAATCCGTCAAACAAATCTTGGACGGGACTGGAACCTTGCGGTGATAAAGGCGCCAAGGCTGCCTTCTCCCCGACGTCTGATAATCCTCCACCGTGCACGGCCAAGCGACCGGCAAAGACGGCGGCGGAGAACGCATCGAGGTACGTCTCTCTTGCCATTGTCGCATCAACCCCCTCGAGCCGTGTTGCAGCCGACAGCAGCAATGGCACGACGTCGGCTCCTCGGTACGTCGCCAGCGCCAATTGGGCCCGGGTCAGATCAATCTGTGCCCGGTCCAGTTCGGTGGTCGAACCGGTCGTGGCCACGGCCAGGAGGTCGTTGACCTCGGTAAAAGCGCCAACCCGGATCTTGCCCTGAGCGGCCGTCAGGGCACGGCGGGCTCGATGTGACGGATCGGCTGAGAGATTCGTGGCACGCTGCATGTACGCACCCGCAGCCGCAAGGCAGCCGCGTGCCAGTGCTATTTCTGCAACTCGTTCGAGCTCAAGAGCGATCTCTTCATTTGGCTCTGCACTTGCCTGAGCGAGGTGCCATGTCCGCCGCTCGAACTCGACCACTCGGTCGGTCACTTCCCCTAGAGCCCGATGTACGCGCTGTCGGTCGTTCGACGGAGCGGACTGGTACACCGCGGTTCGGACCAACGGGTGGCGAAATCTGATACGTGTCGCGAACTCGGCAAGTCCCGCTTCAATTGCCGGGACTGAAGCTTCCGGGCGGATGCCAAGTAGCTCAGCGGCACGCGAGACCAACATGGTGTCGCCAGTCGGGTCTGCCGCCGCGACCAGAAGAAGCAGGCGAGTCTCCTCTGGGAGGTCTCTAAGGCGTCGCTCGAAGCTTGCCTCGATGGTGCCCTCAAGGGGAACGGCACCGGGAAGCTCGAACCCAACTGCCAGTGTGGCAGGAGTCATGCCCCGGGAAGTTCGAGGAGAGCAAGGGGGTTGCCCCTAGTCTCTGCGACAATCTGATCGCGGACCCGCGCATCGATCTTGCCCGGTACGACTGAGGCCAACAATGCATGGGAATCCGCGTCGCCAAGGCCTAAAATGGTCAGCTCTGTGAGACCGGCAAGGACTTCGCTCTGATTTCGAATGGCGAAGACAAGTCCGACGGACTCGGCCCCAAGCCGTCTAGCGGTCGCGGGCAAGATTGTGGCGGAGGCAAAATCCAACCACTGGTGGTCGTCGATCAAACAAAGAAGAGGGCGATCGGACGCCACCTCGGACAGCAGACTCAAAATGCCTAGTGCCACCAGAAACGGATCAGGTGGCGGCCCGGCACGGAGGCCAAATGCAGTCTGCAGAGCGGCGGACTGTGGTTCTGGAATGTGGGTGATCCGATCGAGAAATGGCGAACACAACTGATGGATTCCGGCAAACGGGAATTCCATCTCAGGCTCAATGCCAGCCACCCGGACCACTCGGCAGCCAGCAGCATGGTCTCCGACGTAGTCCAGGAGGGCCGTTTTGCCAACGCCGGGCTCACCGTGGATCACCAGTGCGCGACTCTCGCCAGCACGCACCGAAGCCACCACTTGATCTAGAACCCTTCGCTCGTAGAAGCGGTCCCTCAGTTCGGGAACGCGGGGCCATCGAGACGGACCCAAGACAGCTGACATGGAGTGAGGCTAGTTCTGTCCTCCTCTTTGGGAGTGAACAAGTTCCTGGTCGCGCTGAAGAAACACGTCAGGACCGCTTGGACTACCGGACCCGACTAGCCACGCGGGGATGCGCACTTCAGGTCATGACGCAAGGATCGCATTAGACCCGCCTTGGCCGGGTCGCCATTGCAGAACGGCCCCACGCAGACTCCTAGTCGGAAAGTTTGAGATGCATGACCAACGTTCGCCATCTTTACGCCACCATTGGCGGGCAGCAGATCTTCTATCGGGAGGCGGGTGCCATCGGCGCTCCACCCCTATTGCTCCTACATGGTTTTCCGGCGAGTTCCTTCATGTTTCGCCATCTGATACCTCAGCTTGAGGACCGATACCGCGTCGTCGCACCTGATCTCCTCGGCTTTGGGTTCTCAGGCTCGCCACCTGTCGACGAGTTTGACTACACCTTTCGCGCGCTCGCGGGGTTGACTTCAGGGCTGTTGCAGCACCTTGAGATTGATCAATACGCGATGTACGTGCACGATTACGGCGCGCCTGTCGGATGGAGGCTCGCGCTCCAAGATCCAGACTCCATCCTTGCCATCGTCTCCCAAAACGGAAACGGCTACGAGGCTGGCTTTGAGCAAGCGTTTTGGAAGCCGGTTCGACAGTACTGGGACGACCAGAACGCCCACACGGAGGCCGCCCTACGTGAGGCGCTGACACTGGAAGCGATCAAATGGCAGTACGTCCACGGCGTACCTGAGCCATCCACGGTCAGCCCCGACACGTGGACACACGATCATTCGCTCATTAGTCGATCGGGAAACGACCTCGTACAGCTCCGACTGTTCGCAGATTACGTCAACAACCTGACTCTCTATCCGCATTTGCATGCGTTCCTGCGTGAGAGTCAGGTGCCCATCTTGGCCGTCTGGGGCAAAAACGATCAGATCTTCGGGCCGGCCGGCGCCCGAGCATTTGCGGACGACTCTCCCGCTGCAGAGATCCGGTTGCTCGACGGCGGCCATTTCCTGCTGGAGAGCCATTTGGATAGCGCCGTGGCGTACATTCGGGAATTTCTCGAGCGGGCCATTCGCTGAGCGGCGTGACAGGATCAATTTTGGACACTCCTTTTCGCGACGACCCGGATCAGACGACATGCCACAGCGTGTCCCTTGAACCCACCCTCAATGGCCTCCGCGTGCGTGCGGCAACCGAACTACTCGCTGATCGGGCTGCTCGCTGGCCGTTCACCGGCCTTCGGCTGGCCAAGCGGGCCTGACGCACATGGGGCTTCCGCTTCCGAGCGTGGATCGCGAACCAATTCTGTTGTCGGTCAATGTCGGCATGCCCAAAGACGTCGACTGGAATGGCAGGACCGTATTCACCGGAGCGTGGAAATACCCGGTGAATGGCCCCCGCATCGTCCGAAAGAACAATCTCGATGGAGACGGACAGGGCGATCTCCAGGGCCATGGGGGCGAGATGCGCGCCGTCCTCGTCTACCAGCTGGCTTCGTATTGGCATTGGCAGGAATACTTCGATCGCGACGACCTCGCGTTCGGAAACTTCGGGGAGAACCTGACTGTCGATGGCCTCTCGGACGAGCAAGTCTGTATTGGCGACCACTACCGAATTGGCACGGCCGAATTCGAGGTCACTCAGCCTCGTGTGACTTGCTACAGGGTCGGCATGCGCCTCGGCCAACCGGAGCTCCCCGCGTTGCTGGTAAGTCACCACAGACCGGGCTTTTACATGCGGGTGATTACTCAAGGCCTCATTACGGCGGGTGACAAGATCGTGAATGTCAAGGAAGGACCTGGAGCTCTCAGTGTGGCCGACACTGATGCCCTTCTGTATTTGCCCAACAAGAACAAGAGAAAGCTGCGTGCTGCCGTACAGATCAGTGCCCTCAGTCCTGGCTGGCAGCAGTCATTTCATCAGTTGCTCAGTAATTCCGACGCTTGTGGCCAGCCGGCGCCTTCTTCCCCCGACGTCCTCTGGCGGGGCTTCCGCACTCTGCGAGTGACCGAGGTCGTTCATGAGACGCACAACGTGACCTCGATCTCCCTCTGCGCGGAAGACGGGAGTCCCTTGCCCATCGCTCACGCGGGTCAGTATCTGACACTTCGTCTTGCTGGTGTTGGTCAGCAGGCGCCTGTTCGGAATTACTCACTCTCAGGGCCGGTCGACGCTGGCGTGTACCGCATCAGCGTCAAGGCCGAATCCGGTGGCGCCGCGAGCCCGTTCCTCAACGAATCTGTGCACCCTGGCGACAGCCTCGAGGTCGCCGCCCCGCGAGGCGAGTTCACCCTCGAAGAGGGGAATAGGCCCGTACTCCTCGTCTCAGCGGGGATCGGCGTCACGCCCGTACTCTCCATGCTGTACCAACTTGCGGGGGAGAGAAGCCGACGAGACGTGTGGTGGATGCACGCGGCGCGGCGACCCGAAGAGCAGGCCCTTGCCGCCGAAGCCCACCGCCTGCTGGTGTCACTCCCCCATGCCCGCGAGCGGATCTTCTACAGCACCCTTCGGCCCGAGTACATTAAGAGCGAGGCTGCGGTCGCTGGACGACTTGGTCGCGATGCCCTCGAATCCCTCGATGTCCCCGCTGACGCCACGGCCTACATCTGTGGACCAACGGCCTTCATGGACGACATACGGGAGGCTCTCGTTGCCATCGGCCTGTCATCGGGAGATATTCACACCGAGTTGTTCGGCGCGACTTCGGCGCTGAATCCCGGCATCGTTGGATCGACGGAACGTCCACCGCACCAGCCAGCCGGGTCACCAGGTTCCGGCCCCCTCGTCACTTTCGCGCGGAGCAATCTTTCGGTCAATTTTGGTGGAGCCGGCCGCACCTTGCTTGAGCTTGCGGAAGCATGTGACGTCAAGACCCGCTGGAGCTGTCGGACCGGTGTCTGCCACTACTGCGTCACGCCCATTCTGGCTGGGGACGTCTCGTACTCACCGGATCCGTTGGAGCCCCCGAGGCCTCAGGAAATCCTCATCTGTTGCTCGGAACCCAAAACCGACGTCGTATTGGACATGTGAAGTCAAAGCCAGGTCTGAAGTAAATCCCAACATGAGAAGGAGGTCCAATGTCAGACATACCTGAATCACTTTGGTACAGCCCAGAACATCTGTGGGCCAAGCTGCTCAACTTTTCACTCATTCGAGTGGGTATCACGGACTTCGCTCAGGAAAGCCTTGGCGATGTGATCGATATCAAGCTTCCGGTGGTCGGAGCCGATATCGCGACCTCGCTGCCGTGTGGCGAGATCGAGTCCAACAAGAGCGTCAGCGAGCTCGTTGCTCCGGTGACAGGCACGGTAAAGCAAGTGAACGAAGCCCTTAGCGACAGACCGGAGATTGTCAACACCTCGCCCTACGAAGACGGCTGGATCTTCGACGTGCGCGTCGAGCCCTCATCGAGCGGAGACCAACTTGCCGCGCTCCTGGACGCCGAGAAATACAAAGACCATGTAGGAGGGTGATGGAATTTCGCCTGGAAGTCGTGATCGTTCCGGTCCGAGAAGTCGACGCGTCCCTTCAGTTCTATCGAGATGGGTGCGGCTTTGCCCTCGATGTCGATTACCACCCCACGGACGCATTTCGTGTGGTCCAGTTGACGCCTCCCGGCTCGGGGTGCTCCATTCAGATAGGACTCGGGCTCACCCAAGCAGAGCCAGGTTCACTGCGAAATCTCTACCTCGCGGTGAGCGACATCGAAGGTGCTCGAGCCGACTTCATCGATCGTGGTGTGGAAGTAGGACCACTTCGTCACAAAACGCCGTTCGATGGTTGGAATGGGGCAACTGCGGATGGCGCTGACCCAGAACGGCGCGATTACGCCACACTCGCATCCTTCTCAGATCCCGACGACAACACCTGGGTCCTTCAGGAGATCGGCTTCACTGCATGACAACCCAACCCCCGACCCCAATACTCAACTGGAAAGGAAGTTGACATCATGGGCTTAGCATGGCAACAAGGACCACTGGCAACCGTATCGATCGGTCATTTCCTGATCGAGCAGCAGCTACCCGAACGCCTGCTCTTTGCCGAACCACTGAGGCGCCGTATGCGCGTAAAGTTCGGTGCCGACTGGATCGCGGACAGCGAGGACGTGATCCTGCTACATGAACCTGGTCGATATCCGGTTGCCTACTTTCGCCAGACCGATGTGTGCATTGGCGTCTTGGAACCGAGCGATCACGTCACGAGCCACAAGGAACTCGGTGTGACGACCTGGTTCGCGGTTCGATCGGGTGATCGGTCGACGGAGCGGGCGGCGTGGGCGTACTCTGACCTCCCAAGTTTCGCAAGCGTGCTTGGCGAACGGGTGGCGTTTGCATGGCGTGCAATGGACGCCTTCTATGAGGAAGATGAACGAATCGTCGGCCACGCGGCTGATGCGTATCACCGAATCGATATTCGGCAGACGAGTCGACACTTCGAGGTGAAGAGCAAGGGCAGGACGATCGCTGACACGACGGGACCGCTCGCTCTCTACGAATCTGGCTTTGCGCCCCGTTGGTACGTGCCTTCGGTTGATGTCGACCTGACCGCCCTCAAGCCCCTCGAGATGCAGACGTTCTGTCCCTACAAGGGTCTTTGCAGCCACTTCGAGATCGATGGTATCCCGGGAGCTGTCTGGTCCTATCGAGAGCCATTTACCGAGGTCAACAGGATCTCGGGCATGTTCTCATTCGAGCCGGACAAGGTCACCGTGACCCTTGACGGTGTAGCGCTCCGGCTCGAGCCAGGCCAGACAGTGGTACCCCACGGACCCGACCGAGATCTCACGGTTGACGAGATGAGCCGGACAATCGGCAGCCAGTCCGCCGACTGAATCGTGTTCCGGGCGTGGCGTCTTAGCCAAGAGACCTCCGAAAGAGGGGGCGATCACTGATGATGCCCCAGATTGCCCGTGACTTCGCCGCCGTCGCAGGTGGTGTTCTGGTGATTGTCACTGCCGCCAGCATGATCGGAACGGTCATCACGCCCCGACCCGCCACGGCTCGAGTCTCACGTGTGATGGACCGACTGGTGGACCTTGTCTTTCAAGTCTTGACGCTGAGGGTCAAGGACTTCGTCAGGCGTGACCGGATCCTGGCTGGCCAGGCGCCGATCTTGCTCCTCAGCCAACTCATGGCGTGGCTCGTGGCGTTTTTCGTCGGATTCTCCTTGATCCTGTGGCCAGCTGTCACCGGCGGAATCACAACCGCCTTCTCCACGACCGGGGATGCGCTGTGGGCGTTCGGCAATGCACCCGAGAACGGCGCTGCGCAGAGAGTTATTCTCGATGTCACGGCCCTTACCGGCCTGGTCGCCGTCGCGCTTCAGATCTCGTATCTTCCCGCGCTCTACGCTGCGTTCAACCGGCGGGCGACGGAAGTGGCGTTGCTGCATGCGCGTGCCGGTGTGCCCGCATGGGGGCCAGAATTGTTGGCCCGGACTCACTATGGCCTCGGCACGGGATCGACGCTACACACACTCCCAGTCCTCTACAACGACTGGGAGCGATGGTCCGCCGACATCATGGAAACGCACACCACCTATCCACCGCTGGTTCGAATCCGCGCCCCCCTGCCATACGTGTCGTGGGTGACCGCATTGCTGGCCGTCCTCGATTCCGCCGCCCTGATGCTTAGCCTCTCACCCTCGGAAGCACCGACAATTCCAGCCCGCATGTGTCTCCGCAGTGGGTTTCAAACCCTTCAAGAGATTGCATCGACCATGGGATTCATTGGCAGTCCGTCCGGCGGAATGGTGAATCTCACCTACGAAGAATTCCTGGCCGCGGTGAAGCTAATGCGAGACGTCAACTTCCCGATCGAGCGACGTCCCGAGGACGCGTGGCCTGACTTCGTCGGATGGCGAATTAACTACGAGCAGGCGGCGTACGCCATTGCGAGAGCCATTGATGCCCCACCGGCGCTCTGGTCTGGTCCACGCCGATTTAAGAGCGACCCAGTTCCTCCTTTTCGACCCTCTTTGTGATGGCTGATCATCGGGAGCACCTTCACACGACTCGTGCAATCCTGTTGAAGCCAATCGAACCTGTCGAGAGGGGTGAACGGATCCTCGCAATTTGCGCGCATCCTGACGATGTCGACATCGCCTGTGGAGGCACCATCTTTCAAATGGCGACCCGCGACGCGGAAGTGTCTTATCTCGTTGTCACGCAGGGAGAGCTCGGTCGGCAGCTGCGCCTCGATGCTCAGGAAGAGAACCTGGTCGATCTTGTCGCAGACGGCAATCTGTCATCGACCAAAGTCAAGCAACGCCTCTCACTCATCCAGAGGCAGCGCGCCACGGTTCAGGAGCGTCTGAGGGGTACTGAGAAAGAATTGTCTGCAGGGGTGGCCTCTCGTCGAAGACGGTCTCAAGCTCCTAGAGGATCCCCAGGGTCTCTATCGGCGAATGGATCCAGGGCAGCGCCAGTTACTCAATCAGGCGCTCTTCGAGAAGCTCTATGTGGACATATCTGGGGTCGCAAAAGCTGTGTTCAACCCACCATTTGATGAACTTGTGGCGACGGGAGGCATGAAATCGGGGTCTGAGGACCCAAGAGCGCGGAAAATGACCTCCAAGTCCCAGAAACGGACGCTGGAGGGCAATGGTGGGAAATACAACTTCGCTCGGTCCCTGACCCCTGTTTTCTTTGGGGAAGGTTCGAGTAAGGCTTTTATGGTGGGGGCGGAGGGACTCGAACCCTCACTGGAGGCGGTTTAAGCGCCCTGCCTCTGCCGATTGGGCTACACCCCCGGAACGAACCGATGCATGGCAAATAGTGTGGCGCATCCCTTCCATGGAGCACGACCTCAGCACCATAGATCTGACCGATCTCGACAACTTCTCGCGGGGTTTCCCGCACGATATCTTCGCTCTGCATCGCCGCTTGGCTCCCGTCCGATGGCACGAGCCCACGGCTCACACTCCTGATGGCGAAGGGTTCTGGTCGGTCGCCACCTATGACGAGGTGCTCGGGGTCCTCCGTGATCCCCACACCTTCTCCTCGGAGACCGGAGGAGATCGACCCTACGGCGGCACCATCCTCCAGGATCTCCCGGTCGCCGGGATCATGTTGAACATGATGGATGATCCCCGCCACGCGCGGATCCGTCGGTTGGTGACCAAGGGTCTCACCCCGGCCGCCATGCGGAATCTCGAGGACGAGCTGCGCCGCCGGATCCGTCGCCTGCTCGATCCGCTGACCGACCGCTGCGATCTGCTGGTTGACGTGGCGGCCGATCTACCGATGCAAGCGATCTGCGTCTTGATGGGGATACCCGAGGAGGATCGGCATCGTCTCTTCGAGTACGTCGAGCACATCTTCGACCTGCCGAATGAGTCCGACTATCTCGCCATGACGCCAGAACGGGCCGCCGCCTCGACTGAGCTCTTCGCATACGGACAGGCGTTGATCGAGGAGAAGCGTCGACATCCCGCTGACGACATGCTCTCAGCCGTCGTGCACGCCGAACTCCCCGAGCTCGACCCGCCACAACTCGCGGACGGCGAACTGACCGCGTTCTTCACGCTGCTCTTCTCTGCTGGGGCCGAGACAACTCGCAACGCCATCGCCGGGGGCATGCTGGCCCTGATCGAACGCCCGGCACAGATGACCCAGCTGCGCGCCAATCCTGAACTCTTGCCGCGAGCCATCGAAGAGATTCTCCGCTGGACGACACCGTCACCATCGAAACGGCGGACCGCCACCACCGCCGTCACGCTGCTGGACTGCGCCATCGAACCCGGCAACAAGGTCCTGGTCTGGGAGGGATCGGCCAATCGCGATGCGAGTCGTTTCACCGACGCCGACCTCTTCCTGGTCGACCGGGATCCCAATGCCCACTTGGCCTTCGGGCATGGTGTGCACTTCTGCCTCGGTGCCCACCTCGCCCGCGTCGAGATCCGAGTGGCGTTGTCCGAACTCCTGCTCGCCTTCAGCGAACTCGTGCTCGACGGTGTTCCGGAGTGGACGCGGAGCAACCGTCACACCGGGCTACGGCACCTCCCCCTGGCCCTGAAGCGGCCCTGACGCACAACCCGAGCGGAAGCTACGCGATGCCAGCGGGCAGCGGCCGGTAGCGCTCCCACACGTCGAGTTCCTCGTTCCTCGGCGCCTTGGTCATCCCGGAGTTGGGCCCGAACATCATGGTGACCCGACCCTCGGGGTCCCAGGCCGGCCAGTCCCCGGCCCCGCCGCCCGACGGATCCCCGGTCTGGGCAAAGGCCAGCCAGGCCGACTGCATCTGCTGCGACAATGCCTCGACCTCAGGACCGGCCCCCGAGAACAACTGCACCGCCGGCGAGCGCACGGCGCCGAACACGAACGGGAGCTCGAGGGCATGGCATGCGCCCAGAATGCCGCCGAACGCGGGTGACTCCCAGTCGAAGAGGTACACGAAGGTCCGGGCTCCTTGCGCCTGTTGGGCCGCCGCCAACTGCAGGCTGGGCCACCGGAAGATGTTGTCGGTGCCCACCGCCACCCATAGCTCTTGGGCTGTCGCCCCCTCCTGGCGAGCCGAGCGCACCGTCCGGTAGGTCTCGAGCAGCTCGTCGGTGGGGACATCGGGGGCACCATTGGCCAGCCAGCGGTGCACTCCGTTGTCGTCGAGCCCGGCCAGAGCGGGATTGCCCAGGCTGAAGAGAGTGAGTTCGTCGCGGTTGGTCCCGATGATCAGGTCCACACCGGCCGCCGATCCGGCCTGCACCGCGTCGAGCGGATGCGCCGCTAAGAAGGAGCCGTCGACGACGGGGAGGAAGGGCAGGGGAACGGCTCCGGCCTCCGGACGCCCCTTGGCCATTTCGGTGGTGGCCGAGACCAGATCGGCCGGTGGAACCGTCAGCAACGTCTCGCGATCGAGGCGCGCCACATCGAGCGCTTCACCCAACCGGACGCCGGCCTGCTCACCCTGCGCGGCCGTGTGCACGTGTGCGCCGCCGCTCTGCACAATGGCGTGCCGGAAGAGTCCGCGCGCCGAAGGCGCGGCCAACAACGCGGACACACTGAACCCACCCGCCGACTCCCCGAAGATCGTGACGTTGCTGGCGTCACCGCCGAACTGCGCGATGTTCTCTTGCACCCAGCGCAAGGCAGCCACCTGATCGTGCAAGCCCCAGCTGCCGCAGTAACCGTCGGCGTCAGTGACGCACGGGTGACCCAGGAAGCCCAGCGCCCCCAGTCGGTAGTTGATAGTGACAACCACGACATCGCCGTTGCGAACGAGATCGCCACCCCGGTAGAGAGCGACCGAACCGCTCCCACCGGTGAACCCACCGCCGTGGATCCACACCATGACCGGGCGGCCGGACCCCGGTACCGGCGTCGGCTGGTCCGGAAGCTCCGGCGTCCACACGTTGAGCGAGAGGCAGTCCTCGCTTTGAGGCTCGGCCGCCGAGGGGTCGGACGGACTAGTGATACCGGCCACCGCAGCCGGTTGCGGGGCGATCGGTCCGAACGCCGAGCCGTCCCGCACATCGCTCCAACCTTCGGGCAGCTGAGGCGGGCGCCATCGCAAGTCACCCACCGGCGGTGCCGCGTAGGGAATGCCCGAGAACGACCAGACCCCCCTGCGCTCAACTCCTCGAACCCTGCCCCCGCGCACCGTGACGACTTGCTCCATGTCCGGCACCATATGAAGTAGGCCATGCGCGGTCAACCACGATGGGATGTGGTCACCCAGGGGTGCCGCTGGAACGAGGAGTGCCCGGGTTACTCTTTGCAGTCGTGGCTGCAGTGGAATGTCGGAACACTGCCCGCCGGAGTCCTCACCTTCGCGGACTTCTTGCTGGCTCAATCGTCGGCCTCGTGTGCCTGGCACCGGGGTTGGCTGGTCTCAGCGCGCCCGCCGGCGCCACCAACACGTCCACCACGCTGCCTGGTCCGGCTCCCAATCAGTCTCAGATCAACGCCACCCAGTCGCAGGTGGCCCAGATCGAGGCGGCCCTGGCCAAAGAGGAACAGGAGACCGCGGAACTCGATGATCAATACGACACGGCGGAACTGAATCTGAACAACGTGCAGAACGCGCTCCGGGTCACCGACGCCAGCCTGGTCAAGACACGCGTGCAGATCCACCAAGATCGGAAAACGCTGGCCAACGATGCCGTCCGGGCCTACGTCTACGCCACGCCGCAATCGGACTTTTCGTCGTACTTCAATTCAGCGACGCTGACCGGCGTTCGGCAGCAATACACCAATCAAGTGGTGGGAGACCTGGACTCGGCCAAGACGCAACTCCAGACCTCCGAGTCCCGTTTGCACACGCAGGAAGCACAGCAGGAGAGCGAAGCGACCCAAGCCAAGTCGCAAGCCACCCAAGCTGCCTCCTTGGCGGCAGCCAACGAGACGGAAGCTAGCCAAACAACGGCGACGCTGAGCAACGTGCAGGGACAGTTGGCCACCGAAGTGGCCCAAGCGGCGGTCGAGGAAGCACAAGCGGAAGCGGCCGCGGCTCAGAAGGCAGCGAATGCGGCCGCGGCTCAACGCGCGGCAGCCGCCGCGGAAGCTGCCGCCCAGGTGGCCGGCGCGGTCGGGGGAGCATCGAGCGAAGCAGCTGCCACCGCGGCCGCCAACCAAGCCGCGGGAAATGTCGGGTCAGTGGCCGGAACAGGCAGCGGGGACTCCGAGCAGATGGCTGCCGTGCAGGAGGCCGAGTCGCAGCTCGGCGTGCCCTACGTCTACGGCGGGGAATCGCCCGGTAACGGCTTCGACTGCTCCGGTTTGGTCCAGTGGGCCTGGTCGCAGGCGGGCGTCTCCATTCCCCGCACCACCGAGACGCAGTGGCCGGACCTGCCGCACGTGTCGCTGAGCAATCTCGAGCCCGGAGACCTCCTCTACTACTACAACCTCGATGGCGACGACGCGGTCGACCACGTCGTGATGTACACCGGATCGGGGCCCTACGGCACGGACACCGTGATCCAAGCCCCGTTCACCGGCTCGGACGTCTCCTACTCCCCCATCTTCACCGAGGGGTTGATCGGCGCCGCCCGCCCCTGAGGCACAGTCCCAACCTCTGAGCCGCCGGCCCGCTGGGCCCCGGCTGAGAGGTCGATACCATTGTCACGTGGCCGACGGGCGACCCGTGGTTGAGAAGAAGAAGTCCATGGCCATCGTGCCGATCAGGATCCCAGCGGAGGAAGCCGAGCCGCTGGAGGACCCCCGACTGTCCGATGTCGACGAGTGGGGACGCTCGGAACGGGTCCGCACCCTGGCCCGGGCCCTGTACGACCCGATCTATTCGAAGTGGTTCCGGGCCGAGTGGGAGGGACTCGAGAAGATCCCGACCGAAGGCGGCGCCTTGCTGGTGGCCAACCACGCCGGCGCCATCCCCTCCGATGCCCCGGTCATCATGCACGGCATCGAGAAGGAGCTGGAACGTCCGGTCTACGGGCTGGCCGACTACTTCTTCCGGACGGTTCCGGTGGTCGGGACCCTCTGGGCCAGGGCTGGCGGCGTGTCGGCTCGACCCGGCAACGCCTACCGGCTCTTGAAAGAGCAGCAGCAGCTGGCCCTGGTCTTCCCGGAAGGGACCAAAGGGCCGTCGAAGTCCTTCACCGACCGCTACCAGCTCCGACGGTTCGGACGGGGTGGCTTCGTCGAGATCGCCATGCGGGCAGGCGTGCCCGTGATCCCCATCTCCGTCATCGGATCCGAAGAAGCGATGCCCGTCCTCTTTCGTCTGCCCACACTGGCCAAGGCTCTGGGCCTGCCCTACCTGCCCATCACAGCCAACCTGCTGGCCATGGGGCCGGCCGGCGTGGTCATGCCCTTCCCGGCCAAGTTCAAGCTGCGCGTGCTCGATCCGATCCACTTCGATGTGCCCCCCGATCAGGAGCGCTACTCGAAGAGCCGGGTCATGGAGGAGGCTGAGCACATCCGTGCCCTGCTGCAGGACTCGGTCTACGACATGCTGCGCGACCGGCGCAGCGTCTGGTTCGGCTGAACCCGGTGGGACGTCGGATCCTGGTGACCGGTGCCGACACCTTCTGGGGTGGCCGGATGGTGCAAGCGCTCGAAGAGGAAGCGGGGATAGAGGTCATCCTCGGGCTCGGCGTCAACACCCCCACCGTGCCGTTCGAGCGGGCTGAATTCGTACGGTCCGACCAGAACTACTCGATCCTCAATCGCATCGTGAAGGCCACGCAGGTCGACACCATCTTGCATACGTTCATGATCACCAACTCGACCACGGTGCCCAGTCGGGCCATGCACGAGATCAACGTGATCGGGACGATGAACCTCCTGGCCGCGGCCGGAGCCGCCGGATCGTCGGTGAAGCACATCGTCGTCAAGTCGTCCACCCTGGTCTACGGCTCGAATGCGGCCGACCCCTCGACCTTCGACGAGGACACACCGAGAAGCGCACCGGCCCGGAACCGGGTCGAGCGCGCCCTGATCGACGCCGAGTCGCTGGTCCGGGACTTCTCCGAGGACAACCCGGCCACCTTGGTGACCGTCCTGCGCTTCGCCAATGTGCTGGGGACGCACCTGACGACGCCCATCAGCCGCAACCTGTCCCGCCCCGTGTGTCCAGCCATTTTCGGCTTCGACCCCCTCCTCCAATTCGTCGAGGAGGACGACGTCGAGCGGGCGCTTCTCCACGTGACCCTGGGCAGCATCCCAGGCCTCTACAACGTGGCTGGGGACGGGCGTCTCCCCTGGAGTGAAGTCGCCAGCATCTGCGGCACGCGACTGGTGCCGCTCTCGCCGTTCAGCCCGCTCAAGATCCGACCTCTGTCCCGTCTGTTCGACCTGCCACCCGAACTCGAAGATTTGCTGCGCTATGGCCGGGGCGTGGACACCAGGCGCCTGGCCGCCACCGGGTTCCGGTACAACGCCACCAGCGCGGGTGCCGTGCAGTCGTTCATCCGCGCCCTGCGACTACGACGCCAGACCGGGCGACGCCCTCACTCCTACACCTATCAACACGACGTCGAACAGTTCTTCCGGCACTCCCCATCGGTCACCGGCCAGCCCGAGGTCTGACCTCAGTCCTCCAGCCATTCGGCGACCAGGTCGGCCTCGCGTGCCGCCCACTCTTCGGAGGTGATGGCGTAGCGCACATGGTCCTCCCAGGCCCCATCGATCTCGAGGAAACGCTGGGCGATGCCCTCCTGGCGGATGCCGAGCTTCTCGACCACTCGCCGGCTGGAGGCATTGCGGGGAATGATCGAGATCTCCACTCGGTGCAGGGCAATCGCCTCGAAGGCGAAGCGGAGGGTCACCACCACCGCCTCGGGCACGAATCCCCGCCCGGCCAGCGCCTCGTCGATCCAGTAACCGATATAGGCACTCTGGAATGGCCCACGCTGGATCGAACTCAACGTCACCTCGCCGGCGAAGCGCTCGCCGACGAAGATCCCGAATCCGTAGCCCGTGCCCAAATGGCGTTCGCGCTCGCGAATGCCGCAGCGGGCGGCAAAGCTGGGACGGTCCTCTGAGGGCGGCGGGGCACCCTTGGGCCTCGGCTCCCAGCGCAACAGCCAGTCGGCACAACGCGTGCGAACTTCATGCCAATCATCGAAGTCGCTCTCGGTCAAGGACCGCAACAGCACCCGGTGGCCGCGGAGCTGCAAGGGGGAATGGCGGAGGGCCCGGGCCGCACTCACCGCTCGAGCACCTCAGCCAAGGCGGCGAGCAGCGTGAGGACGTTGCGGGGCCGCGCCGTGTGGCCCATACATCCGATCCGCCAGACCCGCCCGGCCAGCTGGCCCGCTCCGGCTCCGATCTCGATCCCGTAACGCGTCAGCAACGCCCGGCGGACATCGGCCTCACCCATGTCCTTGGGCAGATCATCGGGAACGGACACCGTGGTGAGCTGGGGCAGGCGGCACTCTGGCTGGGCGAACAGCGTGAGGCCCAAACCCTCCAGCCCTTGCTGCAGCATCCGGCCACAGGCGGCGTGACGCTCCTGGACCGCATCCAAACCCTCGTCGAGAACGGCACCGAGTCCGGCGTGCAGGGCGCCGATCATGGTCACCGGAGCCGTGTGGTGATACACCCGGCCGCCTTCGCCACCCTCGACGTACCGGGACAGCAAGTTGAGATCGAGGTACCAGCTCGAAGGCCGCTCCACCAGTCTTTGGCGGGCGCGATCGGACACGGTCAGAGGCGCCAGTCCCGGCGGTACCCCGAGACACTTCTGCGTTCCGCTGTACGCGATATCGACCTTCCAGTTGTCGATGTCGACCTCGATGCCGGCGAGCGAGGTGACGGTGTCGGCCACCAAAAGAGCTTCACCCTTGCCGGCGCCGACGGCCGCCACGTCGTTGCGCACCCCCGTCGAGGTTTCGGCGTGCACCAGCGCGATGAGTGCGGGATTCGGATGTGCGCCCAAGACCTGGTCCGGATCGAGTGGGTTACCCCACGGCGCATCGACCCGGATCACCTGGGCGCCGTGACGACTGGCCACTTCACACATGCGCTCCCCGAACACTCCGTTCACCCCGACCACGACCGGATCTCCGGGACGAACGAAATTGACGAAGGCCGCCTCCATGCCGGCCGAGCCGGTGCCGCTGATCGGGAGGGTCAGCGCACTCGCCGTGGCGAAGACCTGGCGCAGACGGTCATTGGTGGCGTCGAGCAACGCCAGGAACTCGGGGTCGAGGTGCCCGAGCACGGGCGCCGCCAGGGCGAGGGTGACCTCTGGATAGGGGTTGGATGGACCGGGCCCCATCAGGAGACGGTCTGAGATCGTCACCGGCGCATCGTGACAGGTTCGCCCTGGCCAGCGCCAACGCGCCTGGGACCAGCCCCGGGGCCCGCCGATAGATTGCACGACGTGGATCGGCTGCTCTTCGCCCCCCGTGCGCTGCCGCCCCTCCGGCCCGATGTGGCTGAAGATCCGAGCGCCTACGACGCCTGGATTCGTCGCGTCGAGGCGCTCCCCAGTCCACCGCCGGCGCCGCAGCGCCCACTCGGCCTGGTCATGCTGGTCGACGGCGAGCCGTTGCCGCCGGTAGTGGCGTCCTTCCAGAGCCTCCAGCGCCAGTCGAGCTCGGGATGGTCCCTGCTCATCGTGGTCGATCGGAACTGGCAGGCCAGCGTCACTTCGATGCTGGCCGTGTCAGGAGTGCGGCGATCCAGCCAGCGCACCCGGGTCATCACCATCGAGAGCCCTGAACCGTTGGCGGCCATGTTCGACCGGGCGGTGGCGGAGCTGCCCGAATCGGACATCGGGTTGATCTTTCCCGGTGATCGGTGGGCCCCGAGCGCGGTGAGTCGACTGGCGGGAACCCTGCAACCCGGAGCGGTCGTCTATGGGGACGAGGATCTCGTCGGTCCCGACGATGCCCACACCGCGCCACGATTGAAGCCACAATTCTCGCCTGAGTTCTTGCTGCACTCGTGGTACACCGGGCGCCCGGTGGCGCTGAGCGCCGGAGTGATCTCACGATTGCCGCCAGCCACCGCGGGAACTCCCCACTTCGAACACGACCTCATGCTGCGAGCAGCCGGCGTGGCCGAGGCCATCGTGCACGTCCCCGCCGTCCTATGCCACCGGTCGGCTCCCACCGACGACCTGACCTCACTCAGCACCAATGCCGACCACGTGATCGCCGCGCTGGCACGGGAAGAAACCCCCGGTTCGGTCACGCCGGGCGCTTTCCGACATACCTATCGAATCGCCCGTGCCGTCAGCGGGTCACCGACGGTCAGTGCAATCATCCCCTTTCGGGATCAGCCGCAGTTCCTTCGGAGCTGCGTGGAGTCGGTCGACGCCACCTGCGACGGCATAGACCTCGAGTATCTGCTCGTCGACAACGGATCGACGCAACCCGAAACGGCCACGCTCCTGGACCGCCTGGCTGTTCGTCCGGACGTGCACATCACCAGGGATGACCGGCCCTTCAATTGGGCGGCCTTGAACAACCAGGCCGCCGGCGCGGCCAAAGGTGAGCTCCTTCTCTTCCTCAACAATGACGTCGAGGCCATCCGTTCCGGGTGGCTCGGTGCCTTGGCCGGTCAGGCCATGCGGGCCAACGTGGCCGCGGTGGGTGCCCGCCTTCTCTATCCCGATCGCCGGTTGCAGCACTGCGGCGTGGTGGTCGGACTCGGTGGGGCTGCCGGCCACCTCTTCGTGGGCCTCGAGGAACACCTTCCCGGCTATCTGGGCATGGCCGCCCTCACGCGAGAGTGCGCTGCGGTCACCGGGGCGTGCCTCATGACCCGCCGAGAAGTCTTCGACGAACTGGGCGGCTTCGACGAGACCCTCGGGGTGGACCTCAACGACGTCGACTACTGCCTGCGCGCACAGCGGGTGGGACTCCGCGTCATCTATGAGGCATCGGCAGAGCTCATCCACCACGAGTCTCCGAGTCGCGGTACCGCCGGGGATGTCCGTGACATCGTCGCCTTCCTGGACCGGTGGAGTGAATCTCTCATCAGCGGAGACCCCTTCCTGAATCCAGCCCTCTCACGGTTAGACTCGTCTTGCGCTTTGCGCGATCCCGGAGAATCGGAGTGGTGGCGTCAGTGGCGTGCGAACCTAACCCGACCCGAATGACTGAACCACCCCCTCCCGCCATGCTGTCGCGACCGGCCGAGTCGCCCGAGCCGCTTCCGCCGATTCGCTCAGGCGAACTGGTCACGCGTCTGCATACCGGCTGGAGCGCCCTGCAGAGCGCCCCCATGAGCCGTTGGCGCCGAGCCATCCGGCGGACGTTGTGGCACTCAGATCCCGACATCGTCGGGGACTTGATCCGGGCCGTGGACGCGCTGGCTGAACGATGCGACGAGCTGAATGGACGGGTGGCCGCCCTCGAGACCATCACTTCGGAACTGACTGGGATCCTTGGACAAGAAGTGACACGCCTGCAGGCCGCCGTGGCTGGGCTGCAGCGTGACGTCGCAGGCCAAGGCACGACGGACCGTGCCTAAGTCCGCGCCGAAACCGGCCGCGCTTTTCCTGAGCAGCAACTGGTTCGACGAAGGCTCGGAAGTGAGCTTCGTCATACGGTCGCTGGCCGGCGCCGGCTCCCGATCGGCCCAGGTCATGGTGGCCGCACCAGGCCGGGAGGGGCGCACCCCTGATGGTGCCTTTGACGTCGTTGGCCTGGGACCCTCGTCTGCCGGCGAGTGGCCCGATGACGATCACCTGATCTGGCCCGATGACGTGCCGGCCAACTCCACCGTGGTCATCGATCAGATCGGCGCCGCCCCCGCCGCCTTGCTGCGCCGGCTGCAACGGCGCCCCACCCGCCCCGTGCTGCCACAAATGCCGGATGATCCCGCTGCCTTGCCGCTGAGGCCCACTGTGGCGCGCCCGGACTTCATAGGGATCGAAGTACCGGTGAACCCGATGGCCGCCGAGCACCGGCACAGCGGGTTCGGGTTCACCGATTATTTCTTAGTGCTGACCGACCGGGCCGGCCGGCCCGATCCGGCGCCGCCCACCGACGGCGTGGCCTGGCTGACGGCGGCCTTTCACGACGACTACGTCGTAGTCGTCGAGGGTGCGCAAGCCTCGGCGTGGAAGGGCCGAGCCCTCCGGGGCAACGTCGCCGTCGATACACGCACCGATCTGTGGCGTCTGATGGCGCACGCCCGGCTCACCGTCGACCTCTCGCCTGGCCCGGTCATCGGGAGGGAGTGCATTGAATCACTGCGCTTCGGGACGCCGGCGGCAGTACCGGCGTCGAGCGCGGCCGCCTGCTGGGTCGCCTCGGGCGGCGTGATCTGTTTCGATGACTATCCTGACCTCGTTCGCCAGCTGGAAAGGACTCCCGTCCTGGCCGAGCTCGGTGCCCGGGGACGGCAATACGCTGATCACCACTTCGGGGACAGCGACCGCTTTACCGAGCGCGTCAACCAGGAGTTGTTCGCCTAAAGCGACGAGCCTCGGCTCTCCATAGGAAGAACCGCTCACAAATGCCGGTAATCTCCAGCGAGCCCATCGGCCAAGAAAGGGAGGTAGCGACGTGAAGGCCGTGATACTGGCCGGAGGTCGCGGCACTCGCTTGACCGAAGAGACGACGTTGCGACCAAAGCCGATGGTGGAGGTCGGTGGTCGACCTTTGCTCTGGCACATCTGCCACATCTACGCCGCTCACGGGATCACGGACTTCATCATCTGCTGTGGCTACAAGGGGTACGTGATCAAGGAGTACTTCGCCAACTACTTCCTGCATACCTCTGACATCACGTTCGACCTCCGTGAGAACTCGATGGAAGTCCACCAGACGGCGACCGAACCGTGGCGGATCAGCTTGGTTGATACCGGACTGGACACACAGACCGGCGGTCGCCTCAAGCGCATCGCGCCGTATGTGGACGGTGAGGATTTCTGCTGCACCTACGGGGACGGTGTGGCCGACGTCAATATCTCGGCATTGCTTCAACAACATCGAGCAGGTGGCCGCCCAGCCACGGTGACGGCGGTGCAACCGCCGGGCCGTTTCGGTGCCATCGACATCGAGGGCGACCGTGCCACCGCCTTTCTCGAGAAGCCCCACGGCGATGGAGCCTGGATCAACGGCGGCTTCTTCGTCCTCTCTCCCGGCGTCCTCGACGAGATCGAAGGTGACCACACCGTGTTCGAGCAGGGCACCCTTGGGACCTTGGCCAGATCCGACCGGCTCACCGTCTACCGGCACGATGGATTCTTCCAGCCCGTCGACACCATCAGGGAACTACAACTCCTCGAAGAGCTCTGGTCGAGCGGTTCCGCGCCCTGGAAGATCTGGTAGCCCCTCCAAAGGGGAGGAGGCCTTAGGATTTCAGTCTCATGCAGAGCGCTTGGCCCTCACTCGCCGGGAAATCGGTCTTCCTCACTGGGCACACTGGTTTCAAAGGCTCATGGCTGGCCCTGTGGCTTCATCAACTCGGGGCCAACGTGTCTGGCTACGCCCTCGACCCACCGTCTTCCATAAGCAACTTCACGGTGTCAGGTATCGGCGATCTGCTGGTTGATGACGTCCGGGCCGACGTCCGCGACAGCGACCGATTGGTGCAGGCCATCGGGCGGGCCAAGCCCGATGTCGTGTTCCATCTGGCCGCGCAACCCATCGTGCTGGCCAGTTTGCGAGCACCACGCGAGACGTTTGACGTCAACGTCATGGGCACGCTCAACCTGCTCGAAGCCGTCCGGGAACTCGATCAGCCCTGCGCCGTGCTCGTCATCACCAGCGACAAGTGCTACCGGAACGACGGGGACGTCTGGGGTTTGCGGGAGTCCGACCCCTTGGGCGGCTCTGATCCATATAGCGCCAGTAAGGCGGGAGCGGAGCTCGTGGTCGAGGCCTATCGCGCTTCGTACTTCTCCCACGAGCGGAGCGCTGACCCAGGCATTCGGTTGGCCTCTGTGCGAGCGGGCAACGTGATCGGCGGGGGCGACTGGGCTGACGACCGCATCGTCCCCGACGCGGTCCGCGCTCTGGCGGCCGGCCAGCCCTTGATCGTTCGCAACCCCGCTTCGACCCGTCCCTGGCAGCATGTGCTCGAACCCCTCTCCGGCTATCTCTCTCTGGCCTCGCACCTGCTCGGCGACGACCCCCACGCCTGGGCCCAAGCCTGGAACTTCGGGCCACTGGCCACCGCGGAAGCCAGCGTGGCGGCGTTGGCTGACGCCGTCGTCGACCAGTGGGGATCAGGACGCTGGGAATCCGAAGCCGGCATGGCGCCCCACCTTGAAGCGAAGACACTCAGAATTTCGATCGACAAGGCGGTCACCCTCCTTGGTTGGCGACCGAGATGGGATTTTGACGAGACCGTGCGGCGCACCGTGGCCTGGTATCGCACCTACTACGAAGCGCCCTCAACTGAGATGCGCAAGGTCTGTCTGTCCGACATCGAGGCCTACGAATCGAGTTAGCAACCCCACGGACTAACGTTTGACCTGTGTTGGGCCAGGTCAGCCGGTGTCTCGACCGTGAGTGACCAGCAAAGGGGCACGGGCGACGAGGACCTGCTGAAGCGGCTCATGGCCGCTGAGGCAGATATCGAGTTCCTCGAAAGCGCGCTGAGGAACCAGGAACACCTGGCTGGACTGTTGACCACGGCCGCCGAGGGGCCCGAACCAACGAACCCACCGGCCCAATCCGATCTCGGCCAACGCCTGCGCTCGGTACTCCGACGAGCGCGAAGGGCGGTCAATCCCGCCTCGGCCGTCTCTCCGGCCGAGGAGATCATCCCCAGCCTCTCCAGCCGGTGGTCAGGCACCGAGCGGGAGATGTCCGACAGCCGATATCCCCAATGGGTCGACCTCTACGACACCCTCGACGCCACCGTCCTCGATCGGCTCCGAGCTTCGGTGTCCGCCCTCTCGGATCCGCCTCTGATCTCGGTCGTGTGCCCGGTCTACAACGCGCCCGAAGAGTTCCTGCGTCAGGCCATCGACTCCGTCCGCGATCAGCTCTACCCGAATTGGGAGCTCTGCATCTCGGACGACTGCTCCTCGGAACCCCACGTGGCCAAGATCCTCGAGGAGTACACCGAGCTCGACAGCCGAATCCGCGTGATCAGACGGGACGTCAACGGACACATCTCGGCCTCGTCAAACTCTGCCATCTCCTTGGTGCAGGGTCAGTGGATCTGCCTAATGGACCACGACGACCTGCTGGCCCAGCACGCCTTGGCGGTCGCCGCCCTGGCCATCGCGGCCAAGCCGGATGCGGGCATCCTCTACAGCGACGAGGACCACATCTTCGACGACGGAACTCGTGGCGATCCCTACTTCAAGCCGGATTTCGATCCATTACTGATTCTGGGACAGAACTACTTCTCCCACCTCTGCCTGCTCCGCACTGATCTGGTCAGGCAGGTTGGCGGCTTCCGCGAGGGTGTCGAAGGCAGCCAGGACTGGGATCTCGTCTTGCGCATCCTCGAACTCTTGCGGCCATCGCAGGTGATCCACTTACCCCACGTGCTGTACCACTGGCGGTCCCACCCGGACTCAACGGCCTCGTCCCTCGCCGCCAAGCCCTATGTGGTCGAGGCCTCCCGACGGGTCGCGCAGGATTACCTCGATCGCATCGGCCTACCGGCGACGGCCATCACCATTCGCGGCAGCAGTTTCAACCGGATCAAATGGAACCTTCCAGCCGATCCGCCCAAGGTCAGTGTCATCGTCCTGCCGCGCTCGGGTCCCCGTTTCACGCGGTGTATCGACAGCATCAGGACGAGATCGACCTATCGGAACTTTGAACTCGTCGTGCTCGATGACGGAGCCTTCCGGCCGCCCATGCGCCAGTACCTGCGTGACCACGCCGAGTGGCTGACCATCATTCGCCACGATGCCGACATCAGTGATCCGGCCCAGCGCAATGTGGCGGCGGCCGGAGCCAGCGGCGACGTCCTGTGCTTCGTCCACGATGACATCGAGGTGCTCACCGACTCGTGGCTCGAGGAGCTGGTCGGCACCCTCTCGTTCCCCGGCATCGGAGCCGTCGGCGCCAAATTACTCTATCCCGACATGGCCATCCAGCACGCGGGAATCGTCCTGGGTATCGGTGGCACCGTGGGCAATCCACACCGGCTCCATTTCGACAGCCTCTCTTCGGGTTACTTCGCGCGGCTGATGCTGCTGCAATGCCCATCGGCGGTCAGCTGGGCCTGCATGGCTGTTCGCCGGGACGCCTTCGATGCCGTGAATGGCTTCAACGAGACGCAGTTCACCGGGATGTACGGCGACGTCGACTTTTGCCTACGTCTCTACGAGGTGGGCTGGCGGGTCGGCTGGACTCCGCATGCCGAACTCATCCATTTCGAGGATCCGGGTGATTCGCGTGGTGGGGACGGCGAGAATGCAGTCCGCTTCGACCGCGACATCCGGCTCCTGCAGAAGAAGTGGGGTGCATGGCTCGCGAACGACCCGGCCTACAACCCGAACCTCTCCCTCCTCCATGAGTCGTTTCCCCTGGCCTGGCCGCCGCGCCAGGGTCTTCTTTAGCTCCCGAGCAAGGAGAGCACGAGTCCGTCCAAGATGTCGGACTCCGAGACCAGGCAGGCTTCGAAGGCAAACTCCTCCATGACCTGCTTGAGGATCAAGGCGCCGCCGAGCAGGATGTCTTGGCGGCCATCGAGCATGCCGGGGTATTCCGCCCGTACCGAGGAGGCATCGCCTGCCATCTGGAGACACCAGCGATCAACAGCATCAGCGATGAGCGTGGCGTGGTGGAGTGCGTCACGCTCGTACACCGTGAGCTTCTGCTCGAGGGCCGCCAGCGTCGACACGGTCCCGGCCAGCCCGATGAGCCGCCCTCGGGCCTGCCTCAGTTCGGGCACCTGCTCGATCGCCCCCGAGATCTGCTGGTCGATGTACTCGCGAGCCTTCGCGATCTCTGCGACCTCGGGTGGATCGTGGCGCAGGAACCGCTCGGTCACCCGGACGCACCCGATATCCATCGAAAAGGCGGCGATCGATCCGGCCAGCTCGGTCACCAATTCGGTTGAACCCCCGCCGATGTCGACCACGAGGTCGGCGTCGGGACCTGGCGCCAGATCGAACGTGGCCCCCCGGAAGGCGAGGCGCCCCTCTTCGTTCCCGGTCAGCCTCTCGGCCGGCACCCCGACCACCTTGGTGGCCTGGTCGAGAAATTCGGATCCGTTCTCGGCATCCCGAACAGCTGACGTGGCGATGAGCCGAGCCGCACTGACGCCGTGCTCGTCCATGCTCTGGCGGAATTCAGTCAGCACACTCACCGTGCGCCCTATCGCTTCGTCGCTGAGACGACCGGTGGCGTCGACGCCCTGGCCCAGTCGGGTGATCCGCATCTCGCGCGCGAGGCTGGCGCCGTCCTGATCGGCGATCAGGAGGCGAGTCGAGTTCGTGCCGCAGTCGATGGCGGCGACCGGGCCACCGGATCGATGAGGACTCGCCACGGCGCGACTCTAGCGGCGAGACCTAGCGGGTGATCTCCAGTTTTTCGGCCACCCACTGACCCACGGGGTCGTCGCCGCCGGCCAGCCACCAGGCCATATGAGCGTGCAGACACTTCACTCCTTGTCGCGTGCCGCCCACACCACCGCTCGGACGCGGCCCGGTCCACTGGGCGGGCAAGAGGGCATCGCGCTGGCGCGCGTATTGCTCGTGCGCCGCCGCCAGGCGCTGTGCGTCGACGGCGGCTTCGGCCGCTTTGACGCCGCCTTCGGACTCCAGCCGGGCCACCGAGGAGCTCAGCGTCGGGTCGATCAGCCAGTAACGCGTGGGCATCGGGGTGCCATCGCGCAGCAGGGGTTCGTTGGCGATGACCGACGGCTGGCCGTCGGCCCGCCGGACCACCACGGTGAAGTTGCCGCCCGGCTTCCGTCCGAGCAGCGCCGCGACGGCCGCGAGGTCCGCGTCGTCCGGCGGCTGGCTCAACGCCAGAACTCGAGTGCCCTCAGCATGCGGTCGAGGGCTGAAGAGGAGTTCTGCTGCGACTTGTCCGTCGTGGCATGGGATCCGGTCGACGTCGACGTCCCGCTGGAAGGCAGTTGGGCCGCCGTCGACGGGCTGGCCGGGGCATCGTCACCGGGGTCTCGGCCGTTCGACGAGGAACCCGCGGGCGGTAGGACCTCGTAGGCCTGCTGTCCCGGGCTCACGAGCTGGTACTGCTCACGGGCAATGCGGGAGATCTCGGCAGAGTTGCTCAGGGCCTTGCCCTCCTGGGCCAGTTGCGAGTCCTGCTGGTGCAGTTCTCGCAGCTGGGTGTTGGCGCTGGCCAGGTCGGACCGCTGGTGGAGCAACGCGCCGGCCGGGAACCAGGCCACCAAGATCACGACTGACAGCAGGGCCGCGCCGAAGAGGATGAGCCGGGCCTTCCGTTGATTGGACGGGGCCGGTCGCCGGCGGGAGCGCTCAGCCTTCGCCATGTCCGATCCTTCCCGAACCCGAGAGGGCGCTCCGGCCCAGATAGCGCGCCGAATCGCCCAGGTCCTCCTCGATCCGTAGGAGCTGGTTGTACTTGGCCACCCGGTCAGAACGGGCCGGTGCACCGGTCTTGATCTGGCCGGCGTTGGTGGCCACAGCCAGATCGGCGATGGTGGTGTCCTCGGTCTCGCCGGATCGGTGCGAGATCACGGCACTGTACGAGGAGCGGTTGGCCAAGGCCACCGTCTCGAGCGTCTCGGTCAACGTCCCGATCTGGTTCAGCTTGACCAGGACCGAGTTCGCCACTCCTTCGCTGATCCCGCGTTCCAAAATGGCCACATTGGTGACGAAGATGTCGTCGCCCACCAATTGCACCCGGTGACCGATCGCCTTGGTCAGCGCGGCCCAACCGTCCCAGTCCTCTTCGGCCATGCCGTCTTCGATCGAGACGATCGGGTAGCGGTCAACCAACTCGATCCAGTAGTCGACCAGTTCGGCCGATGAGAGGGTCCGGCCCTCCCCTTCGAGCACATAGGCACCGTCCTCCCACAGCTCGCTGGTGGCCGGATCCATACCGAGTGCGATCTCTTCACCCGGGATACGCCCGGCCCGCTCGATCGCCTCCACCAGCAGGGTGAGGGCGTCCGCGTTGGCCGCCAGGTCGGGGGCGAACCCGCCTTCGTCGCCCACGGTGGTCGGCATATGACGTTCGGCCAGAATGGACTTGAGCGCCTGGTAGGTCTCGGTACCCCAACGGAGGGCCTCGCTGAACGAGGCCGCGCCGACTGGCATCAGCATGAACTCTTGGAAATCCACGGAGTTGTTGGCGTGGGCGCCACCGTTGAGCACGTTGAGCATGGGCACCGGCAGGACATGGGCATTGGCGCCGCCGATCGAGCGGTAGAGGGGAAGCCCGAGTTCGTCGGCCACTGCCTTGGCGTTGGCCAAGGAGACGGCCAAGAGGGCGTTCGCGCCGAGACGGCCTTTGTCGGGTGTCCCGTCCAGGTCGATCATGGCGAAGTCGACGGCCCGCTGGTCGAGTGCTTCCATCCCCTCGAGGGCATCGGCGATGTCCACGTTCACATGGGTGACCGCGTCGGTCACGCCTTTCCCCGAATAGCGCGTGCCACCATCGCGCAGTTCGACTGCTTCGCTGATGCCGGTCGACGCTCCCGACGGTGCGATGGCACGACCGCGCCCACCGGACTCGAGCAACACCTCGGCTTCCACGGTCGGATTGCCGCGGGAATCGAGGACCTCCCGCCCGATGACGTGCTCGATGGCGCTCACTGCACTCTCCCTCAGCGTCCTCCCTGTGGGACGCCGGGGGGTAAGCCTAGTGTGTGCCTACTGGCGCATTGGGGACGCCATCACGACGATGCACCGTCGGCCGTTTCACTGGCGAGAATGCGACGGCGCAGCTCGTTGGCCTGTGTGCGCAAGGCCTGCTCCGGATCGACACCGAGTCGTCGGGCCAAGTCGGTCAAGGCGAAGAGCAATTGTCCGACCAGGCGCGCCTGCGTCGCGTCGTCGTCGAGGGGTTCGTCGGGGTGGTCCCGAGCCATCGTCGACGCGGTGTCTTCCAGCGCGATGAACGCAGCGACGACGTCGATGGGCGGCGAGGGATCGACGCCAACCGAACGCGCCTTGCGCTGCAACTTGCTGCTGAGCATCAGCGCCGGCAACTCGGACGGGATGCCTTCGGTCACGCTGGTCCGCCCCTTTTCCTGCTTCTTGATGACCTCCCAGTTGGCCACCACTTGGTCGGGGTCCTCGGCCTTGACGTCACCGAACACGTGGGGATGGCGGTGCACCAACTTGGCCTGAATGCCCCGGGCCACATCAGCCAGGGTGAACTCGCCCTCCTCGGCCGCCAACCGGGCGTGGAAGACGATCTGGAACAACAGATCCCCGAGCTCCTCACGCAAATGGTCGAAGGACCCGTCATCGACGTTCGCCCCACTCACTCCCTCCAGCGCGTCCAATACTTCGTAGGACTCCTCGACCAGATGGGGCATCAGGGAGGCGTGGGTCTGCGCCCGGTCCCACGGGCACTGCGCGCGCAAGGTCCGCATCAGCTGCTCCAGGTCGGCCATGGCCGCCTCGAGTGAGCTCGCGCCGGTCCAGGCCGGGATGTACAGCGAGGTCAGATGGTCCGGCTCCAGCGAGCGGTCCATGTCCCACCAGTCGACGGCGAGCACCACCTCGTCTTCGAGACCCAGATGGTGGAGCAGCGTCACCGGTGGGGGCTCGCGGTCGTCGTCGACCATGAGCTTGATGTCCGAGAGCAACGCACCCGACCAGCATTGCGCCACCAGGGCGGGACCGGCCGGCAAGCTGGTCGAGGCCAATTGGGTGGCATCGAGCATGGTCACGCCGGCCGTGAGGGGATCGAGACCCAGGCGGAGCCAGGCCAGATCGAGAAAGGAGAGGGCCGGCACGATCTCGACCTCGACCCGGGGGTCCTGGCGGAGGAGCACCACGGTGCGCTCTGCCACCAACGGTGATCCGGGCACGGCGTAGACAACCGGTTGTGGTGCGTGTTCGGTGGCCACCGCCACCAATTCCTCGATGATGGCCTGGTACAACGCGTCAAATGAGTCGGCGGCATCGTAGAGCTCGTCGAAGCTGGGAAGGTCGTCGAACGCCGCGGCGGATGGATGGCGCCTTGTGCGCAGATAGGCAGCCGGCGCGGCGCTGATCAGGCTCTGGGTGGCCGGGTCGAGATGTGTTGGCCCGGCCGGTCCCAAGCCCACCACGGTGATGTGGGGACGGGCTTCCACCGAGTCGGGCGTCAGCTCGAAGCCGGCTTGCTCGCCGCCGCGGCCACCGGCGAGTTGACACCGGCGTCGAGCACATCAGCCGGCAGCGGTGTCTTCGGCACCAGGACCTGAGCGTTCAGGCTGTGCCAGGTCCCATAACGCGGGTCGAGGGTCACGCTGGCGTGGTGCTCCGCTGTCCCGATGGCCGACTCCGCCTTCTTGCTCTGCACCAGTTCGACGGCATTCTTGACCGCTGACTCCGCCGTGGCGAACGAGGTGGATGAACGCGACGTCATCTCGATCAAGAGGTATTGCCCGTCGACCTCGACCGGCGGCGAGACGGTGTTGAGGGGCAACGAGGACAGGTCGGCGCTGGCCGGCAGCTCCGAGATGATGGTGGCCAGCACGTCGCAGCCCTGGGGACCGCCCTGAGGTTGCTCGGCGGCCAGAGTGGCAAAGGAACCACCCTCAAAGACCGCCGCCCGCGTCGCTTCGGCCGTCGACTCCGAGGTGTACTGGGCCACCGTGAAGCAGGCAGTGTCGAACTGGGACTGGTGAGCCTCGAAATAGGTCTTCAACGACGCCGTTGACGTGGCCAGGCCACTGAGTGACTCTTCGAGCACGTTGACGGTGGCGAAGAACTTGACCTGCTCGTTGATGAAGGAGGAGGGCATCGTGGCCAGGACCGCTTGACCGGTCAACGCCGTTGTGCCCGAGCTGCACTGGTACTGCGACCCTTCGACATCCGACATGATCGAGCTGATCTGATCCTCGAACTGGGTACGAGCCGTCGTCAGGTCCGCGGCCGTCACGGTCAGATGGCGCTGGGCCGCCAGCTCGTCGACCAGTTGGTGACCGACCTCGGTGTCGAGGTAGTTGGCCACGAAGGCCGTCGTGGCCGAAGTGCGGGGGCCGGCGGAGGTCTGCTGCCCGACTCCGTTGACCGGCGCGATGCCCGCGCCACCGTCTGACTCGACCACCTGCTGCCCGTTGAGGTAACAGAAATAAGTGGCGCTGTTGGAAATCGCCGTGACATCCGAATTGAGTTGCGACTGGCTGATCGCCTGTCCATTCACGGTGGCGGCATTGGACGGCACTCCGAATGCTGCCCAGGCCAGACCACCCGCCACCACCACGAGGAGGACCAGGAAGCGCTTCACGAGGGGCGCATGTTACAAGGTGTCCCCCGCCAGAACGGAATCGGGGGCTGGCAGCAAATCTTCCAGCAACTCCCGTACGGCGTCAGCGGCCAGGGTCCCTGAGGGCAGCGGCAGGTTCAGTTGGCTGAGCTCAGGCTTGTAAGTGGCGCCGGGGTGCAACCGTCGCAACCGCACCTCCGCACTGGCCGCCAGCGTGACCGGGCTGACCCGGACCGCCGCCTGGCGCACGCCGTGGGGCCGGACCGGGCTGACCGCCACCTCGCCGATACCCCGGGCCATCGCGCTGACGCGCAGTCGGGCCACCGCCAACAGAGCCGTGGCCGGAGCGGGCAGGGGCCCGAACCGGTCCTGCCACTCGAGACCGATATCGGCCACGTCGGCCGCCGAGGTGGCCGCGGCCAGGCGCTTGTAGGCCTCCAGCCGGGCATCCTCGGCCGTGACGTAGTCCTGGGGCAGGTGGGCGTCCCCGGGCAGGTCGAGCACGATGGTGGGGGGCACGGGCCGGGCCTCGCCGCGGGCCTCGGCCACCGCCTCGGCCACCAGCTGCACGTAGAGGTCGTAACCGACGGCGGCGATGTGACCTGACTGGTCCGAGCCGAGCAAATTGCCCGCCCCCCGGATCTCGAGATCCCGCATGGCGATCTTGAAGCCCGAGCCCAGTTCGGTGTGCTCGCCGATGGTCCGGAGCCGTTCGTAGGCCGTCTCGGACAGGACGCGGTCAGCCGGGTGGAAGAGGTAGGCATAGGCCCGCTGGCCACTGCGCCCCACCCGGCCCCGGATCTGGTGGAGCTGACCCAATCCGAGCAGATCGGCCCGGTCGACCACCAGGGTGTTGACCGAGGGCATGTCGATGCCCGATTCGATGATGGTGGTGCACACCAGCACGTCGTAGCGGCGCTCCCAGAAGTCGAGCACCACCGTCTCGAGGCTGCCTTCGTCCATCTGCCCGTGCGCGATGGCCACCCGGGCTTCGGGCACCAGGGCCTGGATGTCACGAGCCACCTTGTCGATATCGGACACCCGGTTGTGCACGAAGAAGGCCTGGCCTTCGCGCAGCAGTTCCCGGCGCAGCGCTTCGCTCACCGCGGCGCTGTCGTACTCGCCCACGTAGGTGAGGATGGGCCGGCGGTCGGCCGGCGGCGTGTTGACCATAGAGAGGTCCCTGATCCCGGTCAGGGCCATTTCGAGGGTGCGCGGGATCGGGCTGGCCGTGAGCGTGAGCACGTCGATGCTCTGAGTCAGCCGCTTGACGGCTTCCTTGTGCGTCACCCCGAAGCGTTGCTCTTCGTCGACCACCAACAGCCCGAGTTGCTTGAACGTCACGTCGCTGCCGAGCAAGCGGTGCGTGCCGATGACGACGTCGACACTGCCGTCGGCCAAACCCTGAATCACCTTCTTCTGTTGGGCCGGCGAGAGGAACCGGCTCAGCAGTTCGACCCGTACCGGGTAGGAGCTGTAGCGGTCGGCAAAGGTCTGGGCGTGCTGGCTGGCCAGCAGCGTGGTCGGCGCCAGGACGGCCGCCTGCTTGCCGTCTTGGACCGCCTTGAAGACGGCGCGGACGGCGATCTCGGTCTTGCCGAAACCAACGTCGCCACAGACCAGACGGTCCATCGGCCGCGGCGACTCCATGTCGGCCTTGACGTCGGCGATGGCCCCGAGCTGATCATCGGTCTCGACGAATCCGAACGCACCCTCCATCTCGGCCTGCCAGGGGGTATCGGCGCCGAAGACATGGCCCTCGACGGCCAGCCGCTCCCGGTAGAGCTGCACCAGCTCCTCGGCGATCTCTCCGGCCGCCGCTCTGGCCTTGGCCCGGGCCCGCTGCCAGTCGGCCCCACCCATCTTCGAGAGCGAGGGTGTCTCGCCGCCGCTGTAGGGCGTGATGGCTTCGATCTGATCGACCGGGAGGTAGAGCCGGTCATTACCCCGGTACTGCAGGATCAGGTAGTCACGGGTAGCGCCCGCCATGGTCCGCGAGGTGACCCCGTCGAAACGGGCGACCCCGTGCTGGCGGTGCACCACGTAGCTGCCGACGGCCAGGTCGTCGAAGAAGCCGTCGGTGGCCCGAGCCCGGGGCCGGGCCTTGCGATGGGGCAGCCGGCGTCCGCTGATATCGCCTTCGGCCAGCAGGGCGATCTTGGCGTCCGGCAGGATGGCTCCGCCGGTAAGGGGAGCCGCCACCACCACTGCCCCAGGTCCCCCCGGGGCGCGATCGACCACCGGGACGTGCACACCCTCCCCGGCCAGCACCGACGACAGGCGCGTCGCTCCGGCCGCGGTGGCCGAGCACAACGTCACGGCGTAACCGTCGGCCACCAGATCGGAGACTTGACGAGCCAGCAGGGCCTGATCGCCCGCCACCGGGGAGAACCGGCGAGTCGTCATCGCAGTCGTGTTCGGGCCATCGGCGACCACCGGCAGCGACACCACGCCGGCGGGACAGTTCGAGAGCAGGCGCTCGAAGGGAAGGTGTAGCCGGGGCAACTGCTCGCCGCGCCCTTCGGCCCCCCAGGTCACCGCCAGGGCATCGGCCAGGGCCGCTTCCTCATCGATCAGTTGCAGGGCGCGGTCGCGTATCCGGCGGGGCTGGGCCAGCACGACCAGGGCACCGGATCCCAACAGGTCGGGCACCAGCGCTTCCTCTGGGTGCACGAACGGGAGCCAGGACTCCATGCCGTCGAACGACATGCCCTCGGCCATGCGCTCCCACTGCGCCGACCCCCAGGGCTCAGTGCTGAGAAGGCGTGCGGCCTGCTGGCGGATGCTCTCGGTCAGCTGCACTTCCCGGCAGCCGTAGAGATAGGCGACGTCGATGTCCCCCGACGAACGCTGATCGCTCACCGAGAAGACGGTCAGCCGTTCCACCTCGTCGCCCCAGAGGTCGATACGCACCGGGCGATCAGACGTGGACGGGAACACGTCGACGATGCCACCGCGCACCGCCAGTTCCCCGCGGTGTTCGACCTGGTGCTCGCGCCGGTAGCCCATGGACACCAGGCGGGTGAGCAGATCGTCGGTGCTGACCTGCTCACCGCGTCGGACGACGACCGGAGCGGACTCGGGACCGACCGGAGGCAGGCGTTGCAGCAGGGCCCGCACCGGTGCCACCAGCACGCGCGGTGCCGGCGGCAGGGCGGGGTCATCGGGATGTCCGAGGCTCCAGAGCACGGCGGAGCGCCGGCCCATGGTCTCCACCTCGGGACTGACCCGCTCGAAGGGGAGGGTCTCCCACGCCGGCAGGAGGGCCACCGTCCCCAGCCCGCCCTCCGCCTGCTCCGGCTCGGCCTCCTCGACCAGGCAGCTCAGGTCGTCGACCAGTCGTTCAGCCTCCAGCCCGGTGGCGGTGACCACCAGGAGTGGCCGTCGCTGCGTAAAGCGGGCCAATCCGGCCACGACCAGGGGGGCGGCCGCCTCGGCCACGGCAACGGTGGCGTCACCCGCACTGATGAGTTCGGCGAAGGCCGGATCGGTGCGCAGCAAGGCGGGAACGGCGCTGAGGACGTCCCGGTTGGACTCGGTCACCGCAGCGAGTGGCACCACTGGGTGGCGCTCTCGAGCCCGTCGCTCAGGATCCGCTCCACCGCCTCTGCCGCGACGCCGATCGATTCAGCCAGGGCCGCTCGGACCGACTTGGACGGTCGACTCAGCACGTGGTTCGCACCTTGGGCGGCGCTGGTCGGCTTGCCGACCCCGATGCGCACCCGCAGGAAATCGGTGGTGTGCAGATGCGCTTCGAGCGAGCGCAGCCCGTTGTGTCCGGCCAGCCCTCCGCCCGCCTTGATCCGCACCGTTCCCGGGGGAAGGTCGAGTTCGTCGTGCACCACGATCAGTGCGGTGGGATCGTCAATGCCATACCGGGACACGAGGCTATGGGCGGCCGCGCCCGAGTCGTTCATGTACGTGGTGGGCACGGCCAGGGCGACCGACTTGCCGCCCAGCTTGGTGACGACCGCCCGGGCTCGCGTCCCCTTTTCGGTCTTGAGGGTGGCGCCGGCCCGTTCGGCCAGCAGCATCACCGCGTCGGCACCCGCATTGTGCAGTGACCCTTCGAATTCGGGACCGGGATTGCCCAGGCCCAGAACGAGCGCGTCGACCGGTGTGCCGCGGCGTTCCGAACGCCCGAACGGGTTCCGCAGGGCTTAGGCCTCGGCGTCGGAAGAGTCGGCCCCGGTGGCCGAATCCCCCTCGGCGCCGGCGGCGGCTCCTGCTTCGCCTTCGGCACCCTCTTCGCCCTCGGCCGCAATCACCCGCGGCGGCTGGCCGATGACCACGGCAGACTCGCCGTCGACGTCAGTCGTGACACCGGCCGGCAACTTGAGGTCCGACACCCGCAGCTGGCCACCGATCACCAGTTCGGAGACGTCCAGTTCGATCGAGATGGGGATGTCGGCGGGCAGGGCGTTGATGGCCAGGGTGAACATCTGCTGGTCGACCAGGCCGTCACCGTGGTGCACCTCGAGCGCTTCGCCGGTCAGCACGACCGACACTTCGGCGCTGACCACCTCGTCCCGGCGCACGATCTGGAAGTCGACGTGGGTGACCGTGTTGGCCACCGGATGGCGCTGCATCTCTCGGGCCAGCGCCAGGTAGGTGGTTGCTCCGGTGTTCAGATTCAGCAGCTGGTTGCTCCCGGCCTCGCCGTTCAGGGCGATGCGGAGGTCCCGAGCGGCCACGGCCAGGGACACCGGATCCATGCCGTGCCCGTAGAGCGTCGCCGGGATCTTGCCGTCGCGGCGTAACCGGCGCGAGGCCCGGGTTCCCAGGGAACGTCCCACCTCGGCGGCGAGCGTGATTTCGGCCATGACAGATCTCCTCGGGTGGTGCGGATCGTGTGCTGGGGCGCTTGCCTCCGAGCGACGAATCAGCGTAGCCGAAAGCGGGTCGGCCTCCAACCCGGCCAGACGCCCACCCACCAGGACTTCACCTTCGTGTTGCACCCGCCCGGACCGGCGCTGGTCCTCGACCAGAACGCGTCAGACGAGGTTGTCCCCGCCGAAGAGCTCCGAGACCGAGGTGTCCTCGAAGACGGCGTCAATGGCGTCGGCGATGATCTTGGCCACCGAGAGGACTTCGAGCTTGTCGAAGTACTTGTCATCGGCCACCGGCAGGGTGTCGGTGACCACCACCCGGGCAATCGGGGCCGCCTTGAGCCGGTCGACCGCCGGGTCGGAAAGGAGGGCGTGGGTGGCCATCACCGAGATCTCCGAGGCGCCGGCGCTGGCCAGGAGCTCCGCTCCGGCGCTGATGGTGCCGGCCGTGTCGATCATGTCGTCGACCAGAACGCAGTGACGCCCCTCCACTTCACCGACCACGTGCAGAGCCTTGACCTCGTTGTGGGTCCCCCGGGGCCGGGTCTTGTGCACCAGGGCCAGATCGACGCCGAGGTGCTGGCTGTAACGCTCGGCCACTTTCACCCGGCCCGCGTCCGGCGCCACCACCACGAAGTCGTTGCCCATGTTCTCGCGCATGTAGGCCTCGAAGAGCGGTGTGGCCACCAGGTGGTCGAAGGGCTTGTCGAAGAACCCCTGAATCTGCCCCGAGTGCAGATCGACACTGACCACGCGGTCGGCGCCGGCGGTACAGATCATGTCGGCCACCAGCTTGGCCGTGATGGGCTCGCGCCCGGTCGACTTGCGGTCCTGGCGCGAGTACCCGTAATACGGGCAGACCGCGGTGATGCGCTTGGCCGACGCCCGCTTGGCGGCATCGATCATGATCAGCAATTCCATCAGCGAGTCGTTGACCGGGCTGGCGTGGGTCTGGACGATGAAGACGTCGCAGCCCCGGATGGAGATGTCGTACTTGCAGTGGATCTCGCCATTGGCGAATTCCCGGAGGTTGGCTTCCCCTAATTCGACGCCCAGGTGCCGCGCGATATCAGCCGCCAAGGCAGGGTGCGAACGGCCGGACACCAACTCGAGGCGCCGCCGTGGGATGAGCTCCACGACCCCAACGCTACCGTGCCGCCGCCGGGGCCGTTTTCAGGAGGTTTAAGCCTCGATTGCTGCCACCACGGTGTGCGGCGGCACCACCGCGCCATCGGGCACCTCGGCCCCGGGCTCGAGCACGCAAAACGGACCCACCCGCGCGTCGTCGCCCACCCGGGCATGCTCGGCCGAGGTGTCGCGCAGGATGGCCCGGCTGCCCACCACGGTGCTCGAAAGCAGGCAGTTGGGCCCGATCTCAGTGCCCGGCCCGATCTGGCAGTGGCCCCGGATGATGACCCCGGGCAGCAGGGAGACGTCGGGCGCCAGCTCGGCCTCGGCGTCGACATAGGTCCGTTCGGGATCCCACATGGTCACGCCACGGCGCATCCACCGCTCGTTGATGCGGTCCCGCAACTCCGCTTCGGCCACGGCCAGCTGGGCCCGGTCGTTCACCCCGGCCGCCTCCATGGAGTCACCCATGACGAGCGAGACCACCCGGTAGCCGGCATTGAACAGGACGCTGATGGCGTCGGTCAGGTAGTACTCGCCCTGGGCATTGGCCGGCGTAACGCGGCGCAGGGCCGGCGCCAAGATGTTGCGGCGGAAGCAGTAGATCGAGGTGTTGACCTCGCAGATCGCCTTCTCCTCGTCGGTGGCGTCGACCTCTTCGACCACCCGGCTGACCACACCGTCCTTGCCGTGCACCACCCGGCCGTAACCCATCGGCTGTTCGACCTCGGCCGTGAGCAGGGTGGCGGCCGCCTCCTCGGCCCGGTGGGTACGGACCAGCGAGGCCAAGGTGGCCGGGCGCAGCAAGGGGGTGTCGCCCGGCAGCACCACCACGTCCTCGTCCTCGTCGTCGTCGTCGGGCAGGCCGGTGAGGCCGACCGCCAGGGCATCGCCGGTGCCGGCCTGCGTCTCCTGCTCGACGAACTCGATGTGCATGGAGGCCGGCGCGTGCTGCACCAGCGTCTTGGTGACCCAGTCGGCCCGGTGCCCGACCACGACGACCACCCGGGTCACGTCGATCTCCGCCATGGCGTCGAGCACATGGAGGATCATCGGTCGACCACACAGGAGGTGCAGCGGCTTGGGCCGTTCCGAGCGCATGCGGGTGCCCTCGCCGGCGGCCAGGACCACGGCAGAGAGGCGGGGGCGTTGCATCGTGATCATTCATAGCTCCCCTGGGGCTCCCCTGGGCGACATCCCGGCCGGTACTCTGCGGGTCGTGATGCCCTACGACGAGTTCGGGCTCTTCCACGAGAACGCGGCCGAGTACGGCCTGCCCTACGACGGGCCGCCCCCGGTGCGTCGGGTCGAGGTCGAGGTGTCCCCCGGGCGCCACATCTCGAGCCTGCTCTGGGGCACCGAAGCACCCGAGCTGGTGCTCGTCCACGGCGGCGCCCAGAACGCCCACACCTGGGACACCGTGGCCCTCGCCCTCGGCCGGCCGTTGCTGGCGGTGGACCTACCAGGGCACGGCCATTCCGACGGAGGACCCGACGGGTTGATCTCGGTGCAGAGCAACGGCGCCGACCTGGCCGCGGTGATCGCCCAGCTGGCACCGGCGGCCCGCGGCGTGGTGGGCATGTCACTCGGTGGCGTGTCCTCGATCGCCCTAGCCGCGCAAGCGCCCGAGCTGGTGCGCGCCCTGGCGCTGATCGATGTCACTCCCGGCGTCAACGCCGAGAAGGCGGCGCCGATCATGGCCTTCGTCGACGGGCCGTCGAGCTTCGACAGCTTCGAGGACATCCTGGCCCGCACGGTCGAGCACAACCCGACCCGCAGCGAGTCATCGCTCCGGCGGGGCATCTTGCACAACGCGGTGCAGCGCGAGGACGGGAGCTGGGTGTGGCGCTACGCCCGCTTCCGCACCGGCGACAGCCTGAGCCGGCCCGACTTCGGCGCGCTGTGGGATGCCATCTCCGCCCTCACGGTCCCCCTGATGCTGGTGCGCGGGCTGGCCTGGTCGGTGGTCGACGACGCCGACGTTGACGAGTTGCTGCGGCGCCAGCCCACGACCCGGGTGGTCGGCGTGGAAGGGGCCGGCCACAGCATCCAGGGTGACCGGCCGCTCGAGTTGGCCGCCATCCTGTCGGACTTCTTCTTCCCCGACGCGTAGCGGTGGTCGACCGGCGCATCTGGCTGGCTCCCCGAGCCATCGCGCTCCACATCGTCATCCTCATCATCATCCCGGCGTTCGCCGCCCTGTGCGACTGGCAGGTGCATCGCGCCCTGGGTGGCAACAGCTTGAGTTGGGCCTACGTCTTCGAGTGGCCGATCTTCGGCGGCTACGCCATGTACATGTGGTGGCGCATCCTGCACGAGGAGCCTCTCAACATCGAGTCCTCGACCGCGGCGCCCGCCAATGGCGCAGTGGCGGCCGGGATGGCCCACGCCGAGTCCTCCGGCCCGGGTGGTGCCGAGGGGGACGACGAGCTGGTCGCCTACAACCGGTACCTGGCCGAGCTGGCCGAGCGGGGCAAGCCCAAGCGCTGGCGCTGACAGCGGGCTCCGGGGGGAGGGCTCGAACCTCCAACATCCGGCTCCAAAGGCCGACGTTCTGCCGATTGAACTACCCCGGAATAGATCACCTGATCGGACTGCGTCCAGGTGACCGGGGAGAAGGTTAGAGCGCGCAGGCGGGCTGCCCAGTCGGCGCGGGGGGTGGAACTAGCTTCTTGCCGTGCGCATCCTGGTGGTGGACGACGATCTGGCCGTCCGGCGATCGATCGACCGAGCCCTGCGGCTCGAGGGTTACGACGTGGTGACGGTGGGCTCGGGTCGCGAGGCGCTCGACACGGTGGCCGCCTCACCACCCGACGCCCTCATCCTCGACCTGCAGCTGCCTGACCTCGACGGCCTGCAGGTCTGCCGCCACATGCGCGCGCACGGCGACGACACCCCGGTCCTCATGCTGACCGCCCGCCAGGAGATCAGCGACCGGGTCGAGGGCCTCGACGCCGGCGCCGACGACTACCTGATCAAGCCGTTCGCTCTGGCCGAGTTGCTGGCCCGTCTGCGCGCCCTCATGCGTCGCCGCTTCGAGAACGAGGGCGGCCTGCTCAAAGTGGGCGACCTCTCGCTCGACCTCTCGTCACGCGAAGGGCAGCGGGCCGGCCGCCCGTTCACCCTGACCCGGATCGAGTTCGACCTGCTCGAGATGTTCTTGCGCCACCCGCGCCAGGTGCTCACCCGCGAGGTCCTGCTCGAACGGGTCTGGGGCTTCGACTTCGACTCGGGCACCAACTCGCTGGCCGTCTACGTCGGCTACCTGCGCCGCAAGCTCGAAGAAGGCGGAGAGCCTCGCTGCATCCATACCGTGCGCGGTGTGGGCTACGTCTTGCGGGATCCGTGACCTTTCGCACCCGGCTCGTGATGGCCTCCGCCGTGGCGGTGGCCGTCGCCATCCTGGCCGCGTCGCTCGCCTCCTACCTGGCCGCCCGCAACACGCTGGTCGAAGCGGCCGACAGCTCCTTGAGCTCAGCCGCCCAGAGCCTCCTCAACGGGCAGACCATCGGGACCGCCATCGCCCAGAGCCAGGTGATCGACATCAACGGCAGGGTGATCGATGGTGAGAACCTGCCGGTCACGGCGCAGGTCCGGCTGGCCGCCGCCGGCCTGGAGCCGGGCTTCTTCACCACGGTCGACGTCGATGGCAACGAGCTTCGCGAGCTGGTCGAACACCTGCCGGCGGGGACCAAGGTCAACACCGGCACCCGCACCACCACCCTCGACGAGGGCGGTGCCCTTCAGATTGCCACTTTGCTCAACGTGGGCCATCAACTCCGCAAGCTCGGGCTGCTGCTCGGCGCGGTGGCTCTGGTCGGTCTGGGGCTGGCCATCCTGTTCGGCTGGCTGGTGGCACGCGCCGCCCTGGTGCCGCTGAACTCGCTGACCGACACCGTCGAGGATCTGGCCGAGACCACCGATGTCTCGCGCCGCCTCGAACCGGGTCCGCCCGACGAGTTGGGCCGCCTGCGCCGTACCTTCAACCGTTTGCTCGAGGCCCTCGATACGTCGCGGCGGGCCCAGAGCCAGTTGGTGCTCGACGCCTCGCACGAGCTGCGCACCCCCCTGACCAGCCTGCGCACCAACCTCGAAGTCATCCGCCGGGTCGATGAGCTCTCGGCCGAAGACCGTTCCGTGCTGGTCGACGACGTCCTGGTCCAGCTCCAGGAGCTCACCGATCTGGTCAGTGACCTGGCCGAGCTGGCCCGGGGCGACCATGCTCCCGAAGTGCGCGAGCCCCTGCGGCTCGACCATCTGGTGGAGGAGGTCGTGCGCGTGCAGAGCACCCACGCCCGGGCCCAGGACATCACCTTCGACCTGGAGGCGGACGCCTGCTGGATCGAGGGCCACTCCGACCGGCTGTCGCGCGCCGTGGGCAACCTCTTGGACAACGCCCGCAAGTACAGCCCTCCGGGCAGCTCGGTCAGCGTGCGCTGCGCCAGTGGCGTCGTGCAGGTCCACGATCACGGCCCGGGCATCGAACCCGAGGACATGCCCCACATCTTCGACCGCTTCTACCGCTCGCCGGCCGCCCGGGGGCTGCCCGGCTCGGGGCTCGGACTGGCCATCGTGGCCCAGGTGGTCAAGGCCGACGGCGGCACCGTCCACGCCGAGAATGCACCCGGCGGCGGTGCCGTGCTCTCATTGCGCTTCCCGCTGGTGGCCCAGCCAGCCGACCACGTCGACGCCATCGAGGACACGCCTGGTCCGGCGCCGCTCAACCCGCGATGAGCTCGATCCGGTTGCCGAACGGGTCGTCCACGTAGCTGCCGGCTCCCGCCGGCTGGTCCGGGTTGGGCCGCACCTCGGATCCGGCCGCCCGCAGCGCCGCCTCGAGCGCGGGCAGGTTCCGCACCACCAGGGCGGGATGCGCCTTGCGGGCCGGACGGAATTCCTGCTCCACGCCCAGGTGGACGGCTACCGACCCCCGGACGAACCAGCAGCCGCCCCGGCTGGCCATCGGCTCGGGCTTGGGCTGGCGGGTGAAGCCGAGAAGCCCGGCGTAGAAGGCCACGGCCACGGCCTCGCCGCCCGCCGGCATGGCCAGTTGCACGTGGTCCAGCGCCATGATCTCGTAGTCCATTGCCTCGCTCCCCGTTCGTGCGACCTGGCAGTCGACCGACCAGACCGCTAGCCTGCCGCTGGCCATGGGATCACTCATCAAGAAGCGCCGCAAGCGCATGCGCAAGAAGAAGCACAAGAAGATGCTCAAGGCCACCCGCTGGCAGCGGCGGGCCGGCAAGTAGCAAAGAGGCCCCTGGCCCTCAGCCGTCCCAACCCGACGGCACTGTATGGACCCGCAGCACGCGGGCCCGTTCGGACCCCGAGAACACCCAGGCCAGCTCGGCCGTCCCGGCTTCGGCTGGCCCACCCTCGGCAAACCAGGTCGACCCGCTGCCGGCCAGGACCGGCTCGACCCCGCACAGTTGGCCCAGGGCGTCGCGCCACTGGGCCAGGCGGGGTTCCACCACCAGCGCGGCGGCCGTGAGTTCGTTGGGCCCCTGGTGCGCCGGCCGGGCATCCCAGGCCGTATAGACCCGGGCCGTGTCCACCTCGAAGGGGGGGACGCAGAGCACGAATTGGCGGGCCTCGAAGGGCAGCGGGGTCACCCGCTCGCCGATCCCTTCGACCAGCGCCCGACCACCGAGCACGCAGAAGGGCACGTCGGCCCCCAGCGAGGCCGCCGCCTCGAGGTCGGCCCAGCCGGCCCAGCGCAGGACGGCGCCGGCATCGGTCGATCCCCCGCCTAGCCCGCCGCCCACCGGGATCCGCTTGCGCACGGTGACCGCCGCCCTGACCCCGACCAGGGCCAGCGCCCGGTTGATCAGGTTGCCCGGACCCGTCCCCAGATCATCGGCCCGGCTCCCGGCCTCGGCCGCCACGATGAGGCCCTCCCCGGGCTCCACCATCAACTCGTCGCACAGGTCGAGGCTCACCATCTCGGAGCGCAGTTCGTGGTAGCCGTCCGCCCGCACGCCGGTCACGCTCAGGGTCAAGGTGAGCTTGGCCGGGGCCAGGAGGCGGGTCATTGGGCCAGCCTGCCCCAGGCCGCCACGTCCAGCTCCTCGGCCCGGGCGTCGGGGCGGACGCCGGCGCGCTCGAAGGCCTCCGGGGTCACCACCCCGGCCAGGGAGCGTCGCAGCATCTTGCGCCGCTGGGCGAAGCCGGACTTCACCACCGCGGCCAGCCGCCCGTAGTCGACCAGGGCCGGATCGACGGCGGGGCTGGCCCGGCGCACCAGGCGCACCAGCACCGATTCGACCCGGGGCTGGGGAATGAAGACGGCGGCCGGCACTTTGCCCACGACGCTGGCCGTGGCGAAATAGGCCACCCGCACCGAGACCGACCCGTAGGCCCCGTCCCCCACACCGGCCGCCATGCGCTCACCGACCTCACGCTGGACCATGACCAGGAGCCGCTCGACCGCCGGCACCTCGGTCAACACCCGCATCACCAGCGGCGTGGCCACGTTGTAGGGCAGGTTGGCCACCAGCGACCAGGAGCCATCGGTCTCATGCGCCGCCAGCAGGGCCCCTAGGTCGAGGGTCAAGGCATCGCCTTCGACCACTTCGACCCCGACCGGCTCGACCACCGAGCGCAGGACGGGAACCAGGTGGCGGTCCCGCTCCAGCGCCACCACGTCGGCCCCGGTCTCGGCCAGCGCCAGGGTCAGCGAGCCGAGCCCGGCCCCGATCTCGAGCACGGGTTGGCCCGGACCGACCTCGGCCAGGCGCGCGATGCGCCGGACCGTGTTGGGGTCGGCGACGAAGTTCTGGCCCAGGGCTCGACTCGGCCGCAGATCATGGGTGGAAAGCAACCGGGCGATGTCGGCGCCGGAGTGAGTCACCAGGAGATTGTGACGTCCACCACTCCCTGGCTGGTGGGAGCCAGCTGCGCAAAGCCTTCAGGGGACAGATCGACCACGCGCGGATACGGGCTTTCTTCCCGGTCGTCCACGATGCAGGTGGTGGTGTTCTCGTTGGCGTCGTCGACCACGGTGAGCACGGTGCCGAAGGGCAGGGTCGGGCTGGCGCAGTAGCCGTCAGGCGCCGCGGCGTACCAGGTCGCCACGCCGTTCTCGCTGTACTGCGGCGAGCTGGGCGCCGCCGCCACCGTCGGCGCCGGTGCTGGCGTCGTGGTCGTGGTGACGATCGGAGCCTCGGTGGTCGTGGTCACCGGTGCGTCCGTGCTCGTCGTGGTGGACGGCGGCACGGTGGTCGTGGTCGTCGGTGCGTCGTAGGCCACCAGGTGCGAGGGCAACTGCACGTGATCGAGATCCGACGCCGGGCGCAGACCGCTGTGACGGTCATGGTGCGTCGACGTCGATGCCGCGGCCAAAGATATGCCCGACGAACTGTTCTGCAACAACAGGAGAGGGGCTCCGAAGAGGCCGCCGCATAAGACAGCAGCCACGCCGAGGCGCCTCCCCCGAGTGCGCTGTTTCCGCAGGGCTCCACCCTTCTGTGGGGACAGTGCACCCGCGCCAGTCCGGCAGGACCGGCGAGGGAGTTCAGGACAACTTAGGAAAGCTTTCTACCCCGGCGCAAACGAGGATAAGCACGACGCCGGCAAATCCCGCATAGCTCCTGCTCAGAGAGCTTTCCATCGGTGATATTTAGGTGAACTCCCTGGTCAGGGGCAGTTTCTGTCCAACTGAACCCGCAAAAACCCAGGTCAGATGGTTCTCGTATTCCGCACAACAACGCGTGCATTGCCAGAACACCGAAAGAGACTGTGCCGGCTCAGGCCCCTAGGGCAAAGCCGCGGCTGGCGGCTGCCGCGGAGCTGTCGCGCACGGCCTCGGCGGTCAGTCCCTTGACCTCGGCCACGGCGGCGCCGACCAGCGAGACGTAGGCCGGCTCGTTGCTCTGGCCTCGATGCGGGACCGGCGCCAGGAAGGGGCTGTCGGTCTCGATGAGCAGGCGATCGATCGGCACCACCTCGGCCGCGGCGCGCACCTCAGCCGCGTTCTTGAACGTGATGATGCCGCTGAACGACACGTACATGCCGGCATCGAGGCAGCGCGTCGCTTCGTCCGGCCCGCCGGTGAAGCAGTGCAGCACCGTGCGCGCCGGCACCCCTTCGGCCGACAGGATGTCGAAGAGGTCGTCCCAGGCGTCGCGGGCGTGGATGACCAGCGTCAGGTCGTAGGCGTGGGCCAGCTGGATCTGCTCGGCGAAGGCGGCGCGCTGTGCCTCACGCGGTGAGTGCTCGTAGTAGTAGTCGAGCCCGCACTCGCCGACGGCCACCACCGCGCCGTCCCCCACCGCCAGCTCGGCCGCCAGCAGTTCGGCCACGCCGGTCACCCCGGCGCTGGCGTCATGGGGATGGAGCCCGATCGAAGCCCACAGCTTCGCGGCGCCGCACCCCACCTGGCGCACCCGCCGGACCAGGGCCACCGCCTGGGCCGAGGTGGCCACCCCGGTCCCGATGCAGACCATCCGGTCGACTTCGGCCGCCGTCGCCCGGTTGAGCACGTCGAGGAGGTCCACCACCGGCCCATCGTCGGCGCCCCGGCCGAGATACTCCTCTTGGACGTGGCAGTGCGAATCGAACCAGCCGGCCACCGACCGCCTCAGTCCTTCCGGCGCGGGAAGAGCGGGTCGCCCTTGGTCACCGGCACACCGCCGGGGTAACCGCCCCAGGCGGCCTCCCCGGGTACCCGCGCGTTGGCCGGGTCACCTTCGAGGCCGATGCGGCGCCAGACCTCGGCCGCCGTGGTCGGCATGGCCGGGACGATCAGCATGCTCACGATGCGCAGCACCTCGAGCGCGTTGCCCAGCACCTGGTCCACCGCCGGCCCCGGTTCCATCTTCCAGGGCTCGGCCGCTTCCAGCTCGGCGTTGGCCGCACCGATGAGGCGCCACGTGTGTTCGAGCGCCTCGTGGGGGGCCCAGTTGGCCCAGGCGTGCGCGGTGGCCGCCACCACCTCGGCGGCCACCGCACCCAACGAGGCTTCGGCGTCGCAAGCCGGGCCCACGCCGCCGCACTTGGACCCGACCACGGTGGCCACGCGGGACAGCAGGTTCCCCAGGTTGTTGGCCAGGTCGGAGTTGTAACGGGCCACGATGCCCTCGAACGAGAAGTCGCCGTCGGCGCCCAGCGGCACGTCGCGCAGTAGGTGGTAGCGCAACGGATCGACCCCGAACTCGTCGGCCAGGGCCAGCGGCGACACGTCGCCCGGCTTGAGCGTGCGCGCCTCGGCCCCGGTGCCGGTCACCCCCGCCGCGATCATGGTCTTGCCCAGCTTCTGCCCACCCAGCAGCAAGTAGCCGTGCACGAAGATCTCGGCCGGCGGCTCGAGGCCCGCCGCCAGGCACATGGCCGGCCACCAGACGCAGTGGAACTTCAAGATGTCCTTGCCGATGAGGTGGTGGGCCGCACTCCAGCGGGCGGCGAAGACGTCGGGATCGCCCCCGTACCCGGCCACCGTGAGGTAGTTGATCAGCGCGTCGTACCAGACGTAGAAGACATGGGCCGAATCCCACGGCACCGGCACGCCCCATTGGAAAGAGGTGCGCGTGATGGACACGTCGCGCAGCCCGCCCCGGATGAAGCCGAGCGCCTCGTTGCGCTTGGAGGCGGGACGCACGAAGTCGGGATGGGCCTCGTAGTACTCGAGCAAGGGCTGCTCGAACTTCGACAGCGTGAAGAAGTAATTCTCCTCCTGCATCTCGACCACGGCGCGCCCGTGCACCGGGCACTTGCCGTCGATCAGCTGCTCCTCGGTGTAGTAGTCCTCGCAGGCGACGCAGTACAAGCCGCGGTAGACGCCGAGCTCGATGTAGCCGTTGTCGTAGACCTTTTGGAGGAACTGCTGGACCACGGTGTGGTGGCGCGGCTCGGTGGTCCGGATGAAGTCGTCGTAGGAGATGTCCAGGCGGTCCCAGGCTTCGACGAAGCGGGCCGCCGTGCGGTCGGTCCACTCCTGAGGGGTGGTGCCGTTGGCCTCGGCGGCCTCCACGATCTTGGCCCCGTGCTCGTCGGTGCCGGTCATGAAGGTCACGTCGTCGCCCAGCATGCGGTGCCAGCGGGCCAGCGCGTCGGCGTTGACCGTCGTGTAGGCGGTGCCGATGTGCGGCGCGTCGTTGACGTAGTAGATCGGCGTGGTCAGGTAATAGGGCGGCACTCGCCGGGTAGCGTACCGGTGCCCTCAGGGACTCCCGGCCTCGCTGCGCAACGCCAGCACCAGGTCGTAGACCCGCTTGCGCCCGATCCCGAGTTCGGTGGCGACCTGGTCGGCCAGCTGGCGCACCCCTTCCTCCGCCGCCCCGGGTTCGGAGAGACGCTCGCGCACCGCCGTCTCGATGGCCTCGTCGTCCACCGGACCCGGAGCCGCGGCGCCGCCCACCACCAGCACCACCTCGCCTCGGGGCGCCTCGTCCCCCCATCGTTCGGCGCCCTGGGCCAACGTGCCCCGCCACACCTCTTCATGGAGCTTGGTCAGCTCGCGCACCAGCGCCAGCGGCCGGTCCGGATCGTGGGCGGCCAGGTCCTCCAGGGTGGCGGCCACCCGGCCCGGGGCTTCGAGCACCACGGTGGTCCGCTGGTCGGCCATGACCGCGGCCACCCGGGCCCGCCGGGCCGCGCCCTTGCGGGGCAGGAATCCCTCGACGCAGAAGCGATCGGTGGGCAACCCGCTCACCACCAGCGCACCAAGGACCGAGGAGGGGCCGGGCACCGTGCTCACGGCCTCGCCTTCGGCGGCCAGCGCGGCCACCAGCAGCGAACCGGGATCCGAGATCCCCGGCGTACCGGCATCACTCACTACCGCCACGGTGCCGCCGGCGGCCAACACCTGGCGCACCCGGGCCACCCGGGACTCCTCGTTGTGCTCGTGCAGCGACAGCAGGCGATCACCGTCGGGGCCCGATGCCCCGATGCCCATGGCCGAGAGCAGCGCCCGGGTCCGCCGTGTGTCCTCGCAGCAGAGGAGGGCGGCGTCGGCCAGGACCTCCCGGGCCCGCGGCGAGAGGTCGCCCAGGTTGCCGATGGGCGTGGCCACCAGCACCAGGGTCCCCCGACCGGCCGGGGCGGTCACGTCACCTCGCGGATGTCCAGTTGATCGCCCACCTGCACGCCCCAGCGTTCCAGGGCGCCCCCTTCCGCCTCGAGCACGCTGCACGCTCCCCGCCCGCCCAGGCACACCCGCCAGGGCGCCAGCCTCCTCACCCGCATCACCACCAGCTCATCGGAGAGAAAAGCCACGTCGATGTCAATGCGGCGCCCCAGGCTGTGCACGGACCGGGCCCCGGCGATGTGGAGAGCCCCGGCGCCGTCGGCGCTGGCCCGGCCCGAGAAGCCGCGGCGGCGTTCCCGGGCTGATTCGGTCATCTCCAGTGCGCACACCACGTCGCCCTCGCGCAGCAGCCATCCGGACCGCATATGGGCCCGAGGCTACCGGCCCCTGCGGATTGTCTAGACTCTCCCTCTTATGTCGAAAAGGACTGTGAAGCGCAAGCTGCGCGCCAAGAAGAAGGCCAACCACGGCAAGAAGCCGAACTGCGGCAGGGGTTGAGCCGCCGCGCCCCTGAGCGGGGCGCCCGCTTCTAGCTTTTCGCCGAAGTTTTTCCGTCCCAGGCCGCCACTCGCGCCCTTAGGACGCCACACAGGGTGGTGGGCACATCCGAGATGAGGCCGTCGACCCCCAGGTCGAGCAGGCGCTCCATGGTCTCGGTCTCGTTGATGGTCCATACGTGCACCGCCTTGCCGGCGCCATGGGCCGCCGTGACGAAGGCCTCGTTCACAATGACCAGATCGCCCTGGCGCTCGGGCACCTGGAAGGCGACGGTCGGGCTCTCGGGCACCGCCGTGCCCGCCTGCACCGCCTGCCAGAACGCCGCCGTCGCCATGGTGCCTGCTGAGGTCGGGATCTCCGGAGCGTGACTCCGGAAGGCATCGGTGGCCGGGTCGAGGAACGAGGCGACGATGACGTCGTCGGACCGCTCGTACTCGCGCAACAGCGAGGCCAGCTTCTCCTCGTAGGGCGCCACCACCGGCGCCGTCTGCTTGATATCGAGGTTGAGCACCACTCCGGGGAAAGCCTCGAGCACCTCACCCAAGGTGGCGATGCCAAAGCGCGGATCGGCCGGCGCCTTGCCGCGGTCGGGGTACTCCTGGGCCGGCCGGTCCGGGGTGACGTCGGCTCCGGGAATGAACCAGTACGAGAAGTCCATCTCCCGCAGCTGGGCCAGGGTGTAGCTGGCGATGTCCCCCGATGACGCCGTGGTGCGGTCGACCGTGGCGTCGTGGCACACCACCAGCTCCCCATCGGCGGTGGCATGCACGTCGAGCTCGATGCCGGTCGCTCCGACCTCGATGGCATGGGCGATGGTGTGCAGGGTCGACGACGGGTTCTCCCACGCCCCACCCTGATGGGCGTAGGCGATCACCCGCCGCTCCAACCAGACCGAGGAATCGCTCACCGGGCCGACCGTAACAGCCACCCTGACTGGCACGTCCTACCCCGCACCCACTAGTCATGGTGCCTGAGATGCGTCTCTCGCCCCTCCACCGGCCCTCCCGCCGCCTCCGTCGCACCCTCCCCGTCTTGCTGCTCGCCAGTGCCGCCCTGCTGCTGGCCGCCTGCGGTGGAGGCGCCCCGGCCGCGCCGCCGGCCAGCCAGGGCCTGGTCCTGAACCGCCCCACCCCGCAGAACCTGGGACTGGTGAACCAACAGGACAAGCCGGTCTCGCTGGCCGACCTCCGCGGCAAGGACGTCGTGATGGCCCCCTTCCTTACCTTGTGCCAGGACGAATGCCCGCTGGTGGAGTCCGCCTTCATCGGCCTCAAGCGCGACGTGGACGCCGCCGGGCTGGGTAAGAAGGTGGTCTTCTTGGAGGTCACGGTCGACCCCGGCCGCGACAACCCCTTCCGGCTGGCCGCCTACCAGAAGGAGTTCGGCGCCGACTGGGATCTGTGGACCGGGACGGCGTCGCAGCTCTCCGCCTTCTGGAAGCCTTTCGGCGTGAGCTACCAGATCGTGCCCGAGGAGCAGCCGCCCATCAACGACTGGCTGACCGGCAAGCCGCTCACCTATGACGTTGACCACACCGACGGCTACATGCTCCTCAACGCGCAGGGCCACGAGCGCTTCGTCGACGCCGCCGCCCCCAACCTGGGCGGCCACCTCAGCGCCAAGCTGACCAAGCTGCTCAATGCGGGCGGGATCAAAGAGCTGCACAACCCGACCGGCCAGGAGTGGACGGTCGACGACGCGCTCTCCGCCATCAGCTGGCTGGTCGGCACCACCATCAACCCGGTGTCGTGAGGCTGCGCCGGCGCCACTTCATCGGCGCGGCAGTGTGCATCGGTTCTGCCCTCCTCATCACCGCGTGCAATCAGGGCCCCGTGACCCAGCTCACGTCGCCACCCACCACGAACACCTCGTTGACCCTCACCGTGCAGCACACGCCCGACGGGACGATCATCGCCACGGGCAACGGCGACACCCTTTACGACTTCCTCCCCGACACGCCGCACCACAGCGCCTGCCTCAACGACGGCTGTGTCTTCCAGTGGCCGCCGCTGATCAAGGACGGGCCGATCACGCTGGGTCCCGGTCTCAAGCGCTCGCTGCTCGGGACTTTGCGCCGGCCCGACGGCTCGACGCAGATCTCTTACGGCGGCCATCCGCTCTACACCTACAACCTCGACGTCGAGCCCGGCATGGTGACCGGTCAGGCCATCGACCAGAACGGCGGGCTCTGGTACGTGATCAGCCCCGCGGGAAAACAGATCACCACGCCCTTCAGCGTGACCAAAGGCTGAGACCCCAGATCAATTATTGAAGCGGAACTCGACCACGTCCCCGTCCGCCATGACGTAGTCCTTGCCCTCCATGCGGGCCTTGCCGGCAGCCCGGGCCGCTGCCACCGACCCGGCCTCCATGAGGTCATCGAAACTGATCACCTCGGCCTTGATGAAGCCTTTCTCGAAGTCGGTATGGATCACCCCCGCCGCCCTCGGTGCGGTATCACCGGCATGGATGGTCCAGGCCCTGGCTTCCTTGGGTCCAGCCGTGAGATAGGTCTGGAGCCCCAAGGTGGCGAAGCCAGCTTGGACCAGCTGTTCGAGTCCCGACGACTGCTGCCCGTAACTGGCCAACAACTCGGCAGCCTCGTCCCGGGGCAGGGAGGCCAGCTCGGCTTCGATCTGCGCGCACAGCACGACCGACCGTGCCGGGGCCACGCTGGCCGACAGTCGCCCGGCCAACTCGGTGTCGCCCAGTGATCCCTCGTCGACGTTGAAGACGTAGATGAACGGCTTGGCGGTCAACAGGTGTAGGTCGGCGAGCCGCTCCCGGCCGACCGGATCGATATCGCCGGCGGCGACCGCGGCGGAGATGGGCCGGCCGTCGTCGAGGGCGGCGCGGGCGGCGGTCGTCGCGGCCAGCGCCGGGGCCAGCTCGGGCCGCATCCGGGCCTCCCGGCTCAACTTGGCCAGCCGGTTATCAACGGTCTGCAGGTCGGCGAGGACGAGCTCGGTGTTGACGGTGGCGATATCGCCGGCCGGGTCGACGCGGCCGTCGACGTGGATGACGTCGTCGTCGTCGAAGGCGCGGACGACCTGGCAGATGGCGTCGGTCTCGCGGATGGCGGCGAGGAACTGGTTGCCGAGCCCCTCGCCCTCGGACGCGCCGCGGACGATCCCGGCGATGTCGACGAACGTGACCGCGGCCGGGACGACTCGCTCGCTGTCGTAGAGGGCGGCGAGCTTCTCGAGCCGGGAGTCGGGGACGGCGACGACGCCGACGTTGGCGTCGATGGTGGCAAACGGGTAGTTGGCGGCGAGGACGTCGTTGCGGGTCAGCGCGTTGAAGAGCGTCGACTTGCCGACGTTCGGGAGCCCGACGATGCCGATCGAGAGGGTCATGTCGCCGCCGTTCCCGACCTACTGGAGCCCGGCCGCCACGGCCAGAGCGCCGAGGTCGGCTTGCGGGCGGGCGCCGAGATGGCCGATGACCTCGCCGGCGCAGAGGGCACCGAGCTCGGCGCATCGCGTCGGCTCGTGGCCGTGGGTCAGGCCGTAGAGGAAGCCGGCCGCGTAGAGGTCGCCGGCGCCGGTGGTGTCGACGACGGCGGGCACCGGGACGGCCGGCACGGTCACCGGGCCGCGGG
>DASXFC010000007.1:0-32894 GCA_036489775.1 Acidimicrobiales bacterium | reverse complement strand
ACAGGACGCTGGAGCCGAAGATTGCCGGTCGAGCCGTAGAACTGCGCCGAGCCGAAGCTAAAGATCCCGCCGTCTGAACCCACCAACCAGTAGCCATGCCCGCCGGGCGGCGGGGAAGTGGTCGGGGGTGGCGAGCTGGTGGGCGTCCCCACGTACTCGAACTGAGCTGCTGCTGAGGCGACTGACGTTCCGCCGGCTGCCGTCACCACCACATCGACCGTCCCAATCCCGGGAGGCGAAGCGACGGAGAGCGACGAACCGGCGCCATTGACCGTAAAGGGGACATCGGTGCCACCGAACGAGACCGTTGACACGCCATTGAAGTTCGACCCGGCGACGGCCACCGCTGTACCGCCGGAGGCCGGTCCGGAGGACGCGGACAAACCGCCCACCGTCGGCGCCGGAGTCGCGCTGTAGGTGTATTGATCAGCCGTGCTCGTTGCACTGGACCCGTCCGCATTCGAAACGGTAACGAACACGGGACCACCCCGTAGGGCAGGCGGCACACCCGTGACCGTGATCGAGGCAGAACCGCCCGAGAAATCCTCGATCTGGGTAGCGCCGAAATAGATCACCTCATCCGATGCGAACAAATGGGTGCCTGTGATGACGACCGACGACGGATTGGTGCCAACGGCTGGCCCCGAGTTCGGACTGATCGATGTGATCGTCGGAGCGGAACCCATCGGTGCATAGGTGAACTGGTTCACTCCAGCCTGGCCGGTGCCCGATGAAGTCCCAGCGGACGTCGACACCGTTACGGTCACGGTGTCGCTGGCCGTGCCGTTGGGATCAGCGGGAGCCACCGCCGTGAGCTCACCGTCCCAGAGGACCGTCACGTTGGTGGCGCGAACTCCGCCGAAGTCCACCGTGGGCGTGCCGCCGTACTTCGAGAAGTAGTTGCCCTGAATCATCACCTCCGTGCCTGCGGTGGTCTGCGCCGATGCCTGCGGCTCCACTGCCGCGACCTGCGGCAGCACTTCTGAGGTCGGATAGCTCGCTGCCGCGTAGGGATCGATTAGCGGGTCAGCGGCACCGGTCTCCTCAGCGAAGTTCAACGAGTAGTCGCCCATAGCGGCCGAGGCGCCGGTGGCGACACAGCCCGAGCCGGCCAGGGCGTCGCACCCCGCGCCCAATTCCGGTGTCTGCCCGGGTGATGGGTTCCAAGAACCAAGGATGTTGTCCCGGTGGATCCAACATCCCGACACATTGCCCGCCGCGCACATGATATTGCTCCCGCTGTACCCGTCGTCGTACATCCAGGCGTAGTCCGCCAGGAGCGCGTTGTACCCCTCGGCGAAGTTGCTGGCGTACTCCGAATCGCGGTACCCGCTGGGCGCGGGTGGGTCGTAGTCCGAGGGGAAGGTTGCGTTGTCCTGGTTGGCCAGCGTTTGACTCAATCCCGAAAATTGGGAGAGACCGCGGTCCCCCCTTTCGAGGTTCACCAAGACTTCGATTTGTTCGGGCACCGTGAGGCTGGTGAAGTTCGTGGGCAACACCATGGAGGGCACGCCCTCAAGGGAGCGGGCGTAGTTGATGTCGTGCAACACGACGTCGATGCAAGCAGCAGTGGGGGCATTGACGTCCTCACAGATGGGCGCCGGCGAGATTTGCAGGGGCACGTCCTCGAGCGGATCGCTGGGAGGAACGACCCGCGACGTCGTGGCCCCGGCCGGCGTACCGGTCGACCCCGAGGTCACCGTGAAGAGGGAGAGCAGAGGCGCCACCGCCAGCAGCAGTCCGAGCGTGCAGACCCCTCGCCGGCGAGCCGGCGACGATGCCCGGTCTCGTGGCGCGCGCAGGGTCCAGCCAATGAAGTCCGTGATCACAGTGACATCCGCCTCCCGACCGTCGGAGAGTAGCCGAATCCGAATTGGAACGGCCGCTAGGTCGGCCGCCCCAGGGTCACCACGAACCGCGAACCAGTGCCGCCAGGAGCCGGAGACTCGGCGTGCACCGTTCCCCCCATCGCGGTGGCCAGCTCGGACACGATGGCCAGTCCCAAGCCGGAGCCGACCTGGCGGCGAGGCCCGCGGTCGGTCCGATAGAAGCGTTGGAAGACCCGGGCCAGGTCGCCGGGGGCAATACCGGGTCCGTCGTCGTCGACCGTGATGCTCACGTGCTGTTCCCCCGGCGCCGGTGCATGCACCGCCACGCTCACCATGGTGTTGGCAAAGGAGATGGCGTTCTCGAGCAGGTTGGCCAGGAGCTGGGCCAATCGGTCCGGATCGGCCAGCACGTTCGGGGGCCGTTCGCCCGATCCCTGCATCGGGGGATCCCATGACGTCAATGCGACCCCGTTGCGCTCGGCCATGGGCCGGAAACCTTCAGTTGTGGTCGAGACCACTTCGGTCACATCGGTCGACCGCAGGTTGATCGACAGCTGCGATGCCTCCAGCTTGGTCAGGTCCAGCAGGTCGCCGACCAGGCGCTCCAACCTCCCGGCTTCGGAGGTGATGACTTCTGCCGCCTGTCTCGTGTCCTCGATCGCTCCGTCGGTGATGGCTTCGGCAAAGCCACGGATCGACGTGAGCGGGGTGCGCAGGTCGTGGGAGACCGAAAGGAGCAGGTCGCGCTCACGGGTGCGACTGTTCTGCAAGCTCTGCGCCATCTCGTTGATCGAACGGACCAGGGACGAGAACTCGGTGTAATCGCCCTCCCGCACCGGCACCCTGCCCTCGAGGTCGCCCGAGGCGATACGGCCGGTGGCTGCGGTGGCCTCGACCAGTGGCCGCGCCATGCGCCGGCTCATCTGCCAGGCCACGCCGGCCGCCACGACCAAGGCCACGCCACCAACCAGCAGGAAGTAGCCCCAGCTCGGCCCGACATTGCCCACCGGCCGAGTCAGGACCACCGCGATCTCGCCCCGCAGCTTCAAGCGCGTTCGCTCGCGGTTGTTGAGGGTAATCGGGGCCGCCGCGAAGACCTCGTTCCCACTCCATCCCGAGACGGTCTGGCCGCTCAGCAACGCTTCGGGCTGGAGCTCGGACGCGGTGAGATCGGAGGGCAGGGGGTTCGGGCTCACGATCTGCCCGGCCAGATCGACCCGGACGAAGAGGGCGTCTTCGAGTTTGAGGACCCGGCGCACGACCTTGAGCGCCGCCACCGATTGGAAATCGGCCTTCCCCGATGTCAGGGACTGCGCCTCGGTGACCAGTTGGCTGCGGGCCTGGTTCCGGGAGTCGTGTCGAGAGAGGATCAGGCTGCCGACGACCGCGATCACGAGCACCCCGGCCACCAGGCCCATCAGTGCGAGCATCAGGCGGCGCCGCATGTCCTCAACTCCCTGACGCGGCCGGTCATCGGTTCAACCGAACCGGTAACCCACACCCCACACCGTGGCCAACGGCAGGGAGGGCCCCAGCTTCTTGCGCAGTTGGGCGACGTGCACGTCGACGGTACGTTCATCGCCGTACCAATCGGGCCCCCACACGCCATCGAGCAACTGTTGGCGGGTCAGGGCCAGCCCGATGTTGTTGGCCAAGTACGCCAGGAGGTCGAACTCGCGGGTGGCCAGCGCCACCACCTCGCCCTCTCGGCGCGCCTCGCGGCGACGCTGGTCGATCTCGAGATCGCCCACCGAGACCACTTCCTGAGGCGGGGACGCCGCGCTACGGGTCCGGCGCAGGATGGCCTTCACCCGGGCCACCAGCTCCCGGGGCGAGAAGGGCTTGGTCAGATAGTCATCGGCGCCCAGCTCCAAACCGACGATCCGATCCATCTCGTCGTCGCGGGCGGTGAGGAACAGCACGGGCACCGAACCCTGGGCCCGCAGCTCCCGGCAGACGTCGAAGCCGTCCCGGCGGCCGGGCAGTCCGACATCGAGGATGACCATCGCCGGCTGTTCCCGCTCGATGATGGCCATGCCCTCATCGCCGTCGCGGCCCAGCAGGACCCGGAACCCTTCCCGACGCAGGTAAAGGTCGACCAGGTCGGCGATGTGGACGTCGTCTTCGATCACCACCACGGTGCCATTGGATTCGTCCACGGCCCTTAGCCTGGCATCTGCGCGAACGAATGCAACCGACATAGGGCATCCCTTACAGAACCCTCACCTTTGGCCCACAGATGCTTGACGCCCTAAGCGCAGTCTGGGCCTCAAAGGTACGAGGGGCACGGCGAGAGGCCGGGAAGCCCAAAGCGAGGGACGACAATGTCGAAGCGCATCATCAGCATCGGAGCGTTGGCGCTGGGCTCAGCAGCCGCGTTAGCCGTTGGCACAGGCTCGCTGGCCGGTGCCAGCAGCCCGAGCGCGAGCACGCCCCCCACCCTCCAGCAGATCCAGGCCAAGGCCGGAGCCGCCATCTCCCAACGGGTCTCCGCCCTGAACACCGCGGTGGCCAAGGTCGACGCGGCCAAGAACTTGGGCTCGGACCAGGCCGGCCTTGTCACCTACCTGCAGCGCGACATTGCCCCCCTTGGAACCTTGGGTCAGAAGATCGAGGGCGACACCACGGTCAGCCAAGCCGAGGCCGATTACGTCGACATCTTCGAGGACTACCGGGTCTACGCGCTGGTACTGCCGGCGGCCGATCTGGCCGGCCGTGCCGATGCCATCACGGTCAGCGCCCTCCCCGCCCTGACCGCCTTCTCATCCCAGGCCCAGTCCAAGGTGACCCCGACCAACCAGCCCACGCTGCAGCCCATGATCGATACCCTCAACGGCGACATCAGCGGTGCCACCAACGCCAGCTCTGGCGTCGCCAGCACGGTCATGAGCGAGACGCCCTATGACTGGAATCAGAATCACTCGTTGCTCGACCCGGCCAAGGCCAGTGTGAGCACGGCGGAGGGCGACACGAAGAGCGCCCGGAACGAGGTGCAGCAGATCCGTCAGTTCCTCCAGCAATCTCACCCTGCGGTGACCAAGCAGGCGCCGGCGACGACGCCGACCACGGCCAGCTGAGACGGCCGGGCTGCCGGCCCAACGCCGGCGGTCTACTCCACCCTCGACGCCGGCGCGGCGGCTAGCTGACCAGGCCGGCGGTGGTGGCGTTGAGGCCGTTGGCGGCCTTGGAGCGGTAGACCACTTGGAACTCGCTGAACTCGGCCAGTCCCCACGGACCGTTCTCGACGCCGATGCCGCTCCACTTGAAGCCACCGAACGGCTGCTGGGGGGCCAGAGCCAGGTGGGTGTTGACCCAGGCCGTGCCGCACTCGAGCTGGCTGGCCACTTCCCAGGCCCGCTCGGGGTCGGCACTCCAGACCGAGCCCGACAGACCGAAGTGGGTGGCGTTGGCCCGCTCGATAGCGTCGCCCAGGTCGCGGTAGGAGATCACCGGCAGGGCCGGACCGAACTGCTCCTCGTCGACGATGCGGGTGCCGTCGGTGAGCCCGCTCAGGATGGTGGGCTCGAAGAAGTAGCCCGGACGATCCATCGCCTTGCCGCCGGCCACGGCGGTGGCGCCGTTCGACAGGGCGTCGGCCACCAACTCCTTGACCCGCTCGTACTGCGGCTCGTTGTTGATCGGGCCGAGCTTGATCCCCTCCTCGGTCCCGTCGCCCACCTTGATCGCCTTGGCGTGCGCGGCGAGGCCCTCGACCACGTCGTCGTAGAGCGCTTCGGGCACGTAGACCCGCTTGATGGCCGAACAGATCTGGCCGTTGTTCGAGAAGGCGCCGGCGAAGATGGCTTCGGCCACGGTGGCCGGATCGGCGTCGTCGAGCACGATAGCCGGGTCGTTACCGCCCAGCTCCAAGGTGACGCGCTTGAGGTCGGGCGCCGCCGACATCGCCACCTTCTTGCCGGTCTCGATCGAGCCGGTGAACGAGATCTTGCGGGGCACCGGGTGGGTGGTCATCCAGGCGCCGAGCTCGTCACCACCGCTCACGATGTTGACCACGCCGGGCGGGAAGACCTCACGCAGGAGCTCCCCGACCTTGAGGGTGGAGAGTGGCGTGAAGGGCGACGGCTTGAGCACGAGGGTGTTCCCCGCCAACAGCGCCGGTGCGATCTTCCAGAAGGCCAGCGTCAGCGGGAAGTTCCAGGGCGTGATGGCGGCCACCACGCCAAGCGGGCGGCGGGCCAACTCGACGTAGGCCGAGTCGTCGTCCTGAATGATCTGCGGCGGCGTCTCGAGGTTGGCGAAGTACTGGCTCCAGATGGCAGCCGCGAACACCTCCACGGTGGCGTCACCAAGCGGCTTGCCCTGCTCGGCCGTCAGCACCGGGGCGAGGTCGCCGGTCGAAGCCATCAACACGTCGGCCGCTTTCAGCAGCGTGGCGCGCCGAGCTGCTTCGTCGGACTTCCAGTCGCGCTGCGCCTTGGCGGCAGCCTCGAAGGCGTGGTCGAGTTGGGCCTTGCTGCACTCGGGCGCCTGAGCGAACACCTCACCGGTGGCCGGGTTCTTGACCCCGAATGTTCCCTCGGTCGGCACCAGCTCGCCGTTGATGGTCATGACGAAGTCGCCCATGCGGGGCCCCCTAAGCTCGGAATGGTGAGCGGACGTTCACATCATCGCGCCGCCCGCCCGCGAGCTCAATCGGACGAGGTGAAGAGCCGCTCGAGGAAGCCGTCCAGGGTGTCGGCCACCCGGTCATGCTGCACGGCATCGTGCGGCGAGGCCGCGATCATGGCGCCGGCAGTGTTCAGCAGTCCCAGCAACAGGTTGGCCACAACCTCGGGATGGCCGGGCAAGGACACCCTCTCGGCCTGGCACACGGCGAACACCTGCTCGAGCAGCGGCGTGCAGAACTCGTCGTCGAGAGCTCGACAGGCTTCGATCCCGAGTACGCCGGGAGCCTCGGCCAGGACCCGGGCCATCGAGGGCTCGGCGCAGGCGTCGATGTACGCCCGGCAGCCCCGGTGGAGCTGGTCGCGCACCCCGACCCCTTCGAGACCGGCGGACACCACCCGGGCCACCAGCTCCTGCTCCAGCGACTCCACCACGGCGGCGAAGACGTCAGCCTTCGACACGAAGTGGTGGTACAGAGCCCCCCGGGTCACCCCGGCCCGCTCGGCGATCTCTTCACGCCCGGTCACCGCGTAGCCCTGCTCGGCGAAGAGGGCCCGGGCCGCGGCCAGCAGTGAAGCCCTGGTCGTGGCCCTTCTCTCGGCCTGGCTCCGGCGAACCGGAGGCGCCGCCGCCGCCGTCATGGGGTCTCGCCTTCCTGGCATTTACATGCGGGTCGCACGCATGTAACTTTACCCCGAAGAACGCATAGTGGGGGTGGGTCATGGAAACGACACCGCAAGAGGCCGACGTCTGCATCGTGGGGGCTGGCCTGGCCGGCCTCACCGCGGCACGGCGACTGAGCCAGGCCGGTCAGTCGGTCGTCGTCCTCGAGGCTCGTGACCGGGTCGGCGGACGGACGATGACGGTGACCAGTGAGAGCGGTGTGCCCATCGACATGGGCGGCGCCTTCGTCGGCCCCCACCACGACCGCCTCAAGGGTCTCAGCAAGGAGATGGGCGTCGAGACCTTCCCCACCTACGTCAGCGGCTCCTACGTCTTGGCCACCGGGGGGAAGGTGCGCCGCTACAAGGGCGACATCCCGCGCATCAACCCGGTCGCTCTGGCCAGCGCCGGCGTCGCCATCGCCCGCATAAACAAGATGGCCAAGTCGCTCCACGTCGAGGCCCCGTGGGACGCCAAGCGGGCCGACGAGTGGGACGCCCAGTCGGTTCGGCGCTGGCTCAGCCCCACCCACGTGCCGACCAAGCTGGCCCGCGATCTGGTCGAGGCCACTATCCGGGCCTGCTTCTGCGCCGAGCTTTCCGAGGTGTCCTTTCTCAATTGGCTCTTCCTGGTGCAGGCCTCGGGTGGCATCGAACAGCTCATGAGCATCAAGGGCGGCTATCAGGACAGCCAGTTCCACGGCGGGGTCCAGGCGGTCTCCATCGCCATGGCCCGCGACCTGGGGGACTCGGTCGTCCTGGCGTCACCGGTCAGCGCTGTCAGCCAGAGCGCCGGCTCCGTCGAGGTACGCAGCGAGCGCGCCACCGTGCGCGCCCGCCGGGTGGTGCTGGCCCTGCCCCGCCTCCTCGCCACGGGCATCCGTTTCGACCCGGTCCTCCCGCTCGATCATGCACAGCTGATCCATCAGATGCCGGCCGGCACCGAGCTGAAGATGGTGGCTGTCTACGACGAGCCCTTCTGGCGGGCCGACGGAATCAACGGCGCCACGGTGGCGACCGACGACGTGATCGAAGTCACCCTCGATACGACCCAGCCCGGGCATCCCCAGGGCGTCCTGGCCGGCTACTCCGCCGGGCCGCACGCCCGGCGGCTCTCGGCCACCACGGCCGAGGAGCGACGGCAGGTCTTCCTCAAGATGCTCACCACCCGGCTCGGGCCAAAAGCCGCCCACCCCTTGGAGATCCACGAGAAGAACTGGGCCGAGGACGAATGGACCCGAGGCTGCTCCATGGGTCACTTCGGAACCGGCGTCCTCACCCAGTTCGGGCACTGCCTACGCGAACCGGTGGGCCGGATTCACTGGGCCGGCACCGAGACGGCCACCCAGTCCTATGGCGCCATGGACGGCGCGGTCCGCTCGGGTGAACGGGTCAGCGACGAGATCCTGAACCTCCCCGCCTGAACCTCCCCGCCTGAACCTCCCCACCTGAACTGAACCGACTTAGGCCCCGAACTTCTCCGGTCGGGGCCCAGGCCCTTCGCCCACACCCAACTTCTCCCGGAAGAAAGCCAGGGTCTGATCCAGCGCGGCTCGGGTCGGCGTGCCCTCCCGGTCCTGGAGGTGGCCGGTCACCACGGAGTGGGCCGAGCGCGGGTGGCCGTGGGAGTTACCCGACGACGAGTCGAGCTCGACCCCGATGAACTTGTCGCCCAGCTCGCGGCGCAAGGTGGCGAAGCGGTCACCCGGTGACATGAAGTCGCCGCTGAAGCGCAGTCCGAGCACGCACACGCCATCGGCCGCCCGCTCCTTGACCCGGATCATGTCCGAGGGCGAGACGTGGACATCGGCCTTCGACTTCTTTGAAAACCCGATGGGCAGCGAGGGTTGGCTCAACACCGGCGCCAGCACCACCTCGTCGACCATCATGCCCAGGGCGAAGTTCCCGGTGAAGCACATGCCGATGACGCCGACCCCCGGGCCGCCGCAGCGCTCGTGCTCCGCCGCGGCCAGCTTGCGCAGCCACACCGTGACCGGCGCTGTCTTGTTTCGGGCGAAGGCGGCGAACTCCTTGGACACGCAGCCCTGGACGATCGACCGCATGCCGTAGCCAGCCGAGATCGGGCGGCCCGGATCGCCGAAGAGGTGGGGCAGCACCGCAGTACAGCCGGCGGCGATGACCCGGCGGGCGAAGTCGGCCACGTCAGGAGTGATACCGGGCATCTCGGCGATGACGATGACCGCCGGCCCGCTCCCGGCCCGGTAGATGTCCTTGGTGATCCCGTCGGCCTCGAACGACTCCTTGGTGAAGTCCCCGAGTTCGGCCGCCCACTGACCCGCATCGCTCTGCGCCATGGGCGGACCGTAGCATCGCACCTCGTGCATCCATCCAGCTCCGGGCCCCGACCCGCCGACCCCGTCCTGGTCGGCGCCGGGACCGCGTCCAGCAGCGCCCCGGTGGCCGAGTTGATGACGCAGGCCGCCCTCAGCGCGGCCGCCGATGCCGGAGTCCCCTCCCTGCTCGGGCGCGTCCAGCGGATCGGCGTCCCCCAGGGCAGCTGGCAGCTCCTCGATCCGGGTCGATCGGTGGCGCAGCGCATCGGCGCCACCGAGGCTCGCAGCATCCGCTTCGAGATCGGCGTGTCCCAGCAAGAAATCATCAACGACGCCCTGGCGGCCATCGCCGGTGGCCAGGCCGACGTGGTGCTGGTGGTCGGGGGGGAGGCCCGGGCCTTCGACCGAGACGGCGGCCAGCAGATCGACGACGCCAGCAGGCCCCCCGACCAGATCGTCACCCGCCCACCTGACTTCATCGCCCCGGTGGAGATCGGAGCGGGGCTGGTCTGGCCGGTCGTCCAGGAGTACGCGCTGATCGAGAACGCGTTGGCCCAAGCCGAAGGGCTCGGCGCCACAGCCCAAGCCGCCGACATCGCCCGGCTGTGGGCCCGCTTCAACCAGGTGGCCCGCACCAATCCCGCCGCCGCTTTCGGGCGGCCCATGGATGCGAGCGCCATCGCCACACCGGGGCCGAAGAACCGCCCACTCTCCTCCCCCTACAACCGGTGGCACTCAACCCAGTGGACGGTCGACCAGGCCGGCGCGCTGCTGTTCTGCTCGACCGAGGTGGCGCGGCACACCGGGGTCGCTCCCGACCGCTGGGTCTTCCCCCACGTCGCCTTGCACTCGTCCCAAGCCATCACCCTGGCGGCGCGCCGGCATCTGCACCGCTGGCCCGCCATGGCCGTGCTGGGCCGAGCCGCCGCCCATCACCTGGGCCGGCCTTTACGCGAGATCGAACTGGCCGAGATCTACTCGTGTTTCCCGGCCGCGGTGCGGGTGCAACAGCGTGAGCTCGAGCTCGACCTCGATGGCACCCCCACCATCACCGGCGGCATGGCGTTCGCCGGCGGACCCTTCAACAACTTCGTCTTCCAGTCCACCGCCGCCATGGTCGGGCGCCTGCGCCAGGACCCCGGCCAACTCGGTCTGGTCACCACGGTGTCGGGGATGCTCTCCAAGCCCGGGCTGGCCGTCTGGTCCGCCCAGCCGCCCGCTGGTCCCGCGCTGATCGCCGACCTGGGGGCAGAAGGAACCGAGGCCACCGCCACCGCCCCGGTGGCCGAACTCAACGCGCCGGCCACGGAGGCCACCGTGGTCTCGAGCACCGTGACCTTCGAGGAGACCGAGCCGTGGCAACCCACTCGGGTCGCCGTCGTCCTCGACCGCAGCGACGGCACCCGCACCGCCGCCGCCTGTGTCGACGCCGACTTCGCCCGCCGGTGCCTGACCGAGAACCTGATCGGCCAGAGGGTCCGGGTCGAGGACACCACCTTCACTCCGTGAGCACGCGCGCGCGGAACCGCCCGCACCTCGTGCCGCCCGACCTCGTGGCGCGCCTCCCCAGCCTGCGCACCAGCGCCGGCCTGGCCGTGGCCATCGGTGTGGCCAGTGCCGTGGCCGTCATCGCCCAGGCGTTGGCCCTGGCCGCCGTCATCTCGCGCGCCCTCCTCCATCACGCTGCGCTCAGCGCCGTCACACCTGAGCTGATCGTCGTCGCGGTGGCGGTGACCGCACGGGCCCTCCTCGCCACACTGGGCGAGGCGGCGGCCCAGCGAACGGGAGAGAGGGTGGTGGCCACATTGCGGGCACAGTTGGTCCGCCACACCCTCGATCTCGGACCATCGTGGCTCAGCGGTGAACGCCCCGGGGAGCTGTCGCTGACCGCCACCCGCGGCCTGCGATCGCTGCACGACTACTTCGCCCGTTACCTGCCCCAGGCGGCCACCGCGGCCGTGGTCCCGACGCTGCTGCTGATCTGGGTGGCCAGCCAGGACTGGCTCTCGCTGGTCGTCGTAGTGGCCCTGGTGCTGGCCGTGCCGGTCACCATGATCTACTTCGGTCGCCAGGCCACCGAGCGGGCCGCCCGGCAGTGGCGCCGGCTGGCCTCGCTGGCCGGGCGCTTCCTCCAATTAGTTGAAGGGCTGCCCACGCTGCGCGCCTTCGGCCGGGAAGGCCAGGGTCGCCGCGAGGTCGAGGCGGCCACCGACGGGGTGCGGGTGGCCACCATGCGCACCCTGCGCGTGGCCTTCCTCAGTGCGCTGGCCATGGACCTCATCGCAGGCTTCGGCGTCGGCTTCGTCGCCATGGTGCTGGGCCTGCGCCTGCTCTGGGGACAGCTCTCCTTGCAGACCGCCATGGCCGTGCTCTTGGTGGCGCCCGAGATCTTCATCCCGATGCGCCGGGCCGGCGCTGAATTCCATGCCAGCACCGAGGGCCAAGCCGCGGCGGCCCGCGTCCTCGACGTCTTGGATTCTCCGGCACCCGCCGCATCGGTTCCGGCCCCGACCGGACCGGCGGCAGCCACCTCTGCTCCCGCCGACCCACCATCCCTCCACCTGGACCAGCTGCGCGTCGAGTACCCCCAACGCGACCAGCCTGCCCTCGACGGCTTCTCGCTCGACGTCGCACCGGGCCAGCGCGTCGCCCTGGTCGGCCCGTCCGGCGCCGGCAAGTCCTCCGTCTTGGCCGCGCTGCTGCGCTTCGTCGAACCGGCCGCCGGCTCCCTGCACCTGGACCAGCGCGACGCGACGGCCACCGACCGCGCCGCCTGGCGCGCCCACTTCGCCTGGCTCCCCCAGCGGCCCTACCTCTTCTCGGCCACCCTGGCCGAGAACCTCCGGCTGGGCGCACCCGACGCGTCTGACACCGACCTGGTCGCGGTGCTCGACGCCGTCGGCCTGAGCCCACTGGTCACCCACTGGCGCCGGGGACCAGAGACCCCGCTCGGCCAGGCCGGCCTCAGCGTCAGTGCCGGCGAGCGCCAGCGCATCGCACTGGCTCGGGCGCTGCTCAGCCCCGCCCCCATCCTGCTGCTGGACGAACCCACCGCCTCCCTCGATACCGAGACGGCCGCCGCGCTGGCTCAGGCCATCGAGCCCTGGCTCCAACACCGGACCGTCCTGGTCGCCGCCCACGACATCGTGCTGCTCCCCCACTTCGACGCCGTCCACACCATCCTCAGCCCGGTGCCGCAATGAGCCGCTTCCCCGCGCTCCGCCGGGTCATCACAGCCCCGGGCACCCCCCGGGCCCGCCTCGCCCTGGCCGGCTTGCTCGGCCTCGCTTCCGCCGCCGCCACTATCGGGCTGCTGGCCGGATCGGGCTACGTGGTGGGCCGGGCCGCCCTGCGCCCTGGCCTCGATGCCCTGGTCGGGATCCTGGCTTCCATCGAGGTGCTGGCCTTCCTGCGCGGGCCACTGCGCTACGCCGAGCGGCTCATCGGCCACGATGCCGCGTTGCGCGCCCTGACCCAATGGCGCCTCTGGCTCTACGACTGCCTGGCTGACCGGGTCCCCGCCGCCTTCGCCTCCTGGCGCAGCGGCGACCTCTTGACCCGGGCCGTCGACGATGTCGACGCGCTGGGCGACCTCTACCTGCGCACGCTGCTTCCGGTTGTCGTGGCCGTGGCCGCCGCCATCCTGGGCACGGTGGTCGAAGGACTGGTGCTCCCGGTGGCCGCGCTGGCTCTGGGCATTCCGCTCGCCCTGGCCATGATCGTCCCCGCCGCCCTCATCCTGGGCCGGGCCAACCACGACAGCAACAGCGCCGCCCTGGCCGGACAGTTGACGGCCCGGGTGGTCGACGTCATCCACGGCGCCCCCGACCTCATCGCCTTCGGCGCCGACGGGGACGCCTTCGAACAGCTGACCCACCTGGCCGACCAGGCCGACGGCGCCGACCGCCGGGTGGCCGCCACCGCCCGCGCCGCCACCCTCATCGTCCAGCTCTGCCTGGGTGCCGCGCTGGTCGCCGTGCTGGCCGTGACCGTGGCCGCCGTCCACGCCCACCACCTCGATCGCGTCATGGTGGCCGTGCTGCCCCTCACCGTCCTCGGCACCTTCGAGCCGGTTCCCCTCCTGTCCGCCGCCCTGTCCCGGGCCCTCTCGGTCGAACGCTCAGCCGACCGGCTGTTCCAGTTGGGCGACGTCCCGGTCCCGGTCAGCGACCCCGCCACCCCCGCCACCCTCGGGTCCGGCGTTCCGGCCGTCCGGGCCGACGGCGCCTCCCTGCGCTACGCCCCTGACCTGCCCCTGGTCCTCGATGGGGTCTCCCTGGACCTGCCCGCCGGCGCCAGTCTGGCCGTGACCGGTTCGAGCGGCGCCGGAAAATCCAGCCTGATCAATTCGCTCCTCCGTTTCTGGCCGCTCGAAAGTGGGCACATAGAAGTCAATGGGGGCGACGCCGGGCGGTTTCGGCAGAGTGACGTCCGGGCTCTCTTCGCTCTGGTCGATCAGAGTGCACACCTGTTCGGAGGCACTTTGCGAGCCAATCTGACCCTGGGCCGGCCCGACGCCGGCGAGGACGAGATCACCGCGGCACTGGCCGCAGCCCAACTCGACGAGTGGGTGGCCGGGCTACCCGAGGGCTTGGAGACCCAGGTAGGCGACGACGGCACCGCCATCTCGGGCGGGGAACGCCGACGGGTGGCCGTGGCCCGAGCCTTGATCGCCGGCCGGGACGTCCTCCTGCTCGACGAGCCAGGCAGCGGCCTCGATGCGCCCACCGCCGATCATCTGCTGGCCAGCGTCGTCGCCGCCGCCGCCGAACGCGGCCAAAGTCTGCTGCTCATCACCCACCGGGCAGCTGAAGCCGAACGCTGCGATCAGGTGGTCCGGCTTGTGCAGGGAAGGATCGTGAAAGAATGACGCGCACAACCCACGTTCTCACGCGGGATTCATTCGCTTCGGCTGTTCTCAGCAAGGAACGTGGAGACGTGACGCCGACACCAGACACAAACTGGCCGACCGAGTGGTCGATCGAGGAGCCGTCCACCGACGGCCGGTTGGCGCGCGGGCAGCGCACTCGTCGCAATGTGGCCGAGGCCCTGGTCGAGCTCCTCCGGGAGGGTGATCCCGACCCGACGGCCAAGGCCATCGCCGAGCGGGCCGGCGTCTCGCTGCGGCTGGTCTTCCACCATTTCGCCGACATCGACGACCTCTACCAGGCCGTGGGCACATTGCAGCTCGAGCGCCACTGGAGCGATCTCCCCACCCTCGGGGCCAAACTCCCGCTGTCAGCCCGGATCGAGCGGACCGTGCGCCACCGCAGCATCCTCTTCGAGGAGATCTCCCCGGTCCGCCGGGCCGCGGTCCGCCGGGGCGGCAGCTCACCGCACATCTCCGACGCCGTCGCCTACACCGACCGCCTGCTGCTCGAGAACCTCCGCACCAACTTCGACCCCGAGCTCGGCGTCATGAGCGAGGAGACCCGGGTCTATGTGCTCAGCGCACTCGACGCCGCCGCCTCGTGGGAGATCTGGGATCGCATGCGCCGGCACTCCGATCTCTCCGTGGCCAGCGCCCGGCGCATCATGACCCACATGGTCCACGCCGTGCTGGTCTCCGAGCCCCCTTCGATCGTCGTCGAACACTGATCCGGCGCCGGCTCGGCGCCAACGGCCCGACCCCGACCCCGGCCCCGGCCCGCACCCCGGCCCCGGCCCGCTCAGCCCTCTTCGCCCGCGGCGATCCGGCGCGTCACCTCGGCCACCGACGGCGCCGGGTACTCGAGCACTCCCGGCCGCCACCCCACCTCGACCTTGCGCGGTCCGGGGCCGTCCTCACGCCAGACGTGGCATGTGTTGGTGAGCCAGCCCAGCGCGCCCTCTCGGGCCGGGTACTCGCCGTCACCGAACTCGACCCGCATGGCGGCCGACGAGGTGACCGACTGCATCACCACCGGTCCCAGCGCCCGGGCCAGGAACTCGAGATGGCTGCAGCCGCGCTGGCGCCCGAACTTCTCCTGCACCACCGAGGTGTAGCCCCGGGCCACCGACACCCCGATCAGATCGGTGAAGGCGGGCTCGATCTCGGTGCACTCGGCGTGGGGGAAGGTGGCCATGTCGGCCGCCGCATCGACGATGGTCAGATCAGCGCGGCGGACCAGAATGGCCAGCTCCATGCGATGCAACTCACTCGGCCCGAGCTGGCCCGAGGCCCAGGGTCGCACGTCGCGCAAGGTGCCGATGACGACGTGGTAGTCGTCGCGCTCGTAGGCCTCCATCTCGATGGTGCGCCGGTGCACCGGGGGCTCGCCACCACCGGGAGCCGGGCGCAGATCGGCCAGAGTTGGGTCAGCCACCTCGAGAGTCTGTCGTGCGTGGTCCGATGTCCACCACTCGGGTCGCCACCTGGTTGAAGGTGTGGAGCACCGGTCCGTTCACTCCCCAGCCGATCCGGGTCACCGAGGCCGTGTTGAGATGGAGGCGCCACGACAGCCCGGCGTCGGCCCCGAGGGCCCAGGCCACCGCCGCCTTGATCGGCGTCACGTGGCTCACCACCAGCACGTCCCCGTCGGGCCGACGTGCCCCCTCCCCGTCGGCGACGAAGAGGGCCTGACAGGCCGCCGTCACCCGGGCGTCCACCTCGGCCAACGTCTCCCCGCCCGGGGGCCGGAAGGTCGGGTCGCTCCGCCACTCCTGCCAGACCTGGGCCGGGATGTCGCGCAGCGGCTGACCGTCGTAGGCGCCGTAGTCCACCTCGATCCAGCGCTCGTCGATCAGCGTGGGCAGATCGACCCCGAGCGCGTCGGCGGTGTCCCGGGCCCGGCTGAGCGGGCTCGAGCGCAGCTCGAAGATGGGGGCTGCCAGCAGCATCGGCACGGCGGCGGCCTGGGCCCGTCCCAGTTCGGTCAGCGCCGCGTCGAGACGGCCGAGCAGCAGCCCTTGCGCGTTGGCCACGGACTCCCCGTGGCGCACCAGAACCAGCATCTCAGGTCCGTTCGCCGGTCAGGTCGCCAATCCGGTCACCCGTCAGCTCGCCACCAGAATCCGTCCGCATTGCTCACACATGACCACGTCGTCGGGGCCGGCGTGGCGCACCCGCTCTACCTCGACTGAGGACATCTCAAGCCGGCAGCCGTCGCAGCGGTGCCCGACCAGGCGAGCCACCCCCCGACCCTTGACCTGCCTGCTGACCCGGTCGTAGCGCTCGAGCAACGACGCCGGCACGTGAGCCACCTCGTCGGCCCGGGCCGCCGTCGCTGCGGCCAGCTCGGTCTCGATCTCGTCGAACTGCTCGGCCACCGCGGCCCGCAGCCGGGCCACCTCGGCCTCGGCCGGACCCTGCCGGGCCGACAACTCGGCCAACTCGGCGTCGATGGGCTCCTGCTCGACCATGGCCACCAGTTCGACCTCCTCGAGCTCGCCCTGCCGAGCCTTGAGGTGGGTGACCTCGTCGCTCATGGCCTGGAGGTCACGGGCCGCCGAGTCCGTCGCCGCGTACATCCGCTGCTCGACCACGGCCCGGCGCTCGGTTACCGCGGCGATCTGCACCTCGAGATCCTTCTGGGTGGACTGGAGGGCGGCCCGGCGCGCCGAGGCGTCGGCCACCGCGGTGTTGATGGCCCCCAAAGTGGCCTCCGCCGCTTGGAGTCCCGAGGACTCCGCCAGCACCATGCGCCGGTGCTGCAGCTGCAAGATGGTGGTGTCGAGGTCCCCCACGATCAGCAGGCGAGCCAAGGCGTCACTCATTGGCGCGCCTCCCAGGCCGCCTGAGCCAGCGTCAGCGCGTCGGCCAGCGCGTCGTCCACATCATCCATGGCCCTGGCCTCCTCCCACTCGAACCACGCCGCATCGGGGCTCTCGCCCGGCGGCGGGGCCGGGTCGGCGTCCTCCCCCACCAGCAGGTAACGCAGGTCCAGATGGGTGTGGCCCAGCGCGGCCTCGTGCACGTCGAGGTGGATCAGCAACGGCCCGTCGGACACGTGCTCGACGCTCAGCCCCAATTCTTCCGTGGCCTCGCGCTGGGCCGCCAGCGGCGGGGTCTCGCCCGGGTCGATGTGCCCGCCCGGCTGCATCCAGCGCCCGAGGCGCTTGTGGCGGTGCAGGACCGTGCCGCGACGCCCCACCACCAGCGCCGAGGCGGTGACGTGCACCGGGTCGGCATGTTCGTCGCAGGGATCGATGAGCCGGTCCAGCTCGGCCAGGAAGCGGGCCTGTGCCGCCGCCTCCCGCTCTGACATGGGCTGATGGACCGCCACGAGGTCCCGAAGCGAGCCGGGTGGGGCGCCCATGCGCGCCACGTCTAGCACAGGCGGCCGCTCAGCACCGTGGTGGCCGACCCGGCGATGTGCACGCGGTCACCGGCCGGGCGTACGACCAGCAAGGCACCTCGAGGGGAAAGCTGGCGGGCCCGCAGCCGGTCCCGCCCCAAGATCTTGGCCCAGTACGGGCCGGCTGAGCACTGGGCCGAACCGGTGCCCGGGTCCTCGTCGATGCCCACGTTGGGCCCGAAGACCCGCAGGACGTAGTCGTCGCCACTGCCGGGATCGGCCGGCGCCGTCAATAGCAGGGCCTTGGAGCCGACGGCGGCGATGGCGGCCAGGTCGGGTTGATAGTCGCGCACCAGCGCCGCCGAGTCGAGCGCCACGAAGCTGAAGAAATCGGTGTTCCCACAGAAGGTGATCGACGCCTCGGACCACTGACCGGCCAGTGCCGGAGGCAGTGAGCCCTCGGCGATGGCGTCGGCCGGGAAGTCGAGCGAGATGACCCCGTCACCCTCGAAGGAGGCCACCAGGGCACCGCTGCGGGTGTGAAAGGTCAGCGGGGTCTCGCCGCCGACGATGCCGGCTTGGCGCAGCGCGTGGGCGGTGGCCAAGGTGGCGTGGCCACAGAGATCGATCTCGGTGGCGGGCGAGAACCAGCGCAGGCCGAAGGTCGAGCGCGAGGCCGTCGGCGTGACGAAGGCGGTTTCGGCGATGCCCAGCTCGAAGGCCAGCGACTGCATGGTGGCCTCGTCGAGGGGTTCGGCCAAGACGCACACCGCGGCCGGGTTGCCGGCGAACGGCGTGTCGGTGAACGCGTCCACCCAGGTGATGGGGATGCCCTGCGTTGCCATCGTCACCACGATGCTAAGCGGGCCAGGGCCTCCTCCAGGACGGCGTCCTGCTTGCAGAAGGCCCAACGCACCAGGGTCCGCCCGGCGCTGGGGTCGGCCGGGTCGTAGAAGACCGAACTGGGGATGGCCACCACCCCGCAACGCCCGGGCAGAGCCCGGCAGAACTCGTAGGCGCTCATGCCCGGTGCCACCCCGGCAATGTCCGTGGTGGCGAAGTAGGTGGCCGCCGGGACCATCACGTCGTAGCCGAGCGCCCCCAGCCCGGCGCAGAGCAGGTCGCGCTTGGCCCCCAACTGGCGGGCCAACCGGTTGATGACCTCGGGTTCGAAGCCCAACCCCTGCGCGATAGCCAGCTGGAAGGGCGCCCCCGAGGTGTAGGTGAGGAACTGTTTGGCCGAACGGATGGCGGCGATGATCGGCGCGGCGGCGCAGACCCACCCCACCTTCCACCCGGTGAAGGAGAAGGTCTTCCCGCCCGAGGAGATGGTCACGGTGCGCTGGCGCATCCCGGGCCAGGTGGCTAGGGGCCGGTGGGTGCCCTCGAAGATCAGGTGCTCGTAGACGTCGTCAGTGACCGCCAGCAGGTCGTGCTCGACACAGAGGCGGGCGATGTGATCGAGTTCGGCCGCGCTGAACACCTTGCCGGTCGGGTTGTGCGGGGTATTGAGGAGGATGAACCGGGTGCGCTCGGTGATGGCGCGCTCGAGCTCGTCCGGGTCGTAGTGCCAATCGGGCGCCTGGAGCCGGACCAGCTTGGGGACGGCGCCGGCCATGGAGGCGCACGCGGTGTACGAGTCGTAGGACGGCTCGAACATGACCACCTCGTCACCCGGCTCGCACAGTGCCAACGCGGTGGCCGCGATGGCCTCGGTGGCGCCGACCGTCACCATGACCTCGTCCCTGGGCGCGTAGTCGAGGCCGTACCACTCCTTCTGATGGGTGGCGATGGCGCCGCGCAGTTCGGGGATGCCGGGGCTGGGCGGGTACTGGTTGGCGCCGGAGCGGATGGCGTCGATGGCCACCTCCTTGAGCTCCTCGGGCCCATCGGTGTCGGGGAAGCCCTGACCCAAGTTGAGGGAGTCGGTGGCCGCGGCCAGCTCGGACATCTCGGCGAAGATGGTGGTGGAGAAGGCGCGCAGGCGGCTCGCCACGTAGTCCCGGCCTGCGCTGGTCACCGGACGATGGTACCGGTGCCCTATCGTCGGCCCCGCACCGTGCTGACCATCGCCAACTTCAACATGCACTGCGGGATCGACGGGTGGGGCCGGCCGTTCGACTATGTCAGCGTCATCGGATCGCTCGAGGCCGACGTCATCGTCCTCGAGGAGACGTGGGCCGCCGGGCGCGACGGCCAGAACGAACAACCGGGACAGGCCCAGGAAGCGGCGCGCTCGCTCGGCTACCAGGTGGTGGCCCAGACCATGGGCGAGGGCTACCGGATCGGGCCCCGGGACGACGCCAACGAGCACTGGATGCCCCGCCAGGCCTTCGCCGACCACAACAAGTCCCTCTACTTCGACTGCCTGCGGGCCATCCGGCCGGCCACCTTGGAGTTGCCCCGGTTCAAGGAGTCCGAGCGGGGTCGCTTCGGAATGGCCGTGCTGGTCCGCCCCGACTACCCGATCGAGGACCGGCGCATCTTGTCCCTGCCCACGCTCAAACGGGACCGGGTGCGGCGCTGCGTGATCGTGGTCGACCTGACGGTCGAAGGCCGGCCCATTTCGGTGGCCGGCACCCACATGGCGCACCTGTACCAGGGCTCACCGAAGCACTACCGGCTCATCGGGCAACGCCTCAAGGCCGAGGCCCGGCCCGACGCCGTGCTCTCGGGCGACATGAACCTGTGGGGACCCGGCGTGCGGCTGTTGCTGCCCGGCGGCTGGCATCGAGCGGTCCGCGGGGCCAGCTGGCCCACCGAGCACCCACACAGCCAGATCGACCACATTCTGGTCCGCGGGGCCCTGCAGCCGGTCAGTGGAAAGGTCTTCGGCGATTCGGGCTCGGACCACCGACCGATCCGGGCCGAGATCAGCTTGGGTTAGCCGCCCCGGCCGCCCCGGCCGGCGGGGCGGGCGGGGCCGGCGGGACCGGAGGTGCCGGAGGCGAGGGCGCCGTCCCGGAGAGTCCCAGCACCGCCTCGTCGACCGAGTCGTACATGTGGGTGGCCTTGATCGACTGGCTCATCCCCTTGCGTTCGAGCACCTTCTTGAGATCGCCACTGGCCCGGGCCAGCCCGAAGGCGATATTGGCGGCCGCCAGATCATCGATCTCCTCGGTCAGGGCCCGACACCCGGTGAAGTCGATGTCGTTCATGCCGATGACGTCGAGCACCACGCAGCGCGGCGGGGCTCCCTTTACCGCAGCCAGCGCGGCCCGCAGGTCACTCTGGAAGTGCACCGCGTTGGCATACCAAAGAGGACGGGAAAAGAGGACGACCAGGACACCGTCCATGGGCTGGGCGTCGGGGTCGTCACCCATCGGCGTCCAGCTGGTGGTGCGCGGGATGCGGCCGAGCACCTGCATGGATGAGCGGGCGGTGAGTCGAGTGCGATCGACGATGGCCAGCGCCACTGCCACCGCGATGCCCTGCTCGACCCCGATGAGTGCGACTGCCAGCAACGTGATGACGGCCAGGCCGAACTCGAAGCGGTCGAAGTGGAAGATCTCGGCCAGCTGCTTGCCGTGGAAGATGCGGGTGGCCACGAAGACCAGCACGGCGGCCAGAGTGGCCAGCGGCACGTCCTTGAGGAGCCCGGCCGCCGGCACCAGCGCGATCACACAGACGGCGGCAAACAGGCCCGAGACCTGCGTGCGCCCGCCAGCCGACGCCGTGGCTGCGGTACGGGCCGGGCTGGCGTTGACCGGGAAGGCGCCGACCAAGCCGGCCAGCACGTTGCCGGCCCCGACCCCGAGGAAGTCGCGCCCGACATCGACCTGGTAGTGGCCCTGGGTGGCGAAGGCACGGGTGGTGGCGGCCGACTGGCTGACCACGACCAGGGCAACCACCCCGGCCACCGGTGCCACACTGCCCAGCGCCGACCACGACAGCCCGTGCAGCCCGATGTGGGGTGCGCCGTGGGCCACCGTGCCCAAGACGTCGACCCCGTGGGCCTTCAGCGACAGCGCGCCAACCACGATGGTGGAACCGACCAGGCCAACCAGGGCGCCGGGCAGCCGGCGGCTGATGCGCTCGGCCGCGAACACGATGGCCAGGACCACCAGCGCGATGCCGAGGGTCCAGCCGTTGGTCTGCCCCAGGTGCCGCACCACCGTGTCGACCCGGTTGATGGTCGAGCCGGACACCGAGCCCAGCCCGAAGATGTCGGGCAGCTGGTGCACCACGATGATGACGGCCACCCCGGCCATGAAGCCGGTGATGATGGGGTCCGAGAGGAACTCGGCGATCCAGCCCAATCGCAATAGACCGATGAGGGCGACGATGGCCCCCACCATCACAGCCAGGATGCCGACCAGATCGATGTAGTTGGCACTGCCGATCCCGGCGATGTGCCCGATGGCCACGGCGAAGAGCGGGGCGATGGTGGAGTCGGCCCCCACCGACATCTGGGGATTGGAGCCCAGCAGGGCGAAGATGATGGTGCCGGCGGCGAAGGCGAAGAACCCGGTAATTGGCGGCATGCCGGCCAGTCGGGAGGTGGCCAGCTGCTCGGGCACGGCGATGACCAGCAAGGTGAGGCCGGCGATCAGGTCCGGGCCCAACCACGAACGCTGGTAGCGCTGGAGGGAAGAGAACGGTGCAAAGGCAGCCACCCGGGAACGGGCCGACGCGGCAGCCGTGGTCGTCATGGTCGCCAACCCACCCTCACCCCAACCCTCTCTCTCCAGCCACGGAGCCGGGGCCATCTTGACAGGAAGAAGGCCACCGGCCCCTGCAATAGTCTCGGCTCGGACCGTGGCGAGCCCGCCCAGCCGAATGAGGAGTCACGCGCATGAGCAATTTCCCGTACGCCGACCGGTTTGAGATCCACCGGACGCTGCCCGAGAAAGGCATGTCGCGCGCCGAAGTGCTGTCGCAGCTGCACACCATGGCCACCGAGGAGGACCAGTTCTGGGAGGGCGGGAAAGTCTCAGGGACGATGTACTGCGGCGACCACGAGCACTACGGCTTCATGAACGAAGCCTTCGGCCTGTTCGCCCACGTCAACGTCCTCCAGCGCGACATCTGCCCGAGCGCCACGAAGTTCGAGGCCGAGATCATTTCGATGGTGTTGGCCTTGCATCATGGTGAAGCGGCGGCGGCCACCGGTGAGGAGCCCTGCGGTCTGGTGACCAGCGGCGGTACCGGCAGCATCGCCCACGCCGTCCTGGCCTACCGCGAGCACGCCGGGCAGACCCGGGGCGTGAGCCGGCCCAATATCATCAAGCCCGAGACGGCCCATCCGGCCTTCGACAAGGCGTGTCACCTTTTCGGCGTCGAGCTGCGCAAGGCACCGGTCGACCCCAAGACCACCGAGGTCGACGTGGACTGGGTGCGTGACCACATCGACGATCAGACGGTGGCCCTGATCGGCTCGGCCTGCAACTACGGCTACGGCACCGTCGACCCCTTCAGCGAGCTGTCCGATCTGGCGGTCGAGCATGGCATCGGCCTGCACGTCGACGGCTGCCTGGGTGGCCTCATCCTGCCCTTCGGCCAGGAGCTGGGCTACGACATCCCGATCTTCGACTACCGGCTGCCCGGCGTCACTTCCATCTCGGCCGACACCCACAAGTACGGCTACGCCTTCAAGGGATCGTCGGTCGTGAGCTTCCGCACCAAGGCGCTGCGTAATTCGCAGTATTTCTACCTGACCGACTGGAGCGGCGGGAAGTACACCTCACCGGGCATGGACGGGTCACGCTCGGGCGGCATCATCGCCGCCACCTGGGCCGCCATGGTGCAGATCGGCCACGCGGGGTACCTGAACTACGCCAGGCAGATCTTCGAGACGTCGGTCTCCATGCAGAAGGCGGTGCACGCGCACCCCGAACTGCGCATGATGGGCAACCCGACCTTCCTCTTCTCGTTCACCTCCGACGAGTTCGACATCTACCACGTCAACGATTTCATGCGGACTCGCGGTTGGCGCTTCAACGGCCAGCAATACCCCAACGCGCTGCACATGGCGGTGACCCGGCCCCAGACCCAGCCTCAGGTGGCCGGTGAGTTCGCCACCGACCTGGCCGACGCCGTGGCCTACGCCAAGGAGCATGCGGCCGAGGCACCCAAGTCCGGCGCCATTTACGGCGGGGTGGCCGGTGGCATGACCGATGAAGCCGACGAGTTCATCCGTATGGTCATGGCCGACATGCTCGATTCGCAGTCGGTCATCCCGGCCGGGTGAAGGAGCCAGTTGGGCGGCCGACCGAATGGATCGAGGGCTGTCTCCGAGCACACGCTGCGTTGCTGGCTGACCTCAACGGACTGACCGATCATCAGGTGGCGGGTCCGAGCCTCCTTCCCGGCTGGTCGGTCGGGCATCTACTGACCCACATCGCTCGCAATTGCGACAGCACAACCTGGCGCCTCGAAGGGTCAGCCATCGGTGAGGTGCGCGACCAGTACCCCGGGGGACTCGAACAACGATCGGGCGACATCGAGACCGGCGCCCATCGCTCCGCGGTCGAACTGGTGGAGGACGTGCGCACCAGTGCGGAGACACTCGAGCGCGTCATGGCGACGCTGTCCGATGGGGCCTGGGATGGGCTCTCGCGGGGCAGCACGGGCTTTGTCGGCACCAGCCGATTCGTGGTCTTCTCCCGGTGGCGTGAAGTGGTGGTGCATCACGGCGATCTCGGTGTGTTCGGACCCATTCCGCTTCCGCCGGACCTGGTGACGGCCTGGCTCCCGAGCGAGATAGAGGACCTGGCCGAGCGCACCGAGCCGGGAAAGCTCCTCGAGTGGATCATCGGGCGCGGGCCGGCCCCCACACTCCGCTCCTGGTAATGGTCATCAGCATTACCGGCCACGACCACGCCGAGGACGTGCTGGAATTGGCCGGCGATTTCCTCGAGTCGAGGCCGGTCGAGCACAACTTGGTCCTTACGCTCCTCACCGCCCGGGCCAGACAACCCGAAGCCGGTCGCTACTGGATCGCGTGGGAGGACGATGACCCTGTCGGCGTGGCCTTCTGGTCGCCGTCCAGCCAGCCGGTCGTGGTCAGCCCCATGTCGACCGGGTCGGTCCAGGGACTCGTTGACACCCTGGTGGCGGAGGGCGCCGGAGTGCCCGGCGTCAACGGCGAGGCCACGACGGCCGCGGCATTCGCCGGCCACTGGGCCGAACGCGCCAAGGTAGGAGCTCGGCCGGTCATGGGTCTGCGCTTCCAACTGCTCGGGCAGCTCACCGAGCCGAGCGGGGTCCCCGGGGTGGGCCGGGTGGCCACCGCGACCGATGCCGGTGTAGTGATGGACTTCCTGAGCGCCTTCGCCGATTTCGCCGGCCAGCCCAATCTCTCGCCCGACGCGGTCGATCGGGCCATTGCCCGGGAGGCCTACCTGTTGTGGGGGGTCGACGGGAGGCCAGTCTGCCTGGTCGGCCAGTCACTGCCGGTGTCCGGCGTCACCCGCATCGGTCCGGTGTACACCCCGCCAACGGAACGTCGTCGTGGTTATGCCGGCGCCGCCACGGCGGCCGTGGCCGCCCGCATCGTCGGCGCCGGGCATCGCTGCGTCCTCTTCACCGACCTGGGCAATCCGATCTCCAACTCGGTGTACCGGTCTCTGGGCTTCTCCACCGTGATGGAAGTACTTCGCTACTCCTTCGACTGACCCATGACGAACGCGTTGCCCTTGCGGTCGACGGCGACACACGAGGTCACCGACGCACACGAGACCGCGGTCAGGGCGTTGCCGTTGTCGATGAGCGCGCCCTTGGACCATTTCACGCCGTTGTAGGTGAAGACGCGCCCGATGGAATCCACCGCAACGCAGAAGGTGGTCGACGGGCAAGAGATCCCGGTGAGCCCGGAGGCGTTGGTCCCGGTCACCGGAAGTTCGGTGGCGATGGGAAGGGGGGCCGAGAAGGTCGACCCGTTCCAAGTGAGGATGTCGCCGTCGCTGTCAGCGGCCAGGCAGAACGACGCGCTGGCACACGAGACGGCGTTCAACTGACCGGAAGAGTCGATATCGGACGGCTGTGTCCACGCCGCGCCGTTCCAGACCGACGGCCCCCCTTCGGCCGCCACGCAGAACTGCGGCGAGGTGCACGAGATCTGATTGGCCGCACCCCAGGCCCCCACGTTGCCGGACCAGCGGCTGCCGTCATAAACGTACGAGTTGCCCTCGCCATCGATCGAGACGCAGAAGGTGGTGCCGACGCAATCGACTCCGGTGAAGCCCTGGGCGGCCGGGATGGTGGTTGGTGCCCCCCAGCTGGTGCCGTTGAAGATGGCAGCCTGGTTCAAGTTCGGGACGGCCACGCAGAAGGTGGGGGCTGTGCATGAAAGGTACGAGGTGCCCTGTGGGGAGGGGGAGGGCACCGCCGGACCAAGCGCGTGCACTTGGCCGTTGCGCAGTGTGTAGGTCAGCCCCGATGCCGCACCGGCCAGGCAGAAGGTCACGGTGGGGCACGAGACCACGGTGAGGTTGGCCCCTTTGGCCACCGCGAGGGCCGACGACCAGTCGGACGAACCGGTGGCGCCAGCCGTCGTAGAGCTCGTGGTCGATCCGGACGATGAGGGCGACTTGGGGCTGGTCGAGCAGGCAGCCAGCCCGAGGCCCAGCGCGGCCAGGACGAGAAGGGCTGGGCGCCTCACACCCGACCCTGCGCCGGCCCGTCACCGTCGAAGGCGCGGTGACGCGACCAGGTGTCCAACACGATCAGGGTCTTGGTCCCGGTGACCCGACCTCGCTTGCGCAACTGCTCGATGACCTGACCCAGCCGTTCCACGTCGGGCACCTGCAGCCAGACCAACGCATCAGGGTCACCCGCGGTGGTGAAGACGGCCTGCACTTCGTGCAGCTGCATGGCCGTCTCCTTGATCTCCTTGAGATCGGCCGTCCCGGCGAATCGCACCTCGGTGAACGCCTGGATGGGCCGCCCCGCCTTGCGGTGGTCGACCACCACCGTGTAGCCGGCGATCACCCCGGCCCGTTCCAAACGCTCGATGCGCCGGGTGACCGCGGAGGCCGAGAGGGAGACCCGCTCGCCGATGTCGGCCATGGTCCGCCGGGCGTTATGGGACAGCAATTCGATGATCTGATGGTCGATCGGATCGAGCTCCACGGTCGTCATGGGCGCTCAGCCTAACGAAACCCAAGGTAGGGATGCGCACGTTCCATGCGCAGCAACTGCGTAGTCCCCGGGGTCCGTTGCGCCAAGTTGGCTCAGGCGACTCGCTGGTGCACAGAAACCGTATACAGAGCGTGCGGGGCGAAGGGCACCCGGTCCCAGGTGGCGAAGCGGGCCTCGAGGGCCAGCCCGTGGGCGGCAGCCAGGCGATCGTGGGTCGCCACGGATAGTCCACCTGGCTGGAGCGAGTAGCCGGCGATCATCCGTCCGCCGGGGTCCAGGTGGGCGGCCAGGTTGGCCACCACGGCCTCCTCGGAGCCCGGCGCCAGGAAAATCATCACGTTGCCGGCCAGCACGATGGCGTCGAAATGGCGACCGAGATCGAACCGGCGATCGGCCAGGTCCACCATGGCCCATGTCAGCTGCGGCGCCTTCTGCTGTGCCACCTCGAGCATGGCCGGGTCAGCGTCGACGCCCACCACCTCGATGCCACGGCGGGCCAGTTCGATGGCGACGCGACCGGTGCCGCAGCCGGCATCGAGTACCGACGATGGCTCGTATGAGGCCACCAGGTCGGCCTCACCGTGGACGTCCTGGCCCGACGCGGCCAACCGCACGAAACGTTGGTCGTAGTCCTCGCCCCGGGGAACGTCCTCCGAGAGCCACCGGTTGTCGGCCACCGGTCAGCTCAGCGACGACGCGTCAGGGGATGGTGACGCCGTCGGGCAGGGTCTCGGTGGTGGCCCCGGCCGGCAACTGGAACAGACTGGCCGGCGGAGAACTCGAGTACTTGGTGAGCTCGAAGTAGCTGTTGTTGGCACCTGAGTAGGTCAGCACACCCTGCTTGGTCACACAGTACTTGCCGGTCGACCCGTGTTCGGTCACCGAGACGCAGGTCGAGGCCTGCCCACCGATGGTCACCGAAGACGACGACACCTTGATTCCGAGGGACTTCTCGAGCAGCCCTTCTTTGGCCTCGCTGAAGGCACTCAGCGCGGCGGCCGGACTGAAGAGGGCCTCGATGGAGGCGAATGGATTGTCCGTCCCAGCGGAAAGACAGGTCTCGTGACCCGTGCTGCCCGAGCAGTAGTAGGTGTTCGACCCAGTGTCGACCACCTGGCCGTTGCCGGTCGAGAAGTCGGATTTCGGTGGGGCCTGGGCGATGGTGATGGTCTCGGTCGTGCCGCCGTTGCTCACCGACTTGTACACGGCGTCGAAGGTGATCTTCTTGCCTTTGCTCAAGTCGCCCGAGAGCTGCTTGAGGAAGTTCGCCGAGATCTTGGGGGCCTTGATCGCCTTGGCTCCGGCGGGCATGGCCCCGAGCGCCAGGGTGGCCAGGGCCGATGCCAGCAGTACCCCCACTGCAATGCGCGTTCTCATCTCCGCACGGTAAGAAGGTCGTCCCGCGCTGTCAACTGGTCGCCGGCGACGCGGCCAACGGGCGCGCACTCCACGCGGAGGCGCCGAGAGCGATCAGGCGCAGCTGGCGCCCGGCCCGGTCCACGATCTCACCCTGCTCGCCCGGGGCACATTCGATCAGGTCGGCCGCCATCTCGATGATGGTCTCGGTGACCAGACCGGCCAGCATCCGGCGGTCGCTGAGCGACCACTCCTCCACCCCGGGCACGGCAGCCAGGTCGATGGCGAGTTCGTCGGCGAAGAGCTGGAGCTCCCGGGCGATGGCCCGGCGGAGGCGGCGCAGGCCACCGTAGCGCTCCCGGGCGATGAAGCGGAAGTGATCGGCGTGCTCGTTCAGGTAGGCCACGACGACCGAGAGCGAGCGGTCGATGAAATCGGCCGCCTGGTCGAAGGCGGCCCGGGCCTCGGTGAGCATGGAACTCAGCGTGTGGAACGACTCCTCGACCAGGACGAGACCGAGCTCCTCCATATCGTCGAAGTGCCGGTAGAAGGCGGTGGGGGTGATCCCGGCCTCCCGGGTGACCTCGCGAAGACTGATGGCGTCGAACGAGTTCTGGGCCAGGAGCTTCAGGGCTGCCCGCAGGAGGGCCTGCCGCGTATGCTCCTTGCGTCGGAGTCGGGTTGACGGGTGCGAAGGCGCCATAAGGTGGAGAAGCTCCGTTGACAACTGTATATCGAGTGTGGCGAAAGGCAGGCATGGGTGACGATCAGCCGGACCCCAAAACCCCACGTGATAAACGCTACAAATGCCCTAGCCGGTTGACGGTCGACCATCCTGATGCATAAAGTGCACACGTGTCAACCGACCTAACGTCTCGCCCCGTGGCAGGGCGCCTGGTGCGCCGGGCCGCTCGGGTCTTCGACGCGGTCGCCACCCCGACTGGCGTCGACCGTTACGTCGAGTTGGTCCGGCCTTCGTGGTCCTCGACCGAGGTCCGGGCCAAAGTGGTGCAGGTCGCCCGCACCACCCCGAGAAGCGTGACCCTGACCCTTCGACCCAACGGCAACTGGTCGGGTTTTCAACCGGGGCAATACACCCAGCTCAGCGTTGAGATCAACGGGGTCCAGCACACCCGGTGCTACTCGATGACCAATGCCCCGGGCCAAGGCCGCACCATCGAGCTCGCCATCACGGCGCACCCGGATGGACTGGTCAGCCAGCACCTGGTCGAGCAGGCCCGCCGCGGCCAGATGGTCCGGCTGACCCGGGCCCAGGGCTTCTTCACCCTGCCGGCCAGCGAGCCGGATCACCTCCTCTTCGTCAGCGGTGGCAGCGGCATTACGCCGGTCATGTCGATGCTCCGGGCTCGGGAGAGCCGGGGCTGGACCAAGCCGGTCACCTTCGTCCATTACGCCCGTTCCCGGGCCGACATGATCTTCGCCGACGAGCTCGAACACCTGGCCGGCACCACCCGGGGACTGCGGCTCTGCCGCGTCTTTACCGATCGGCCCGGCACGGGCGATCATGACGGGCTGCTCTCGGCCAGCCAGCTCGACGAAATGGCACCGGGCTGGCGCGAGGCCGAAGCTTTCGTGTGCGGACCGGACACGCTCATGGCGGCTGCTCGCACCCTGTTCATCGAAACGGGGCGAGCAGCCCACCTTCACACCGAGGCCTTCACGCTGGGCAACGTCATCGCCGAGGCGGGCACGATCCCCGGCAGCCTGCACTTCAGCGACAGCGAGTTCGGCGTGGCCAACGACGGTGCGCCGATTCTGGTGCAAGCCGAACGGGCCGGGCTGGCACCGCAGCACGGTTGCCGCATGGGGATTTGCCACACCTGCACCCGAGTGTTGTGCTCAGGCACCGTGCGCGACGCGGTAACCGGCGAGTTGACCTCCGGCCCCGATGCCCACATCCGGATCTGCGTCAACGTGCCAATGGGCGATATCGAGGTGGATCTGTGAGCACGGTTGCCGAGGCCTACGGTCTCACCCCCGAGACACTCGACGCAGTGGCCGCCGAGTTCGATGCGCTGCGGGCCTCGGTGGCCGCGGAGCTCGGTGCCGATGACGTGAACTACATCCGTCGCGTGATCCGGATCCGGCGCTGGTCCGAAGTCGTCGGACGGGCCTCTCTGTACCTTGGGTTCCTCCCGCCCTTCTGGGTGACCGGCACCAGTGCACTGGCCCTCTCCAAGATCCTCGACAACATGGAGATCGGCCACAACGTGCTGCATGGCCAGTACGACTGGACCAACGATCCGGCGCTGCAGTCCAGCACCTTCGAGTGGGATTCGTCGTGCCCGCCCAAGAGCTGGCAGCACTATCACAACTACCTGCACCACACCTACACCAACATCACCGATATCGACCGAGACATCGGATACGGCGTCATTCGGGTCAGCGCCGAGACGCCGTGGAAGCCGTCCAATCTGGGCAACCCGCTTTACGCCCTGGGACTGGCCGCCGTGTTCGACTGGGGCATCATGCTGCACGACGTCGACATGCCGATGGTCCGACAGGGCCGCAAGACCAAGGCCGAGGCCAAGGACTCGTTGCGCCGGGGGCTGCGCCAATCGGGCAAACTGGCTCTGCGCGACTACGTGTTGTGGCCGGCCCTTACCGGCCCGCTTTTTCTGACCACCCTGGCGGCCAACGCGGCAGCCAACTTCATCCGTAACATCTGGACCTTCATGATCATCTTCTGCGGCCACTTCCCCACCGGCGTCGTCGAGTTCACCGAAGAGGAGTGCGCGCAGGAATCGAAGGGGCACTGGTGCTTCCGCCAGATCATGGGATCGGCCAACATCAAGGGCAATCGGCTCTTCCACATCATGAGCGGCCACTTGAGCCTGCAAATCGAGCACCACCTCTTCCCCGATCTCCCGTCGCGGCGTTACCAGCAGATCGCACCGCAGGTGCGCGACATCTGCCGCCGTTACGGCATCCCCTACAACACCGGTCGGATGTCGCGGCAGTTCGGCACCACCGTCGCCAAGATCTTCCGTTTCGCCCTCCCGGGCAAGAAGCAGATCCTGCCGCTGCGCCCGCTGGCCCCCCAACCCGAGACGGAGCAGCTACTCGCCGCTTGAGGCCGACCGGGGCCTCGGTAGTGTGGCCCGCGTGTGCCTGCTGATCGTCGCCTTCGGTGTGATCCCTGAGACGCCGGTGCTGATCGGGGCCAACCGGGACGAGTCCCTGCAGCGGCCTACCACCCTGATGACCGCGCTGTCAGCCAGCAGGCCGCGCATTCTGGGCGGGCGCGACGAGCATTCAGGCGGAACCTGGTTGGCGGTGAACGAATACGGCGTCTTCGGCGCGTTGACCAACCAACCTCTGGGTGAGTCCAAAGACCTGACCAAGCGGACTCGAGGTGAGCTGCCGTTGGCGCTGGCCAGCCAAGGCGACGCCACGACGGCGGCGCAGCACCTGGTGAGCACCTACCACCCGGAGGACTACAACGGGTCGTGGCTGGTGGTGGGCGACCGTCACCACCTGTACTACATCGACTTCACCGGCCTGGTCCCAGTCGAGGCCATTGCCTTGGTCCCGGGCATCCACGTCTTCGAGAACAAAGCGCGAGGGGTGGCCTCGGGCAAGGTGGACCGGGTGCATGAGCTCATCGGCGACATCGGTGACGATGCCGATGCCGCCGTCGTCACCTTCCAGAAGACACTGGGCGACCACTGGATCCCCGACATGTTCGAGTCGTCGGCCGATCTGCCCAAGGTGGTGCCCTGCTGCGTTCACCTCAAGGAGTACGGCACCCGTTCCTCATGCATCGTGCGCATCAGCCAGCAGACTGACGTACTGCCCCAACTACTGGTGGCCGACGGTCCACCGTGTACCGCGCCCTACGAGGATGACGCGCGCTACTGGACCGCGGACCCGACCTGAGTACGGCAAATGCCTGCGATGAAGCTGAACTAGGAGGGAGTCCGGGAGGCCCTGAGCAGATCACCTTGTGCACGGCTCGCGGGGTGTCCCGGCTGCTTGACCCATACGCCGTACCAACTTGGAGACCCTTCGCTGCCAGCTTTAACCCGCCACAAACGGCACATATGGGCCGGTGGATAACTTGAGCCATGGGAGTGCCACAGCGCTTACGATTTGGGGGTACCGATGACAGTGAACACTGCCGACACCCTCAACGACGAGGCAGCTGATCGGCTAGAAATTCGTGACCTTGTCTACGCATGGGCGCATTGCGCCGATCGGCGTAAGCCCGACGAGCAGGCCGCCTTGTTCACTTCCGACGGCACGATTGCCGTTTACGCGGGAGACCCTGCGACAAGCGAGCCGATCCAGAGCTTGACCGGCCATAGCGAGATGGCTGAGGCGTTCAAGATCCTTTCCGGCTACGACGTGACCACCCATTTCACCGGGCAGAGCTCCGTCAGACTCGACAGCGACCAAGCGACCAAGCGAGACATACTGCCTCGCGCATCACGTGTGGGTTGAGAACGGCACACGGACCCTCATGGTGATGTCGATCCGCTATCTCGATACATTCATCCGTGAGAACGGGCACTGGCTGTTCGCCGAGCGGGTGCTGGTCATTGACTGGACCGATAAGCGGCCGTCTACTGAGTAAAGCGGACGACCCGGGCCTGTGCAGACTGGCAACAGCGCAGTCACACAGGCCGAGGCACCCAGAACGCCGGCGGCGGACTGCCCCAGTTCGCCGCCCTCTGTGTCAACCTTCAGTGAGACGGTTTGCCTTGACGAATCAATGAGCTGAAGGGCGGAGAAGGAATTCTCCCATGACTACGACAATCAACCACCTTGACGAAGCGCGCCACCATGCTGATGGGGTGGACGACACCA
>DASXFC010000020.1:0-50465 GCA_036489775.1 Acidimicrobiales bacterium | reverse complement strand
GCCCCGCCCGAACCGTCGGGCCCGTTCGAACCGTCGGGCCCGTTCGAACCGCTCGGCCTGTCCGGCCTGTCCGGCTTCTCCCGTCCGGACGGGCGCGACGGGGGAGGTCGGTGCGCGTCGTGGCGCCGCCCGAGCCAGATCACGACCGCGCCGAAGGTGAGGCCGCCCGCCACCACGGAGCCGGCGACCCGGGCCACGAGCCCGGCGATGCTGGTCGAGGCGGACAGGTTGGACACCACGAGGACGACGATGCCCATGGGCACGGAGGCGATGACGACGCGGATGAGGGGCGCCCAGGACGCGCGGTCGGCCAGCCGCCCGAACCACTGGTGGAAGACGGCGAGTGCCAGCAGGGCTGCCACGCTGTAGGCGATGGACAGTGCGAGCGCGAGCCCGCGTACGCCGAGCGGGTGGACGAGCACCACGGCCAGCACGATGTTCAGCGCGTTCTCCACGAGGTAGAGGTAGAAGGCGACCCGGGTCCGCTGCATCGACTGCAGGACGCGCACCAGGTACAGGTAGGTGCAGAAGCCGGGCAGCCCGAGCGCGAAGAGGGCGAGCGCGGCGCCGGTCGTGGCCGTCTCGGCGGGCGTGCTGCGCCCGTTGCCGAGCAGCAGGGCCACCGAGGGCCGGGCCAGCAGCAGCATGCCGACGGCGGAGGGAATGATGAGGGCCAGGACGGCGCGCAGGCCGCCGCTCATGCGGTGCAGGAAGGCGGCGCGCTGCCCGGTCGACCAGCGCTCGGCCAAGTCGGGCGTCACCACCGACATCACCGTGACCGCGACGATGCCGTAGGGCAGCTGAAAGAAGGCGTAGGCGTAGGTGTACGAGGACACCGGATCGGACCCGGCCACGCTGCCGGCCAGGATGGTGACCACGAACAGGGCGACCTGGTTGGCCACCACGAAGCCGAACGTCCAGCCACCGAGCCGGGCCACGGCACGCAGTGCGTCGTCGCGGGGGTTCCAGTGCCAGCGCAGCAACCCGAGGTCGGCCCGGCGCAAGCTCGGGATCAGCGCCACCCCCTGCAGCACCACGCCGAGCGACGTGCCCAGTCCGAGGAGCACCAGCTGCGCGTGGTGGTCCTCCACGCCGGCCAGTGACACGCCGCGCCCGGCCCACAGGCCGAACCACACCAGGACGCCGATGCAGACGACGTTGTTGACGATGGGGGCCCAGGCGACGGCGATGAAGCGGCGGCGCGTGTTGAGCAGCGCCGCCGCCAGCGCGAAGAGCCCATAGGCGGCGATCTGAATGACGAACCAGCGCAGGAAGCCGGTGGCGACCTGGCGCTCGAGCAGGACGCGCTGGATCTGGTCGTGGCCCGAGTGCGTATCGAGCACGGTGAGCGCGTCGATGAGGAACGGCGCCGCCACCAGTGCCGCCACCGTGGTGGTGAGGAGGACCACGACCGAGACGCTCATGACGGCGGAGATGGAGTCGAAGGCCTCGCGTTCGGACTTGTTGGACAACCGGTCGACGAAGACGGGGATGAACGTCGCCGAGAGGATGCCCCCCAGCACGATGTCGTAGAGCATGTTGGGGGTGACGTTGGCCAGGTTGAAGGCATCGGCCAGCGGGGTCTGGCCCAGGGCCCAGGCCAAAGCCACGATGCGCAGCAGCCCGGTCAGCCTCGAAATGGTGGTCCCGACCGCGCTGTAGGTGGCCGACGTGCGCAGCGCCATGCCGCGCTCAGGCGCGGCGTTCCCCGGCACCCTCAGTGAGCCCGGGGCCGGTGCAGCCTCGAACGTCTCCATGTCCTGCCCCACCACACCAAGAGAACCAGACCAGCGAGCACCGTGAGTGCGATGCCGACGATGGAGATGGAAGTCGAGTGCACGGTCAGAGTGGCCCGGGCCAGGACCAGGCGGCCGTCCGGCGTGCGCAAGGTCACCTCGACCGGGAGGCGGTCACCCGAAGTCCGGGCGTGGGCCTGGACCCGTACCGGCGTGGTCGGGCGGTCGAGCAGCAGCGACCGGGTGTCGCCGTTGGGGAAGTTGAACTTGTCACTTTGGATCGACAAGACCACCCGCACGCGGAAGGGCGCGGTGGACACCACGGTGATGGGGATGGCCGCGGTCCGGGAAGTGAAGGTGATGGTTCGCTCGGGGGCCAGGGACACTTCACCGATGACATGATCGAACGAGCGAAAGTAACGGCTCACCGATCCGGTTCGCTTGGCGTTGCTCAGCGTGGATGATTCGGTGCTGAGGAGTTGGTCGTTGAGAGTCGACAACTCGCTCGGATGTCCCGAGACCGCGGCGGTCAACGAGGACAGGTCCTGGCGGGCCGACGCGATGCGCGAAGCGGTGGACCGACTGAAGTTTCCCGCCGCGGACCCACCCTGGAGGCGCCGGGTCGTGGGGGATGGGTCATCGTTGTCGCCACCAGCTTGGACTTGGTTGAGCATGGAGGACAGGGTCACCGGGGAGAGGGCGTGGTTGTTGCCCAGACCGGTCAGCAAGGCCTCGATGAACGTGCTGGAGGCCCGCCAGCCGGACGGTGGGACCAGCACGATGCCCCGTTTGTCATCGAGGAGGGCGTTCTGGAAGTGGATGAACTCGGCGCCGGCCAGCAGCTGGTTGGCCGCCAGAACAGGATCCTTGGGCAGCGCGGTGAAGCGGCTGTCGAGTGAGCTGTTTGCGGCCAATGCGGTCACGTGATCACCGCGGCCGAGCTCGAGGCTGAAGGGGTGGGCCTGCGCGTACTTCGTGTCCGCCGAAGGGGTCCCGGCCAGGTCAGTGTCGTTGAGCACCAGGGTGTCGATGTGCGCCTGCTTGGTTCCGGCGGCCAACGCGCCCGCCGTGCCGGAGGTGAAATCGGAGTCGGTGTCGACCCAGGTCGAGGTGGTGGGATGCAGTTTGGCGTCGTGCAGCATTTGGAGGCCCCGGTTCACCTGGCCGGTGATCTCGCCGCCCAGGCCGGCCGTCTCCAACGCGGCCAGGTTGACGGGCACGTAAGGCTGGTTCACCAGCTCGTCGGCTCCCGTCCCCGAGGTCAACGCGCCAAGTTGGCCGACCAGGTGCCGGCTGGTCCGCGAGCTGTCGGCGCTGCTCACTGCTTGTGGATTGACCGCCAAGGTGACCGGCACTTGATGATGGGTCGACAGTGCGGGCAGCGCGCTGGCCAGGGCCGTCCTGCTCCCGAGCGGAAGGACCCAGCTGACCCGCAGCGCCCCTCCGTCGCCCACCGCCGACGGCTGCTCGTAGGTGAGGAACGTGGTGAACCGGGCCAGCGAGTTGCTGTTGCCCTGCCGGTAGAGCGCGACCGACACCGGGTAGATGTCGCCGCAGGTGTCCAGACCCGGGGTGCAATTGAGATACACGATCGGCGCGTTGGCCGGACAGGCGTTCGTCGAGCCCGTGGTGGTGGTCGGCGCTGTCGCCGAGGTGTTGGGCAGGACGGTGACACAGCTCGACGCGGATCGTCCCCCTGATGTCGTGGTCACGGCCACATCAGTCACCGTGCTTCGCACGCGATTGTCAGGGGTGGCGCCGGTGAACTGCTCGAATTGCGAGAGGCTGCTGATGCGGTCGTAGAAGATCAGGTTGATGTGGAGCTGTTTGGCTGGAATGGAAGGCTCGCCGATCCCTAGCGTCACGTTGAACCAGGGTGCGCTGGCCTGGACCCACGGTGTCTGCGCCTGGAGCGTCAGTGGGGCAACCGGCTTGAGGGGAGCGCCGGCGGCGCCGGCCGATCCGCCACCACTCAGGAGCGTCAAGGCCAGCAGGAGCAGGCCGAGAGCGATCACGGTCCAGCGCTTCGACACAGGGAGAGGCTAGAGGGCGCACTACCGTGGTCGGGTGCAGTCCACGGTCCCCGAGCGCTTTCAGCCCCTGCTGGAGGCCACCGCCGAACTGGCCCGTCGCTTCAACGAGGCCAGTTACTCGCTCTATCTGGTCGGCGGTTCGGTGCGCGACGCCCTGTTCCCGGCCGCCGCCGGCGCGTACCCCGACTACGACCTGACCACCGACGCCCGGCCTGACGAGATCCAGCGGCTCCTCAAGGGTTGGGCCGACAGCATCTGGACTCAGGGCGAGCGCTTCGGCACCATCGGCGCCAAGTCGGGCGAGCACCAGTACGAGATCACCACGCACCGGGCTGAGGTCTACGTTCCCGAGTCCCGCAAGCCTGAGGTGTCCTTCGGTGACGACATCGTCGAGGACTTGGCTCGCCGCGACTTCACCATCAACGCACTGGCGCTGCGCTTGCCCGAGATGGAGCTGGTCGATCCCTTCGACGGTCTGGCCGACCTGGCGGCAGGACGGTTGCGCACTCCGCTCGATCCCGAGATTTCCTTCGGTGATGATCCCCTCCGGATGCTCCGGGCGGCCCGGTTCGCCGCCCGTTTCTCGTTGATGCCCGATCCCAACCTCGAGACTGCCATCACCGCCATGAAGGACCGGCTCTCCATCGTCTCGCGCGAGCGCATCCGCGACGAACTCGACAAGATCATGGTGCTCGAACGTCCCTCCGAAGCGCTGTGGTTCGTGGTGCGGACTGGGCTGGCCGACGAGTTCCTACCCGAACTGCCCGGACTGGCCCTCGAGCAGGATCCGATCCATCGCCACAAGGACGTACTGGCGCACACCCTGGCTGTGGTGGACAAGACATCGCCCGATCGCCTGCTCCGCTTGGCCGCGCTCTTCCACGACGTGGGCAAGCCCCGCACCCGGGCCATCACGGACGGCGGGGTGAGTTTCCACCACCATGAACTGGTCGGCGCCCGCATGACGCGGGTGCGCATGGAAGCGTTGCGTTATCCGGCCAGTGACGTCGACACCGTGGTGCGCCTGGTCGAGTTGCACCTGCGCTTCCACACCTACCGGCTGGGTTGGACCGATAAGGCGGTGCGCCGGTACGTGCGCGACGCCGGCGACCTCCTCGATGAGCTGAACGAGCTCACCCGTTGCGACTGCACCACCCGCAACGCCAACAAGGCCCGGGCCTTGGCTCGCCGCATGGACGAGCTGGAGCTCCGCATCGCTGAGCTGCGCCAGCAGGAGGAGCTGGACCGCCTGCGGCCCGATCTCAGCGGCGACCAGGTGATGACGATCCTGGGCATCAGCCCCGGACCGGCGGTCGGGCAGGCGCTCTCCTTCTTAATGGAGCTGCGGCTCGACGAGGGCCCCCTCAGCCACGAGGAGGCCGAGGCCCGCTTGCGGAAGTGGTGGGCGGAGCGGCCCGGCGGGTGATGACCCGGGCGGCAGAGGGCGCCGCCCGGTACCCTTCGCACCATGCCCCGAATCACTGCACCCGAGAGCGGTCTTGGCCAACACATCGACTGGGCCCTGCTCCGTCCCAAGATGGCGGCCGGGATGGGCGCCATCTCCGAAGCGGTCTACGCCAACACTCAGCTCCCGGTGCGCGAGCGGGAGGCGGCGCGCTGGACCATCGCACTGATCAATGACTGCGCCGTCTGCCGCGACACGCGGGCCAAGGACGGCGACCAGGTCGGTGCGGGCGAACCGTTTTACGTCGAGGTGACCGATTGGCGGGCCAGCACCGCGCTGAGTGAGCGCGAGAAGTTGGCCGCCGAATTCGCCGAGCGCTTCGCGCTGGACCACTTGGCCATGGACGACGCTTTCTGGGACCGCCTGCATGGCGCCTTCTCCGATGAGGAGTTGGCCGACCTCACGATCTGCTGCGGCATGTTCCTCGGCATGGGTCGCACCCTGGCCGTGGTGGGCGTGCGAGCCCCGGCCGAACGCATCCTCGTCTAATCCAAAGCAACAGGCCCGTCAGGCTCGAGGCCGGTCAGTCAGTCGGCCACACCTGGCCGGGCTCGCCGGCGGCATAGGAGTCGACCATGGCCTGGGCCACGTCGTCGTGGTACTGCACCGGCGGGGACTTCATGAAGTAGGCCGAAGGGCCGAGGATGGGGCCACCCTCGCCGCGATCGAGTGCGAGCTTGGCGCAGCGCACGGCATCGATGATCACGCCGGCCGAGTTGGGCGAGTCCCAGACCTCGAGCTTGAGTTCGAGGTTGAGCGGCACGTCGCCAAAGTTGCGGCCCTCCATCCGGATGTAGGCCCACTTGCGGTCCTTGAGCCATGGGACGTGGTCCGAGGGGCCGATGTGGATGTCGTCGGCGTCGAGCACGTTGTCCTCGATCTGGCTGGTCACGGCCTGGGTCTTGGAGATCTTCTTCGACTCGAGGCGCTCGCGCTCGAGCATGTTCTTAAAGTCCATGTTCCCGCCCACGTTGAGCTGGTAGGTGTGGTCGAGGGCCAGACCGCGGTCCTCGAAGAGGCGGGTCAGGATGCGGTGCACGATGGTCGAGCCGACCTGGCTCTTGATGTCGTCACCGATGATCGGCACACCGGCGTCGCGGAACTTGCGGGCCCATTCGGGGTCCGAGGCGATGAAGACGGGGATGGCGTTGACGAAGGCGACGCCGGCGTCGAGACAGGCTTGGGCGTAATAGCGCTGGGCCTGCTCCGAGCCCACCGGCAAGTACGAGACGAGCACGTCGGCCCGCGCGTCGCGCAGCGCCTGGGCCACGTCGACCGGCGCGGCCGGTGACTCTTCCACCATCTCGCGGTAGTACTTCCCGAGCCCGTCTAAGGTGGGTCCACGCTGGACGGTCACGCCGATCTCGCCCACCTCGGCGAAGCGGATCGTGTTGTTGTGCCCGGCCGCGATGGCCTTGCCCAGGTCCACTCCCACTTTGGTCTGGTCGACGTCGAAGGCGGCCACCGGGACGATGTCACGCACGTGATAGCCGCCGAGGACGACGTGCATCAGGCCGGGCACCGTCTCCTCAGGCTGGGCGTCGCGGTAGTACGTGATCCCCTGGATCAACGAACTGGCGCAGTTGCCGACGCCGGCGATCGCAAGGCGGATAGGGCTGCTCATCGGGGGTCTCCTTCATAGGTGAGCTCGGCGATCGCCGAGTGGGTGCTGCGTTCCGAGGCGATCAGCTGGTCGAGCCAGCTGACGTCCTGCGACAAAGAGTCGGCCGTGTGCTGGACGACCGAGCGGGCGTAGATGTCCAACTTGGGGTCGGGGGTGTCGGCTTCGGCCAGGCGCTGGACCAGCAGGGCCCGGCGGCGTTCCAGCAGGGCCAGGCGGGCGTGCGGAGCCAGGTGGCGGGCGAAGGCCAGCCGGAGGCCAAAGCTGCGGGCGTCGTCTGCCGGCCCGTTCTCGGCCAGCAGTTCGGCGAAGAGCGCCCGGCCCTTCCCGGTGATCCGGTACACCTTCTTGCCCTTGCGGGCCCGGGAGGCTGGATGGCGCCGGGCCCGGAGCACGGCAAGTTCGCCACTGAGCGAGCCGGTGGGCGGGGGGCTGGGCGCCGGGGACGGTTCCGAGAGCGCCGGACCCTCGGCCGCCGCCACGGCTCCGGACTTCTCGAGCCGGGTCAAGGCCGGGTAGATCGAACCGAACGAGACGTTGGCCAGGATGCCCAGGTGGTCGCGCAGCTGCCGGCGAATTTCGTAGCCGTGCAGGTCGCCTTCCTCGAGGAGGCCCAGTATCGCCATGTCCAACATTGCGGACCACTATATCGAATCGATATAGCGAAGTACAAGAAACTGTCACTGAATGGTCACTGAGCTGCCACGACATGGCAATTGGGCCTCAGGCACGAGTCGCGGGGGTAGCCTGACGACGATGTCCGTCACCTCGGATCCGGGGTCACCCTCTCGAGCCGTGAGTGGTGACGTCTCGGCCGAGGTCGAGTACCGGATCGTCCGCAACGGCGTGGTCCGGGCGGTCGAGAACGGGCGCATGCTCAAGATCGACGTCTGCGACGCCCACCCCGAACTCCTGCGGGCCGCCCGCAACGTCGGGCGCCCCACCAAGGAGGTCTGCCCGATCTGCGACGAGGGCCGACTGGTCACGGTCACCTTCGTCTTCGGGGCCAAGCTGCCGCCGGGCGGGCGCTGCCCCGGCACGCTGGCCGAACTGCGCGCTCTGTGCCGCCGGCCCGAGCCGGTGCTCTGTTACGAGGTCGAGGTGTGCCCGGACTGCGCCTGGCACCACCTGATGCGCAAGTACCCGGCTGGTGGGGGGAAGACCAGGAAGAAGGAGCTCCGATGACCGACGCCGCCGTGCCCACCGTCCCCTCCATCCGTGCTCGCAAGCGCCGGGACGGGGCCACCCCGATCGTGATGGTGACGGCCTACGACGAGCCGGGCGCCCGCATCGTCTCGGAGGCCGGCGTCGACATCATCTTGGTGGGGGACTCGGTAGCCAACAACGTGCTCGGGTTCGAGGACACCATTGCGGTCGACATCGACATGATGGTCCACCACACGGCGGCGGTGGCCCGGGCCAAGCCCCGCTGCCTGATCCTGGGCGACATGCCCTGGATGAGCTACCACCTCTCCGTCGACGAGGCGGTGCGCAATGCGGCGCGGCTGATCAAGGCCGGCGCCCACGCCGTGAAGCTCGAGGGCGGACGGGCCCGGCTGCCGGTGGTCGAAGGCATCATCCGGGCCGAGATCCCCGTGATGGGGCACCTCGGGCTGACCCCCCAGTCGGTGCTGGCCATGGGCGGGCACCGGGTGCAGGCCAAGAACGCCGACGCCGCCACCGCCCTGCGCGACGCGGCCAAGGCGCTCAGTGCAGCCGGGATCTTCGGGGTGGTGATCGAGGGCGTGCCCGACGTGGTGGGCGCCGCGGTCACCAACGATCTGGACATCCCGACCATCGGCATCGGGGCCGGACCGGACTGCGACGGCCAGGTGCTGGTGTTCCACGACCTGCTCGGCCTGGGGGCCCGCCGCCCCCCCAAGTTCGTCCGCCAGTACGCCGAGGTCGGCCGGATCGCCACAGAAGCCGTGCACGCCTTCGCCGAGGACGTCCGCAGCGGCGCTTTCCCGAGCGACGCCGAGAGCTACCACGGCTCGCCCGACCTCGGGAGCTCGCTGACCTGAACCGGTCCGGGCCCCCGGGTGGCCGGACGGGGGACGCCTCCGGGCGCGACTAGCATGATCGCCCGCAACAACACCCTGCTCCTGACCGCCAGGAGCCCGAGTTCAGCTCGGTCCAGAGGGAGGTATGCCGCATATGCGGCCTTACGAAGTCATGGCCATTTTCGAGGCCACCACCGAGCCCACCATCATCCAGGGCGTGATCGACCACGGCCTGGAGGTGATCCGTTCGACCGGGGGTACCCCGGGCACGATCGACCGCTGGGGCCGTCGCCCGTTCGCCTACGAGGTGAACCACAAGCGCGAGGGTTACTACGTGGTGATCGAGTTCCAGGCGGAGACCGCAACCGTGGTCGAGCTGGACCGCACCTTCGGCCTGGCCGACGAGATCGTCCGCCACAAGATCGTCCGCCTGCCCGAAGCGAAGCTCGCCGCCGCCACCGGGCCGGCGGCCAGCTGATCCGGTCGGACTGAGGAGGATCGATGGCAGACAACAGTGTGACCCTGGTCGGCAACGTGACTCGGGATCCCGAGCTGCGTTTCACCAATACCGGGCAGCCCACCGCCAGCTTCGGCCTGGCCGTCAACCGCCGCTGGCAGAACCGCCAGACCCAGGAGTGGGAGGAGGCGGTGTCGTTCTTCGACGTCGTCTGCTGGCGTGAGATGGCCGAGAACGTGAGCGAGACCCTGACCCGCGGCTCGCGGGTCGTGGTGACCGGCCGCCTGGAGCAGCGCAGCTGGGAGACCCAGGACGGCGACAAGCGGTCGAAGATCGAGGTGGTGGCCGACGAGATCGGTCCGTCACTGCGTTGGGCCACGGCCCAGATCACCAAGAACGAGCGGCGCGGTCCCTCTGACGGGGGCGCCGCACCGCGAGGGGGCGGCCGGCCGGCCCCGGCACCGCCGGCGGCCAGCGAGCCCACTGCTGGATACGGATTCGACGAGGAGCCCTTCTAATGGCACGGAACAACCAACGAGGTACCAGCACGACGCGGCGCGCCCCCAAGGATCTGGGGCGGCGGGTCAAGAAGAAGCCGTGCGCGCTGTGCCGGGACAACACGGCGTGGGTGGACTACAAGGACGTCCCGATGCTGCGCAAGTACATGAGCGACCGGGGCAAGATCCGCTCGCGCCGGGTCACCGGGAATTGCGCCCAGCACCAGCGGGCACTGGCCCAGGCCATCAAGACCGCCCGCGAGCTGGTGCTGCTGCCCTACACCCAGCGCACCGTGACCGAGCGCCCGGGCGGGCGCCGTGACCGCGGCGAGCGGGGCGAGCGGTCGCTGAGCGAAGCCACCGGCAACGAAGCGCCGCGCCGTTCCGAGGTCGAGGTGCTCGAGGCGGCCGACATCACGGTCGACCTGGATGACGGCGAGGAGCTCGAGCTGATCGAGGTCGAGCCCGACGAGGTCAGCGACGAGGTCGCCGACGAGATCGAGGTCGAGGTCGACGACGACGAGGACGGTGCCGAGTGAAGGTCCTGCTGCGTGACGATGTGCCCGGCGTGGGCAAGCGTGGCGACATCGTGAAGGTGGCGGGCGGTTTCGCCCGCAACTTCTTACTGCCCGAGGGCCGGGCCATCGTGGCCAACGAGGGCATCACCGGTCAGGCCGAGCAGATGCAGCGCGGCCGCCAGCTCCGTGAAGCCAAGGACCACGACGCGGCGGAAGCCCAGGCCAAGATCTTGGCCGGCGCCACCATTCCGCTGTCGGCCCGGGCCGGGGGCGGCGGACGCCTGTTCGGTTCCATCGGTCCGGTCGAGATCGTCGAGGCGATCCGGGCGGCCAAAGGGGTCGAGATCGACCGCAAGCACGTGGTGCTGCCCGAGCACATCAAGGAGACCGGCACCTTCGACGTGACGATCGACCTGTTCGAGGACGTGGCCACGGTGATCAGCCTCGAGGTCTCGGCCGCCTCCTGAGCGGCCCGTCCACTGACGGTGTCACACCCCTGGCGGACCATGTCGGGGTGCAGTTAGGACGGATTGCTCCACAGGCCGGGCCCCGGCGTGCACCGCTTATCCACACGCCAGGGCCGGTTACCCACACCCTTTGGGGCCTTATGTTCCCCAGGGGTGCATCGTCAGAGTGGGGGGGCCGTGGTCCAAGCCTTTGACGATGCCCGTCCCCGCCAACTGCGGGCCGCGCCAGCTTCCGGCTCGAGTGGGCGCATCCCGCCGCACGACCTCGAAGCGGAGGAGTCACTGCTGGGAGCCATGTTGCTCTCCAGTGATGCCGCATCGGTGGCCATGGAGGTCTGCACGGCGGCCGACTTCTACAAGCCGGGCCACGGCTACATCTTCGAGGCCATTCATGCGTTGATGGAGCGGGGCGAGCCGATCGACGCCATCACCGTCACCGACGAGCTCAAGCGGTCCGGATTGCTCGACTCGGTGGGCGACCCGTCGGTCTTCATCTCGCTGCAGGCCAACACCCCGTCCATCGCCAACGCCCGCCACTACGCCGCTATCGTCGGCGAGCACTCCCAGTTGCGCCGGCTGATCGGTGTGGCGGGCGAGATTGCCGACATCGGGTACTCGTTGCCCGAGGATGTGATCGGCGCCATCGACACCGCCGAGCAACTGGTCTTCAACGTGGCCGAACGGAAGGGCCGCGACAGCATGCAGCCCCTCAAGGACCTGCTGGGTCAGGGCCTCGACCGCATCGAGGAGCTGGGCAAGCTGGGCAAGTCCATCACCGGGGTGGCCAGCGGCTACCACGAGCTCGACAAGATCCTGCTCGGCTTCCAACCGTCGACCCTCAACATCGTGGGCGCCCGTCCCGGCATGGGAAAGACCAGTTTCGCCCTGGGCATCCTGGCCCACATCGGCGTGGTGGAGCGGCGGCCCGCCCTCTTGTTCTCGCTCGAGATGGGCCACCTCGAATTGACCCAGCGCCTGCTGGCGGCCGAGGCCGAGGTGAACGGCCAGCACCTCCAGACCGGGCAGATCCGCACCCAGGACTGGAGCAAGATCGGCGTGGCCGTCACCCGGCTGTCCAATGCGCCGATCTTCATCGACGACAACCCCAACGCCACGGTGATGGACATCCGGGCCCGGGCCCGGCGCCTCAAGAAGTCCGAGGGCGACCTGGGCGTCGTGGTGGTCGACTACCTCCAGCTCATGACCGGCCGGGCCAAGGCCGAGAACCGCCAGGTCGAGGTGGCCGAGATCAGCCGACAACTCAAGATCTTGGCTCGCGAGCTCGAGGTGCCTGTCATCGCCCTCTCGCAGCTGAGCCGGAACCTCGAGAGCCGCCAGGACAAGACGCCCCAGCTGTCCGACCTGCGTGAATCGGGTTCACTGGAGCAGGACGCCGATGTTGTCCTATTTATCTATCGCGAGTCGGAGTACAACGACGAGGTGCCGATCGACCGGGCCGACGACGCGCTGGTCGACGTGGCCAAGCACCGCAACGGCCCCACCGGCAAGGCCAACCTCTTGTTCTTGAAGCAGTACGCCCGCTTCGAGAACCACCGCAACGTCTGAGCCGCGCTCAGCCCCTGCCGCAGGGCCCACTAGGGTGCCCCGGATGATCCGACCCCGTGTCCTGCTACCCCTGGTCCTGGCCGGTGCCGGTTTGGTGGCCGCCAGCCCAGCCGGCGCTTCGCTGGCCGCGACGACCACCACCACGTCGACCGCCGCCACCACGACGACCGCTCCGTCCAGCGCAACGACTCTGTGCACCAAGGCCATCAGCGACGCCAAGGCCGGAGGGTGGGTGCACGAGGTGGTGACCGCCACCGAAGGGTCGAAGCACCTGACCGAGACCGGCGACATCGGAGGCTCCGAAGGGCGCCAGAAGGTGTCGATCACCGGGGCCCTGGCCCAGGTTCTCTACGTCGGCCATACCGCCTACATCACGGCGAACAAGAAGGGCTTCTCGACCTACTTCGAGCTGACCAAAGGCAAGGCCGGGGACTGGTACTCGGTGTCTTCCTCCAACTCCTTCTTCGCCACCGTCACCGCGGCGGTCACCATCAGGTCCGATTTCACCGAGTTGGACTTCAGCGGCCCCTGCACGGCCGGCGCCACCAAGACGGAGCACGGCCAGAAGGTGGTGCCGCTGGCCGGCCACATCATCAGCGGGTCGAGTCAGATCCCGGCCACGCTCGATGTGGCCACCGGAAGCAAGCCCCTACCGGTCGGCCTGACCGCCACCTCTGACGGCGCCACCGAAAAGGCCACCTGGTCCGATTGGGGCAAGTCGGTGTCGCTGCACAAGCCCTCGAGCTCCAAGCCCATTTCGACCATCGGCGGCTGAGCCGGGCCCGGCCCGTCTCGATCGAGCGGTCGACCTAGCGGATGGTGCCGACCCCGGCGATCAGCGGGAGGTCGAGCGGGGTGACCCAGCCCGGCGGCAGGGCGTTGACGGCGGGCACCGCGTTGAGGGCGCGCAAGCCGGTGGCCAAGCAACCAGCAGCGGCAGCGTCGCGGCCCGACCCGTCGCCCATGCGGAAGGCGGTCTCCTGGGTGATGCAAGGGCGCCCCACGATCTCGACCCGGTAGACGTCGTCCTGACCCCCCTTGGGCCAGTCGGGCGCGGCGTCGGGGCCGATGCGGTTGACGTGTTCGAGCTGGATCCGGGTCCGGCCCTGATAGATGCCGTTGATGGTGAAGTGGATGGCGCCGACCCGGCCGGGCTCGATGGTGCCCTTGACCGAGGCCAGCGGGACGTCGGTGACCCACTTGTCCCAGGTGGTGGTGATCTCGTCGAGCTCGATGCCGGCGGCGGCCGCCATCATGGGGACGGTGGCCCCCCACGACATGACCAAGATGTCGGTGTACTCGAGCAGGGGAGTGAACTCGGGCTCGCGGCCGATGCCCATCTCGTCCTCATAGTCACCGGCGTAGTTCTGGTAGTCCACGATCTCGAGGGCCCGGACGATCTCGACCTGGGCGCAGAGCCCCATCAACGTCATGGGGAAGAGATCGTTACCGAAGCCGGGGTCGATGCCGGTGGTGAAGCACGAGGCCCTGCCCTCCCGGCAGGCCTCCTCGATCGGCGTCACCCACTGCGGCGGGGTTTGGCGCATGGCCGGCCAGACCCACGGTGTCATGGAGGTCGAGCACACGTCGATCCCGGCCCGCAGGAAGGCGCCGATGAGACGGATGTTGTCGTCGGCGTACTTGGCCGTCGGCCCGTAGTGCACCAGGGCATCAGGCGCCAGCGCGATGAGCGCGTCGACATCGTCGGTAGCGCGCAGGCCGATGGGACCGATGCCGCAGAGCGTCCCGGCGTCGACGCCGACCTTGTCGGGATTGCTCACGCCCACCCCCACCAGCTCGAACTCGGGATGGCGCACGACTTCGGGGATGATCATCTGGCCGACGAAACCTGTTCCCCACACCACGACCCGCTTTGCCATGGGCCCCCCTTCGTTTCGGGCGAGTTGAGCACACCGGGGGCGATTCAGACCAGGTCGGCCAGGGCCTCCCAGCCCGGCGGCGGCTCGGCCAGCTGCCAGAACTGCTCGGGGACGTTTCCGGCCAGGCGGGCCGACAGGGCGTGGTCGCGCTCGAGCGGCGGGATCTGGCTGGTGTAGCACCAGATGGCCCGGCGCTTGCGTTCCTCGTCGGGCACGTGGGGCACGATGGCCGGGGTGGGCCACGGGCGCGAGCGCAGCAGCTTGGCCACCCGCCAGGCCAGCAGGCCCGGGATGTGTTTGTAGCCGTGGTCCTCGTAGCAGAACCAGGTCCGACTGGGCTGATGGTGGCGCACCAGCAGCGAGGCGTCGTGCACCAGCACGTGGTCCGGGTTGCCCAGACCCATCGGGACGAAGACGGCGGTCGGATCCAGCTCGTCGAGCACGGCGGCCAGGGCCGGGGCCACCTGGTCTGTTGTGGGCCGGTCGGCCGGGGCCAGGTACTGATGGTCGGAGAACTCGAGCCAGCGGTGGTCCGACTCGAGCACGTCCAGGGCGGCCAGATCCTCCTGGCGGCGGGCCGCCACCACGTCGTCACCGGCTTTGAAGCCACCCAGGGCGTCCCACTCGCTCGGCACCTCGGGGTAGGCCGGGGGCCGCCCGGCCAGCACGGTCACCACCGTGGTGTGGTCGTAACTGGCCAACAGATGACCGGCGCCCATGGCGGCGTCGTCGAAGTGCGGCGACACCACCACGATGCGGGCGAAAGCGGCCGGGTCGACCTCACCCCAGGTGGGTTCGGCGTAGCTCACGGGCGGATCATACGGGGACCTCGTCCTCGTCCACTGCGGTGTGATGGCGGAAACCGGGCATGAGCCCGCCGATGAGCAGCGCGCCGGCGATGCAGGCCAGTCCGCCGGACACCACGGAGAATTCGATGCTGGTGCCGGTGGCCACGCCGCCTGCTTCCATGTCGCCCAGACGCGGCCCACCCTGGACCACCGCCATCTGGATGGAGGACATCCGACTGCGGAAACGTTCGGGTATCGACGTCTGCAAGATGGTGTTGCGCAGGACAGCCGAGATGACGTCGGCCCAGCCGGCGATGGCCAGCATGACCAGGCAGATCCACAGGACGTGCACCAGGCCGAACACGGCGATGGAGGCACCCCAGGCCATGACGGCCACGATGACGGCGCGTCCCTGCCGGCGCAGATGGTTGACCCAGCCGGTGGTGACCGCGCCGATGATGGCTCCCACGCCGGGAGCGGCATAGAGGAACCCGAGGATGACGGTGCTGCCGTGGAACACGTGCACCTGCATGGCCGGGAAGAGGGCGCGGGGCATGCCGAACACCATGGCGTTGACGTCGACGATGTAGACACCCTGGAGGGCCTGGCGGCTGCGCAGGAAACGCAAGCCCTCCTTGGTCGACTCCCAGGGCGAGAGGCCCGAGTGCTCGCCGGGCGGGATGGGCGCCATCATGACGGTGGCGATCAGGGCGGCGACGAAGGTGGCCGAGTCGATGCCGTAGACCAGCGGCAGCCCGATGCCGAGCAGGAAGCCGGAGAGGGCCGGTCCGACGATGACGCCGAGCTGGAAGGTCACCTGCATCATGGCGGCCGCGGCCGAGATCTGACCGCGCTCGACCAGGCCGGGGACCGAGGCCATACGGGCGGTGTTGGAGAAGCCAGCCAGGCCCGAGGCCACCGAGCTCACCAGGTAGAGCATGAGCAGTGAGGGGTGGCTGAGCGCGGCGTTGAAGGCGAGGAGCCCGGAGGTGATGCCCATGCCGACGATGGTCCACACCATGATGCTGCGCCGATCCATGGAGTCGCCCAGGGGACCGGCCAGCAGCGCACCGAAGAGAAAGGGGAACAGCTGGGCCAAGCTGATGGCACCGACCTGGAGCGACGAGTGGGTCATGCTGTACACCTGGTAAGGGATGGCGACCACCGTCAACTGCGTCCCGAGCATGGAGATCAGCTGCCCGACGAAGAGGAGGCGGAAGTCCCGGCTCCGCCGCAGGGGCGTGATGTCCAAGAGGATCCGACCCGGCATGGGGCGCAGCCTATGAGGGCCTTGCTGCTCTGCCGGGCCCGGTGGCGCCCCATAGGATTCGCGGGTGACCTCTGCCGAAACAGACGGGACAGGGGCCGCCCTGTCGCTGGCGCATCAACTGGAGCTGGTGGCGTCCAACGTCAGCTCGGTGCTCTACGGCAAGCTGGACGTCGTCCGGCTTTCCCTCACCTGCCTGGCCGCCGGCGGCCATCTCCTCATTGAGGATTCGCCCGGAGTGGGTAAGACCACCCTGGCCAAGGCCCTGGCGCAGACCCTGGGCCTGGCCTGCCGACGGGTGCAGTTCACGGCCGACCTGCTGCCCTCGGACCTCATCGGCGCCATGATGTACGACCGCGAGCTCAGCGTCCCGGTCTTCCACCCCGGGCCGATCTTCACCAACATCCTGCTGGCCGACGAGTTGAACCGGGCGTCGCCCAAAGCCCAATCGGCCCTCCTCGAGGCCATGGAGGAAGGACAGGTCAGCGTGGACGGGGTGACCCATGCCCTGCCCCAGCCCTTCATGGTCATCGCCACCCAGAACCCGTACGACTCCGCAGGGACTTACCCCCTTCCCTTCAGCCAGCGGGACCGCTTCCTGCTGCGCCTGGCCATCGGGTTCCCCGGTCGCGAGGCGGAGGAGCGGTTGCTGGCCACCAGCGTGCAACGCCCGCGTCCGGAAAACCTCGAGGTGATCGGCGGGGCGCCCATGTTGGCCGCCCTGGCCGCGGCGGTGGACAGGGTCTACGTGGCCGACGACGTCCGCGGCTACGTGCTCGATGTGGTCGATGCCACCCGGGCCCATCCCGACCTGGTCTTCGGCGCGTCGCCCCGGGCCTCGCTGGCTCTGCTGCGCACGGCCAGCGCCTACGCCATCACGGCCGGACGTGACTACCTCTTACCCGATGACGTGAAGGAAGTCGCCGGCGTCGTCCTGGCCCATCGCCTCGCCATCAGCGCGGCCGCCGACCTGAGTGGACACTCCGCCGCCACGTTGCTGGCCGAAGTGCTCTCGTCGGTGCCGGTGCCCGTGCGGGCGCAGGGCCGGGCTGCTGTCGGCACGCACTGAGCCGGCGCTTCGTGCTGCGCCGACCCCGCTTGACTGGTCGCGGGCTGCTCGCTCTCGGCCTGGCGCCGCTCAGCGCGCTGGCCGGCGTGCTGTTGGGGGCGGAGGAGTTGGTCCTGCTGGCCGTGGCCTTGGGCGCCTTCCTCGCGGTTGGCCTGGTGCAGTGCGCCGGGCGCGCCGGGCGGGCTACCGGCCACTGGCGCCTGGTGGTCCACCTCGATTCGGCCGACGTCCGGCGCGGCACCGCCACCGCGCTGAGCGTGGTGGCCATGGCGGGCGGCCGGGCCGGGCGGGTACCGGTCCGCCTGGAAGATCCCTCCGAGGCCTGGGAGCGCATGCGATCGAGCCCGGGACCGCCCGGCCCGACGGCGCCGAGGTGGAGCGGGCCGGGACACAGCCTCTCCCTGCCGCGGCTGGCCGAAGGAGGCTCGGTCACCATGCGCTTCAACGCCCCCACCGCCCAGCGGGGTGTCTTCCGGCTGCCTGGGGTCACGTTGTGGTGCGCGGACGCGCTGGGCCTGTTCGCAGTGCCCGTGGCCCAGGGGCCGGGCGCCGCCATCACGGTGCTGCCGATTCCCGAAGCGGTGCCGGTGCCGCGCCAACTGCTCCTCGGTCAGCCCTGGGGTGACGAGGCCCCAGAGACGGTGGTGCGCCAGGCGCGGATCCGCCAGGACCTGGGTGACTTCGCCGGTTTGCGGGCCTACGTGCCCGGCGATCGGCTCCGCCTCATCTACTGGCCGGCGCTGGCCCGGACCGGTGATCTGTTGGTGCGCGATTTCGAGGACACCAGCCCCCGCCGCGTGCACCTGGTGGCCGACGTGCGACCGCATCTGGGACACCGTGGCATCGAAGCGGTACTGGCCGCGGTGGCCGCCGTCGGGCTGGAGGCACTGGCCGCCGGCTCCACGGTCGAGTTGGTCACCAGCGTGTCGCTCCCGGTGGCCCTGTCCCCGGGTCCGGCCGCCGAACTGGCCTGGCTGCGTCTGCTCGCCAGCCTCGATACCGAACCGACGGGACCGCGGGGTGGAGGGGCGGCCAACCCCGCGGCCGGACGCTCCCATCAGCTCGTCGTCACGACACCGGGCGGGGCCAACTCGCTGGCCGGCATCCTGCGCTCGGGCTATCTGGTGGTGACACCGTGAGGACGCAGTGGCAGGCCGGGGCCGGCGTCTCACTCCTCTCGCTCTCGGTCACGGTGGCTTTGAGCCGCCTCATCGAGCACGGGATCCGGCCCGGGATCATCGTGCCGTTCGCGGTGGCGGTCGCCGTGGCCGATGGCGTGGTGTGGCTGGCCATGCGCCGAGGGATCCCGATGCTCTTGGCCATGCTGGGGGGCGCGGTGGTCGCCGTCGCCGTCCTGGTGGTCTGGGTCGATCCATCGATCATCAATCCGGCGTCATCGCACTTCGCCAACGTCACCTTCCTGCGCGGGCAGGCCCGGGCCGCCCATGCGGCCCTGAGCTCGGGGGGCACGCCCCTCGCCGCTCTCCCCGGTGTGGTGGTGGTCATCGGCGCCCTGGCCGCCCTGGTGGCCGCGGCCACTCGCGCCATCTGGCAGGGCCAAGTGGCTCGAGCCCGCGGGGGCACGGTGACCCAGCTGACCGGATGCGTGGCGCCTTCTTTCGGCGCGTTCGTCTACTCGACCCTGGTCAGCGCGGACCAGGGTCGGCTGGCCGCCGCGCTGACGTACTTCGCCGGTGTCGCCCTGTGCATCGCCCTGGTCGACCGGTCTCCGTCCCCCCGAACCCGACGCGTCCGCTGGCGGATCCCGCTCGGCACGGTGCTCGGGGCCACGCTGGCCTTGGCGGTGGTCGGGGTGGTGGGGACGAGCCTGACCGGCATGCGCCTCAGCGTCTTCCACGTCAGCACCCCGGGCGGCCCGCGCCCGGCCGGCACCGCCTTGGTCAGCGGCACGGCCCTGGTCGACAACCTGCGGGCGGTGGAGGTGCACGAGTCGAACGTGGTGATCCTCCACGCCACCAGCGCCCTGCCCACGTACTGGCAAGTGGCCACGCTCGACTCGTTCAACGGCACGGCCTGGGAGGCCAACCCGGCCGAGGTGGCCGCCCTGGCCGGGAAGAGCCAGGTCGATGCCCAAGCGCTCGAGACGGCGAGCCCGCCGGTCCCGACGAACGGGACCAACTTCGCCGCGTCGGTACAGATCAACGATTTCGCCAGCCGGCTCTTGCCCTCACCCCCGCACACCGTCGCGGTCAGCGGACTCGAGGCCAGCCCGGTCGGTACCACCGGCGTCCTGGCCGCGGCGACCAGCGATCCTCAGACCAGTTACGGCGTCACGGCCCAGTTGGTCCCGACCCATCCCTCGTCGGCCTCGCCCCTCGCGGCCGACGACCCTCGCCTGGCTCCTTACCTCGCACTGCCGACGCAGCCGGCCATCGTGAGCTTCCTGGCGCACGACGCCGTGGAGGGGGCCACCAGTCAGGGGGCCGAGGTGCAGGACCTGGTCAACTGGTTCCGCTCCGGGCGCTTCCGCTACACCCTCGATCCCCCGGCGACTAGCGGCAGCGACCCGCTGGTCCAGTTCCTGACGGTGACCCGGGCCGGGTACTGCCAGCAGTTCGCCGGGGCCTTCGGGATCCTGGCCCGCAGCCTCGGGATCCCGACCAGGCTGGTGGTTGGTTTCACCACCGGGACTCCGGAGGGGAACGGGCGCTACACCGTCACCGGGGCCGATGCGCACGTCTGGCCCCAGGTGTATCTCGGACCGGGTACCGGCTGGGTGTCGGTCGAGCCCACCCCACCAGCCCGCGGCGTCTCGAGCGTGCCGGCCAACGTGGTCGAGCCCACCACTTCGTCCTCACCGACCACGCCGGCGTCCACGGCGACGACCGCGCCAACCACGGTGCCCACGTCGGGGGCTAGCGCTACCCCGACCACCACGCCGCCCCCGTCCAGCCACTCCGGAACGAGCTCGCCCAAGGGCCACGGCCAGGGCGGTTTTCCTGTCCTGCTGATCGTGCTCCTGGTGCTGCTGGCCGCGCTGGTCGGGGCCGCCCTCTGGTGGCGTCGATGGACCCGACGTGACGAACGGGCCGACCAGGGCCCGCCCGAGCAACGCATCGTCGGGGCCTGGAACCGGGCGCAGCGCGCCCTGTCCCGCCGTGGTCTGGGACGGCGCCCGGCCGAATCGCCTGGCGAGTACGCCACCCGGCTCGACGGACTCGAGCGCAGCGCCGCCGCCGGGATCGGGGCCCAGGCCATGAGCCACCTGGCCGCCCTAGTGGAGGCGGCCTGTTACGGCCCCCGCCCCTGTACAGCGGCCGAGGCCGAAGCGGCGCTGAGCTGGAGCGCCAGCGTCCTGGCCGCCAACCGGCGGCGCTGAAACCTCCGTTTGCCAGCGAATCACGCGGATTGACAAACCCTAGTGATTTGGTCAACAATTGTGGCTCGGTTCAGCCCACTGGACCCCTTGCCGTGGCCGACGACGAGTCGGCCCCATCAAAGAGGAAACCTCGCCGTGTCCACTGTCACCCCATTCACCCGCCCGCGCCGGCTCGCCGGCCGCGCCGCGGTCCTGGCCTGTGTGCTCGGTGGCGCCCTCAGCCTGGTCGTGCCCGGGCTGGCCGGCGCGGCCGCCCCGGGTGGTTCGCTCAGCAAGAACCTGACCTCAACACCGTCGGCCAGCCTGACTGGCGTGGGGGCCAGCTCGGCGCAGCCCTTCTACGGCCGCGTGCTCTACCAGTACAACCAGCTCAACAAGAAGGTCACCGTGACCTACTCGCCCGCCGGCAGCGGACCGGGTGTGACCGCTATTGAGCAGCAGACGGCGTCGTTCGGCCAGAGCGAGGTCCCGATGTCGGCGGCCGAGCTGGCGTTGGCCAAGGGCCCGGTGCTCCAGGTCCCGGTGGACCTGGGCGGCGTGGCCATCTCGTACCACGTCAGCGGCGTCAAGGCCGGGCTGAAGTTGTCCGGTCCAGTGCTGGCCCAGATCTACCTGCGCCAGATCACCTCGTGGAATGCACCGGCCATCGCCAAGCTGAACCCCAAGGTCAAGCTGCCCAAGGAGAACATCGTCCCGGTGTACCGGGCCGACACCTCGGGCCCCGGCTACGACCTCGACCAGTACCTGATCGACACCGACCCGGCCTGGGTGACGGCGACGGGCAGCCCCAAGGCGTCGACCACCTGGCCGTCGGCCGCCCGGGCCTCGGGGACGGCGGGCGTGCAACTCAACTCCGGCGTGGCCAGTTACATCAAGGAGACCGAAGGGTCCATCGGCTTCATCGAGTACTCGTACACGTCCCAATCGGACATCGTCAACGCCGCCCTGCTCAGCAAGTCCAAGACGTACATCGCTCCTTCCATCACCTCCATCGCCGCGGCGGCCGTCAACGCCAAGTCGGTTTCGGCCACCAACTTCAGCATCATCGACGGCGCAGGTAAGTCGACCTACCCACTGGCCAACTTCAGTTGGGCGCTGATCTCCCAGAAGCAGGCTTCGACCACGGCCGGCGAGGCACTGGGCAAGCTCTTGCAGTGGGTCATCACCAGCGGGCAGGCCTACTCCAAGGCGCTGGGCTACGCGCCGCTGCCCAAGTCGCTGGTGACCCTGGGCCACGCCACGCTCCTCAAGCTCGAGACGGCCAGCGGGCAGCCGCTCTTCACTAGCTGAGTGGAGCAGCGCACGGCCATCCGTGCCGCGCTCGAGGGGCGGCGGCCGCGCCGCGTCGGGCGCGGTTACACCGCCCTGCGTTGGGGCGGGGCCCTGGTGTTCGTGGCCATCGCGGTGTCATTTCTGGTCAGCCTGCTCTGGCAGGCCGCACCGGCCTTTGGCCATTCGGGCTTCGGCTTCATTTTCAGCGGCACCTGGAACCCGGCTGACGAGCAGTTCGGGGCCGCGGTCTTCATCGTCGACACCTTGATCACCACCGGCCTCGCCCTCCTCATCGCAGTACCGGTGGGCATCGGTACAGCGGTCGCCCTGTCGGAGCTGCTGCCCGGCCGGCTGGCTGGTCCTCTCTCGGTGGCCATCGACCTGCTGGCAGCCGTGCCGAGCATCGTGGTCGGTCTGTGGGGACTTCTGGTCCTGGTCCCGCTGTTCGACCAGCACGTCGGGCCGTTCTTCGCCGGCGTGCCGGTGCTCAAGTCCCTCTTCGGCGGTCCCGACCTGGGGACGGGCATCCTCCTGGCTTCGGTGGTGCTGGCGGTGATGATCCTGCCCACCATGGTGTCACTGACCCGCACCGCCCTCCGAGGGGTGTCGGTGGCCGACCGGGAAGCGGCTGTCGCCCTGGGGGGCACCAAGTGGCAGGTGGTCCGCAAGGCGGTGATTCCAGGCGCCCGTTCGGGGATCGAGGCCGCGGTCAGCTTGGCCATGGGCCGCGCCCTGGGCGAAGCGATCGCCGTCTCGCTGGTCATCGGCGGAGGCGAGAGCTACCCCCACTCCCTCCTGGCCAACGGGACGACCCTGGGATCGGCGGTGATCAACGACTTCTCCGAAGCGGTCGGACTGCAACGCAGCGCGGTGATCGCTCTGGTCGTGGTGCTGGTGGCCTTCACCACGCTGGCCAATGTGGGGGGCCAGTACCTGCTGCGGCAGCGCAGCACCGTTCCATGGCGGCGGCGCCTGGCCGCACGGTTCGGCCGTGAGGGCGACGTCGTGAGGACATGACGGACGCCCTGTCGTCGTCGCCGGCCGACCTGTTGTCGCCTGAGGCCATGGCGCAGCGCCGGACCGCGGTGCGTGAGGCGGCACGGACGACGCTGCCGCGCCGTCGCCGGCTCGGACGGCTGGCGCGTGCGGCGTGCCTGCTGGCGCTGGTGATCGCGCTCGTCCCTCTGGTGACATTGCTCTCTTATGTGATCGGTCGAGGCATTCACGGGGTGTCACTGGCCTTCTTCACCACGCTGCCCAATCCGCCCGATGTGCCCGGGCTCGGGCCGGGCGGGATCTCCAATGCCATCGTGGGTTCGCTGATCATCGTCGGAGTGGCCATCGTGATGGCGGTTCCGACGGGCTTGGCTGCTGCCCTCTTCCTGCTGGAGCGACGCGGTGCACTGAGCAACGCCATCCGGTTCGTCTGCGACGTGATGACAGGCATCCCCTCCATCGCCATCGGAGCCTTTGCCTACGCGCTCATCGTGGTGCCGACGCACAGCTACTCGGCACTCTCGGCCAGTTTCGCCTTAGCTGTACTGATGTTGCCGGTGGTGATCCGGGCCGACGAGGTGGCCATGCGGACCGTGCCCAACGATCTGCGGGAGGCCGGCCTGGCTCTGGGGGTCCGGCCCTCGCGGGTGGCCCGCACGGTGGTCCTCCGGGGCGCCCTGCCCGGGATCATCAGCGGCAACCTGCTGGCCAGTGCCCGGGCGGTGGGCGAGACCGCCCCGCTCCTCTTCACCACGCTCGGTTCGACCCTCTTCATGCAGGTGAACCCGCTGCACTCGGTGGCCGCCATGCCACTGACCATCTACAACGACGCCTCACAACCGGAGGCCAACGTCCAGACGGCGGCCTGGGCCACGGCGCTTATGCTGCTGGTGTTCATCCTGGTGCTGAGCGTGATCGGCCGCACGGTCGCCGCGTACCTCAACCGGCATGCACGCTGAAGCCATGGAGAACGCCGTCACCCTCGAGAACGTGGCCGTGAGCTATGGCCGGGTGGAGAACGCCAAGCAGGTCGCGGTCAAGGACGTCTACCTCGAACTCCCCACCAACACGGTGACCGCGCTGCTGGGGCCGTCGGGCTGCGGCAAGACGACCATCTTGCGTGCCATCAACCGCCTGCACGACGACACCACCGGCCGGGTCAGCGGGACGATCCGGGTGGGCGATCTCGACGTGTACCACCCCGATACCCAGCCCGAAATCGTCCGGGCCCGGGTCGGCATGGTCTTCCAACGCCCCAATCCGTTCCCGACCATGAATATTTGGGACAACGCGGTGGCCGGGTTGCGCATGAACGGAGTGAAGAAGAAGAGCCTCCTGAACGAGGCAGCGGAGGCCGCCCTGCGCCAGGCCGCGCTGTGGGACGAGGTGAAGGATCGCCTGCGCGCGGCGGCCATCAGTCTGTCCGGTGGCCAACAGCAGCGGCTCTGCATCGCGCGCGCCCTGGCTGTCGAGCCCGAGGTGCTGTTGCTGGACGAACCGACTTCGGCGCTCGATCCGCAGTCCTCCATGCAGATCGAGCAGCTCATCACCCAGCTCTCCGCCCACATCACCATTGCCTTGGTGACCCACAACCTCTTCCAGGCCAGGCGGGTCTCCGATCGCACCGCCGTTTTCCTCCTGGCCCAAGACGGCTCCGGGCGCCTGGTCGAGTCGGGTCCGACGGAGCAGGTCTTCTTGTCACCCCAGGACGAACGAACGAAGGAGTACGTCACCGGGCACATCGGCTGACTCAGGACAGCTGCTGCCCCAGTTGGCGCACCGAGATGTCCCAGGCGGCCGGCCAGTCGGTGGTGCGAAGCAGGGCGTCGCTCCCACCGTCACAGAAAATGACCGAGCCGCAGAAGTAGCCGGCGTCGGGTCCGAGCAAGAAGGCGGCCAGCGCGGCGATCTCCTCGGGCCGGCCCGGCCGGCCGATCGGAATCGGCAACATGTCGAGCATGGGCCCGACCTCGGCGTCGGCCCGCATGCCGGCCACCATGGGGGTATCGATCATGCCGGGCGCGATGGCGTTGAGCCGCACGCCGGCACCGGCCCAGTTCTCCCCGGTGGCCTGGCGCCGCACCCAGTGGGCCAGGGCCAGTTTGGACGCGGGGTAGGTGAGCAGGGCGCCGGCATCGTCGGCCAGCCGGCGCGATCTGGGCTCGTCATGGTCGAGGAAGGCGGCCACCAGCTCAGCCGGGATGGCGGGCTGCACCGTGGTCGAGTTCGAGCTGATGGCGACGGCGGCCCCACCACCGGTGGCCAGCAGCGGCCGGACGCTCTCGAGCACGTCGACCGTGCCGAAGTAGTTGACCGAGGCCAGCAGGGACCCGGCGCGCGAGGGCGTCCCGGCCAGACCGGCGCAGGTGATGATGCCCCCGAGCGTACCGTCGCATCGTTGTGCGATGGCCTGAACGGCGGCGTCGCGCCCGGCGGCCGTGCCCAGATCGGCCACCACATCGGCCTGCTCCAGGTCGATGCCGATGACCTGGTGGCCTTGGGCCTGGACCCGCTGGGAGCAGGCGGCCCCGATGCCGGAGGCGGCACCGGTGATGGCGACAACGCGGCGATCAGGCAGCGTGCCGCGCCTTGAGGACCTCGAGCGCCTTGTCGGCGTGCGAGCCCATGGAGAACTCCGAGTGGAGGACCTCGAGCAAGGTGCGGTCAGTGTCGATCACGAAGGTCATCCGCTTGTTCGGCCCGAAACTGCGGCGCGCCCCCATCTCAGTGGCCACGGTGCGGTCGCTGTCGGAGAGCAACGGGAAGCCGAGTGACTCCTTCTCGTCGAACTGCTTCTGCTTGGACACCGGGTCGGCGCTGATGCCGATGGGTTGGGCGCCGATGGCCGAGAACTCGCTGGCCAAGTCGCGGAAGTGGCAGCTCTCCTTGGTGCAGCCATAGGTCATGGCAGCGGGATAGAAGAACAGCACCACCGGGCCGGCCTGCAGCAGGTCGCTCAGCTTTCGCGGCTGGCCGCTCTGGTCGGGCAGCTCGAAGTCGGGTACGACGTCACCTTTACGCATGCCCCCAATGTAGGGGGCGCCGGGCGTGGCCGCTCAGGCTTCGAAGCGGAAGCCCACGCCTCGCACCGTGACCAGATGGCGCGGGTTGGCCGGATCGGGTTCGACCTTGCGGCGCAACCGCTTGATGTGGGTGTCGAGCGTCCGGGTGTCGGTCAGCTCCTGGTCCCACCACAAGCGGTCGATGCACCATTCCCGGGTCACGACCTGGCCGCTGTGGGACATGAGCAGGGCCAAAAGGTCGAACTCCTTGCGCGACAGCTCGACCTGGCGGCCGTGCACCGTGACCTCCCGACGCCCGGCATCGAGACGCACCGGCCCGAGAGCCAGCACCTCCTCATGGGGTTCGGTCGGGGTCACGCCGCGTCGGAGGACGGCCCGCATGCGAGCCACCAGCTCGCGCAGGCGGAAAGGCTTGGCCACGTAGTCGCTGGCGCCGAGCTCGAGACCCAGGACAACGTCGACTTCTGAGTCGCGGGCGGTCACCATGATGATGGGCACCGGCTTGAGGGCGCGCATCTGCTGGCAGATTTCGATGCCCGACTGGTCGGGCAACATCACATCGAGCAGGACGAGGTCGGGGTGGCAGCGATGGAAGAGGCGAAGGGCCTCATGGCCGTCCCCGGCGATCTCGACGGCAAACCCTTCACGGGTCAACCCCGAGGCCAGGGCCTGTCGGTAGGACTCCTCGTCATCGACCACCAAGACCAGCGGCCGCGTATCGCGGGCGGCTGCCGGTCCGGGGGTGCGCTGTTCGGCCACGGCTAGTGCCACGGGCTCCTCGCTGGGTTCAGGCCGCGTCGTCAGGGGCGGCAGAGGGATGAGGGGCCAGGCGAAGGGCAGGCGACGACGGTGAGCGGGGGGGAGATCCCACCGCCGCCGCCTGGAGGCGCGGGGAGGCGAAATCCCGCGCCATGGTGATCAACGATCCGAGGCACCGGAAAATGGCCCGGGGTGAGCGCGCCGGTACCGGCCGGATCGGGATGACCTCGGCCAGGGTGTGAGGATCCCGGCCGCGATGGCGCCGCGGGGCATTGCGGGAGGGGAGCCCGCGCCCCGCCGGGAGCATCGTTTGGTGCGCCAACGCCATCGCTGTGCACCGTATTGAGGGCATATGAACTGCCCGCGAAACCGCCGCAACAAGCAAGTGATCCTCAGATGAACTCTTCACGCTCAGGGCCCGGTCGGGGCGTTACGCTCGCTGGCGATCGACCAGGAGGTAGAGATGCCCGAGCAGATGGGTCACGGGGTGAACCAACGCAAGATGATTCAGATGACCCCCGAGGAGATCGAGGTCTTCCTGGCCGAACGCCGGCCGATGACCATGTGCTCGCTGGGTCCGGATGGCTCCATCCACGCCGTGGCCATGTGGTACGGCTTTCTCGAAGGGTCCGTGACGGTCGAGACGAAGGCCAAGTCGCAGAAGGCACAGAACCTCCGCCGCGACCCCAGGCTCACCCTGCTCTTCGAAGACGGCGACTATTACGAGGAGTTGCGCGGGGTCGAACTGGTGGGACGGGCCGAGATCGTCGAAGAGCCCGACCGGCTCTGGGAGCTCGGGGTCAGCGTGTTCGAGCGCTACTACGGGGGTTACAGCGACGAGATGAAGCCGTTCCTCGAGGCCATGCTCAACAAGCGGGTGGCTATCAAGATGCATGTCGAACGCACGGTCAGCTGGGACCACCGCAAGCTCGGCCTGCCGTCGACGCGCCCGGCCGAGTGAGGTTCTCGATCGAGCAGTCGGTCGCCGTCGACCCGGCCGCGGCCATCTCGGCCTACGCCAACCCGGCCTTCTACGAGGGCCGAGAAGCGCGGGACAACATCTCGATCATCGAGGTGCCCCGCCATCAGCGCAACGGCGACCAGGTCGTGATGGAGGTGCGCTTCCGGTTCAGCGGCGCCGTCTCTTCGGCGGTCCGAGCCGTCGTCGATCCCAAGAAGATGACCTGGATCACCCGGAGCGAGATCGATCTGGCCGCGCAGCGCAGCCAATGGACCATCGTGCCTGACCACTACCCCAACCGCTTGAGTGGGCACGGTCAGTACCGGTTCAGCCCGGGGGCCACCGAGGCCAGCACCACCATTGCCATCGAGGGGGAGCTCAAGGTCCACGTGCCGCTGGTCGGGGGCACGGTGGAGCGGGTGATCGTTTCGGGCCTGCGCAGCTACATCGGCTACGAGGTGACGCTGATCCCCGACGTGCCGCCTTTGTGAGTTCGGCGATCCGGGCCGCCGTGATGGCGGCCACGGTGGTGTGCGGTTCGCTGGTGCTGGCCGGGCCCGCCGCCGCAGCCTCGGGTCCCACCCCGGGCAGCCCGGCCTACATCGCACGGGACATCGCCAACATGGCGGCGGCCTTCGGCCGGACCCAAGCTCAACTCGAAGATCCGTCGTACCTCCCCGATCTCTTCCTCGACGGCGGTTCGCTCTACCTCAGCCAGCTGGCGCACCAACTCGAGAACCCGACCCGGCTGTCGCTGACCGCGGGCAGCCTGGTTCCCGGCTACGCCCTGGGCAATCCGGACCGGCAGGGCTGGAACGGCACTCGGGGGCAGGAGCTTCCCATCACCTTCACCGCCCCGGACGGCGCCGAGCTACAGGGCGACGTCTTTGCGCCGTCGCCCGGTGCCCAGGATCCGTACACCGGCGCCATGCTCGAAGGCCCCTTCCCGGGCGCGGTGATCGTCGAGGGGTCGATCCAGGCGCCGCGCAACGACTACCGCTGGCTGGCCGAAGACCTGGCCGAGCGGGGCTACGTCGTGCTGACCTTCGACGTCCAGGGCCAGGGCTCGAGTGAGACGCTGCCGCACGAGGGGTCCGATCCGAACCTGCCCAGCTGTGGTGACCTCAAGGTGGGGGCCGGGCAGGTCACGCCTTGCCCCGGTGTGCCCTCCGAACAAGACCAGAACTTCGTCGATTCCGCCGAAGCCGCCATCACCTTCTTTCTCTCCACGCCGTCGGCGCCCTACGCCAATGCTGGAGCGGGCAGCCTCTCCGTCAACGACTACAACCCGTTGTGGGACCTGTTCAACCACGCCCCGGATACGCAGACAGCCACGCCGGGACGGACCACCCGCCTGGCGCTGATCGGCCACTCGACCGGCGCGGTCATCGCCAGCTATCTCCAAGGGGTCGATCCCCGCATCGAAACCGTGGTGGCCCTGGACAAGCTGACGGCGACGCCGTCCTCGATCTCCGACGACGAGGCCCTGACCGGCACGCTGCCGGGGCCGGTCGTGCCCCGAGTGCCGGCGCTGGCGCTGCAGTCCGAATACGGCTTCGAGCCACAGCCCTACTTCGTGGCCGATTGCTCCTCTTTCTTGCCCTGCCTCAACGGGTTGCCCGACCTCGACCAGGCGCCGAATCCCGACCGCGAGGAGGCGACCGGCTTCGATGTCTGGCAGGCGGCGCACGTCGACTCGATGGTCATCGTGCCGAGGGCCTCCACCCACCTGATCTACACCGACGCCCCGCCGGTCCTGCCGGCCACGGTGAGCGGTCAGGAGATGGCCAGCTACTACGTGCAGGCCTGGTTGGACAAGTACCTCAAACACGATCCGGCCGCGGGCTATGCGCTGCTCTCGCCGACGATCCAGTACTACGGACCCAATCAGAACGGGACGTGGTCGATGCACATGCTCGACCGCGATGCCAACCTGTCCTTCTATTTCTGCTCGGGTTACGAGTTCAACCTGCCCGGCGGGCAGACGTTCGCCAACGACGACCTGATCGACGACGGCTGCTCGTAGGGCTCAGTCCGACGCCTTGAGCATCTGGGCCATACCCTGCTCGATGCCGGCGGCCAGCACGTCGATGTCCTCGGTGGTGTCGTAGTCCCCGGTGATGCCGAAGTTGACCTCACCGTCGTAGGAGAAGATGGCGATGCCGACGCGCATCTGTCCACCGAGCGGCACGTAGGGGAAGGCGCGCAGCATCTTTCGCCCGGCGGCGTAGAGCGGAAACTGCGGCCCGGGCACGTTGGTCGTGACGGTGTTGACATTGCGTTGGGCCGCCCGGGTGGCCAGCCGCATCCCCATGGCGAGCAGCATGGGCGGAGCGAAGCCCGACATGGAGGTCAAGGCCTCGCCGGCCAGCGCCTGCTTGGAGTCCTTCAGTCCCTCCATCTGCCACGAAATGGCGCTGAGCCGCTGGGTCGGGTCATCGATGTCCACCGGCAACTCGGCGAACATGGCCGACACCTTGTTCTCGAAGGTCCCGTCGCCCACGGCCATCCCGCCCGCGTTGCGCGGGCGCACCGAGACCGGGACGAGCGTGCGCACCACCCGGTCGACTTCCTCACCCCGGGAGAGCAGCAGTTCACGGAAGCCGTTGGTGATGGCAGCCAGCACGACGTCGTTGAAGGTGCCGCCGAGGTGCTTGCGGACCGCCTTTATGTCCTCCACGGTGGTGGAGGCCCAGGCGTAGCGCCGATGTGGGCCGAGCGGCCCGTTCAGGCTCGAGACCGGTGTGGGGCGGACCAGGCCGGCCATGGCCACCAGGCCGTCGGCTACTTCCTTGGCGTAGTCCAGGGCCTGGCGGGCCACCCGGGTTGAGGCGCGGGCCGCCCGGAGCTGCTCGTAGGGACTGCGCACCATGTTGGTCAGGGCATCGCCGGCCAGCTTCCAACCCGAAGGCATGGGGCGGGCGCGCCAGTCGGCCGGATCAGCTGGTCGTTCGGTGTCGGGCGAGAGGTCCATGATCACGGCGAGGAGATCGGTGCCCGAGATCCCGTCGACCATGGCGTGGTGAGTCTTGGACAGCATGGCCCACTGTCCGTCCTCCAAACCTTCGACCACCCAGATCTCCCAGAGGGACTTGGAACGATCGAGTTGCTGGCCCATCACGCGGCCCACCAACTTGCGCAGTTCGTCTTCGCCGCCCGGAGCAGGCAGGGCGGTGTGGCGGATGTGGTACTCGATGTTGAAGTGCGGATCGTCGACCCAGACGGGGCGGCCCAAGTCGAGCGGGACCGGCTTGACCACCTGGCGGTAGCGGGGCACCAGGTCCAGCTTCGACTCGACCATGGTGACGATGTCCCGGAAGGGCGGCTGGGGGCCTTCGAAGATGGCCACCGATGCGATGTGCATGTGGCTCACGTCGTCCTCGATGTGCAGGAACGAGGAATCTTGGGGGCTCAGCCGGTCAGCGCACATTGGCCCTCCCTTCGTGGACGCCTACGGCGCCCGCGAAGGACGGTAGCACCGGCTCTCCCAGGATTCCCCTGGTCACCCCGGTGACGGATTCAGCCGACGGCGCTGATGGGGGCAGGCTGTCCGAGGTCGGCCAGGAACGGCGTGGCCATGATGCGCCTGCGGGTTTCCTCGTAGGCCGCCTCGATCACGCGCGGGCCCCGGTCCTCGGCCATCGGTTGGAGCCCCATGACGCGGCGCGACTCGCCGCCGGGCTCGAGCCGGATGACGGCGATGCCCTCGGCTTCGAGTCGGGCCACCTCGTGTTCCATGCGGCGGTGGACTCGGCGCCGGATCAGGCCGTCGGCGCCGTAGGCGTTGCCGTGCGAGGCCGACATGGAGGACACGACGATCACGGTGTCGAGTGGCTCGTTGCGCAGGACGTCGGCATTGGTAATCGAATGGACCCCACCGTCGACGTACTCGACGCCGCCGATGACGACCGGCTTGAAATAGCCGGGGATGGCGACCGAGGCCAAGACGGCGTTGGCCAGACGGGCGTTGGGAGATCCTTCGCGACCGAAGACCACCCGGGCGCCGTCGTTGCGGCGCACGGCGCAGATGCGCAGACCCTCGGGCCAGCGATCACCGATCAATTTGTCCAGCCCGCTGGCGCGATCGCTGATGTCGATCTGACCCCGCGGGACCAGGGTCATGGCGGCGACTTCGGGCCGGAAGGCGAGGGGGCGGCGGGCGGCGCGGGCGATCAGCGCGGTGGAAGGGAAGTTCCAGGGGCGCAGGAGCGAGAGAACCGATGGCACCGGCAGCGGCCCGGTGTCTGCCGGCAGGATCCGCTCGAGTAGCGCACCGCCCCGACGCGACGGTGGAGCACCGTAGATGGAGGCGGCCAGGTCGGTCGCCGGCACTCCCATGCGCAGAGCGGCCCCGGTCACTGAACCAGCGGAGGTGCCCACGATGATGGAGGCGTCACGGGGGTCCCATCCGGTTTCCCGTTGCAGAGCGGCCAGCACCCCGGCCTGATAGGCCTGACCGACCACGCCCCCCGCACCGAGCACCAGCCCGATGGCCGGCTGCTGTGGCCGGCTTCGAAACGCACCTTTCACGAGCCTCACCCCTCCTGTGTACCCGGCGGAGCATTCTTTCATACGCAGTGCAGGAGAGGCTGGACACGCACCGGCCTGTTGCCACCTCCACCGCGGGCCGTAAGCCATTGAGTCCTACGTCCCGACTGTATAAAACCCCTCGTCAACGGCCGGGACGCCGTGACCAGGGCGTTGGGTCAAGCGACGGCGGCCCACGTAGCATTCGAGTGTGCAGTCCGAGCAGCGTGAACCCGACTCGGCGCGGTCGTATTCGACCCGTATGACGGTCACCTTGGCCCGAAAGTGGACCTTCATCTTCGGCTTGATCGCCGTGCTGGCCATTCTGGTGGGGGCGGGGTTCGCCAACATGAGCGCCAGCGACGCGCCGACCACGCTCGAAACCGATGTCGTGCGCTGGATTGCCCTGGTCTTCGGGCTGCTGGCGTTGGGGGCCTACCTCATCGGGCGCAACGCCCGGGGGAGAGAGCACACCGACTGACGAGCGCACACCGACTCAGGGCAACTGCACGACAGTTTTGTGGGTAATCCTGCCCTGGAGGGGTAGGAACTGATACGGCTGCGGTGTCGAGGGAGGCGCATCGGCTTGTCTCAGAGGCAGAACTCTCATGCGGCCTTCAGTTTCTTGGGCCGAACTTCGGAAGCGGCGCTCACGCGACGGTTGGCGGCAATCATTTTGGGTCTTGCCACTGGCTTGGTCTGCATCGGTGGGCTGACGGTCCCAAGCAGAGCTGCCGCAGCCGCTTCACCTCGCCAGGACCAGGGGTGCGTATCGAGCGGGGGTCCCGAGGGTTACGTCCTCGCAGGTGCTGATGGTGGAGCATTCGCCTTCGGTAACGATTCCTATCTGGGTTCACTCCCCGGCTTGGGCGTGACTCCTGCGGCCCCGATCGTGGGGGCAACATCGTTTGGCCCTGGTCACCCGGGCTACTGGCTCGTCGGGGCGGACGGCGGTGTCTTCGCCTTCGGCGCCTGCACGCCCTTCTTCGGATCGATGGCCGGCAGGCATCTCGACGCACCGATCGTGGGCATCACCTCGGCCCAGAGGAGCACCGGATGGGGTTACTGGCTGGTCGGGGCAGATGGTGGCGTCTTCGCTTTCGGCCATGTGGGCTTCTACGGGTCGGCCAGCAATCTCCACCTGAATGCGCCCATCGTGGGCATGGTGGCCACTCCGGACGGCGAAGGGTATTGGCTCGTCGGGCGGGACGGTGGCGTCTTCGCGTTCGGTGACGCCCGCTTCGAAGGATCGGCCGTCGGTGAAACAGCGGCCAACGTTGTCGGCATTGCCATCATGGCGGGAGAAACGCCAGACGCCCCGGGCTACTGGCTCACCACTTCTGAGGGCGCCGTGTACGCGTTCGGTTCAGCCGACAACGAGGGATCCGCCTCCAACCTGTCTCTTTCGGCACCAATCGTTGCCATTGTGGCCAGCCAGGGGGTGCCTTCATGCAGCCCGTCGCCTGGCAACTCCACACAGGGCTACTGGCTCGTGGGGCGAGATGGCGGAGTCTTCGCCTACGGATCGGCTCCATTCGAGGGTTCGGAGGCGGGAAAGCCGTTGGCGGCGCCCATCGAGGGAGCGGAAGCCGATGGTCTCGAAATTCCACTCTCGTGCCCCGCCATGACAACCGGCTAACGCCCCCGCCAATCGGGTTCTCTCCCCTCGGCCAGGGCGGAGAGCCCCTCCATGAAGTCCTCGGATCGCATGCAGCGGATCTGCTCGGTCAGGGCGACGCGAAGACTGGTGTCGGGATCGCTGTACCACGCCACGTCGAGCGCTCGCCGCGCCCCCTGCAGCGAGAGAGGTGGCTTGGTGGCGATCAGGGCGGCGAAGGCAGCGGCCTCGACATCGACGTCGCCGGCCTCGACCAGCCGGTTGGCCAATCCGATGCGGTAGGCCTCGTCCGCATCGATGATCTGCCCCAGGAGGAGCATCTCCCGGGCCCGACTCTCGCCGATGATCCGCGGCAGCCGGATGGTGGCGCCCATGTCGGGCAGGAGCCCGTAGCGGGTCTCGAGCAGCCCGACCTTGGCATCATGCCCGAAGACTCGAAAGTCACAGGCCAGGGCCAACTGCAATCCGGCCCCATAGGCGTAACCCCGAACGGCGGCCACGCTCGGACAGTGCAGATCAGGAATCCACATGAACGTCCCGGCCAGGCCGGCGCCGACGTCGATGTCTGCTTCCTGGCTGCGTGGTTCGGTCATCCCACCCAGCATCCCGGTGAGACCTTCTTGTAGGTCGATGCCTGACGAGAAGCTGGTGCCCTCGCCCGCCACGATGAGGCAACGCAGGCTCTCGTCCCCTCGCAGCACCGACCCGAGCTCTCGAAGCTCACTCCACATCAGCGGGCTCTGGGCGTTGAGCTTCTTGGGTCGGGCCAGCGTCAGTGTGCCGACGTGCCCGTCGCGCTCATAGCGAATTGTCTCGTACATGCTCACGGTGCCTATCCGTCGCGCCGGGCAAACGCAAGCGCCCCGGCGACGGCGACGGCGACGGCCACCAGCACCATGGTGAGCGCGGCGAGCCACGGGCCGGCCGGAAAGGTTTGATTGTCCGGGAGGCGGAGACCGCCAGCCACCTCGCTGATCACCTGGCTGGGGCTGGCGCCAACCACCCATGGCTGCAATCCGCCCAACAGATTCGCGGCCAACTTGGGGAGAAGCAGTGCGGCGACCACGATGACGATCGACGCCGTCGGTGAGCGGGTGAGCAGGCCGACCGTGGTGCCGATGACCGCCACGGCGATCACGGCGATGAGCACGCCGACCATCAGCGCCGGATTGCCCAGACCGTACGAACCATGAGCTCGGACGCCAAGGGTGACCAGAAAGGCCACGATGACCGACACGAGGGCGCCGACCGTCGCCGCCGCAGCGATGGCCGACAACTTGGCCGCAAAGAGCCGAGAGCGTCGGGGCACAGTCGAGAGGCTCGTCACCATCGTCCCTTGGGCGTATTCACCCGCAGTGATGGCGGCAGCCCACACGCCAAAGGCCAGCAAACCGGCAATGGACCCCGTGACTGCTCCGGTGGTGGAGGTCTCGCCTGGTCCCAGTCCGCCGGTGGCCACGACAAGGAACGAGAACACTGGGATGGCCATGGCGCAGAGAATGGCGCTGATCCACTGCCCCTTGACGGTGGCCATCTTCTGGAACTCTGCCCGCCAGGCCGCGATCACAGCTCACCAACGAGCCCTAAGTAACGTTCTTCGACCGAGGCACCGGTCACGGGACCCGATGTCGGGCTAAGAAAGTCCTCCAGGGTTGAATCGAAGCAAATCTTCCCTCGGTTGATCACGACGACGTCGTCGCAGATGATCTCGATCTCTGACATGAGGTGACTTGAGAGGAGAACGGTCCGTCCCGCATCGGCCATCGAGCGGAGGACGACGCGGAGCCACCGGATGGCGGCCGCGTCGAGTCCATTGTGGGGCTCATCGAGAATCACAGTGGCTGGATCGCCGATCAGTGCCGTGGCCAGCCCGAGGCGCTGACGCATACCGAGCGACATCCGGCTCACCGGGAGTTCGGCAATCGGGCGAATGCCGGCGAGGTCAAGGGCCCACTGCACCGAGCTTGGTGGTAGTCCGTTGCTCACCGCGACGACGCTCAAGTGTCCGCGGGCGGTACGGCGGGGATGGGCGGCATCCGGCGTGAGCAGCGCGCCTGCAACTTGTACGGGGTGGCGGTGGTCGCGAAACGGACGCCCGCCGATGGTGGCCCGTCCCGAGCTCAGGTGGTCAATGCCGAGGATCGCTCGCAACGTCGTTGACTTTCCGGCGCCGTTGGGGCCGAGGAAAGCAGTGACCCGCCCCGGTGCGGCCGTGAAGGACACGCCGTCGAGCACGGTCACTCCGTCGATCACCTTGACCGCGTCCTCCACCACGATTGCCGCGGCGAGCCGATCGCTGGCAGGAAGGACCGGCGATCCGGTCTCAGTTGTCACCGGCGGCTCGAGCGTCAGGCTCACGCTAGGAGTTCTTGGTCTTCCCGGTCGCCTGGTAGACGCCGGCCAGGTGCCACAGCCCGGTGAACCCGTTGAATGGTCCACCGACAATCAGGCTGGTCCACTGCAGGGTGAACTGGCCCGTCTTGGCGTTGTAGGTGCCAGTGGCCCCAGAGCCGGTCACCGTGGAGGTCGGTTGTGCCCCCAGATACTTCTGCGAAACAAAATCCCAGGCCGCTTGGGCCTCCTTCTCACCCGGTGACTTGGCTGCGGTGCTCGATACCGGCTTGGGCGCACCCTGATTGAAGTTCTGGTTGTTCCACGACGCGGCCCACGATGAGAGGTCCGCCGTGAGCTTGCCGTTCTTCAACACGACGACTGGCGGCGCGCAGGCCGTCTTGGTCTGAGGGTCGACTTTATTGGTCGAGATACTGAACTTCACATCGAAAAATTCTGTCGGCGTCGTGATCGAGTCAGCCAGCGAGTTCCCCTGGGAGTCGAAGGCTGGGTTCGGCTGGGCCTGGTACTGCCCCGTCCGAAATCCACCGGAGGTACCGGGCTGGAGCAGCGTGGCCAACCCGCCGTCGGCGGAAGAGTTCGCATTGTTCATGTACGGGCCCTTCTTCACGCTGGCGCCAGGCTGGAGCATTTGGAAATAGGTTCCACTGATCTGACTGCCCTTGGCCGACCCCGCGGTCAGTCGAAACAGACCAGTCAGCACCTGTCCCTTGCTCGAGTTCGTTGCCGCATTCGCCTGGGTCGCCGGGAGAAAGATCCCGGTGCTGACAGTGAAGATGATCGCCATCATGCAGCTCAAGTAGCGAGCACTGCGGTGCATTACGTTTCCTTTCTGCGGCGCGGCAGCGCCGCCACGGCGAGACCAGCGGTTATCGATCCCAGAGCCACCAGCAACCATGGGAAGGCGGAGAGTCCGGGCAACCCGACGTCGCGAGTGGCGGAGTCGAGACTGTCGAGCGCATTGAAGTTGGCGATGTTGTCGTCAATGACGCCGACGAGTGAGGCGAAGTCGGAGGAGATCTTCGGCCAGTCGTTGACCAGGGTGATGATGGCGGTGGCGGAGGGTCCGGGTTGTGGGACACCTCGGAAGCTCGTTTCAAGTTCACCATCGGCGTTGACCAGAACGATGAAGTCTCCCTGAAGCAATCGGACCTCGTGCGGCGTCATCACGGAGGTCAGGGAGCGCAGCATGGTCTGGCCGGCTTGGGCTCCGCTCGACAGGTTGCTTACGAACGGGTAGGTGCCGATGGCAGCTGAGGCAAGCACCACCAACGCGACGGCGAAGCGAGACCGGTTGCGTCGACCGGTCAGCAGTACGCAGGCGCCGTAAATGGCCACGATCCCAGCGGCGACGATGAGGAACGGAATCCGGTTGAACCCACCGATGGCCGCGACCCGTCGATAACTCGGCGCGGTCGTCCGGATTCGACTCAAGAGATCGGACGCACGCCCGATGACCGCCGTCGAATCTTGGCGAAATTCGTCGAGCCCCGTAAAACGGCCGGCTGGAATGTGCTGGTCACCGAACACGGTGTCGACGCCCACCGCCGCGTTGTACAGGATGCGGATGTCATCGCCGTACCGGTTCAGAGTGCTCGCCCGCATGTGGGGGGCAAATTGCTGGATCATCTGTTGCCCGGACGCGGTCTTGGCGAACAAACCCCCGGCAATCGGTCCGAAAGTCATGAGCAGCCCGAGCAACAGGAGCACGATCGCAGGTGCCTTCGGATGGCGTAACGCAGAGGGAGCCGCCGTGGTCACCGGCGGCGCCGACGGCAGCTCCAGCGGGAGCAGCGGTTGTCCGGCGAGGATCGTCACGTGTGGCTACCCGGCGGTGAACTGTTGGACTCGCCCGCGTGATGTGCCATAAGGAGTTTGCCTAGAGACCACTTGGTCAAACGCGCCCAGCGGTCAACCGGTGCGACAGCCCGCCGAGGGCCTGAGGCGGCGTGTGAGATGAATACCTTATCTATGAGTGTAATAGTCGGATTTCGAGGCTGTCCAACGGTAGTAGCGCAGTCAGAGTCAATAGGATTCGAGTCATTCGGGTCGGGGCAACCAGGCGGACCCGATCACGGGGGTGGTGGCGGTGAGGCAGAGGGCCACGGCACGACGTGGCGGAGCTCTGATCGGATGCGTCGGGCTGATCGTCGCCTCGATCCTCACCTTGAGTGAGCCGGCGGCCGCCCAGACCAGTTCGGCACCAGCGCCCGCACAACTCGTGACCATTACGATTCCGGCGCCAGACAGCGAGATCCCATCGCAATGGCTCAGCTATCCGGGCCCTCCACGTGCCAACGTGCTCTTGCCCGCCGGCTACAACCCCCAACAGCGCTACCCACTGCTGGTCCTGCTCAGCGGACTGGCCAACAACTACGCCAGCTACGCCCAGGACGGCATCGTGGCCAAGATCGAAGCGTCCGATCTGGACGCCGTCGTCGTGATGCCCGAAGGGGGCAATGGTTGGTACGCCAATTGGTTGGACAACGGTCAGCCGGGCAGCCCCGCTTGGGAGACTTACGAACTCGACGTAGTTCTCCCGACCATCTTGGACCGCTACCCGATCCTGCCCGGACGCCAGTACCACGCCATCGCCGGATTCTCGATGGGAGGGCTGGGGGCGGTCTACCTCGGGGGGCGGCTTCCCGGCTTCTTCGGGACGGTGGCCACGCTCTCGGGATTTGTCGACACCCAGTACTTCGCTCCCCTCACCGATCCGGCCATGGGCTTCGTGGCCCAAGCGCCCCTGAAAGGTGACGGCAGTCTGAGTGCGGTCTATGGGGACCCGTTCGGTTTCTACGCCAACGGTCACAACCCAACCCTGTTGGCCATGAACCTCAAGCAGACGAGGGTCTTCGAGAGTACCGGAACGGGCGTTCCCAGCGGCGCCGGATTGAGCAGCCTTGGCGGCAATTACGGACAGGACGTTGCCGTCGTGGGCGGCTCTGCCCTCGAGGCTCCGATCATCTACCCGATGAACGAGATTTACCACGCCGCTCTCACGGCGGCCGGAGTCGACGTCACCTATCAGGTCCACCCGGGTGGTCACGATCTCCCCGACTTCGATAACGAATTCGACGCCCTTTTGGCCTGGGGCCTCTTCAAACCTCTCCTGGCTGATCCGGCATCGTGGGTCAACGACACCGTCGCCACCAGTGGCCAGATCTGGGGTATCGGTTATCGCTTCGCTCAACCACCAAGCCAAGTTGTGCGGATCCAGCAGTCCGGCAGCACTCTTTCGATTAGCGCCGCCGGGTCAGCCGTCACCGTCACCACCGGAAGCTGCACCATTGCCACCCCAACGCCGGCCACCATCGACCTCTCTCCTCGCCGGTGCGCCTAAGACGGGAAGCAGCGGTGTGGCAGGGCCCAAGCAGGGTCGGACTAACGGCTGGCCAGGTTGAGGTCATTGAGCCAGGCCAGGAACAGGTCCGTCCAGTGATCAGACGGGAGCCCTTGCTTGATCATCCCGAAACCATGTGCGCCGCGCGCGAACACGTGGATCTCCGACGAGCGGTTGGCGGTCGACCAGTCAGCGTGAAGACCCTCGAAGATGTTGACGAGGATGTCGTCCCGTGCACCAGCGATGAAGAGCGGAGGGGCATCGGCGGGAACCGGAGCACCGTTCGTCTCTCCGCCGTAGATCGGGGCAAGGTAGGCGACCTGATCTGCATGCGGATCGAGCGCGATATCGACGATGAGGAACGCTCCCGCCGAGAACCCGATCATGCCGATGGTGTCGGCGTTCACGCCGAACCGCTCGGCATGTTCACGGACGAGCTCGATCGCCTTGCGACCATCGTCGGCGCAGGCCGACCTGGCCTCCAGGTACGTGGGTTCCAGATCTGAGCCAGGTGGGATCAAATCGCTGATGGCACGCGGCATCATCCGCGCGGAAAGCCCGGCGGCCAGACCTGCTTCGACCGTGGCCTGCTCGGCCTCGAATGCCTGCTGGTCTGGGTTTGTTGCTCGCACCCGATATTTCAGAAGGAAGACGGTGTACCCCACTGACGTGAGCCACTCGGCGACGTCGAGACCCTCATGGGTCCACGCGTTGATGGTCCACCCGCCACCGGGAACAACGATGATGCCCAAACCGTTGGCCGAGCCCTGCGGTGCGAACACCAACAGCGCCGGATCCGAAACGTTGCGGAGGAAAGTCCCGCCCGCAGCGACGCCAACTGGCACGGGGAACTCCACCTCGGGAGGCACCCCCTCGATGACCGTCGGAGGAGTGTCCGGCCACAGTCTGATCGTCTCAACCGCGTCTGCTGGAGTGACTGTCACAGGCACAGCATGCCGGATTGAACTGCGGCTCGCTGATGCCATTTCATGGACCAAATGGGCCAGGGGGCAGGGGTTCACCCAGATGGTGGCCGAGGCCGACTCGAACTCGCCGACCCATCGTTTCCGACGCGTTAACACCAGGCAATATTGGTTGTCTCTGAGGCATCTTGGTCGTAGAGTGGCCAGATGCCCGTCGGTTCTGGCTCGCTGCTGACCTCCATTGGTGACTGCCTTCGGGCCATGCGTGAGGAGCAGGGCCTCACCCTTGACCAGGCTTCCGAGCTCTCGGGGATCTCCACATCCCACCTCTCGAGGCTGGAATCCTCCGAGCGCCAGCCTTCGGTGGCCTCCCTACTCGCCCTCTCGGCCGCCTTCGGCGTGCCGGTCGGCGCCTTCTTCGGCGAAACCCAAGGGGGAACGCCACTCGGCATCTCGTTGCCTGACGAGACTCGACACGAGTCCAATGGGCTGACCGTTGCCACTTGCAGCGGGTACGCCGGCTCGAGCGTGATCGACGCCTTGCGGGTCACTGTCACCCCTGAACGCCCGGTTCCCACTCCGGCCCGACATCCCGGCGAGGAGTGGCTCTATGTGCTCAGCGGCACCCTGCGTCTCGAGTACGACTGGGAGCTTCACCTACTCGGCCCCGGCACGGCCGCTCACTTCAACGCCGAGGTGCCACACCGCCTCGGTGCCGTGGGTGCCACAGCCGAAGTGCTGCTCGTGGCGGCCAAACCCCTTCGCAACCTTCACAAGATCCACTAGCCCGACGAATAGGAGCGAGGAGCAATGACCGTCACCGAAGTTGGCACCATCGAAGGCACCGGAAGCGCTTTTGCGCTCGACGGCTTCATGGCCGTGCGGGCCCGAACCCGCAAAGCCGTGCACATGATCGCCGAGCAGATCACGCCGGGAATGTCCGAGGACGAGGCCAAGAACATCGCCCGTTCGACCCTGTCATCCCTCGAGATGCGGAGGGGTTGGCATCACATCATCGTGCGCTGCGGTACGAACACCACCAAGGACTTCATGGAGCGCTCAGAGCCGGGAGTAGTCCTCGGGGAGAACGACATCTTCTTCATCGACATTGGCCCCGTCTACGGGGACTTCGAGGGCGACGCCGGAGACACCTTCGTGTTCGGCGACAGCCCACTGCACCTCAAGGCCAAGGCCGACGCGCGTGAGATCTGGGAGATCGTCCGGGCCAAGTGGTTCACCGAGCAGATCTCTGGTCGTGAGCTGTATGACTTCGCCATCGCCACCACCGAATCCATGGGTTGGAAGCTCAACATGGATCTCTCAGGTCACCGGCTGTCGGACTACCCCCATTCGGCCCACTACGACGGGCCGATGGCCGAGGTCGATTTCAAGCCCAACGCCAACCTCTGGGTACTCGAGATTGCCATCGCACACCCGGACATGAGCTTCGGCGCCTTCTACGAGGACCTGCTCCTCGAGGACCAGTCCTTTCCGGAGGGCACGCTGCCCGATTAGGGCAGGCCAGCGAAATAACGCGCCATTATGTGCGCGGTATTCATAGAAATAGCGAACCCCACTATGTAAGGGCGCGCGCTATCGAAATCGCGATATTCCGGAGCAGTAAAGTCCAGGTCATCGTAGGTAAGTCGCGGGTCAAGCGCGTGCGGTATTACACCAGGAATTCTGGTTTACCCACTGTTAACACGCCAGCTATTTCGCCGACATATTTACTCATAAACATTGGAACGAGCGATATCCATCGATCCATTGCTGAGGAGTGTGGGATGAGCACCATCGAAGCAACGACGCCGTCCGCGGCAAGCCCCCCGACATCGGGCGGTCCTCACCACGGGTTGAAATCACGGGCCCTCGGGTTTCCGACTGTCATGGCCCAATCGGTAGCCCTGATCTCGCCGACCATGACCGCGGTGTTGATCATCCCGCTTTGCTTCGCCGACTCGGGACAGGGCACCTGGTTGGCCTACCTCTTCGGCACGCTGATGCTGCTGTTCGTGGTGTTCAACCTGAATCAGTTCGCCAAGCGCTCGGCCATGCCGGGCTCTATGTATGGGTACACGGCCAAGGGCTTGGGCCCAAAAGCAGGGGTGATGTCGGGTTGGGCTCTAATCTGGTGTTACACGTTTATTGGCGTGGCCGGCCTGACCGGATTCTCGATCTTCGCCGCCCAGCTGGTCGGTTCAATGGGAATCCATACGACGATCCCGCCGGTGATCTTCTTCTGCCTCTCAGCGATTGTGTGCTGGTTCGTGGCCTACAAGGACATCAAGATCTCGTCGCTGCTGACGTTGGCCTTCGAGGCCGCCTCGGTCGCCTGCATCCTGGCCCTGGCCGCCGTCATCTTGTTCAAGCACGGGTTCCCGACCGACACGGCCCAGCTCAAGGTCCACGGCATGACGCTGCACGACCTGAGCCTGGCCGTCGTGATCACAGTCTTCTCCCTGGTCGGGTTCGAGAGCGCCACCACCCTGGGCGGAGAGGCGAGGAAGCCCCTGGTCAACATCCCCCGAGCCGTGATTGCCAGTCTCCTCCTCACCGGGGCCTTCATGGTCATCATGAGCTACGTGGAGGTCTTCGGGGCGGCTCACACCCACGTGAGCCTGAGCAGCCTGGCCGCCCCGCTGACCTTCTTGTCCAAGGCCTATGGGGTCGGGTGGTTCAAGGTGCCGGTGGCCATCGGGGCCATGGTCAGCTTCTTCTCGTTGACGCTCTCGTGCTTGAACGCCGGTTCACGCATCATCTACCCGATGGCACAGCACACGGTGTTCCCGAAGCGCTTCGCCCGCTCGCACCCGACGAACAAGACCCCGCATGTGGCCATTACGTGCTTCATCCTGCTCATCCTGGCCGTGCCCTGCGTGCTCGAGATCTTCACCAGTCCGCTCACCACCTTTGGTGACGGAGGCACGTTGGCGGCTTTCGGCTTCCTCACGGCGTACTGGATGATTTCGATCGCGGCGCCGGTCTACCTGAAGAAGCGCGGAGAGCTGAAGCCGGGCCATGTGGTGATCACCGTCGTGGCGGGATTGGCGCTGGCGGTGCCGACGATCGGCAGCTTTGTCCCGGTGCCGCCCTTCCCGATCGATGTCTTCCCGTACATCTTCCTGGCCTGGATGATCGTGGGTGGTACGTGGCTGTTCATCCTCAGCCGCCGCGACCGGACGCTGTTCGCCGAAATCGAAGTTGATCTTGAGAAGACCATGGCGGCTTCGGTCCTGGGCCACGAAGAGGACATGGGGACGATGATCATCACCATCGACGAGGACCGGCCCCTGGCCCCAACCTTCGAGGAGCTCGACCTGGCCCTCGAGAGCGTGAACTGACCGGCTGCATCCCTGGGGCAACCGATCACCGAAGTGTCCGCCTCGTAAGGGGCGGGCACTTCCACGTTCAGAGCACGCCGCCTGCCAGCGGTGCTACAACGACGGTTGGCCGGAATCGGGTTTTTGCCAAACAGCGCCAGGAGACGAAATGTCCGCATGGGTGAAGTGGCGGTTCCATATGGTGAGTTCAGTGGCCGCCTTGGCCCTGTGCGCCGGGACAGTGGCCCTCGGTATTGGACCCCAGCCAGCTGGCGCCTCGGTGGCATCGGCCAAGAATGTCGCGTCCAACACCTTCCAACTCTCGGGAGCCGTCAGTGGCACGTTGCACGACGGCTCGGTTGCCGGCTGTCCCTACGGGGGGATCAATAACAACGGCTTCGTCGAGCTCAACGATCTCGTGGGCTCGGTATCCGGGATCAAGGGCGTGGCCAGTTGGAGCCTGGATGTGACCGTGAAGAAGAACGGAACCTACACATTCCGTTCCCTCACCGAACGAACGCCCACCGCAATACTGAACGTGAACTTGAAGGGCAAGAACATCGCAACATCAATCGAGAAGGGTGCGCAGGACAACTTCTTTGCTCGCAGTGGCACGGTGACCGTGAAGGGTGAGGCTGGTTCGATCAACGCCTCGATGAGCCAGACAAGTGGGAAGACGACCAAACTGGTCGCCCGTTGGGACTGTGGCGCACCGGCCGCCCAGGCCGCGGTGGCGGGACATGGGTGGAAGTTGGCGACACTGGTGGCATCCAACAGTGAGGGCTCTGGTCCAGGTATCGCGACCCACACTGCAGACTTCTCAAGCGTGTCATGCCCCAGTGTCGGGTTCTGTGCCGCGGTCGATGACACCGGTGACGCCTTTACCTGGAATGGAAAGACATGGTCCAAGGGAGTCGACATCGACTCGAAGGCCGCGACCAACATAAATGACCAGTTGGCCTCGGTCTCTTGCGCCTCGTCGTCCTTCTGTATCGCTGGTGACGATCTCAGTGGCGTCTATACCTTCAATGGCTCGACGTGGTCGTCGGTCGACCTGTTGAACCCATCGGGCACTTCGGCGTCGGTGTCCTTCTCGGTCTCATGCCCCGCTACGTCTTTCTGCATGGCAGTGGACGGCGACATCAACTACTACGTGTACAACGGAACCTCATGGTCAGCACCCAAGCTGATCAACTCGACCAGCTTGAATGCCGCCAGCATCGGTGAGGTGTCGTGCGCCAGCCCAACCTTCTGTGAGGCGGTCTACAACGACCAATCGGTGACCTACAGCGGAAGCTCGTGGTCGACTCCCCAAACTCTTCCACTGCCGCCGGGAAGCAAATCTGGATCAAATGCCGAAGTGTCAGTGGTTTCCTGCGCGACTGCCACATTCTGTGCGGCGGGTGGCACGACCGGAGCCAACGTGGCCTATCTGAACACGTTCAATGGCAGCTCGTGGTCCAAGGGGTTGGCTCTCTCGACGACCCTCGGTCCCCAATCGATCAACGCGCTCTCCTGTCCCACGCCCTCATTCTGTATGGCTGGGGGTCTGGACGGCTGGGTCACCTACAACGGCACCGCCTGGTCAAAGCCCCAAAACTTTGCCAATGCCGGCGGCCCGATCGGCACCGGACCTCTCTATGCCAACTCGATCTCCTGCGCATCGACGACCTTCTGCGAAGAAGTTGAAGCCAACGGCTATGCCGACTCGTGGGCAGGCTAGGGGTTGCCGTCACCTGGTGAAGAGGGCTGGTAGTTGGCCACCTCACTGAAACACGTCGATCCAACCGAGCCCCTTAGCCGATTTGCTCGGGCGTACGCCGCCTTGAGTACGACCGGCGTCGGTCGATTCATTTCACGTCATTTGTGTTGGGGGTTGGACCCTATTCTCTTGCGGTTGACCAGTGGTCGTCTCGCCTCGACGCTCGTATTTCCGACGGCGGTTCTCGAGACCCTCGGCGCTCGCAGTGGAGTTGGGCGACGAAATGCGGTCATCTATTTCAACGACGGAACCGACGTCATCATCGCCGCATCCAATGCCGGCGCTACCCGACATCCCGATTGGTACTACAACCTTCGAGCCCACCGTGAGGTGGCTTTCGGCGGAATGCGCATGAACGCGGTTGTCGTCGACGATGAAGCCGAGCGTTCCCGGTTGTGGGCGCTGGCCGATCGCGTCTTCCCGGCCTATGCCACGTATCGAGTGAGCGCCGCCGATGCGGGCCGCTCAATTCCTCTGGTCCGCCTCGTACCTTGGTAGCTTTGATCGATCAGAATTGACCGGCTGCGATTGCCGCCGTCGTGACCCTCGAGACCTGATAACTGACGGTGACGCCCGGGGTCTGGCCCGGCGCGCCACCCTGGAACGACTCGGGGATCCCGCTCTGGGCGTTGATCACGAGTTGCTCTTGGTAATTGGTCGGTACGTCTGGGTAGGAGGCAGTGACAGTCAGTGTGGGTTGGCCCCCGGTCGTGCCGTTGGTCACTGTGACACCCGGGATGGTCGAAAGGATCCGGAGCACGCCTTCGCGGAGTCCGGCGTTGCCCGCGCCGGAAATCAGCGCGTCGAGTGAGTCCTCCCACACCATGTTGTCCATCTGGCCCTCGTGGAGCGATCGGTTGGCTCCAGAGAAGAGCTGTCCGTACATCGTCGGGTTGGGAGCTACCGCCATGTCGTAAGCAGCGGTCTGGACGTTGCCGGTGGACCCCTCCATGGCGGCTGCCGTTTCGCGGGCAAACATCCCACCACCCTGATTGTCGTTCTGGGCGATCTGCTCCGGCAGCCCACTCTCGGTCTCCGCGTAGAAGTACTCCCCACTGTCCGTGTAGAGGTCGGCACCGGTTATGGAAGAACGATCGGGATAGATCTGTGTCCTCAGGACCAGAGTGGCGTCGCCGGTTGTCTGCGTTTCGTTGGCGGCGAGGTAGTCGGCCAGTCGAACCAATGGGCCCGCTGCGTGTGCCGAGTGGGACGGTGCTGCGGGATGGTGGCCGGGTGATGTGGGCAGCATGGCCAGAGCGATCGCAGCAGCGACGGCGGCCACACCGATGGCCGGAACGACGCGACGCAGTCGATGGAGGCGCGGGAGATCGGTGACCTCTGCGTGCAGGGCGGCGGTCGAAACGTGATGCATTAGCGCTTCGCGAGCACGAGCGGTCACTGCCGCCTCCGGGTTCTCGGATTTCGGCTGTTGGCGGCGCAGCCAGTCAAGGTCGATGTCATGGTCAATCATCGGAGCTCTCCTGTGTGAGATAGGCCCGCACGTGGGTGCGGGCGCGGTGGATACGGGATCGAACGGTGCCGATCGGGATGTCGAGGGATTGGGCGATCTGCGCGTAGTCGAACTCGGCCCAGGCCAAGAGGAGAAGGGTTTCTCGTTCCTCTTGGCTCAGTGCTGCCAAAGCCGCCGCCAGCTCGGGGGTGAGTGAACGTGCTTCGAGCTCGTCACCGGGTTCGCCCGAAGGAGCTCGAGGGTGGAGTGCCAGTATCCGGGCGCCCGCCCGCTGGGCTCGCTGGTCGGAACGGAAATGGTGCCGAAGTAGGTTCGTGGCAATGCCGAACAGCCACGGTCGAGCATCACGATACGTGAGGTCGAAGCGGTCTCGACGATCGAAGGCGACCTTGAAGGTCTCGGCGGCGATGTCCTCGCCCGAGGCGCCAGCACGGCTGACGCAGAAGGCGAAGATGCTGGTCCAGTGCCGATCAAACAACTCGGCGAAAGCCGATGGATCACTGAGCGAGGCATCGATAACCAGACCGTCGTCGATCATGAGGTCAGGTCCGGAAAGCGTCATGTTGCAATAAGTATCCCGATGGACGCCGGAAAGTTCACGCTGTACCTCGTGCCCTGGTCGCACAGCATGTGGTCACAAAGGGATCCGATGGATCTGCCACTGCGGGTCTACGGCCAGTCCATCAAAGCCTCGAACAAAAGGGCTGTCTCCGTGATGACCACCACTCAAGGTCCGCCCTCCCGGCAATGGGGGTTTTGCGAGGAGGGAGGTTGGGTACCAACCGAGCCGGGCTACGAAGCACGTTGCCCAGTAACTTTGCGGCCAGTTGGACGGAGCGTGGAGGGCTTTGCATGCCTTCGAACAGGATCGAACTGACTGCAGACGTGGTGAGCTGCTCGATCGCGCGGCGATTTGTCCAAGAAACGCTTGATCGTGCGTCAGACGACCTGCGCAACGACGCGTCCCTCCTCACCGCGGAGGTGGTGACCAACGCCCTTTTGCATGCGAGGGGACCCATCACGGTCGAAATCCACCAAAGAGACGGTAGGTACCGGATCGCAGTAGGTGATCGAAGTGAAGCTATGCCGACCGAGAAGGGCTACAGGACAGACGACGCCACCGGGCGGGGTGTGCAGCTGTTGAACATCCTCGCTGCTCGATGGGGTTGTGAACGCACCGATTTTGGCAAGGTGGTTTGGTTCGATCTGCCCGAACCCTTTGAATCATCGCCGGCTACTTACACCGACAGCCAGTACTCCGACGATCCCTATCCCAACGGAGTTGCGATCGCGTTGCTCGAATCGCCTGTGCACGAGATGATCCGCACTGGCGCGCACTACGACGCGCTCTACCGCGAGTTCCGCCTGATTTTGGAGCTTGACCCGAGACGTCGCGAAGAGATACCCGGGCGCCTTTTTCGCTTGATCTCCCAACTTGGCACCTCCTTCGTGGGTTACGGGCGTTCTGCAGAAGACTCGTGGAAGGCTGCCGTCCGCGACGAGAGGCCTGCCGTTGATATCCATTTTCGCCTTCCGTCTGAAGCTGGCCCCGTTATCGAGCGATACAACGAACTCTTGGACGAAGCCGATGACTACTGCCAGCGGGCGGAGTTTTTGACCATCGGCCCGACTGACGAGGCTCTGGCCGTCCGTCGGTGGGCATTCACCCAGGTGGTTGGCCAGTGTCGCGGTGAACTACCAATGCCCTGGCGTCGATCTCTGCACTAGCCGCCAGGCTCCACCTTCTTCACTGGAACGGCAGCGCACAACGTGAAGGAGTACTAACGGGGCTTCGCCCCAGGCCGACGAGGCGGTGTCCGCGGCGCTCTCATGTCGGTGATCGTAATGGTGGGCTGGGGTGAAGTCCCCGGAAAGCGGCGCGCGGACTCCGGCCGAGCGCACTGCTGGCGGGGTGTCTAGCCTCGCCCATGGACCGCTCGAAGCGGTTAGGTGCCCGTGAAAGGGCGACGACGACCGGAGCCCGATATGACGCTAGCCCGCAGTGTGGCCGACGTGCTGAGCGACCACGTGACGCTCGAGATCGAATGCATCGACCGGATGTATCTGAACCTGTACGTGCCCAAACTCCAGTACGAGTCGGGCATCGTCGGCTTCTTCCGGGGCCACCTCGGGTACACCTTCGCCTCCTCGGCCCTCATGGACCCGATCACCAAGGACTTCGTCAAGTCAATCGAGCGCTTCTGTGACGAAGAGGATGTCGACCTGGTCACCTTCCATAAGGGCCAGCGCAAGGACGACATCGCCCACGAGTACCTCGAGCACTTCGAGGGGAACGAGGGAGTCCTCTTCGTCGGCAAGGCCCAGGAGAAGACCACCACCTTTCGCACCGAGAAGCGCACGAACCCATACACCGGGCGCCCCTACCCCTGGATCGTGCGCGCCAGCGCCATGGTGAACCACTACTACTTCTACTGCCTCGACGCTGACTTCGGTCCCTTCTTCATCAAGTTCTGCTCGTATTTCCCCTACAACGCCAAGCTCTGCTGCAACGGCAACGAATGGGCCAAGTGCCAGGCGACCCAGGCGAGCATCGACTTCGAGCCCCTCGACAACGGCTTCGCCAGCTGTGAGGACCCCGTCCGGCTCCAGCGCATCTGTGACCGGCTCTCCGACAAGAAGATCGACGCGCTCGCCCGCAAGTGGTTCGCCCGCCTGCCTCATCCCTTCAGCGCCAGCGACCGCCGGGCCGGTTACCGCTACGACGTCTCCATTCTCCAGGCCGAGTTCTCCCTCACCCAGGTCCTCGACCGACCACTGACCGGACGGGTGTTCTTTGAGGAGGTAATCCGTGACAATCTCGACCTTGGCCGTCCCGATCAGGTCTCCTTGATCTTCGAGCGGCGGGTGAACCGGCGCACCCCGGGGCGCTTCCGCACCCGGGTGATCACCGAAGGGGTCACCCCCTCGCTCCACGTCGACTACAAGCACACCAAGATCAAGCAGTACCACAAGGAGGGCCAGGCTCTCCGGACCGAGACCACCATCAACGACACCCGCGACTTCGGTGTCGGCAGACGGCTCCATAATCTCCCCGCACTCCGGGGGATCGGCTACCAGGCCAACCGACGTCTCTTGAACGTCCAACGAACGAGCGCGGACTGCCATATCGGAGAAGACGCCTTTGCCCAGGTGTGTGCGCCAGTCCTCACCGATGGCGGACGTGGTCCGGCCCTGCGCTTTGGTGATCCCCGGGTCCAGTCCCTGCTCAGCGTGCTGGTCGTCTTTCGCCTCTTGCCTAACGGGTTCTCCAACAAGGACCTGCGAACACATCTCACGCCTCTCTTGGGCCTCGACCCCGGCACCATCGGAGCCGGGAGGATGACCTATGACCTGCGGCGGCTCCGCCTCCACGGACTCATTGAGCGCATCCCGCACACCAACCGCTACCAGGTGACATCCTTCGGATTGCA
>DASXFC010000056.1:0-115167 GCA_036489775.1 Acidimicrobiales bacterium | reverse complement strand
TGGAGGAACGCGGGGTCCGTTTCGTCCAGCTCTGGTTCACCGACGTGCTTGGCAGCCCCAAGTCCTTCCAGATCACGCCGGCCGAGCTGGAGAACGCCCTCGAAGAGGGAATGACCTTCGACGGCTCGACCATCGACGGGTTCAGCCGGGTGCACGAGAGCGACGTGATGGCCATGCCCGACTCCAAGACCTTCCAGCTCCTGCCCTATCTCGCCGACGGGGCGGTCACGGCCCGGGTGGTCTGCGACATCGTCAACCTCGACGGCACACCGTTCGCCGGCGACCCCCGCCAGGTGCTGCGCCGTGTGCTGGAACGAGCCCGATCGATGGGCTTCTCGTTCTACGTCGCCCCCGAGCTCGAGTACTTCTACTTCTCCCGACCGGCCCAGGGCGCCCCCGACGGGCTCCCGCCGATACCCCTGGATTCGGGGTCGTACTTCGATCTCACCACCAACGACGTCGCCAGCGAGCTGCGCCGGGAGAGCGTCCTGACCCTCGAGGACATGGGCATACCCGTCGAGTACAGCCAGCACGAGGACGCGCCGAGCCAGCACGAGATCGACCTGCGCTACACCGACGCCCTCACCATGGCCGACACCGTGATGACCACGCGCATGGTGATCAAGGAGATGGCCCGGCGCGACGGCGTCTACGCCAGCTTCATGCCCAAGCCCCTGGCCGGAATGCCGGGCTCGGGCATGCACACACACATCTCGCTGTGGGAGGGGGAGCGCAACGCCTTCACCGACGAGAACGACCCCTACGGGCTGTCCGAGGTGGCCCGGCGTTTCATTGCCGGCCTGCTCCACCACGCCCGGGAGATCACCGCGGTGACCAACCAGTGGGTCAACTCGTACAAACGTCTGATCCGCGGCTACGAAGCCCCGGTCAACGTGAGCTGGGCCCGCAACAACCGCTCGGCCCTGATCCGGGTGCCGGTGATCAAGCACGGCAAGCCGGACTCCACCCGCCTCGAGTACCGGGCACCCGACAGCGCCTGCAACCCCTACCTGACCTTCGCGGTGATTCTGGCCGCCGGCCTGCGCGGCATCACCGAGGACTACCCGCTGCCGCCCGAGGCCGATTCGAACCTCTTCGCCATGTCGGCGAAGGAGCTGGCCCAGAAGGGTATCGAGTCCCTCCCTCCCAGCCTCAACGACGCCGTCAACGAGATGGAGCGCTCCGAGTTGCTGGCGACCACCCTGGGCGACCACGTCTTCGAATGGTTCATCCGCAACAAGCGCGCGGAGTGGGAGGCCTACCAAGCCGAAGTGTCCCAGTTCGAACTCGACCGCTACCTGCCCCTGCTCTAAGGCCAGCTCGGCTGCTGATTACACCCTCGCCCCATGGACCCGCTTCTCTGTTTCCCAGCTGAACTGCCGACCGAGGTGACCCAGGCTCTCGAGGGAGCCGGGCTGGGCTACCGCTGCGTGTCGTCAGCCGAACAGGTGCCCGACCCGGCCGCCGGCGGCGGCGACGGAACAGCCAGTGAGGGCTTCTCAGGTGTGCTGGTGGTGGCCGGCGACGACATGACCGGGGCGGTCGCCTTTTGCCGCGCCGTACGCCTGCGCGAGGTCCCGCTCAGCCCGCTCCTCCTGGTGATCCGCCCCCAGCAGGTCGGTGAGTTGCTGCTGCGCGACGACCTCTACGACGACTTCTGCGTCCTGCCGGCCCACGCCGAGGAACTGGCCACCCGCCTCCAACACCTGTTCTGGCGCACCGGCCAGAGCATGCGGCCCGACATCATCGAGTACGGCCCCTTGCTGCTGAACCTCGAGACCTATCAAGCGGCCGTGGCCGGGCGCGTGCTGGACCTGACCTACATGGAGTACGAGCTGCTGCGCTTCCTGGCCGGGCATCCGGCCAAAGTCTTCACCCGCGAGACTCTGCTCAGCCGGGTCTGGGGCTACGAGTACTACGGCGGGGCGCGCACGGTCGACGTCCACATCCGCCGGCTGCGGGCCAAGCTCGGTGAGGAACATGCGCACCTGATCCAGACGGTGCGCTCAGTGGGGTACCGCTTCGGCCAGGTGGCCTGGCACCCCGGCGCGGTTCAGCGCGCGGGCACGTAGGCCCAGGCCTCCACTTCGACCCGGGCGCCCACCGGCAGCGCGACCACGGCGACGGCCGAGCGGGTCGGACGCGGCTCAGCAAACACCTCGATCCACACCTCGTTGACGGCGGCGAACTCGCTCATGTCGACCAAGAACAGCGCCGTCTTGACCACGTCGGCCAGGGTGGCCCCCTCGGCGGCCAGCACGTCGGTCAGGTTGGCCAGGGCCTGGCGCAGCTGTCCCACCGTGCCGCCCTCGGCCAGGGCGGGGGGTTCGCCCCCGGGGGCCAGGCCCACCTGCCCTGAGGTGATGACCCAATCGCCGGCACGGCGAACGGGCGAGTAGGGACCGACGGCCGGGCTCATGCTGACTCCTCTCGGATGTACTGGCGCGATGGTGCCACGGGGCTACTGGTGGGCGCGCCCGCCGGTCCGGCGAGTGGGCCAGGAGGCGGGCCGGCCCTCGGCGGCGAAGGCAGCAGCGAGGGTGGCGACGAAGACGGCGTCAGAACCGTTGACCGGCCAAGTGTCCTCCTCGCGGAGGATCGCGGTCACTTCGGGCATGTCCCGGGCGGGGAGGATCCCGAAGGAGCGGATGGTCAGGTCGACCGGCATCCCGTCGGTCACCGCGATGCCCTCGCTCCAAACCAGGCCGAGCGCCTGGTGCACCGCGCCCAGTACGTAGGAGCGCAGGGTCACCGGGTGCAGGACGGCGCCGGCGGAGACCTCGACCTCGAGGTGACCGCGTCCGGCGAGCGCCCCGACGTCGAGCGTGACCCGGGCCCAGCCACCGCCGGGCAGCGCGGCCTCGACCGGATCACCGGGGACGGCGTCCAGTGCGAGCCGGGCGGCCAGGACTTCGGCCCAGCCGGCCCCGCGCAACTCGCCACCTACGGGCGGTCCTTCGATCTCGACCACCTCGACGACCACGCCGGGGGCCAGCGCACCGATCTGCTGCACAGTCCCGGCCAGATCCGGGGAACCGGGGGTGTGCCCCAACCGTACGATCCCACTGCCATCAGCCCGCAATCCGAGGGCCAGCGGCGGCCGCTTAGGCCCGAGCCGCACCACGTCCTCTCGGCGCCAGAGCACGCGGACCGGCGCGCCGGTCGTCTCGGCCAGGGCCTGGGCCCGCTCGGGCACCGGGCTCCGTCGCTTGCCCCCGAAGGCCCCGCCGTTGGCCAACGGGGAGGCCGGGATACCGTCGGGAGCAGCCCAGCTGGCATCGGGCTCAAGGTAAGCCGGCTCGACCCAGGTCGTCTGGAGCGTGAGGGCCCAGGTCCCGGCCGGCACGGCGACGGGATGGCCCAGGGGAACCGTGCTGTTGCGGCCCTGGACCCGGCCGGTCCCGGCCCGAGCCGCCCGCAAGGAGGGCGCTGGTTCGGCGGCCTGGCCCAGCTGCACCAGTGAACCGTGGGGGGCGGTGTCGTCGGCAAAGCCGGCATCGCCCATCACCGCATCGGGCCCTGAGCTCTGGAAGGCCGGACCTTCGAGTTGAGCCCGCCACGACGCCAGGAGAGGGTCGCGGTCACCGTCTTCGACGGACACCGAGTCGAGTCCCGGGTCGAGGGCGCGCTCGGCGGCCTCGACGATGGACTGCCAGCCAGTGCACCGGCACAGATGGGCTCGCAGGGCGGACTCGATGGCGTCGCGGCTCTGCGGTGGGGATGCCGGAGCCAGCGTGCTCAGGCGCATGATGATGCCCGGGGTGCAGAACCCGCACTGACTGGCCCCGCAGGCGACAAAGGCCTGGACCCAGCGGTGACGAACTTCTTCGGGCAGCCCCTCCATAGTGGTGACCGATCGCCCGGCCACGCGGCGAACCGCGGTCACGCAGGCGACGCGGGGAGCGCCGTCGACCCAGACGGTGCAGCAACCACACTGACCTTGAGGACTGCAGCCGTCCTTGACGGAATGACAACCCAGCTCGTCGCGCAGGGCGTCCAGCAGTGAGATGCCGTCGGCGACCGACACGGCTGCTCCGTTGAGGGAGAAGGCGACGGCCCCGCTGGTGGCGGGCTGGTGCAGCGGTGCAGGTTTAGCTGAAGGAGGAACCGCAGCCACAGGTGCGGGTGGCGTTGGGGTTCTCGATGTGGAACCCGGCACCCTGCAGGCCGTCGGAGTAGTCGAGGGTCGAACCGGTCAGCAGTTCGGCGCTGGCCGCGTCGACCACGACCTTGACCGCGCCGAACTCGCGAACGACGTCGTCCGACAGCACCTCGGAGTCGAAGAACATCTCGTAGCTGTATCCCGAGCAGCCGCCGGGCTTGACCGCGACCCGCAGCGCCAGCTCGTCGCCTTCCTCCTGGGCCAACAACTCGGCCACCTTCAAGGTGGCGGTATCGCTGAGCGTGACCGGTGCCGGCTTCTTCCCAATGCTCACCGACGTCGTCAGGGTGGTCACAGCAGCCTCCTCATTCGCCGCACTGGGCGGCCGATGGTCCCGCGGGTCCTGCACCCGCGTTGATGACAGGAAGTCTACCGCTCGACCGGCTGGGTGAATCGACGCTGTGACCAGGACCGAAACCGGGCCCACGCCGGTAGAATCCATCCATGACCACCCGGGAGGACGAGGTGCTCGACCGCCTGCGCACGGTGGTCGACCCCGAGCTGGGTGACACCATCGTCGACCTCGGGATGGTGCGCGGCGTCACGGTGACGGGCGACGCGGTCCGGGTCGAGATCGCGCTGACCATCGCCTCCTGCCCGTTGCGCAACCAGATCGAACGGGATGTCCGGGGCCACATCGAGGCGCTGGACTGGGTGAACCAGGTGGAGATCGAGGTGGCCGCCATGGAGGCCGAGGAGCGAGCCAACGTCATGGCCCGGGCCCGCTGGAAAGCCCGGGAGGACGCGCCGGAGACAGCCGTCCCGGCTTCAGCTCGCGTCCTGGCCGTGGCGTCGGGGAAGGGTGGCGTCGGCAAGTCGTCGGTGACGGTGAACCTGGCCGTAGCCCTGGCCCGGCGCGGCCTGACCGTCGGGATTCTCGATGCCGACATTTGGGGCTTCTCGGTGCCTCGGCTGCTGGGCATGGAGGGCGACGTCGAAGCCCGGGCCGGGAAGATGGTGCCGCTCGAGCAACAAGTCGGTGACGGCGTCGTGCGTGTGCTGTCCATGGGATTCCTGGCCGGCGAGGAGCAGGCCATCATGTGGCGCGGCCTGGTGCTCAACCGGGCCGTGCAGCAGTTCCTCCAGGACGCCCACTGGGGCGACGATCTCGACTACCTCCTGATCGACCTACCCCCCGGGACCGGTGACGTGCAGATGGGCCTGGCCCGGTTGCTGCCGAGAACCGAGATGCTGATCGTGACCACCCCGCCGGTGGCGGCCCAGAAGGTGGCGGCCCGGGCGGCCGACATGGCGCGCAAGGGCTACCTCCGGGTGGCCGGCGTCATCGAAAACATGAGCGACTTCGTGTGCGATCACGGCACTAGCTACGCCCTCTTCGGCCGCGGCGGCGGCGAGCGCCTGGCCCACTCGCTGGGCGTCCCGCTCATCGGCTCCATCCCCCTGCACCCTGACCTGGCCGCGGCCGGTGATGCCGGGATCCCGGTCGCCGGTCGGCCCGGTCCACTGGGTGACGTCTTCGCCGAGTTGGCCCGCCTGGTGGCCGAAGAGATCGCCCCGGTGGTGGCCACCGATGGCTGCAGCGCCCGGATGCTCAAGCGGGTGGAGGCCGCCGTGGCCAGCGGCGAGGTGCCGGCCGGCTAATTCGCGGCGTGGGCCCGCCACCGCGTCTCGATGGTGTCCTCACCTTCGTCATCCACCTCGGCCACAGCCCGACCCTCCTGGCCCAGCGCTCGGAGATGGGCCCACAGCGAGAAGCGGGCCACCGGGAGCTGCTGCTCAGTCACGTCGGCGTAGACCGAGCCCAGCAATTCGTCGACCGTGCCGGCACCGGCCGCCCTCAGCGCGCCGGCCACCAGCTCGTGCCGGGCCAGGCGGTGGGCGATGAGGGCGTCGATCACCTCGGGGATGTGGTCCATGACCCGGCCGTGACCTGGGGCCAGCTGGGCCACGGGCGGGTCGGCGTCGCGGACGCGGGCCAGGCTGGCCAGATAGGTATGAAGATCGCCGTCCGGGGGCCGGATGACCACGGTCGATCCGTGCATGACGTGATCACCGGTGAGGAGGACCTTCAGGCGGGGGATCAACCAGCACAGGTGATCGGACGCGTGGCCCGGGGTATGCACAGCGGTCAGCGCGCTGGCCCCATCGAGCTCGAGCGTCCACCCGTCGCCCACGGTGCGGTCGGGGGTGAAGCCCTCAGCCGGACCGAAGCCGATGACCTCTGCTCCGGTCTGCTCCGCCAATGCGGCGGCACCGGGAGCGTGGTCGATATGGGTGTGGGTCACCACGATGGAGCGGATCACCCCGCGGGTCGAGGCGACAGCAGCAATGGCTGCGGTGTGCTCCTCGCTCAACGGACCGGGGTCGACCACGGCCAGCTCACCCTGGCCCACCAGATAAGTGTTGGTGCCCGGACCGGTCATCAAGCCGGGATTGGGGGCGGTCAGACGGACCAGGCCGGGGGCCAGTTCGACCGGCTCACCGGGCACCGGCGTCGGACCGAGCCCATAGTCCGGGATGCCGGCAAGGGCGACGCCGGTCACTCCGGCGACAGGCCCTCGAGGTTGGCCTGCATCGAGACGGCGCGCACCGCTTCGTTGAAGTCCTTAGGCGGTTTGCCCTCGGGTGTAGTGGCCGGCGCCGGTGTTTCATCGCCGGGCAGGACGATGCGCATCCCGTTGCCATCGGCGATCACCCGGGGTTCGATGGCCGGCACGCTGCTCGAGGCCCGGGCGGCCGTCTCGAGCAGTTCGGTACTGGTCTCGAACCGTCCGATGGCCTGCAGGTTGCGAATGGTGGGGAAGATGATCTCGATCTCCCCGGCCCGGTGCCGAGCCAGCGCGTCCTGGGGCGAGATCCAGACGTCGGCAATCGTCTCGCCGGCGTCGTGCGCGGCCTGCTGGCCGGGCGGGGCCGCGGCCACGAAGAAACGGGTGTCGTAGCGCCGCGGTGCCCCCAACGGGGTGATCCAGTGGGCGAAGTAGTGAATGTCCCCCACCGCCAGCTGCAGACCCTGGTCCCGGCAGAGATCGAGGAAGCGCAAGGTGCCGCCGTTGACGGCGGCCCGGGCTGCCACGAAGCGGGCTTCCTCCTCGGGGTCCCCGGCCAGCAGGGCGGGGCCGCGAGGGCGATCGGCCAGCAGCAGACCGGCCTCCTCGAGGGTCTCGCGCACGACGGCCACCCAATAGGCCAGGCCACCTGAGGCGACCCCGAGCAGCGTGCTGGCCTCGGTGTCACTTCGGCCATCGCAAAAGGTCTCAGCCTCCCGGCCGCCGTCGGCCAGATCGACCGCCCCGCCCGGAAACACGTAGGCGCCACCCACAAAGTCCGAGTTGAGGTTGCGGCGCACCATCAACACCTCGAGATTGCCGGCCTGGGGACCTTCCGCCGCGTCGCGGACCAGCATGACCGTGGCAGCCGGCCGGAGCGGAACGGTCGAGGGATCAGGTCTCGATGCCACGAGGGGAGGCTACCGGGCGGGGTGGGGCGACCCCCAGGACGGCACGACCCCTTGACTAACCTGAGCGACCCGATGCACGAGCGTCCCCCCCAGGGTGAGGCCGTCCCACCCATCCACCAGATCCGACGGCTCTACGTGGCCCTCGGTCTGGTCGTGGTCGCGCTCATCCTCCTCGGTGCCCTGATCCTCATCCGGCACGATTCGACGCCACAGAACTCCGGCAGCAGCGAGTCCTTCAGTGCCGCGCCCGGGTCGCTGGTGTCGTCGTTGGCCCAGATCCCCTCCAGCGTTTCCAACAGCGTCGGCGTCACCTCACCGACCTATCCGGTCACGGCGCCCCACTCGGTGAAGTCGGGAGCGGCGTGGACCGTCACCAAAGCGGACGGCGTCCGCCCGGTGGTGTTCTTCTATGGCGCCGAGTTCGACCCCTACGCGGCGGCCCAACGTTGGCCACTCATCGTGGCGCTGTCGCGCTTCGGCTCGTTCGGCCAGCTCGGCTTGGTCCAGTCCAGTGCCACCGAGGTCTTCTCGAACCTGTCGAGCTTCACCTTCTGGGACTCGAGCTACTCGAGCCGGTGGATCTCGCTGCGGACGGTCGAACGCTACGGCTCGGTCGACCCCACCGGTGCCCGCTACGTCGGTCTGCAGAAACCGGATGCCACTGAGGCATCCGCCATCTCCGCCTTCGACACGTCGCCCACCACTTTCCCGCTGCTCGACATCGGGAACCGGTTCATTCAGATCGGTGCCAGCTACACGCCGTCAGCCCTGGCCGGACTGACCCAGGCTGCCATCGCCAACGATCTGACCTACCCGACCAATCCGATCACCCAGGCCGTCGAGACGTCCGCCAACGAGATCACGGCGGCCATCTGCTCGGCCACCGACGAGAAACCGGGCGCCGTCTGCCGCGCCCGCGGCGTCGTGGCGGCTGATCAGAAGATGGGTGTCGACCCGACCAGCTGAAGGCCGGAAACCCCGATCAGCTGGCCCGGCGGTCCAGCACCGACTTGCGCTCAACCTCGTTGAGCCCGCCCCAGATGCCATGGGGCTCGCGAATCCGAATGGCGTAGTCCAGGCAGTCGCCCCGAACGTGGCACTGCTGACAAATGCCCTTGGCCCGAATCTCGCGGGTCGCCTTCTCTTCCTTCCGCTCGGCATGGGACGGCGGAAAGAAGACGGCCGCTTGCGGCCCCCGACACGCTGCCTTGATTTGCCACTGCTCTGACCCCTGGCGCATGTAACCCCCCGGAACGGGCACCTCAGATCCCCCTGTGTGGTCAAGCTATCGCCGCCAAGCGCTCGCATTCAAGAGGTCTGACCTGCGAGTTTGTATTGCATTCGGTGAATGGCGGCGATCGCCCCACTACGCTCGGCCGCGACATGGACGTGGGGAGCTTCTGCGCACAGAGCCATGTCCTGATCGTGGCCGGCAAGGGTGGGGTCGGAAAGACCACCATGAGCGCTGCTCTGGCCCGCATGGCTTCGACCACCGGACGCTCAGTGCTGATCGTGGAGCTGGAAGGGAAATCGGGCATCACTGCCGCCTTCGGCCTGCCCCATGACCTGGGCTACGAGGAGCTCGAACTCCAGGCGGCCGACGGAGACCGAGGTCAGATAAGGGCCCGGCGGATCACCCCCGATGATGCCCTGGTCGAGTACCTCGAGGACCACGGGCTGAAGCGGGTGTCCAAGCGACTGGTCACCTCGGGCGTGGTCGATGTGGTGTCAACCGCCATCCCGGGCATCCGCGACGTGCTCGTCCTGGGCAAGGTCAAGCAGCTCGAGCGCGAGCAGATGGCTGACCTGATCGTGGTGGACGCGCCGGCCACCGGCCATGCCATCACGTTCTTGACCTCGGCCGCCGGTCTGGTCAACGCGGCCCGGGGCGGACCGCTGCGCACCCAGGCCCAGGAGGTGGTCGACCTCCTCTCGGACCCAGAACGCTGCCGGGTGATTCTGGTCACGCTGCCCGAGGACATGCCGGTGAGCGAGGCCATCGAGTCGGCCTACACCCTCGAGGACCAGGCGGGCGTCCAACTCGGTCCCGTCATCGTCAATGCCTGCGATCCGGCCCCGGTCGGGCTCGATGTCCCGGCGCTCGAGGCGGCCCGCGAAGGCGGGGTGACGGTGGCACCGGATTACCTCCACGCACTCGAGGAGGCCCGCCAGTTCCGACTCGAGCGCCACGCCATCACGGCCGACCAGGTGGCCCGGCTGGCCCGGGAGCTGCCGCTGCCCCACCTGCTGGTCCCGGTGGTGACGGCCGACACCATCGGGCCCGATGAGACCGACCTGCTCGCCCGCGCCTTGGCCGACGCGGTCAGCGCGCTGGCGCCCGAGGCGGAGGGCAGCGCGTGAGCGAGCTCAGTGAGTTGGTGCGGCAACGGTCGATCGTGGTCTGCTGCGGATCGGGTGGTGTGGGCAAGACCACGGTCTCGGCCACCTTCGCCCTGGCCGCGGCCCAGGCCGGCCGCCGGGCCTGCGTCGTCACCGTCGATCCGGCCCGCCGCCTGGCCGACGCGCTCGGCGTGCAGTCACTGGTCAACACGCCGACCGAGGTGGACGGCGAATGGTCCGGCCATCTCTACGCCCTGATGCTCGACACCAAAGGCACCTTCGATGCCCTGGTCCACCGCTACGCCCGCACCCCCGAACAGGCGGAGGGGATCCTGGCCAACCGGCTGTACCAGAACCTGGCCGGCGCGCTGAGCGGCACCCAGGAGTACATGGCCATGGAGAAGCTTTACGAGCTGGTGGACTCCGGCGACTTCGACGTGGTGGTGGTGGACACCCCGCCGACCCGCAATGCCCTCGACCTGCTGGACGCGCCACGCCGCTTGACCCGATTCTTGGAGAACCGGCTGTTTCGAGCGCTCCTGCTGCCGACCCGCATGTCGTTGCGGGCGGTGGGGATGGCCACCCAGGCCCTGCTGCGCACCATCTCCAAGGTGGCCGGGGCCGAGATCGTCCAAGATGCCGTCGCCTTCTTCCAAGCCTTCGAGGGCATGGAGGAGGGGTTCCGTATCCGGGCCGGTGCCGTGCGCGAAATGTTGTCCAACCCCGAGACCGCCTTCGTGCTGGTGACCTCGGCCCGGCCCGACGCCATTGCCGAGGCCAGCTTCTTCGCCGAACGACTGCTCGAGCGGGACATCCATCCGGCCGCGCTGGTGGTCAACCGCATCCACCCGTCATTCGGTGACTCGACGCCTCCGGCGGGCCCGGTACCGGAGCCATTGGTCGCCCTGGAGGCCAACCTGGCCGCCATGCGGACCGTCGCGGTGCGCGAAGAGCAGGCCTATTCGAGCTTGGTGGCCCAAGTGGCGCCGGCGCCGGTGGGTCGGATCCCATTGTTCGGTCACGACGTGCACGAGCTGACGGCGCTGGGACTGGCGGCCGAGCGTCTCTTTGCCTGAGCCGCTTTTGGGGAGACGGCGCGGCCTTCCGGTAGTGTCGCCTTCGTGCAGACCATCGTGGTGGCCAGCGACGCCCCGACGCTCCGTCGCGAGGTTGAGGCGGTGATCAGCGGGCCAGACGTCACAGTGGAATCGATGCGCACCGGTCCCGAGGTGATCGCCGAGGCGGTCGAGGCACCGGACCTGATCATCGTGGACATGCAGATGGGCAACATGGGGGGCATGGCCGTCTGCCTCGAATTGCGGCTGCAGGAGTCTTACGGCGCCCTGCCGCACATCCCGGTCCTCATGCTGCTCGACCGCCGGCCCGACGTCTTCCTGGCCCGGCGTTCGGGCGCCGAAGGATTCCTGGTCAAGCCGCTCGACCCGCTGCGCCTGCGCCGGGCCGTGCACGCCCTCCTCGCCGAGGGCACGTACCACGACGATTCCTACACGCCCGTGCCCGTGCTGGTGGGCGCCGGACCCCAGCTACAGGCACCTCCCTCGTCGACCTAGCGACGCCGAGGTGTCGAGCCGCGAACAGTCCTCCGTGGCGCCCCGCCGGGCGCGGCGGCTCTGGCGACGGGGCGCTGAACCAAAGGCGACCCACCTCTTGTCGCCCGATGCCAATGCATCGGAGCAGGAGCGCATCATCCTCGAAGCGCTGGGCGATCTCCGGGACATGGACGTCCGTGAGGTCATGACCCCACGAGTCGACGTCCGGTATCTCACCATTCCGGTCCACGCCGATGATGTGGCTCGGGCGGTACGCCAGAGCGGCCACAGCTGCTTCCCGGTGGTCCACGACGATCTGGACGACCTCATCGGCATCCTCTTCGTCAACGACATCTTCCGCACCGGCCAAGACGGCTCGACCACCGGCGAGGCCACCGCACCGAGCCCCCTCGAGATCTCGCGCAAGGTCCGCCAGCCCTACGTGCTCCCCGAGTCGCTGGGCGTCCTCGAGGCCCTGGCCGACATGCGCAAGCACCGGCGGGCCGTGGCCGTGGTGGTGGACGAGTACGGCGGGGTGGCCGGGCTGCTGACGGTCAAGGACTTGCTCGAACCATTGGTGGGCGACCTGCACGACGAGTTCGACGGCGAGGAGGAGCCGACCATGGTGCGAGTCGACGGCACCCGTTGGCTCATCGACGGCCAGACCAACATCGACGACGTCAACGAACGTCTGGGCATGGAAGTCCCCGATGGGGAGTACGTCACGCTCGGCGGGTTGCTCTTCGAACGATTCGGACACATCCCGACCGAGGGTGAGCACGTCCAGGTCGGCGATTGGGACCTCAGAGTCGTGGAGATGGACAAACGACGGGTGGCTCAGGTCGTGGCCACCCAGATCGGGCACCCGAGCGGCGCACAGTCTCCCGAAGCCGGCGGGGAAACGGCCGGGTAGGCCAGAGTAGAGTGGCGGCCCTGCCTCCTCTGGGCGGCAGACGGGCTGTGGCGCAGCTTGGTTAGCGCGCTGCGTTCGGGACGCAGAGGTCCCCGGTTCAAATCCGGGCAGCCCGACCACACAAGTCCTGGTGAGGGCCTCGCAGGGTGAGGCGCCAGGGCCTGGTATCAGCGGATGGCGCGCAAATGGCGCGGAACTTTGGTGCCTAGTCCTGTGCCTAGTCCTTTTCGGGGATTGTGCCGAAGAACCGCTCGCCAATGACGTCGGCCGCTTTTCGGTCCACCGAGGCGGGCGCCGAGGCGTAGATGGCCAGCGTCATCCTCGGGTCGGCATGGCCGAGACGGGTCTGTGCGGTCTTCACGTCGATCCCGCCGACCACCAGCGTGGTGGCGTTCAGTCGGCGCAGATCATGGAAGCCGGCGCCGGTGCAGCCGGCGGCCTCGACGGCCGGGAGCCAGGTGCGCCGGCGCCAGTTCGAGTAGCGCAGGAGCGCCAGAGCGAGGGTGCTGCAGCCAGGACGGCATCGGGCAAGAAGAGATCGAGCTCCGAGAGAGCGGTGCGACCGATCTCGAACTCGACCCGCCAGACCTGAGCGCCGTCGTGGTGCCGCTCGCCCCAGACGACCTCCCACCAGTCGCTTCCCTTGGTTGCCATCTCGGCCGTCTTGTCGTAGATGCGGGCACTGATGCGCTGCGTCCGTCTCGACCCGAAAGAAAAGCCGGTGCAGACATGGTCCGCTTCGTAGGTGGTGCAGACATCGCCCCGGCAGAGGAACGCTCGACGGTCGTCGCCCTGGAACAACATGTTCTCCAGGTCGCAGAACAGGTCGATGCGGGCCACGCTCAGCCCCAACCCGTCCACCACCGGGCGCAAAAGATCTTCGAAGTGACGGACCGGGCCGACCAGGCCGAGCGCATGCAAGAACTCGGCTCGGGGCTGGATACGGACCGAGGGCAGCTTGGTGCTCGAGGTGAACCCGATGCGCCCCGATTCGTGGTCCAGACAGAAGCGGTGCTTGCCCCAGCCGTGGGGGGCCAGGCCGAAGGTGCACCGGCCCAGCTCGAACGGGACGGCCAGGGAGACCTGGTCGGCGAAGACCCGCTGCTCTTCAAGCGAAGCCAGAAAAGCGGTCGAGAGGTAGCCGTGCCCCGAGAGGTAGAGGGCGTCGACGCCCGAAGCCAGCTCCACCGGCCCGGCTGCCGGCGCCATCTGGTCCCGTACATGCAGATTTGCGACTAGTGGGACAGAGGTGGGCGCAGGGAGGGGCATGGGAATCGCTCAGTCCACGTCCGGGTCTGGAGCGGGGCGCAACCGGCGGGCGAGCTCATCGCTCCAGCGCTCCTTGAGGTCGAGTTTGATCCACTCGAAGCGGTACTCATCGGGGTGGGCTCCGTAGCGGGCGCGGAACTTCCTGATCTTGCGGAAGATGGTGGCCCGGTGCCACCCGCCCGACTCGAGATGGGCGAAGCCCCCAGCCTGATGCCAGGCCACCCAGAAGCCGATGAGGTCGGCGTCTTCGAGCACAGCCTCGGCGATGTCATCTCGGACCAGTTCGTCGTAATCGTCGATGCTGCGCCGGGAGTTGTCCCGGTCGGCATCGGCCAGGACGTCGTCCGGTAACGAGTACCAGAAGGTGGACCAGCGGCCGAGGGCAATGCCCCGACCCTCGGGGCTATCCATCTTCTCGGAGCGGAAATCGGGGCTCTCGGCCATTGAGTCGCTATTATGCGACTAGGTTCTGGACCCTGTCAAGACAAGTTTCAATTTCTTGCTTCTGGTCAGGAATGGCGGCGGCGGTGCGCCTGGCTCTCGAACAGATCTGCGACTAGCAGCAGACCCTGGTCCTCCTGGCGGGTGGGTGACTACACTGTAGTCATGGTGACTCCCATGTCGATCCGCTTTCGCCGAGCCGAAGTGCTCGAGCAGCTCAAGACCGAGGCTGGGGCCCGACAGCTGTCGTCTTCCGCTCTGGCCGAGGAACTCATCGAAGAGGGGTTGCGGTCCCGCCGCCACCCATTGGTGATCTTTCGGGATGGGCCGGCCGGACGCCGGGCCGGTCTGGCCGGTGGGCCCGATGTCTGGGAGGTGATCGGCGGATTGGTCGGCGGCGATGTGGCCGTGGCAGAGCGCATCAGTCGAGCGGTGGACCTGTTCGGCCTCTCGCCCCTCCAGGTCAGTGCGGCGTTGGACTACTACGCCGACTTCACCACGGACATCGACGACGAGATAGCGGCCAACCTGGCGACGGCTGACGAGGCTGAGTCGGCGTGGCGTCGGCGACAGGATCTCCTTGCCGGGTGAAGCTCTTGCTCGATGTGCACCACTCCCGGCTGGCGGCCGAACGACTCCGGGTGGGGGGTTACGACGTGCTGGCCGCAGCCGACGTTCCAGAACTGGCTGCGCTGTCAGACGATGAACTCCTCCGTCATGCCACTGTGGACGATCAAGCCGTCGTGACAGAGAACGCCAAGGACTTCGACCGCATCGTGCGGGCCTGCGTGGCCACCGGTGAGCACCATGCCGGAGTGATCTTCACCTCTCCTCGGCGCTTTCACCGGGGGAGTTCGAACTATCCCGAGAATCTGATCGTTGCCTTGACGCAATTCTTGCTCGCTCCCACCGTCACGGGACAGGACTGGGTGCACTGGCTCCAATAGCAACGTGGAGTCGATATGTATTTTGCGGGTGCTGTATTACAGGGCCGCACCCGCGCGATGAGGCCGATTGGGCAGGTAGGCCGGCCGCCTGGCGTCCGGCCAACTCCATTGTGTGCGGTCGGATGATTCACGACGCAGCCCTCAAGGGTTCGCTTCGCCGGCCTTAGGCCGCCCTTGACCGCTGCTTGTTCTCTTTGAGCTCCTCGAAGTCGACGACCCGACGGACTTTCTCACCTTTTCGATTGCTCGCTGAAGGAAGCAACCGCCGAAAGGATGGAGTCGGAATTGCGTGACTAGGCCGGCGGTAGGTGACGCCTTCGAGCGCCTTTGGCAGAGAATTTATGGAGACACTTCTTGCACCCTAAGCAGGCCGGGCCCCTGATGACCTGGTTCCTATTCTCCAACCGTTAGGCCTTAGTAAGGGCGCTACTACGACCTCCGCCAGAAATAGGCTCCCGAGGTGGTCATGGCCGCCCTGGGCGAGCACCTCAACCAACAAGCCGTCGCCTTGTCCCCTGGAGTTGCTGGGACGCTACTCACACCTCTGGGAACAGGGGGAACTCCTCAAGAACCTGCTCGCAATGGCTCCTCAGGGGTCAACAGAGTTGTTTCCTCGGCCTCCCAAGCGAGTCATGTCTCGACTCAATCGGACTCAGATTGACGGAATAGTCGCTGGTTATGCCGCCGGGGTCCGTATCCCAGACCTTGTCGCGCGATTCCAGGTCGATCAAACGACCATTCAAAAGTACGTCAGGCAAGCCGGACTTCCCCGCCGTAGCGAGCGAGTAGCCCCGAGCAAAATCGAAGAGGTGACCCGCCTCTACGGCTTGGGGAGATCGGTTGCAGCTATTGCTGAACGATTGGATGTGGCGCCGACGACGGTCCGGCGAACGCTCACGAAAGCAGGCGTGTCGCTGCGGCCGCGGGGTCGGCCGAGCCGCACAAGCTAGCGAGCCAATCAGCTATTGAAATAATGCTGGTTCACCGAGATGGTTTTTATATGCGGCGCCAGCCAGCGGACGAACACCGACTCTCGGAGCTGAACCGCTCCGAGGCGACCGGAAGAAACGATCGTGCATGACTTCCTGGTTCTCGTCAGCGCTACCAATAGTTGGCACACCTCCTCGTTAGTCGGTGCTGAGTTCTGGTGAGGAAAGTGTCCCTCGTTCATGCCGATCACGAAAACGTGAGCAGCCTGAAGACCCTTTGAGCCCATCAGTGAAGTCAGCATGATCGTCGGCTTTGACTCATCCATGGCCACGGTTGGCGGTGCCGTTGGTGTGATCGTCTCCTCGAGAATGCTCGAATCAACCCCCAACGCTAAGGCGAGCGCTGCACGTTCGTCTTGAGTGAGCACGTCACCAGACAAGAAGTGACTTAGCAATTGTGAGATCGACAAATGCTGTTCCACGAACTCTGCTTGCAGACCATCTCGGAGCGGCGTGCTGTTGGCGAGCGCGTCACGCACGGCCGCCTCCCAACCTGTTGGCTGCAATAACTGGACGAGAATTCGCCACCCCAAATTGGAGGTTGGATCGGTGACCAGTAGTCGATAGGCGTCCAAGTCACGAAGCTCGGGTGCTTCGGTCGACGAAATCAGTATGTTTGCAAAGCTCTGTCGCAGATGAGCCTCAACCTGGCCAAGAAACGGCTTCGGCCCAATGATTAGCACCGCGGGGAACTTCTTCGCGTAGGACTCCTGGATGTCCTCATCCGAGATAGCCTCGATCGTTTCCTTGATGTATCGGCCCATGTATGGGGCTCTGCTCGTTTGAGTGGAGCAATGAGCATGAATGATCTTTGGATTCGCGGCACTATCGGCACGCTTCTCTGGGAGGAAGCATTCGTAAGGTTTATCTAGCCGTCCAGCGAGGAGATTTACTCTTTGCGCCCTCGCAACGACAGTGTGCGTCGCAGCAACGATCACTTCCGTGCACCGTGTGCAGAAGGGCAGCTCGAAGCGGTCGTACTCAGACCCCGCGGCGAGATCACGGATAGCTTGAGGCGTCGCGTCTCTAAACACGTAGAGCGCTTGATCATCATCACCGACAATCAGTGTCGGACTTCGCAATGCGAGACGCTTGACGAATGAGACTTCCAACGGACAGAAGTCCTGGAACTCGTCGACGACTATCTGCGGGTACTGCGGGATTCTTGACTCGTCTGCCTCCAGTGATTGCAACACGCGGTAGACAGCATCATCGTAGCCAACTCCGTCGTAGTACTTACCGCTAGCAAGTGCGCGCTGAAGGAACGGGGCGTCATCCGCAAGGCTTCGGAACAAGGCGCCGAGTGCAAGCGAGTCCAGAATCGCACCATCAACAATTCGTACGTCCTCGAGAAATATGGAGGACAATGGCGGATAGTACGTAACGCCTCTGCTGACTCCAGTGCCATCGAGCCGATGAAGCAGCCGGCGTGCAAACCCGTGGAACGAGTACACATCGGTACTGTCACCCATCGCATCTTGAAGGTCACGAACCAAGGTGAGTAAGAATGTCATCGCAAGGCCTCGGCCCCCGCAACCCTCAAGAACCTTGCCGAATGTGAATGTCTTTCCCGTACCGGGACCAGCGACAATGAGCTTCAGTGAAGCGTCACTATCCAGGATTCTGTCGAGCGCCGCCGTTCTTCGTTCGTGGAACTCGTCATCGCTTGGTGGCATGTGTCGCGTCCTCACTCAGCAGGCGCATCATTACCCTCATGCCCCTTACCGTCTTTTTCTTCATTCTCCTCGTCTTGCAGGTGTTTGGCGAGGTCAATGAATGCCTGGGCAGCAACTTCACATCTGGCTCGGGGTTGGCGACGACTCTGGACAACGCCCGGGCGGCTTTCGAGGCTTCGCCCGAGATGGCTGCGTAGGCTGCAGTGCTGTGACACTCAGCCTGGACCTCAGTGCCTCCTACGCCAAGATCGACCGAGCGGAGGAACATCTCAAAACGCTCCAAACCGAGATTCCTCTGGCTATCGGACAGCGACACCCTCACTCCCTCGTGGGAGAGATCGACAAAGATTCAGGGTGGTACTCCGTAAGACTTCGGCGCAACAAGCCCGAGGAGCCACGCCTCGCATCCATCGTGGGTGACTACATCCATAACCTCAGAAGTGCACTCAACTACATCGTCACTGGGCTGGTCGATGCAACCCCTGGCTTGACCCTAGGGATGTCGCACCAGTTCCCCATTTACGACGACCCAACCACCTATGCAGACCAAGTCTGGCGAATGGGCGACAGCATCGGGAGAGGCCAGCTCAAAGGCATTATCCACGGCCTCACCATCATCGAGCCGCTTCAGCCCTATCACACCCAACCCGATCCGGAGGCCGACCCCCTTGCGCAACTGAACCGTCTTTCTAACTCCGACAAGCACCGGCAAATCCTCGGATACTGGCCCGACCCACAACCAGGTGAGATTTCGATTGAACACGACGGCATCATCGCTGAGCAGATCCAGAACACTCACAAGCAACAGTGGGTCAACGACGAGGTTGAAATTGGAAGGCTGAGATTCGATTTTCCCCTACCCACGAATGTCAAGGCGAAGGCCGATATGGCCGTAGCACCCCTGTTTTCCGTAGAACCCTTCGGAAAGTACACGCAAGGGATGGCACTCGATCTCCCTACGCTTGAAGCGATATGCACTCAGGTTCGCTTGACGACGGACCTCTTCAAGACGATCTGACACCCCGCTCACAGGGCACCCATTGATAGAGTTTGAAAGTCCCTGATTTTCCGTGCGACTGCGGAGGAGTCGTTCCCGTTCCCCGGAACCCAGCCCAGGTCAAGTCCATCAAGGCCGCATGCTCGAATACCTGCGAGCGGTGGTGGGAGTTCATCTACGACATCGACGGCGTTTGGATCGGACAAGCACCGCGCCTGGTTGAGCAGTAGCGATTCCTGAGGTTCTATGCCCGTACGTCTATGAGCCGCTTCGTGGAGGACATCCGACGCGCCAGCCGTGAAGGCCGTCTTGCTGCGCGGTTCCGACCCGATGATGTCCGCCGTGCCTGCCCCGGCTGGGCCGACCATACCTACAGCCTCTTTCTGCCCAAGCACCGCCGAGGCAATCCCGGGGGATATACCGCCTACTTTGAGAGGAACGACGACGGGACCTATAGCCTCATCTCGCGATAACTCCCGAGAGCCCCTCACCGAGTCTTGGACTTGATCAATCGGAAACGATCTCATTCAGCCAGCCTCACTAAAAAAGGGCGTTGGGGTCGGTTCTATGAGCTTCTTCTGACTGAACGCTGTCCATGCGCTCACCTGGTAGTATTACAGTCTGACAAGATGTCGTACTAACTTACGAGGTGAGCAATGGCCACGATAACTCTGCGCCTGGATGACGAAACCCGCAATGACGTGGAAGCCCTGGCTCGGGGTCAAGGCGTGACGGTAAGCGACCTTGTGCGCAGCGCTATTGACGAGATCCTGGGGAGGGAGGTGACTGCCAACCCGATTGGCGGACCGCGAAGCCTCACCTTGGTTGAGCGGAACATCTTGGTGTTGCAGCACGAGATCCTGGCCCAGTTGCGCGAGGACGACCACGATGAAGTTGAGAACCACCTCAGAATCGTCAAAGTGCTTACCGAGGGCTTCACTGGCGAATACGACTCTGTATTTTCGAGCATTGATCCAGAGGTCCCGCGACGGGACTGTGTGTTGATATGGGATCTGCTCAACATGTTTCAGGTACTCAAGTCCAGCCTGTCCCGTTTGGACGACGACGACAAAGCTGCGATTGGTGAACACGCCGAACACGCCTTGGCATTTAGGGGTTTTGACTTCAACGATTCGCGCGAGGCGCGGCTCGCTCGCTATGCCAAGTTCGTCACTGGTGACGGTCGGTGGGATGAGCTGGCCGAATCCTTCGATACGAATCACGAGAGCGGCAACTCCCATATGCCCCTGTTGGCGACGTACCAGCGAATGCTGGATGCATTCGAACCGATCTGGAAAAAGAAGGTCAGCGACTATTCGATGGGCCCGGACAGCTTTCTGCTCAACCTCGATGAACTTAGGTCGGTGTACACGGCCTGGTCGAATCCACGCGCGTGAGGAATTGCTCGGACTATCTGCGTTCTCGAATGACGCTGGATGTGGAGATCTTCAGATTCTTGTTGATCCGACCAGCTTGGTAGATCTCTTCAGAAGGCAACTGCCCTCCACCGCCCTCCCTTATGAACATGCGCTCATGCCAGCTGGCGTACATCAGCTCAAGCTCGTTCTCGTTGAGAAACCGCTTGAGCCAGTCGGCCCGGACGACGAAAGAAGAACCACGGTTTGAGGATTGGTCGATATTGGCAAACACGAGGTGTCCGGCCTGATCTCTCCACGACGGACCTGAGTCGTCAACGGTGAGAACTTCGCGAGTTCGAATGAATGTCGAGGGTGCCGTGGCTGATGCGCTCTCGCCAATCGAACAATCCAGGAGACTTCCCTCCCACTGGTAGGTCTCGATGGGGGATACCATCTTGTACTCATCGCCCCCGATTTCAACGTCCTTGAAGTCCCGGTGGATGTAGTAGCAGTGTCTCTCCGGAGTCAGCCCCACCTCACCGAAGTAGCAGCAATCAGTATGGCCATGGATCTCGAGGAGACCGAAACGGTCGTCCTTTCTTGCCCCTGCTAGACGAGAGAGGAGCCGAGCGCCTTCATCCTTTGGAGCGAACCAGGAATCAACCATCACGACTTGCTGCAGGCCAAGCCAATACTTGTCCGCATGGGGATCACCCTGTCGGATTAGCCCATTCAGCAGGATCCAGTTTGTGCCATCTGCATCAACCAGTGAAGTGATCTTGTCGAGAGTGGCTTCAGAAGCTGTGTCATCAAGGAACTTGTCGATGCTTGAACCGTATTGACTGAAGTTGAGGGGCACCGGCGGCCACTCAGCAAGAGCGACGGATGAAGCGGGCCACGTGGGGACTCCTTCACCACGCTTATCGTTGAACTCACGGTATGGAATCGGCGGCAAACTTGGATCGATCTCCCGATCGGCCGTGAGCTGGTAAAGGCCTTCATACGGCTCTTCATCGTCAAATCGCTTTAGTGACTGGTAGTTATCCGCGACTCGGGCGAGAAGCTCGTGATACGCCATCCACTGGTACTTCTTTCCCCACCGTTCGGACTTGTGCTCTTCTCGGCCGCCTCCGTAGCCTTTGTGGCGGTCCTCAACACCAAAGAGCTTCGGGACCCAACCCAGACTTAGGGTACGACGAAATATCCACCGCGTGGCGCGATCCGCTGGGTACTCATCGTCGCGAGGTCTGAAACGAGGACGCTCCCAAATTCGGTCCCATAGCTTCCGTTGTCGATTCGTCAACCTTTCAACGTACTTGTCGAGATCATCTCTGAGAGGATTTGTGGGTTCTCGATCCTCACTAAGGATCTTGGCGAGCTCTTCAGATTTCGCCTTACCAAGAGAACGGCAGAATCTCACCCATCGAGCTACCTGGTCGGTCTCAGTCTCGGCCTCGTCATTGTGAAGGTTCTGTCCATTGCGATAGCGGGAAAAGTGGCGCAACCCAGCCTCGACCACGTACCGAGCGAAGTCCCCCATTGACATGAGTGAAAAGTAGATACTGCTGTAACTCTCGTTGTCGGGCTGGCCGTCCTTAAAGCCGTATTTCGCCTCGATCGAGTCCTTGCTTGGTGGAGCACTCGGAGGTGCGAGCCCATAGGGTCTCTGGATATTCCGAAGTGCAGTTTTGGGCAAGAGCCCACGCAGTACTGCCAGTTCTACGATTCCTCTGCCAGCATCAAGGAGTAACTCGTCAGCAACAATCGGCTTGGTGAAGACGAGCTTCCTGACGCGCACGGCAAGGGCTCGTGCGTTCTCGTCAGTGGGGCAGTCGGTTCTAAGAAAAGCACCGTACGCAATGGCAACTACTCGCTGCACCACATATGGGTCATCGACCGACCAAAATCGATTGAGGAGACTGACTGTGACATCAAGGTGTCCCCAAAGAAGTTGAACAAGAGACTTTGTAATCCAATCCCGCATGAAGCGATTGGGTGACGACAGCAGCCAGATAAGTGGAATACAAGCAAGCTCAATGACTTCGGGATCGTAGGTTGGATATGGACCCGCACTTGCCCAACGTGCGAGTGTCGCTACGGGGCTAGCTTCGTCAAAGATCTCGTGATACATCGCAATACCGAACGAGGCATCTCGACGCGGCATTTTCATCCTGCTCAAGTGAGCGTGAAGAGTATTCCCGTTCAACCGGTTGCCGATGTGTGGAGCAATCAAGAAAATCGTTCGGTAAATCTCAGTCTGATCAAGCAGCCACATACTGTCGTTGAGGAGATCTATCGTTCTTTCCGTGACAGCATTATCTGCGCGATAGGGCAATGTCTCGACTAAGGATCGGAAAATCTGCTCAGCCTTAAGATGGCGGTTCCATGCTTCGTCATCTCCCATCGGCGGCCGAACAAGTGCCTTCCTGTCGAGTCCCAGAAAGTCCGGTAACTCGACCTGGAACTGTTCCGGCAACACGACTGCCGCGGATTCCGAAACGCCGTAGCTTGCGGACTCCATAAGCCACGCCTTGAAGACAGGATCTGTCAGGGGGTCTTCCGTGATTTCAATCCGGCGCTTGAGCACAAGAAAATCGGCGAAGGCTTGAAATACGATCCGGAAGCCATCCTGATAGCCACCGACATCAAAGTACATTTGCTCTTTGGTAAATATGCCCTCACTCTGAAGCGCTCCTATCAGTGCGAGCGGCTGCAGTGTCTGGCCCTCCACCGCAGTAACAATGCTTTGAGCGACGGCAAGTGGAGCCGACTCCCGTCCAGTTCTCGCGAACTCATCAAGTAGCGCATTGACAACATCATCAATCTGCTTCTCTATCTGTTCCAGTTCGAAGTCAGTTCCACCAGGCGGCGCGAGCTTGCGGGCAACCTTCTTGATCTTCTGTCGAAGGTACAGCTCGAATATTTGAATTCTACTCTCGTGTCCCACGGCGGACTGCGATCCACCGCTTGCCTCAAGACTCTCGCAGTACATCTGAAGAAATAGTGGGACCGAAAACTCAGGAAGCAGGAGCGGTATTTGTGGGGTCATCAGGTGATGATGAGCGAAGTATTTCTGTGCCGCCTCGGTCTCTCTACCTGCGAATCCGGGATGCGATCTCTCGACATACTTTGAACGTTCAGCGTCACTTGCAACCACATTGAGGTAGGTGTCTCGACATGAGACAGCGAGAGCGACATGTGGCCATCGATTTACCGCAGCTCGCAAAGCAGGTAGCTTGGTGTGCCAAAAATCAGCAGGGATGGTGTCATTCAGTGCGTCGATATGGATCACGAACCGTCGACCTTCGACTCCAGCAGCTTCGGCAGCGGCGTCCATCGCACCAAGGAGGGTGTTGGCACCCACCGGTTCAAGACCCAGTTGATCACAGATGCTTACCCAGATATCTCCACTACCAAATGCGCCACCAAACAGGACAATCGCGGGTCGATCATCTTCAATGGCGCGAGATACTGAGTCCAAAAACAAATGCGTTTTGCCCGAGCCGGCTATTCCTCTTAAGAAGTAGAAGCGCTTTCGAAATGCGGTACCAGCAGGAGAGTCCAGCCACCTGCTCAGATTCGATGCCGCCTCGGAAGCTTCGCTCACCCGATGTGACATGGCCTCCTGGGGAGGCTCCGGACCGCACTTCTTGGGATCACGTTCACGTTTGTCCCGCCAGTCTGAATACAGTCGTCTCTCGGCAAACTCAGCTTTGTGGCACGCATCCACAAATGTTGTCAATCGGCCCTGAAGGCGATCAGCAATACCACCAATCGAGGTCGGTGCTATCTCTGAAATGCTTCCAGCCTCATTCACGGCCTTCGCGGCTTTTTCTACCGCCTCGTGGAGTGCCTTCAGATCCGCCGTGCCCGATGGGTTTATATGAACCTTGCGACATTTCGATACGACACTGTGCCGCATCTGTTCGTACTGATCTATCGCAGACTTAGAAAACCCAAGAGCTTCGAGATCTTCTTGAATCGGAAGGTCGACTTGTAGCTCCGGACGGTAGCGGTCCTCGGCAACGTCTATCTGGATTGCGAGTCGATCTTTCAACCACTGTTCTCCTAGAACCAGAGAGTCCCACCAGAACCATCGCCGACCTGCATGAGCGGGGTCAGCAAGTCGATCAAGAAGGTCGCTTCCCTGAATAAGAGGGCCGAAAGCGACTAGTGAGGCTCCGGGGATGTTCTTCTTCCAACTGGCTACCTTGGCGTCATACTTCTGACGCTGAGACAGGACCTGCCTCTGGCGTGTGCTCTCAGACAAATTCGATGAAATGACAAATGTCATCTTCCGCAAAGTGGGTCTCTCGACAAGGGCCGTCTTTAGAGATCGAGTCATTGAGCTGAGGAGGGAGTCAAACTCGTGATAATGCTTGGCTTGCCAGCCTTCTTGTGTGCCATCTGGCAGTTGGGCGTACCACTCGACGCCTCCATCTGGATTCCCCGTGCGAACAGCTGATGTCCCAGCTGGAACTTCGGATTTCAGCAGCTGATACGAGAGCTCTTCAAAAGCCCTGTCTTGTGAACCATTCCAAGAGCGAAGGGTGTCAAAACTTGTGGCATTGAAACGTGATGGCATTACACATCCCTGGCCTGGTCCCAGCGTTGTGGATCTAACGGCGCCTGATTGAGTCCATCTCGGCGAGATCTCCAGTCCGACATGTTCTGGTCCATCAGCGTGACGAATCGATCTCCATGAGTCCGCTCAAGAAGGTGAGTCATTTCATGGACTGCGAGATATTCGAGGCATTCGGGGTGTTTCTTCGACAGCTCAACGTTGAACCAAATGTGGCCAGTTTCGCGGTTGCATGAACCCCACTTGGTCTTCATTTTGCGGATGCTCCACTTTGGAACGACTACGCCTACCTTTGACTGCCATTTCGAAAGCACGCCAGGTATCGCCTGTCGCAACTGGTCTCGGTACCAGCGATCGAGAATTTCGCGCCGATGATCCACGGTTACTCCTGCAGGAATGTGAAGAAGGAGATGTACACCCTCAACCTCAATGTGAGCACGACCAGGCCGTTCAAAGACCTTGAGTCGGAGGCGGCTTCCCCAGACGTAGTGCGATTCGCCCGTTACCATTTCGCGAACGGTCTGCCGCTCAGCGGAGCGGAGCTGCTCACGTTGCCGCTTGATCCATGGAAGGCGATTTACAACCGCCAAGCGCACTTGTTCATCATCAAGCAGGTACGGAGCAGCGACGCGAACGCGGCCCATGGGTGGGTAGACACCGATATGGAGATTCTTGATTTCCTTATAGACAACATCAATATCAATGCCGCTGACAGTGATGTATGCGCTATTGGTATTCATGGTGCACCTTTACGAGGTCAAAAAGTTCATCGAGTCGTGTCGAATCAAAGTCGTCGGGAAGGGATTCGGCGATTGCTCGTTTGACCTTCTTTTCCTTTATGGCATTGCCGACCCAGGAGTCGGGCTTCGAGTGTCGGACGGTGCGATCAGTCGTGATCGCAAGCGCTCCCAAGTCGGGAAGAAAGAAGTCATACAACGCCCTGCGAGCACCATTATTTGCCCAAGCCGGATACTCGATACCAGTTCCCTCACCTTTGCCGAGGTGAGCGGCTTGCTCTAGGAGCCTTTCGAGATAGGCCTTGTAGTCGAGAGCCCTCTTGCGACGCTCTTCGAGCAGAGCGTCAAGCAGTTCCGACATGCGGTCGTAGTACTTGGGGTTCATCGGTCTTTCGTCGACAATCACTTTGCGCATGTTGTTGGCGATTGTCTCGGCGACTGCTTCGGGATCTTTCTTGATTCCTTTCGGAAGCTTGTCGATCGCCCCAGCGCCAAGTCTTACGATTAGGTCGATTAGTCCAGCATCCTCAAAGTCGGAGAGGGTCTCTGAGGGTTTGGCCTGGATATAGGTGTCGAGCAGATGTCGCATCCCCGCTTCGTATTGCTTGAAGTCAACATCCTCGCCAGCCCCGAGCTTCACCTCATCGCGTACGTTTGAATAGTGGACAACCTCCTCCTTGATGGCGGCAGCCTGGGCATCTGAGTACCCGGCGGCGGTCATCTCATTGGCGAGGTTGCCGAAAGTGCGGACGAGTGCGGCGACAGCTTTGTACAGCTCAACTCGTTTTGGTTCATTCGACTTGAGCTGCTCGGCATTGCCTTGCTGGGAAGCGCAGAAGTACTTCTGGTACTGCAGGGTATTCTTGGGTGGTTCGGTCGGTTCGCAAAGCGCTCGGATTCTCTCCAGCGCCTTGTCTAGGTCCTGTCGGGCCTTTTCGATGCGGTCGGAGAGTAACCCCTTGATGTCTTCCTTGGCGTATCCATCGAGCGCACCACTGGTGTAGTCGGTGATTGCGGATTCGAGGGAGTTGAACAGATCCCGATAGTCGACGATGTAGCCGTAATCCTTGTCCTCACCGTCGAGGCGGTTCACCCGGCAGATGGCTTGGAAGAGGCCGTGGTCCTGCATCTTCTTGTCAATGTAGAGATACGTGGCGCTTGGAGCGTCGAAGCCTGTCAAGAGCTTGTCGACGACTATCAACAAGCGCATTTGTCCTGGCTCTTTGACGAACTTCTCCTTAACCTGCTTCTCAAACACCTCGACCTTGTTGACCGCTTGGTCGGCAGTCTCATTGAAATGGTCGGCCAACATTTGACGGTAGATGTCATACTGACGGAGCTTTTCGGTCGCTCCCTCGCCGGAATCCTCTTTCGAAATGTCGCTTGCCTGAGGTTCGTAGCTGGTGACGATGGCGCACTTGCCCTTGAATCCAGCCTGGCAGAACAGCTCATAGAACTTGCAGGCCTGGTAAATGGATGAGCCGACGAGCATGGCATTCCCGCGGCCATCCATTAAGCGGGGCTTGGTATCGATGTCCAGCAAGATGTCGTTGACGATCTGACGAGCCCGGGGTTCGGCGCTAACGACCTTCTGCATGGTGCCCCAGCGTTTCTTTAACTCGGCCCTAGAGAGATCCGTCATACCCTTGGTTTTGGCTTCGAACCACTTATCAACCTTGTCGGGGGCCATGAGATCCTGGTCGATGTTGCGGGCTTCGTAGCGAAGGTCAAGTACAACGCCGTCTTCAACAGCTTCGTCGAACTTGTAGGTATGTATGAAGGAGCCAAAGGTTTCGATACTCGTTTCCCGGTCCTTCTTCAGGAGTGGAGTACCAGTGAAGCCGATAAACATCGCTTCAGGAAGAATCAACTTCATGGCGTCGTGCATCTTGCCGGACTGAGTTCGGTGCGCTTCGTCTACGAATACGAAGAGATTCCCCTTTGCCTTGAAGTCCAGGGGAAGGTTGGTATTCAGTTCTTTGATGAAGTCAGCGTCTGCTTCGTTCTGGTCGTTTTCGTCGTCAGAGCCACGAAACTTGTGGACGAGAGAAGAAATTAGCCACTGGTCACTTTGATTAAGCGTCGCGAGCAGGTCCCTGCCGCTCTTGGCTCGGTAGATCTCTTCATTGACACCGTTGAAGACACCCTCGATCTGCTCGTCGAGTTCGGTGCGGTCGGTAATCAAGAGGACCCGGGCATCTGACTCATGTTCGCGCAGCCACTTCGCGAGCCATACCATTGTTAGGGATTTTCCGGAGCCCTGGGTATGCCAGATGATGCCGCCCTCACGAGTGGCGACCCGCTTCTGCGCAGCTTTCACCCCGAAGTACTGGTTATGCCTACAAGTCTTCTTGACCCCCGCATCGAAGACGATGAAGTCGTGGATGATTTCCAGGAATCGGTCCTTTGAGCAGAGTTGCGTGAGTGCTCGGTCGAGTGGTTCCTCGATGTCGGAGTCTTCGCGCCAGCTGAGCCAGTACTTTTCAGGTGTATCGATAACGCCATAACGAAGTCCCTCTACATCATTTCCGGCCATCACCAACTGAACGGTCGTGAAGAATGATCGGATGAACTCTGGGTTTTGGTTGCCGATGGTCTGACGAATGCCTTCCGACACCGCGACCTTCGACCTCTTAAGTTCAATTGTGCCGAGAGCAAGGCCATTTACGTAGATGACAAGATCAGGGCGTTTTACGTGGTTGCCTGCGACAGTGACCTCTTCAGCAACAGCGAAGTGGTTAGCCTCCGGGTTCTCCCAGTCGATTAGCCACACAGTCTCGGTGTTTTCGCCAATGCCGGGCTTGACGTGAACTCCATATCGGAGCAGGCGGTAGACGTCTTGATTTGCTTCATACAGATCTCGGCCGCCACCAAGCGATGCGTCACTAACGAGTTTCAGAATGGCCTTGCTGATCAGGTTGTCCTCGTACCCACGGGCTTTGAGGTTCTGGGTGAGTTGCTCGATCTCAACGTTTGAGTTGGATTCCCGGGATTCCCAGTTGCCCAAGTAGTCGTATCCGAGTTGAACATGGAACAGGTTGATGACCTTGTTCTGGGTTTTGCGTTCTATCTGACCTACATCACTCATGCTCCAGCCTCCGCCAGGATGCGGATTCGGCTACTAATTAGTTCCTGCATCATTCCTTGTCTTATATCCCGGGCTTTGATCAGGCGCAGAGTGAACACGTCGATCTCGTCATCCGAATCCGAGAGCACTGTGGCAATCGCCTTTTGCTCACTGAGTGAAGGCAGATCGATTTCAAGGTTTTTGATGATTGTGAGGTTTAAGCCTCCGCGGCCTCCATCGCCGGAGGATTCGCCCCGCAGTTCTTCATACCTGGCGTCAAGGTTGTAATAGAGAAAGTCCGAATCATGTTCGGGACTCGGGAGTATTCCTGCAATCGATTGATTTGTGGAGAGCGCCACGCGAGAGATCGCCACCGTGCCTCGGGTCTTCCCTTGACCGGCAAGTGCCATCAAGACGGTCCCCTCCGGTAACAGTTGCGTAGGTGACTCTCGAAGTCCATCAACGGTAATTCTGCCTTGAACCTCTTGTACTCGCTTTAAGTGGATCTCACCGGAGTTCATCCATCTCACCGACCCGCCCCAGTAGCGGGCGATTCCCGTTGAAGGGGTACCACCCGACTTGACTTGGCAAAAGTCGCCGATCTTCCGAACGGTCCACGTCTCCGTGAATCCGGGAAGACGAGTCGTGCCGGTTAGGAGTTGTTGCATCGTGCCCCGCCGGAGGTCACGTTTCTTCCTAATCAACGTCTCAATTGCTGAGATCAAATCGTCCGCGTCTCGCAGTGCTTGAGCGAGGCGCAGCTGTTCGTCAATCGGTGGCAGTGGGATGGTCAGTTGTCGGAAATAGTCCAAGCCGATTGTCTTGATCGTGCTCCCATTGGAGATTCTTTCGAACTCGGACTTTCGCGACTGCAGGACGAAATAGAGGTACCAGGGGTCGAGCGAGGCTCCGCACTTCCAAGCCATAAAGTGTTGACTCACTGCAGCATTGATACCGAGAACTGCACTCTTTCCGATTCCGGCATCACGCAGAAGAACGACGGTGCCTTTTGTGTGCATCACCGCAGAGGAGTTATCAAGTCCATCCTTCGTGATGGAGTCAGTAGTCTCCCGAACCTCACCACGATCCAGTCGGAAGGTGTCCTTGAGTGAAAGCCACTTGATTGGGCCACCCCAGTAAGAAGCTCGGGACTTGCTGGGTGTATGGCCGCTTCCGCGGGTAGCAATTGAATCCAGGAGGACTTCAGGCCACACGGAAGGGACGGTAGATCTACTGATGGCACTATCGGAGGGGCTCATTTCACCCCCATATCGGCTAGATGAGAAGCAACTTGATCTGCCAATCCAGCCATACTTTCTTCAAGGTTGACGAGGGTCTCTCCGTAGCGAAGTCCTAGCTCTTGAAGGCGCGAAGCGAGAACCACCGGGAGGGCATTGATTTCTGAAGCGATGCGGTTACGGATTGTGACGTGCCACTTGTCGTCCAATACTAGGGACTTGACTTCATCCTCCGTGAGAGTCCCGCACTTCGTGAGAATGTCTTTGTCCAGGGCACCTTGAGCGTCTTTGGCCACCTTTCTTGCGAGGGCATCGACCTGAAGAATCTCGAGTGCGATCTGTGAACATTCGGCAGTCTCGATGTCGTTAGACGCTTTGGCCATCTTGAGCACTTGCTTGACCAGTGCCTGAGTGAAAATGCCTTTGTCATTGACGGCCTCAGAAAGAAGGCCTTCGTCTCCACCGTGTTCTTCGGCGTATTCTTCGACCGCTTGTCCCGAAGTCTCAACATCCGCATTCAATGCTTCGATATTCAGCCGACTTGAGTCAAAGAAGCGATGTGCGATCAAGGCCGGCGGCACTAGGTCCATCTTGTACTTCGTAGCAGTCTTCCCCGTGCCGAGAACGATGTCTGGCTCCTCAGAAAGCTTGCGGTCTTTGTCAACGATGGCCAGCCGAGGTCGTGATGCTCCGATCCAGCCTTCGTTCATGATCAAGAAGACATCGTCATGCATGATGTCATGCCAATAGGTCATCAACTGCTCGTAGATGTCGTATTCATCCAGGATTGGGGCTTCCCTAAACCGGACTAGCAAGTCGTCACTGATCTCAGCGATGACATCGTTGGGGCGAGTGTCGCTGTTGATTGCCACCAAGCGGGACCGATGATGACTGAACCATTTGTCGGTCAGTTCAGCGAGTTCGTTGACGAGGGCCTGAAACTCTGGAGAATTAAGCACAACGTGCTGGATGTCACTGACTTCAACCGCTAGATCGAGGTATCCGGGTCGGTTCGCCTTGAATAGCTTCGATCGAAGTTGTGGGAAGGCATTCCAAAATTCAATGAGGGCATCGACGTCACGTTCGGGAATGCCGCCTTGTAGGTGGCCTTCGAGATCTTGGAGGTCTTCGGGCTCAGATGAATCGATGTAACGAGGAATATTAAGATTGAAGTCGTTGCTCTGATCTGAGATTTCTACGATCGGCACCACGCGTGAGAATCGGTCGAGTTCGATGTGTCGATTGAAGACGTCGACGATTTTGTGTAGATCCTGACTTCGTAGGCGGTTTTTGGATCCGTCCTTGATGAAGCCCTTGGACGCATCGATCATGAAAATACTCGTGCGGGAGTGAGCATCCTCTTTGTCGAGCACAAGAATGCATGCCGGAATACCTGTGCCATAGAAGAGGTTGGCGGGAAGACCAATGATTCCTTTGATGTAGCCACGCTCAATGAGCGCCTTGCGAATTGTCGCTTCGGATCCGCCTCGAAAGAGGACGCCGTGAGGAAGGATCACCGCACCCTTGCCGGTACTCTTGAGCGACTTGAGGACGTGAAGTAGAAAGGCGAAATCGCCGTTCTTTTCTGGAGGTCGACCGAACTCGAATCGCCCGTACTCATGCTCTAGTCCATTGCTCCAGGACTTCACGGAAAATGGCGGGTTGGCAACTGCAAAATCGAAGGTGCGAAGTTCATTCCCACTGAGAAGTTGCGGGTTAGTGATTGTGTCGCCTTTGCGAATGTCGGCGATCTCGTTGCCGTGAAGAATCATGTTCATTTTGGAGAGCGCCCAAGTTGCGTTGTCTTTCTCTTGGCCATAGACCGTGATGCCATGGGGTGCCTCGTCGGCCACTTTCATGAGAAGTGAGCCTGAACCGCAAGTGGGGTCGTAAACCGTCTGATCCTGTTTGGTATCGGCGCCAATGCCAACGACTTTCGCGAGAATCCTTGACACCTCAGCTGGGGTGTAGAACTGGCCCTTGCTTTTGCCTGACTCAGTGGCGAAGTGTCGCATGAGGTATTCGTAGGCATCACCGAGAAGGTCATCACCCTCGGCCCGACTTCCTCGAAAATCCACGTCGGCGAAGATCGATACAAGCTTCGTGAGCCGGTCTTGCATCTCCTTGCCTCTGCCAAGCTTTTCTTCGTCATTGAAATCAGCTTGGTCGATGACCTTTTGCAGATTGTTCGCCTCGGCGAGCTTAGCGATGATCTTGTTGATCTTGTCGCCGATCTCTTTATCGCCCTTAAGCAGAACCATGTCGTCGAATGATCCACCGCCGGGAACGTCGATCAGGCTGTTCTTATCCGTCTTCGCCTTGTCTGAGACGAACTTCACAAACAACAGCGTGAGGATGTAGTCCTTGTATTGCGAAGCGTCCATGCCACCGCGGAGTTCATCGCAGCTTTTCCAGAGGGAGCTGTAGAGATCGGACTTTCGGAGCGCCACTACGCCACCTCGCTGTTATGAAAAAGACTGATGAATTCAGCGGCTAGTGGGCTTTTAGTAAGCGCCACGTTCAAACCCGGCGACTTCAATCGGGGATCGATTCTTGCTTTTCGGGTCTTCCATTCACTTTCGGGCGGCATGTCTGCTTCCCATTATACGACAGGTATAGCCAAAGTCCCTGGTAGATGGCCTAAGTTGGCTTGAGCGATGGCTTTCCATCACTTGTAAGCCTTGCAGACAGTTGCCTCATTCCTTGTTTACGGAGTCGATTCAGTATCTGCCCGTAGAGATCACTAACTTCAGACGGGCAGTCCGTTGCGTCGGCGAGCAAACGACCCACTCTGGGCTTGCTCCGTCCGGCCGCTTCCTTGGCCCGTGCAAATGCGTCCCACAAGTAGGTTCTCGAAAGAACGAAGCTTTCAAACGATTCATTGTCGCCATCTGATTCGCTCTTTCTGGACCACCCCGAGGCCAGAGTGAAGACTCCGTGCTCGTGTCCAATATCGACCATCGATTGAAACAGCTCAGCCGACATGTCTGCCTGTTTCTTCTCTGGTAGGTCAAGCTCCTGAAGCGAGTCCTGCAGCTCACGATTGCCGGGGTCGGCTTTCATGACCTGTTCGAGGATGTGATTCGTTGTATCCAATCGGAAGGCGGCACCGTCGCATACGACAGTCCATGGCACGCCAAATCGCTCCAAGTAGAACAGAAAGCTGCCGAACGCGGTATCGCCACCAACCGAAAGAAACGCAATATGGAGATCCATCGGACCACAGCCGGAAATGTGCGCGGCGTCGCTCTTGGCGAACCAGATGGGCAACGCCGCTAACTCAGTTTCGCCCTCCACCAGCACCACGCCGCTGGCAAACAACATCCCTCTGGCATCAGCCGACCACTCAAGCTCCTTGATGATGCTGTTCACCCAGCGATCGTCTTCAAGGTCGCTCGCGCTCATACGGTTGACACGGGTGGCCCCGTCCATGTGACTGAATCGAACAATCGAAGCCAGATGCTCAGTGCTCTCCGAAGGAACGAGATATGGCGAGTGCGTGACAAGGATGCACTGGCCAGTTCGGGAACAAAGGTTGCTCCGTACGATTCGTTGCCAAGACGGATGAAGGTTGGTGGCTGGCTCGTCCAAAATCAGCACTCGGTCAGGATCGCCGACAAGCGTCTCTGCGAGAATCAGGGCCTGTTCAACTCCCGTGCCTGCAAATCGCAGCGGCCGAGGCCTGGCTGGTGATGTAGCCGTTGAGTCACTTGGGAATATTTCAACCTCAACGACTGGCTGCGGCTGATCCGTTCCCTCTCGGCGCATCTCGGATCGCACTTCGAAGCGATAACCGGGGCCAGTTCTCTGAACATTTCCTGAATGGCCTGATATCTGGCTTGATCAACTTGCCTGCCGTTCTTGAATACATTCAGACGCATCGGCAGCATCCAAATGTCACTTCGTGGCACCGGGCTGTTCAACTGACGGTCAGAGCTGCCGGGTAGACCCATGCCGCCACTCGGCATCTCCAAAGATGCCCCGGCCACACCCAAGTACCACAGCCCCCGGTCCAAAATCGGAGAAAGCACTGACGACAAGTTGTGGGATCGCTGAACAAGTTCAGGCGGAGGGACCGCGGATGGCGCAATCCCAAAGGCCTGCATGAATGCACGGTGCGGCGAAGGCGGCACATTGGCGTTCAGTGGTTCCATCTCGACTCCCACCATCGAAAGACCTTCTGCTGCGTGTGGGTGCGGCCGAGGAAGCAGAGATTCAAGACTGAAAGGGATCGTTGGTGGGACCAGTTGACCGCCTGTTGGCTGATCTTGCCCAGTGAGCCGCTGATAGAGAGTTTCACGAAGCGGCAGACCATTCTCAGATCTCCACTCCCGAGGTGCAATCACACTGGTCAGATTTGGAATGGAGGAATGGATGTGCCAAGTAAACAAAGCTTCGTCATGCTCGAACTCATACGCGACGTTCCACCTGGTGCCAAGGATCCCGGAATGCGAGATCGCTATGGTGCCCTTGAACAGATCCTTGATTACCTCGTCAGCCACGTGTTCGTAGACCCACGCCTCCAAAGCTGACAAGCCAGGTTGGTCGGCCGACATGTTGCTGAGTAGCCCGCGAAGAACTGCCGACCGTACGAAGGCACTCATCAGGTCGACTTCATTTCCGGATGTCATCTCGGTATCCAGGCGCACGGAAACTTCCGCTCCAGGCGGGATGCCATCATGAATGGCGCTTCTTACGTGGTCATCGAGAATGGTCGATATCGCGATACGGTCTTCTTGGTTGCCAACATCCAGCCGGACAGCCGATTGAACAAGATTCAAGACTCGACTGAGGTTTGACTTACCAGAAGCATTTGGCCCCACGATTACCGTGAGTGGTTGGTCAAGATTGAGCACGAACCGGTCATCGCTCGTGCCAAAGGAAAAGACGCCCTCGGCCGTCAGTTGCTTGATCCTCATCTGCCTCAGGCCTCCGGAGAAGAGACAACATCGGCCTTAAAGGGTTGGCAGTGGATCCAGAGTTGCATTGACTGAATCATCGCCTGCTCGACCGCATTCTGCCGGTTGTCGGCATGAGTTTCTACAGTCACGACTAGGCAACCATTCTGATCTCGGTGGCGTAAATAGCCAACCTGTGGGTGAATCTCGCGAATGAGCGCCAGATAGCGGTCGTCAGATTCCTTGAGCTGACGGTCATAGCGAAGCTCGATCTCCCAACGGGACATCTCCTGAGTCTCTCAAAGCGAACACTTGTTCGCAACTGGTCGGGAGCTACGGCCGTGACAGTCCCTTCATCAACTTGGCTGGATCTATATCCAGCCCAGCAGCCAACCTGAGGATGTTGTGTGGCGAGAGATTCCTGCAACCCCGGTCGACCTGGACCGCGAATATCCAATGCAGGCCCGATGCGACCGCCAGTTGCTCCTGGCTTTGTAGTGATGGTCGTGCACCCGCACGACGAGTCACCTTGACAATCGGTCGATTCAGCGTCACCGTCTCGCCTCGAATTCTGGAATGAAAGAGGCCACCATGACGACACGACATAAGGGAGATTCGCCGACCGATGATGAAATCCGCACACGGCGGCTCGCGGTTGTGGACGACGCCGGAAATGAGCGAGCGATCATCGAGCTAGTGCATGGCCATATTGAGTTACGACTCTTGTCGGGTGACACGACCAATGAGTGCGAGGTGCTGGTCTTCGCTGGCGCACAAGTGGCAGGAACGGCGGCGGTCGGCGTCGAGTTGTGGGTCAATGGCAACAGCGTTGGAGGTTGCTCCGCCGTGACGAGTGGCAGCGAGGTCGAGTTTCACCGGTTCCCATAGGTCTGGTGTGAGGGGCAGCGAAGTGACCATCTGTCATGTTTTGCGCCGCCTCGTGTCCAGCAACGTGAGGGGTTCCAGATTGAGTCGTTCGGCAATCCGCTCTACCGCTTGAAGTGAAAGGTTTCGTTCCCCCCTCTCCAGACCACCGATATACGTGCGATGCCATCCGAGGACTTCGGCAAAGGCCTCTTGGGATAGGCCCCGGTCCTCCCGGTACTCCCGGAGATTGGCCCCCACGATTTTCTGTAAGTCCCCTTGGGCCATTCCCGACACCGTGCCGGGGTGCTACTTGACGGTCTACAGACTTATAAGTAGCGTCATGCCAAACTCCCTGGTCACTGGGATATAAGGCGACCCTCAGGGACATCAGAAAGGCGAGGAAATCCAGTGGGCGGTGGAAACGATTCGGCGATCCCTGGATTCGGCCAGTCCGGCATGTCGTCCTACCGCCGAACACTCGTGGCCCTGCTTGCCACGACGACCATCGTGCTTTTGATCGTTCAGCTTGCGAATGTCCCGAGGGCCGCAGCGGCCAGCTCGATTCAATCAGCAACGTCGCGGAAATGGGCAGGCTTCGCTTTGAAAAATGGGCACAGCGCCAACATCACGTCCGTAATGGCGGACTGGGTTGTGCCCGCCGTGACGTGCGGTGCCACTGAGAGTTCGGCTTCCGCCGTATGGGCCGGCGTCGGAGGCGTCGATCTGTCGCTATACCAAGAAGGGCTTCTCAAACTCGGTAATCCCAAGCCCCAGCAGGAGCCGCTGTATCAGGTAGGTACAGACTCGGACTGCGAGGGTGGGACGCCGACGTACTACGCATGGAAGGCCGTGTACGAACCCGCGGCCCCTGATGCGTTGAAAAAGATCGGGGCTAGCAAGTACCCCGTAGTCCCCGGCGATTCACTTCAAGTCTTCATCCGGGATCAGGGCCGGTTCACGACCTACAACATGACCGATACCCGAAATGGAACCCAGCTTTGGGAGTACTCCAGCGACTGGACGAACACCAAAGCTGGGTTCCACTCCGCTGAGTGCATTGTTGAAGATCCGGCTCAGCGAAATAAGTCGGGGTACGCCAACTTTGCCGACTACGGAACCGTCACCTTCGCTGACGATTGCCAAGCTGGCTTCAGCAACGGTTCAAACGACAGTAATGGTTCAAAACTGTACGCCTGGGGGGAGGCCAGTTCGAAACTCCCGAAGAACTGGACCAGCTACGAGTACACCGCCAAGAGCGGCAAGGCCGTGCTAGCTCGCGTGGAACTCAAGAAGAACTTCGATGTTGTATGGGAAAGTGGCAACGGACAAACGACGGCATCGGGCGCTCCCGCCTCTTCGTCCGGTGGACTTCAACCGGCCTACTCATCGACCTACGTCGATCCCACGGGTGACACGATCCACTTGTCGATGGAAATGGGCTCACCGGAAACGTTGGCCCAGAGTGGGCTAGGTACCCCGGCGCCTTGCGGCTTAAATCCTCAGCCTGATCTGGCGCTGTATGAACCGATGCAGGCGACGATCGAACTCACCTCCTCGTTGTCGGTACAGGGCGCTGGCATGGCGATCAGTCAGAGCGGGGTCATTTACCAATCTGACTCGCCGTATCTGCTGCACACCTGCAATGGCGCCTACGGGGATTTGGGCATTGCCTTCGGCTTCAACTTGCAACCGAATCAGCCGATAGTCATCAATCTCTGGGCGGTGATGCCCAACGCCATCACGGCGAACAATCCCACTCCTACGGCCAACTACATAGCCGATACATTCCCGGTCGATATCGCCGAGGTCGATGCTGGTGGGACCATCAGCACGGCAACGATCTTTCCGGGACCGAGGGTCTTTGAATGCGGCGCCAGCGGTGGGCCGAATCCGCTGCTGTCTCCGACCGGTCCGACCTTCAGTGTGACCCTGGCTACGCCGTCACCGGATCAGATTCCCGATCCGCAGAATCCCAGTAATGGGCCAACCTGCAAGCCGTTCACGACGCCGACAGCTGACGTGGCCCTGGAAAATGCCTACTGAGCACATCAACAGGCGGCGGTTTGGGTTGTTGCCAAAGCTGAGTGAGGCCGTGAGCTTGTCCGGCCTGCTCCTTGCGGCGAGTGTCGTCTCCGGTTCAGGGATTTTGCTCGGTGTTCCTGCAGCGGGAGCGGCAGCGAGACATTCAGATCGGACGGAACAAAACGCGCCGACCGAAAGCGCTGAAGCACCCCTTCGAGCCAACTGCGCCGTGTTCTTTCCGCAACTCTCCGCAGCGGCCATTGAAGGCACATTGAGAGTGAAACATGGGACGACCGGCGCGATCTACGAATACAACTTTGAAAACAGCTGTGCCGTCTCCAACCAGCACGCCACCTTCCTCGTCAACTTGACGTTTGACACGTCGGCGGAAACAAATCAGATCAGTGACGCCAAGGTCCCGGATCTTGTTGTGGACGTACCGGGATTCGGTTCGGTGCAGGCCGAGTTCGTGCAAGTGCCCGCATCACGAGTCGGAGCAACAGACATCAAAGGGCTGGACCACCTCGTTCTGAGCTGGGCGGCGTCACATGCAAAATAGTCGAGCAACGAGCAGGTTCGTCTGGGGCAGAACCGTGCGGCGATCCGCCATGGCCTTCTCGCTGGTCGTGATTGGGGCGGTGATGCTTGCCGTACCCGCTGGTGCCCAGACCAGGATTGAATCCAAGGCTCAGGCTTCAAAGGCCCAAGGTAGGACCAGCGGTGATTGCGCCATGTTTCAATCAGAGTTGTCGATTTCGAACATGGAGGGAGGCCTGGAAGCTGCGACCCAGATGAAGTCGGTGAAGGTCACTGAGAGAAGCACGTCCGCGGGCTGCGTAATCGCTAGTCAGTACAACGCCTTCGTGGCGACCGTATCGTTCAGCACTACGCAGTACCCGGAGTCGACAAGATACGGTCCGCTTCCATTTCAGAGCCATGGGAGAGGTGTTTCCTACTTCGAGTACAACGGTGCAACGGGATCGAGCCCAGTCATGCGTGGCACATTGGAATGCAACATCCGGAATCTCGGTTCGGTGACGGTCATCGTTGATGAGCCCGTCCCAGCGCCACCGATTGACAACGGCAGCGTGGCAGCCAATGAAATCGGCTACATCAATAGGGCCACGCTGAACTGGGCCAGCGACCGGGCCCGTCGGCGCAAATAGGGGAGGCTAAGCGGTACCCCGTGGCGTACGCAGCGAATAGCCGAGGTCGCACTCAGTCAATCGCAGGTCGTGGGTCAGCGTTGATGACCCGTCCAGGGCCCTCGGAGCCTGCCCGTGTCGCGACAGGAAGAACCGTTACTTACACTATGGCGTGATGAGTGACGGACCTACTTCGAGACCGAATGAACACTCAAAGCCATCGTCGGATTCTCGGAACGTCTTCCTGAAGGAGTTCGACGAGTCACTGTTGAAGTTCGTGGCCGGAACCACACTTAGCAGAGCTATCAAGCGTCATGTCGATCCAGACGACCAAATGGACATAACTCAGGAGGTCCTTCTGGCGATGTGGCGGCAGTGGGCTCTATTGCGATGCTTTGATGAGTCCCGCCGCATGGCTTACCTCTATCAGGTAATTACCTTCCAGGTCGCCGCGTACCAGAGACGAAAGATTCGGGAACGCAAGCAAGAGGATGCTTGGTCCAGTCGTGCGTATTTTGAGCAAGAGCACCGATTCGCCGGTGACATCGATGCTGAAAGACACTTCCGACTCAGAAATGCCCGACTGTGGGATGCCGACTTGTGGGACGCCATCACCACTCTTTCACCGAGGCAACGAGCTGCTTTCCTCTTGCATTACGTCGAGGGTGACGGAGTCGAAGACATCGCCAAGATATTCAGGACTTCTGAGGGCACTGTAAAGACTCATCTGTCGCGTGCCCGAGGGAAGCTTGCCAGCGTAATAAAGCAGGATGCAGCACATGGCGCCTGACAATCGAGCCATTACGTGAGACAATATTCTGGTAAACGGAGTACATGATATGGAAGACCATCCCCACGATGACCACTATGTGGATGACTCGCAAAGGGCTGACGTACGGCGCAAGGTCGGCGGCCCAGCTGGGCTAAAGAAGATCCTTGGGAAGGTTATGGCCGACTCAGACTTGATCGATCAAGGTCAGCGACCAGAGCCCGAGAGCCCGTTTGGAAGCGAACCCGTGTTCACGCTTGACGATGATCTGATCGACGAATCAGGTGAGAGCGTTCCGGCAAGCTCGGACCGGTCACCACCTAAAGCTTGAGCCAACACAAATCAACTTGAGGAAACTGCCGCCCCCAGGGGCGGCCTTTTTGTGCTCGGTGTCAACCGAATCGCTACTTTTCGACACTTATAGAGCATGAGGTATCCCCTCCCTTACGGTCACCCGTGTTCGACCCACGCTAAAACGTGTGACTTCGATTCATGCGCCATCTGTCAGTCGGGTCGGTGCTGCGCCGACGAATCGGATGACACACAGCTGCGCATCCTGTACCGATCGCTGCGGGCCCGACCTCCTCCGAGCGTCACAGTGCTCGATGCCATGTCCGAGAGTCATTCCAACACAGCGGAGTTGGCTGGTCTCCTTCGGGCCGAAACAAACCGGCGTGATCCACACATTTCTGGTGCGCCTGAGGCAAGGAGCACCGACGAACCTGAGCCGCCACTCGTGGAGACCTTCCGTCTCCCGGAACCTTCAATCGATAACCCCATTTTGAAATCACTAAGGAAGGAGAATCAAGTTGTCGAAGGCATTCGATCCTTCAAGAAGCAATAAGCCAGTACTGGCGTCACGCATGGACCCTTTGGACCAGGTGGAGCGTTCGACCCTGGAGGCAGTCTACGCCAGTGCGCTTCAGTCGTGGGGGCGTGGGCAGATGGTGATGTCTGAGAGTGACGCTGATGCAGATGCCACTCGGAACGCCTTTGAGAATGAAGCCCAGTTGGCGGACTACATGATCAATCGAGCCAATGGTTCACCCGTGGTCCTGCAGTTTGCCGCCGACCTGCTGACTGGGCTGCATAGCCGTGATGTACTTCGGCTCCACCGGGGGTTCGGACGATGAGTGCTCTGCAGTGGATGTTCTTGGCGACATACCTGGGCGCCGGTTGCCTGTTGTTCAGACTTGCGTGGAGAGCTGCCTCAAGTCCGAAATCAAGGGAGAGGCGTCCCCAGCCGGTTGACGATCGCTTCAATGACGACCGGCGGCGTCTTCGCTCTTTCACGTTGCGGTCAGAGATGCGAGCTGATGCCACCCGGACTCGCAGAGAGTTTGATCGACGTCTCGCGGAGTTCAAACGACGTGGAGGTCAGTTCCATGGTTAATCCGACACCAGCAGCCATCAAGTTGGCGCGACTCAATCTGAGCGCATTTGTTCAGAGGGAAGCCCGTCGGACGGCTGAAGAACTGGGCTTTGGCTGGCGACCGGCCCAGGTAACACCAAGTGGTCTGGAAGGCCTGCGGGCTGAGCTGCGTTCCTGTCATCAAACCGGCCTGCCGTTCAGGGTTCTTGAGGACTTCTCAGAAGACACCATCTTCATGGGCAAAGCCACGAACTGGGCCTTTCGATTTGTCCACGACACGCGTCACGTGTGGCTAAATGCCGACTTCTCAACGGAGGCCGAACTGGAGGTGGCTTCATGTCATCTGGCCAGGGCCAAAGCGGACGGTCTTGAAACCGGGACGCTGGAGTACGCGTTTCTCTTTGCTGACACCGTTGGACAAACGCTGTACGTCGAACATACCCACCGCTTCGTCGTCCATCAGCGCCAGTTCGTACTCGACTGCGTGAGGCTAGGACTCGACCAGGCGATTGAGCGCGAATCGGCCAGTGTCTACTTCGATGGAACGGCGAGCTAACTCCCATGGCGAGCTCGAGCCCGTCTGGATGGCGCAGCGCGGCAACCAACTTCGCCGCGACCGCACTGTTCGTTGCGATCGCGCTGTACATCGCTGTCCGACTTCTAATCGCCATCGCTCCAGTCCTCATCGGCATCGGCGTGCTCGTATTGATCCTTTACGGCGGGTGGCTCGCACACCGGTACCGGCGATCCCGTTGGTGACCCTTTCGCCGCTGAAGCAAGGCATCCGATCGGTGCAGTAATAAAAACAACACGCTTGCATAATGCGTAGAAACATCGTTCAATAAACGCAACTTTCGGTACTGCGTTTGCGCAGTGGATAGCCAGAGCGTGTCGAGCCGGCCTGAGAGGTTGTGCCATTTCCACCCGAGGTCTTGGTAGGACGCGCTCTTTTTGTCAAACAACGCGATAACGAAGGGAGGTAGCACCATGAGTAGAACGTTTCACCACGGCGATCGCCGTATCCGAGTTCGGGGTGACCACAAGGATCCTCCCGACTTGCGCCGCTTGGCTCGTGCACTGATTGCATTGGCTCAGGCCGAAGCCGAATCAGAAGCTGAGGCCGAAGCGAAGACGAGAGCGAGATCGGGTCATAGGAACAGCAAGCCCGAGACGGGCGCCACGCCCGCTGAATCCGGTACGCCACCAACAGCGACGGGAGACGCGGCGTGAAGCGCTCTCCGCTTGTTTGGTACCGACTGCGCTGGCCCCGCGAGGTATCCCCCCAACAGTTGGTCCAGGCGTTTGCCATCCTGGCTGCCGCCGGTGGCACGCCCGTCATCATCGAGGCACACGGCAACGCCGGATCCGTGACCCACCGCCTGGCGTTGCCCCGAGCCGGGAGCGGTGACATGGCCAAGCACCTTCGGGTCGCTCTGCCTGGAATCGCCGTAGAGAGCGAAGACGAGAGCAACGGCCAGAGTGCGTCAAATGGAGTCTTCAAGCGGGCCATTCAACTTCGTCTCTCCACCCGACTGCGGACACTCACGCACGACGATCCACTGACGGTAAACCAGGCGCTATTGACCGCCCTCTCCCACGTTGGCTCCAACGAGAACCTGGTGCTGCAGTGGGTCCTCGGTGCGCATCTTCCCGCTCTGCCGGTGCCAAGCAATGTTGATGTCGGTCATGAACATTGGGCCAGTGACCTCTTGCCAACGCTGCTGGGCCAATCTAAGTCACCTGACGGCGATCTACGTTCATCGGTCCGAGCCAAGCAAGCCGTGCCCGGTTGGCGGGCGGGGGGACGGATTGCGGTGTGGGCAGTTTCGGATACCAGACAACGACAACTCATCGGGCAGGTGCTTGGCGCCCTGCGAACTGCCAATGCACCGGGCGTCGCCTTCAGGGCTTCGTCCGCTCAGGCCAGTTTGGCCCCGAACACTCGTGCACCATGGCGCCTGCCACTACGTCTAAACCTTCTTGAGATGGCGACCATATCGGCCTGGCCTGTTGGGGAGACCAACGACCTACCCATCGCCAAAGTTGGTAGTCGAATGCTGCCACCGACCAAAGCCATTGCTCGAGCCGGTCGAGTTGTCGGAGAAGCCACCTACCCCGGACGAGAGCGCCCCCTCGCCATAACTCCTCGTGATTCGCTCAGGCACCTCCACGCCATCGCGCCTTCTGGAAGTGGGAAGTCAACTTTGCTACTCAACCTCATAATCGCGGACATGGAGGCCGAGCGCGACGTTGTCGTGATGGAGCCAAAAGGGGATCTCATCGAGGACGTCCTGCGTCATATCCCAAACAACCGCATCGCCGACGTCGTTCTGATTGACCCAACTGATAGCTCACGACCGGTGGGTCTCAATCCACTTGCCGCTGCTGGCCGCCCGCCCGAGCTCGTCGCCGATCAGCAACTCCATCTGTATCACTCGCTCTATCCCGACAACTGGGGCCCGAGGATGAATGACATCTGGGGTAATGCTCTCTGGACACTTGCCCTGGTCCCAAATGCCACTCTTGCCGCGCTACCGGTTCTGCTCACCGATGCCGGGTTCCGACGCCGCATCATGAAATACGTGGATGAACCCATCGGACTCGAACCTTTCTGGATGAGTTTCGAGCACTGGTCTGAGGCTGAACGCTCGACCGCCATCGCGCCGGTGCTCAACAAGCTGCGTCCGTTCCTGCGACCGCAGCTCCGCGCCATTATCGGTCAAGCGAACCCAAAGTTCGACATCCGTGACGTGTTTACCAAGCGGCGCATCCTGCTCGTCAATCTGGCCAAGGGCCAGATTGGGCCGGAGTCTGCCGCACTACTGGGGAGCCTGGTCATGGCCAGTCTGTGGCAGGCGGCACTTGGGCGTACTGCCATTCCGAGGGAACGACGTCATCCGGTGTTCATTTACGTCGACGAGTTCCAGGACTACCTAAAGCTTCCGACCGATTTCGCTGATGCGCTCGCCATGGCTAGAGGGCTGGGCGTCGGATTTGTACTGGCCCACCAATACATGCAGCAGCTCGATACCGCTACACGATCGGCGGTCATCAATAACGTACAGTCCAGGGTCGCCTGGCGGCTGCCTCATGAAGACGCCAAGCTCGTCTCGGCGGGAAGCGACCTCGAACCCGAGGACTTCGAGGGCCTGGAAGCCTTCCACTGCTATGTCCGGCTCATGGCCGATGACCGCTTGCAGCCTTGGGTCAGTGCCCGAACCGTACTGCCCGGCAAGCCAACAAGTGACCCCGAGGTAGTCCGAGCTGCGTCACGTCAGGCCTACGGGACCGACCGGGAAGAGGTGGAGGCCTCGCTGCGAGAGCTTCTATTCGGCCGGGACAGTTCTGCCGGCAGTGACCTTGGACGCCGTCCACGTCAGCAGGGAGACGCATCATGATCACCAGTGATGAGTGTCCGCTCGCTCTACCGGTCGCGTCGAGCCAGAGGGCTGAAAGGTCCTACTGGAGCGGTGTTTCCGCCCTGGTTAGGGCGCGGACTCTTCTGCGACTCTCTCGCATCCATCTTCCTTCATCACCGCGGCGGTCGGCCCCCCTGCCGCAGGCTGGAGGCCCGGCATGAGCCCCCAACGAACCGGACCCCGGGCGGTGCATCGTCTCACCGAGAGCTTGTCGGAGCGAGACCTCGCCATCATCGCCAGGGTGGCTGACCATCGGCTGATGTCTGGTTTCCAGCTGCACTCCCTCTTCTTCGCAGGGAACCACGAGAGCGCCGCATCAGCCGCCCGCAGCTGTCGCCGGGTTTTGGCCGCCCTTACCGCTGACCGACTCCTGCTGCGCATCGAACGCCGCGTCGGGGGTCTCCGGGCAGGATCGGGCTCGTGGGTCTACGCCATCGGACCGGTGGGCCAGCGAGCCTTGAGCCTGGAGGGTCCTCGATCCCGATTCCGGGAACCATCGCCGACTTTCCTGGCCCACACACTGGCGGTGTCCCAACTCGCCGTAGACGTCGCCGTAGCGGCACGATCCGGAGTCTTCGAAATCCTGGCGTGTCAGCCCGAACCCCGTTGCTGGCGGCTGTTCTCGGGCGCCAGTGGAACGGTGCACCTGCGACCCGACTTGTTTTTGGCTGTGGGGATCGGTGACTATGAGCAGCGCTGGTTCATCGAGCTTGACCGGGGCAATGAACACCTACCGGCCCTCCTGCGCAAGTGCCGGATACATGAGGACTACTACCGGTCCGGCAAGGAGCAGGCGGTCCACCGAATCCACCCCCAAGTGTGCTGGGTCATGCCTCACGAACGCCTGGCTCAGAGATTACGAGCCGCCATAGACGCGGACGATCGGTTCACCGCTGCGCTCTTTATCGTCACCACCAACGAGATGGCGCTCCCAGTGCTAACTGAGGGCGCATCGTGAATAGCCCGGTCGTGCACAACCTGGTCCGCAACAGCGTGATCATTGGCGATGTCCGCACCAAGTTAGCTGACTTGCCGGTGGCTTCGGTCGACACGGTTATTACGTCGCCGCCGTACTTCCAGCTCCGTGACTATGGGTCCAAGGGGCAGATAGGTCTCGAAGACGACGTATCGCTGTGGGTGGACGAACTGCGCCTAGTGATGGGCGGCTTGGGTCGCGTCCTCAAGCCAAGCGGTTCGGTTTGGCTGAATCTCGGCGACAGCTACAGCCGGGGACTTCGGTTCGGGGCGCCAGCCAAGAGCCTGTTGCTCGGTCCCGAGCGATTAGCAATCGGGCTCATCGACGACGGTTGGACAATTCGCAATAAGGTCATCTGGAGCAAAAGTCGGACCATGCCGACAAGTGTTCGTGATCGTCTGGCCTGCAAGTGGGAGGTCATTTACCTCTTAACCCGTTCACGGCAGTACCACTTCGACTTGGACGCCATTCGCGTGCCACACACTTCAGCGGTCGCTCCAGGCAGACGGCGCCCGGGTCCGTACCCACCGGCTCACTCCAGACCGCCAGTCTGGGCCGGACCGCTGGCCGGTAGCAACAGCGGCCTGGCACACATGAAGCGTGAGGGCCGGGCTGGTCACCCCTTGGGCAAAAACCCCGGTGATGTGGTGAGGTTGCCCTCGGCCAACTTCCGGGGGCAGCACTTTGCCACCTTCCCACCCGACCTGGTTGAGCAGCCGTTGCTCGCCACCTGTCCGGAACGGGTGTGCTCTCGCTGCGGGGAACCATGGCAGCGAGGGCCGGGCCGGGCGCTTGGGCAACTGGCCGTTCGTGGTGACCTTCGGCCGGCCTGTAAGTGCCACGCACGTTGGCAACCTGGACTGGTCCTCGATCCGTTCTTCGGGGCCGGAACCGTTGGCCTGGTCGCCGAGCAGCACAAGCGTGATTGGTTGGGAATCGAGCTGAACCCCGACTTCGCCACTCTCGCCACTCGACGGATCGACGCCGCCCGAAGCCAGATTCCGTCAACCACCATTCATCACCGTGCCGCCTGAGGGCTTCGTCGGTGCCATGCGGCTCAAAGAGGAGATTCCATCCGGGGATCGCCGGTCGCACCAAACCGAGGAGGTCATGACCTATGCGTCATGGACGAATCAACACCTTCAACCAGGCTCTGGCGTCGTGAAGACGCTCGCCATACGACTGGAAGAAGAGCTCCATGCCCAGCTGACGATGATTGCGCAGCTTGAGGAACTGACGATTAGCGATGCCATTCGGCAAGCGATCGAAAGCTTCATCGAGACGAAGCGCAGCAACCCACAGCTGGCCGAGCGAGCGGAAGCCGTTCTCGCTGACATTGAGAGCGACGCCGCCAAACGACGAGGAGCCATCGCCACGTTGTTTAGTGACGATGGAGCCAAGCCGAAGTCGGGTGAGTCCGCCGGGTCCAAGACCCCGCAGCGGTCCACCCGCAACAAGGGAGGTGCACCAGCTACCAGCTGAGTACAACACCACCCACCCTGGTAGGGGCTCCCTCGATGTCGCATTTTGCGACTCGGGAGCCCCTACCAATCAACCAACTGGAAACCGAAAGGAGGTAACGAATGGAAGAACGACCAGAAAACCGCGAAGGCGCCCCTTCAAATGCGAGCAGCAACTCGTCTTCGGAGATGAGAAAGCAACAGTCCGTCTCACCAAGGATTTACGCCGCCAGCCTGAATGACTACAACGAAGGCATTCTGCACGGGAAGTGGATCGACGTGGCGTGCCCCTGCGAAAACATCGAGGCTCAGATTCAGGACATGCTCGACAGCTCACCTACATCAGGAGCCGAAGAGTTCGGAATCTTCGATTTTGATGGCTTTGGACCTTGGCGCCCGGGCGAATACGAATCGATCTCGGTCCTCGCAAGGGTGGCGCATGGAATCGTCCAACATGGGGCCGCTTTTGCCCACTGGGCGGCCCTTGCTGGTACCGCTGATTCCGAACTCGATCGGTTCGAGGCCGTGTATGTCGGCCACTACAGGTCCTTCGTCGAATACGCCGAAAGGATTCTTGAGGAATATGAACTTCCGGAACAACTTGAGAATGCAGTTCCCAGCTTTCTGAACCGTTACGTGCACTTGGACATCACAGGTTTCGCCAACGATCTCTTACTGGACGGGGATGTCGACGTTAGTGAGGGGGACGGCGGTGTCTACGTCTTCGACGGAGCCGTTTGAAATGCCGGGGACCGTTTGGGTATTCCGTTGTGGAATGGTCAACGGACCGATGCGTTTTCGCATTATTCCTGGTAGAATGGATTTTTGGAGGCAAAAACATGAACCCAGAACAATCCAAAGCATTGGGAGCGCTGCTGCGAGAAAGACGGCGCCAGCTGGGCTACTCGACGTATCAGGTGGCGAAAGCTGCCGGGGCCACCAACTCAACCGTTGTCCGCTTCGAACAAGGCCAGTTTGCTGCGCCAAGTCCGGACAAACTGGCTCGGTTTGCCGAAATGCTCGGCATTCCACTCGCCGACGTCTACGCCCGGGCGGGCTACCTCATTCCCGACGAACTACCGACCTTCGAGCCCTATCTGGCTGCCAAGTACCAAGAGCTTCCCGAATCGGCCCTGTTCGAACTGCGACAGCTCTTCAATGCACTTATGAAGCGTCATGGAATGTTCATCGATCAACCCATCACCCCTACCGAGGAGGTGACTAATGACCTTGCCGGAGAAGTCGCATGAAGGCGACGCTAGCGACGAAGGGCAGACAGACGTAATGAGCACGGCACTGCGATCTTCGGCACGAGTGTCGAAGATCGCGCGCCGTGACAACGAGATCACTGCGCACGAGGTTGGCGTGGTCACCAAGCGAGCGGTGTTGTACTTGCGGGTTAGTACCCCATCTCAGGTTAAGACCGACTACAACCCAGAAGGCATCTCCCTGCCTGCGCAGCGTGAATCCTGTGAACTGAAGGGTGCGACCCTCGGTGCGGAGATCGTGCGGGAGTTTGTCGAGCCGGGCCGCTCCGCAACTAACATCGCAAACCGACCGGTCTTCCAGGAAATGATGGCTTGGATCAAGACTCAGAAGGACATCGACTACATCATCGTTTATCAGTTCAACCGCATATTTCGAAACAGCATCGATGCCGTGATCACCAAACGGGATCTGAGCAAATATGGGACCCGAGTCGTCCCTACGATTATGGACCTCGGTGAAGGTCCCGAGAGCGACATGGTGGAAATCATCATGCACGCTGTCGGGGAGTATCAGTCCAAGGCCAATGGCGCTGACATTGCCTACAAGATGGGTGCCAAGGCCCGCAATGGTGGGACTCTCGGTCGCGCCCGTATCGGCTACATGAATGCTCGTGACCTCTCCGAAGGACGCAACATTGGGATCGTCAAGTTTGATCCAGAGCGCGCTCCATTCATGAAGACGGCTTTTGAGTTGTACGCCACAGGTGACCACAGCCTGGAAAGCCTTGCCGCCGAACTAACCGCCCGCGGTCTTAAGACTCGTCCAGGCCGTTATCCATCTGGACCTGTTTCTACTTCCAAGCTCAACCAACTATTGCGAGATCCGTACTACATCGGATTTGTCACCTATAAGGGCGAGACGTACCCCGGACGTCATGAGCCCCTGATCAGTGCTGATCTCTTCGATCGAGTGCAGGACGTGCTCGCTGAGCGAGGTGGACGTGGCGCACGCCAACGACGACATCATCATTACTTGAAGGGCAGCTTGTGGTGTGGGCGCTGCCATGACTCCGGCCATGACGCACGCGTAATTTTCCAATGGTCCAACGGCCATGGTGGCAAGTACTTGTACTTCTTCTGCCTGCGCCGTCAGCAACATCATTGCGACGCGCCATACATCGAGGGCGACGCTTTAGAGGCCGCAGTACTGGACTACTACGGCTCATTGCGCCTCCCATCTGAGGTCATTCAGGGAGTCCGTGACCTGATGCAAGAGATGCTGGCGGAGGAGAAGGCAGCGGCCAAACTGCTTCATGAACAGTTGGCGAAAGAGATGATGCGCCTCGATACTCAGGAAGAGAACCTGGTCGATCTTGTCGCAGACGGCAATCTGTCATCGACCAAAGTCAAGCAACGCCTCTCACTCATCCAGAGGCAGCGCTCCACGGTTCAGGAGCGTCTGAAGGGTACTGTGAAAGAATTGTCTGCAGGGGTGGCTCTCGTCGAAGACGGCCTCAAGCTCCTAGAGGATCCCCAGGGCCTCTATCGGCGGATGGATCCAGGACAGCGCCAGTTACTCAATCAGGCGATTTTCGAGAAGCTCTATGTGGACATAGCTGGGGTCGCAAAAGCTGTGTTCAACCCACCATTCGATGAACTTGTGGCGACCAGAGGCGGGAAATCGGGATCCGATGACCCAAGAGCGCGGAAAAAGACCTCCAAGACCCAGAAACGGACGCTGGAGGGCAATGGCGGGAAATACAGCTTCACCCGAACCCTGACCCCTGTTTTCTTTGGGGAAGGTTCGAGTAAGGCTCTTATGGTGGACATGAACTTGCTCGAACCTTCGTGGAGCTTGTGGAAGTACTAGTTTGCACCAACTTCAAAATCCGGATTGTCACCACTTAGCTGCCGAAGAAACGCTCGGATCGCTTTCCTCCCACCGGCGCCCGAGTCGATTGTCTGCAAGTCACGAGTTGGCCATGATTTGCAAATTAGAGTGCATTGCTCCCCTTTCTCCGCTCCCTGCGAAACCTGTACAAACTGACCCCAAGTTCGCAAATTCGCTGGAGTCCTTGCGATATAGGCGCCTTGGGATGCATCAAAAGACGTAGCTTCGGATGCAATCTTGTCCAAGGCGGCCCGAATCTTCGGAGAGACCACCTCCCACGGTGCGTTCACTTTCGCCTGTTGTTCGACAACCCTCGGATCATGTGTGGAACTTCGAATTCGATTGCCACGGATTCGAAGTGCAACGAACCCCACCAAGGACAAGCAGGTCACGATTCCCGCCGAAATCAAATACACGATCACGCGTCCAAGACCACCCAAATCAGTGCGTCGCCACCAACAACGCATGCACCCGACTGACCCAACGGAGTTGCTTCCATCGCCAAACACTGCTCAGTGGCCGGGTCGTAGTAGCGCCCAACCAATGACCAGAAGCGATCAGAGTCGCTGATCAGGGTGTCGGCGGAGTGCAAATTCACTTCCGAAAGTGTCCCACTTTGTCGGCACCTTCGACGTGACCGCCCTGGCTCCAGAGTGCCGAACCGCAAGGGGCAACTTTCGCGAACACGCCCACCGAGGGCCGAGGTGTGAGAGCAATCGACGTCGATGTCATGCAGCCTCACGTGAGAACCATCAATGACTTGCTCGGTTGTTGGCAAATTGGACAATGGCGCTCACTCAATTGAGTAAGTGAATTTTTCAGCCCGGCGCGAATTGGCGCGGAAATGGCGCGGAAGGTTGGAGACTTGCGGTATCTGGCGGTATTGAACGGTCAATGGCAAGCCGAGATTTGTAAGGCTTGACCTGTACTTTTAGGGAAACGCCGCCGACCACCAGGACAGTTGAAATTCGACCTGGCTCTGTTCGGGACGCAGAGGTCCCCGGTTCAAATCCGGGCAGCCCGACCACACAAGTCCTGGTGAGAGCAACGAGGCTCCACCAGCAGTACCGGTCGGCTCAGTCGACCTTCCCGATGGCCCGCAACCATTCAGTCGTGGCCGCCAATCCTTGATCGAGGCTGATGGGGTCGTACCCGAGTCGCTGGAACGTTTTCGTTTCGGACAGCGGCTTGCGCGGCGGAGCTTCCTCTGCGGCCCTGCGCGCAATGGCGATCAGGGTTGGTCCAAATGTCTCGAGCAGACCCGGGTCGTCCGACGGTGGCACGTCTTCGACGTGGTGGTCGAGGCCGGCTGACGCGCACAGGCGGTTGCATGCCTCGGCGATGCTGACGACGTCTTCAGGTTGTCCGTCGAGCATGTATCGCTCCCCGGACACCCCCTTGTCGAGGGCCAGAAGGCATCCCGTCGCGATGTCCTCAGCAAAGACCCAACTCACCGGGAACGTGAGGTACCGCGTGATCCGCCCTCGGAGTGCGGAGATCAGCACCCGATTGAAGCTGGTGATCCCGATGGCGTTGCTGGCCACTGGTGATGGGCCGTAGATGGCACCGGGGTGCGTGCTGACCACGTCCATCCCCTTTTCGGCCCTCGACATCACATCGAGGAAGGCGGCTCGTTTGGTCACCGTGTAGGGATCGGCGCTCCGGATCTGGCTGACCGTAGCGTCCTCGCGGTCCAGCCCGCCGGCCGTGTCGAAGAACGTGCCGGTGCTGCAGGCCACCACGCGGCCCAGACCGAGGGCCTCGGCCGCGTCGAGGACATGCCTGGTGCCCATGGTGTTGACCGCCTCGAAATCCGCCAGGTTCTGGCTGGCTCCGCCGAGGAGAGCGGCACAGTGGATGAGCGAGTCACAGCCCGCCGCGGCCCGGCGGACGTCATCAGCATCAGTGACGTCACCGGTCACGATCTCGACACCGAGCTTTTCGAGTGGCGCCGTGTCGGCCGTGGCCCGAGCCAGGGCCCTCACCCCGTCACCCCGCTCGTACAGTTGACGACAGACGTTGGCGCCGGCCAGACCGGTAGCGCCGGTGACCAGAACGGTCTGGCTCACCGTCCCGAAGGTGCGGCGACGTCGTCGCGCGCACTGTCAATCTGATCGGCGTTGAAATGGATGACCGGCTCACCGTCGCCATACACGTCGAGGGTGTGAATGAAGCGGTGCAATCCCATCGAGTTCGCACAGGCGAATCCCAACTCGATGATCTGCGCCGCGGTGAAGACCTGGCCGAGCTCCCGATAGACCTCGTCGTCGATGGCATGGTGATCGGCCGAGAGCAGGTCCAGGAATTGGATGGCCAAGCGCTCCTGTTCGGTCAGCTCACCCTGACCAGGCGCCAGCAGGCAAGCTACGTCCTCGTCGGTGATGGAGTCGTGCTTCCGCGACTGCATGCAAGGCTGGCACTCGCCCAACTGCGCGCTGCGGATGCGCAGGAGCTCGAGGATCCGACCGCCGAGGAGCGACTGTCGACCCCAGGCGCCGCGGGCCGCGTTGGTCATCAGGATTTGTGACGTCTTGTAGGCGAAGATCTGCAGCGGGATCGGAGTGGCGTACATGCCGCTGGCCACCCCTTCCTCGATGATGCGCCTCGGCTCTTCAGCCAATGCCTCAAGTGGAATCGGCTCGATTCTCGGCACCTGTCCCCCAATCTGTCAGCCGTCGCGCCATTCGGCCTAGCCGGCTTGGGTCACTGTACCGGCGGAGCGCGCCGGGTGACCCGGCACCCGTCCCGGAGTAGGCCTTACTCATCACCCCTCCCGACGTGCGCCGACATACCACCGTCGATGGCGACCATCTGGCCGGTGATGTAGCGCGACTCCTCAGAAGCCAGGAAGAGCACCAGATCGGCCACGTCTTGAGGAGCACCGACATACGGCGTCAGGGTTACCTTGCCCAGACCGGCCAGCATCCGCTCAGTGAGATGCGCCTTGACGGCGTCGGTGATGATGAGTCCGGGCACGATGGTATTGGCTCGGATGCCCCGCTTCCCGTGCGAGGTGGCCACGTACATGGTGAGGGCATTCACGCCGGCCTTCGACACGCCGTAGGAGGTCCGGGTGAAATCACCCTTCAACGCCGCCCCGGACGACATGTTGATGATGGAGCCGCCGCCATCGGTGAGCATGGCCGGGATGGCGTACTTGCACATCAACATCTGGCTACGCAGGTTCACGCTCATGGTCTTATCCCACACCTCGACGTCAAGCTCGGTCACCGTGGTGTCACGCGAAAGAAACTCGTGGTCTGTCAAGGCGGCATTGTTGTGCAGGACGTCGAGTCGCCCGAATGTGGCCACCACCTTCGCCACCGCGTCCCGGGCCTCGGACTCCTGGGAGAGATCGGCCTGGTGGACGAGGACCGACCCACCCGACCGGGTGATCTGCTCGGCCACCCGATCAGCCGCAACACGATCGATGTCTACGATGCCGACCGCCGCACCCTCACGGGCCAGCGTTGACGCGGTGGCACCACCGATGCCGCCGCCACCTCCGGTGACGATCGCGACCTTGCCGGTAAGCCGCCCTATCGTGGTCAACCTCGTCGCCGGTTGCTCACGCGGCATCCGTGGCGCGACCGGTGCAAATGAATGGGAATCTTGGTCGAGACCTGCCAGCGACCGAGACCTCTTACCATCAGACCCCCCATGCGCACCCTTCTTGCTGCCATCCAGCCAACGTGTTCCGGCCAGCCCGGCCGGGCTCTGGCGCGCCGATCATCCCACCCATCTGCTTTATTCGCCATCGACGATGGGGAAGGCTGAAGGTGCCCCGGCTGGTCTTGATCAGCGGTACCCCGGCGTCGGGCAAGACCACCCTGGCCCATGAGCTCGGACGAATCCTGCCGTGCCCGGTGGTCTCGCGCGACGAGATCAAGGAGGGCTTGGTCCACGCGCGTGACAGCGGAACCCCCAGCTGGGGGGATCCCATCGCCGATGAGGCCTTCGCCCTCTTCTACCGGGTGGTCACGGAGTACTTGCGATCCGACTGCTCGGTGGTGGCCGAAGCGGCCTTCTTCTACGACCTAACCGGAGGCGCCGAAGCGTTGGTCCGGTTGAGTGACGCCTGCATCGTGCACTGTCGGGTTGACGTGCACGTCGCCCAGAGGCGCTACACAGATCGAGCCGAGTCAGATCCCATCAGGCGCATCTCGCATCCCGACGATGAGCTGGTGAATGCCATGGAAGCCGGGACGTTCGGGTGGGAGCGCTATGCACCGATGGAGATCGGCGTGCCCGTCCTCGTCGTCGACACCAGTGACGGCTACCGGCCGGGGCTGCCCGACATCGTCGAGTTCGCCCGCCGATGAACCTCGATCCCCTGGCCTTCCGGGGTACCGCCGAGTACTACACCACCGGGCGGCCCCCCTACTCGCCCCACCTCGCCCACACGATGGTCGAGGCCCTTGGCCTCGACGGTACCGGGAGGCTGCTCGATGTCGGCTGCGGGCCCGGCGTGGTGGCGGTCATGCTGGCTCCGTTCTTCGCGGACGTGGTCGGACTCGATCCCGAACCCGGGATGCTGGCCGAAGGGAGTCGCCGAGCCCACGCGGCGGGCCGGACCAACCTGCGCTGGGTCGAAGGTCTGGCCGAGCAGGTTTCAGAGTTGGGACTGGCACCGTGCCGCCTGGTCACATTCGGCCAGTCGTTCCACCGGGTCGACCGGCTGGCCGTAGCCGAGCAGGTCTACGACGTGCTGGCATCCGGTGGCGCGATCGCCATGATCAGCCACGTCGTGACAGGCCGGCCGACGCCCGCTGGGACCGGTCACCCGCTGATCCCCTACGACGCCATCCGCGAGCTCATCATCTGGTTCCAGGGTGACGAAACGCGGCAGTACCTCGACTTTTGGCGTCAGCCCGGTGAGCGGTTCGAGGACACGTTGGCCAAGACCCGGTTTGGACGCCCCCGGGTGCTCTATGCGCCCGGCGTTACTGACCTGGTCAACACGGTCGATTCAGTGGTCGCCATGTATTTCTCGATGTCCTACGCCGCACCTCACCGCTTTGGTGACCGCCGCCTCGAGTTCGAGACAGCACTGCGGCAATTGCTCTACCGGCACTCTCCGGAAGGTCGCTTCTGGCAGTGGCCGGGTGACACCGAGATCGTGCTCGCCTTCAAGCCCTGAGCCGGAGCATCAAGTGAAGATCTCGCCGCCGTTGGTGTCGATGGCCTGCCCGGTCATGGCGCAGGAAAGGTCCGAGGCCAGATACACGATGGAACCGGCCACATCCTGATCGCTCGGAATACGACCCAGAGGGACGCGGGCGTTCAATTCGTCGATCACTTCCTGCGCCGGAACGCCGCGCCCTTCGGATGTCATCTTGATGTAGATGTCCACTGACGGTCCGGCCATCCACCCGGGCACCACCGCATTGACCCGGACTCCGGACGGCCCGAGTTCGTAGGCCAGAACTCGGGTGGCGGTCAGCAGGGCGCCTTTGGAGATGGCGTAACCACCCTGGACTGGTTGTGGTTGCCGCGCCACCATTGAGGCCACCATCACCACGGAACCACCACCGCGCTGGCGCATGTGCGGCAGAGCGGCCCGGGTCATCTGCAGAGACCCAAAGAGGTTGGTATCCATGATCTTGCGCCACAGGGCCAGGTCGACCTGTTCGAAGCTCTGAAAGGCGTCGAAGCGAAAGGCGTTGTTCACCAGCACGTCGACGCCACCGAACGCCTCGGCCGCCGCATCCATCGAGCGGGCGCACGCATCGGCATCGGTGATGTCGGTGGGTACGGTGATGGCGCGGGCCCCGGCGGACTCGACTTCGGCCCGCACCTCGTCGAGGGTCTGCTGGCGGCGGGCCGCCAAGACGAGGTCGGCGCCGTGGGCGGCCAGGGCTAGGGCCGCCTGCCGGCCCAACCCGGGGCCGACGCCCGAAACAATGCACACCTTGCCGTCGAGGAGCCAGCCGGCACCTCGCTGTTCTGGGTCGCTCATGGAGCCGCAGCGTAGGTGATCGAAAGTGCGGACCATGTGCCGAGACTCAGCCGGCGCTCCCAGTACGCTGCCGCCACGACGACTCGTGGGTGGGACAGATGATCCGGTTCTTGTTGCGGGTGGTGGCGCTGGTCGCGCTGGGCGTGGCGATCTACCTGGTGGTGTTCTCGCCAACGGCCACGGTGCTCCAATCGAACCTGCTGACCAAGGTCGGGGTACAGGTCAAGTGTTCCAGTGTTTTGAGCCAGTGGACCCACCACGCTCAGCCGGCCTCGCTGCTGCTGGATGGACGGCCGTTGACCAGCGTGCCCGAGGCGCAGTCGTCCTGCACGTCGGCCAGCCACAAGATCGAGGGCGTCGCCATTGCCCTCGTGGTCGGCGCAGGCGTGCTGACCGGCCTCAGCCTGGTCCGTCGTCTCAGGCGTTGAGGAAGCGGTCGACCGTGGCGGCGAAACCGGCCTCCTGGAACAAGAAGGCATGGCCGGCGTCGGGATAGAGCACCAAGTGAGCGCCGCGGATCAGGTGAGCCAGCTGATGGTCGTTGCTCACCGGGTCGAGGGCGTCAACTTCCCCGTCGGCCACCAGTGTCGGCAGATGCAGCCGGGCCGCCGCCACGCCGGCGGGGTCTTTGCCGGCAAACCATTGATCGATGGCCTGGTTCTGGGTGGCTTGCGCTGTGGCCGGGGCCAGATAGAAGTTCGGGTAGGTCAAGATGGCTTTGGCGTACATGCCTTCGGCCACCTTTTGATCGGCCGGGAACAAGGTACTCAGGACCTCAAGTGGGTTACCGCTGTTCAGAGTGGCGGCCGCGGCGACCGGCGGCGGAACGGCCTTTCCGTTCCCAGCTTGGGTCGCCGCCAAAATGAGGCGGCTCACCTGGCTCGGATGGCGTACAGCCAGTCCCTGGGCGACCATGCCGCCCATCGACCACCCCAAGACGGCGGTGCGCCCCAGCTTGAGCGTGGAGATCAAGGCACTGGTCTGCGTCGCCATGGCGGTGATGGTCAGCGGCGAGGGGAGCGCCGCGGTCCGGCCCACGCCGGCGTTGTCGAAGATGACCACCCGATGTTTGGCGGCCAAGGTATTGACGAAGTCAGGCGCCCAATTGTCCATGCTGGCGCTGAAGCCGGTGATGAGTAGGAGAGGTGACCCGTGGCCCAGGATCCGGTAGCCGACGTTGCCATCGCTCGTATGAGCCACCTGCACCGGCACCTGCACGATCGACACCGATGCGGTCGAAGCGCCAGCGCTCGAACTGATCAGGGTGGCGCTCGCCACCAGCAGGCTGATCCCCAACACCAACTGCCTCAGTCCTGATGCCACAGGACCAGTTTTCCTCACAGCGTAACGCTGCTGGGATCCGACCCCGCTCAGCCCGCGGGTCGAGCCACGTAGTTGCCGGTCAGCGCGTACGGTCCCTCGAAGGCCTGCGAAGCGAAAATGCGACCCGGCAGCAAGTTCCGATAGGCCAGCCCGACCTGTATGGCCTCGGGCCCGGCGACCAGGCAGTTCTGGTAACCAATGAGCGGGCACGAGGGTGCAACCACGATGGTGAAACGCCCGCTGCTACTGACGTGCACCTGCTCGTCGCGCAAGCAGTCACCGGTAGCTCGTCCGGTTAGGACAACGCAGATGGACCAGTAGCGGGTCTGAGGATTCTGACTGGACCCTCGTCCCAGATGGTTCACCGCTTGGAACGAGTCGGATTGATAAGTCGGCGCTTTGGCCGAGATCACCAGGTTGCCGCGGGTTGAGTTGAGAGCCATGTGGTCGTAGAGGTTGTCGGGGTTGGCGTAGGTGCCCTTGGGCCCGGTCGGACGGGCCTCCGGCACTGGCACCGTGACGGCGACCGGCACCGGCGCGTCGATGGGATAGGGCCGGGTGAGGGCGGCCGGGAGCTTCCCGTGCAGGAGTTGCAGAAAGTTCACCGTGTTGGTGGGCGTCTCGGTGGCCGCAGCCGCGCTGAGGGTGAGCGGTGCGCCACTGGCACTCACATAGGTCACCGTGGGCAGCGGGACACCGCCGGTGCCGGCACCGTTCACGTCGACCGGAACGTAGAGGCGCATCACAATGATGCCGGCGGTGCCAGTCGACGCGGTGTCCACGCAGGTGCCCTTGATGCCGGCGCACGAGGATGCGAGCGTGACCGTGTAGTGACGGTGCAACTGCTGGATGTCGGTGTCGTGCACATGGGTGTCCACCCCGCTCCCTCCCAGCGGGTACGCGGTGAAGGACCAGTAGCGGGCATGGGGCACCCGACCGCTGATGACGGTGCGGGCTCCCGCGGCCGTGCCGAACCCGTCGATGTAGTAGTCGCTGTCGGCGTCGGGCAGGAAGATGTTGAGGTACTGCACGCTGTCCCTAACCCACGGCGGCGAACTGACAGCGGCCGGCGCAGCCGAGGCAAGGCCGCCACCGGCGGGGATCGAGGCCAGACCACACCCGATCACGCAGGCGAGCAGGGCGGCGGTGACAAATCGGTTCATGACCCCCAGTATGGGATCGGGTTGCTATTATTGTCAATCATGGTTGACAATGTGCGCTGAAGTTCGACGGCCATTGGGGCCCTCGCTCCGGCGGGCGTGGCTGGGCTACCAACGGATGCTGGACCAGGAGATGGCCCGTCGCGGCTTCAGTGACCGCGCCTTTCCGAACGGGCGAGTGCTGCGTTTCTGCCGGGCCAACTCCGATCCGACCATCACGCAGATCGGGCGGGAACTCGGCGTGTCACGACAGCGAGCGGCGCAGGTCGTGGGTCACTTGCGCGACGAGGGCTATGTCACGGTGACGCCGTCAGCGACCAGTGGCAAGGAGAAGGTGGTGCGGATCACCATCAAGGCAGCGGAGTACCTGGCGGCCCATGCCGCCTCGGCCCGGAAGATCGAGCGGGCGCTCGAACGCCAACTCGGCGCCGAGAGTTTCGATGCGTTGGGCCACCTCATCGAGAACCTGAGCGGGGATGAGGACCTCCGCATGTCCGACTACCTGCGAGCGAAGCGCCAAGGTGGCACCCTGCGCTATCCCGAGGAATAGCTCGACGAGGATCGAGCTGCTTGACCGAGTGGACCCGTATGACCAAAGGTGGGGAGATGGGCCCCCTCGATGGTGTGCGCGTGCTCGAAGCCGGGCTCCTGGTGCAGGGACCACAAGCGGCACTCACCATGCTCGAGTGGGGCGCTGACGTGGTCAAGATCGAACTGCCCGGGTTCGGTGACCAAGCGCGGTGGCTACCCGTCAGCAAGGAGGACCGGCGATCGGCATTCTTCGCGGCCTACAACCGGGGAAAGAGGAGTGTGACGATCGACCTGCGGGTCCCGCAGGGGCGCGAGATCATGCTCCAGCTGATCGAGCAGGCCGATGTCGTCATCAGCAACTTCAAACCGGGCACCATGGAGAGCTGGGGCTTGAGCTATGCGGATGCAGCCGCTCGGAACCCGCGCGTTATCTATGCCATGGGTTCGTCCTTTGGCACCGAAGGCCCGGACGCCGGGCGAGAGGGAGCCGACCTGAGCGCCCAGGCCGCCGGCGGCCTCATCAGCACCACCGGAGGCGACGGCGTCGAGCCGAGCACCATCGGCGCCACCATCGCCGACCACACTGCCGGACAAAACCTGGTGGCCGGCATCTTGGCCGCCCTCTATGCCCGTGAGCGCAGCGGCCGCGGACAGCTGGTCGAGACCTCGCTCCTGGGTGGTCAGGTCTGGGCTCAGGCGGGTGAGTTCACCAAGTACCTCATGAGCGGAGAGGTCTCGGGACCGAGTGGCCGCGGCCATCCGATGATCCCTGGGATCTACGGCGTCTTCCCGACCGCCGACGGGTTCATCGCCATCGTCGGGGTGGTCGGGTCCGCGCGCGACACCTTCTATCGGACGATCGGCCGACCGGAGCTCATCGACCGGTTCAATCAACTGCTCTACTTCGAAGAGGAGAAGGAAGCTCTGTGGCCCATCCTCAACGAAGCGTTCATGACCAGGACGACCGGCGAATGGTGCGGTGTTCTCAGCGCGGCCGGCGTCCGCTTCGCCCCGGTGCGTGATCACGCCGAAGTAGCCGGCAACGAAGGGGTGCGGCGCAACGGATACATAACCGATGTCGTCGACCCGGCACCAGGGCAGGCGAGTGCGGTGGTCCGACCGCCGGTCCGCTTCTCCGATCCAGTGACGACGCCGTCTATGCACGTTCCCGAACTGGGCCAGCACACCGAAGAGGTGCTCGTGGAAGCCGGGATCTCGTGGGAGGAAATAGGGCAACTGGGCGCTGATGGCGCTATTTAGCGCCGGATCACCGCGGCATGACGCCCCTAATTCGACCGCCAAGGCAACCGTCAAATCGGACCTGGACTCCAAAAAATAGCGACGGCTTTTGGTTGAGCCTTGGAAGTGTCCTTAGGGCGACTACCAGGTGGGCGACCAGTTGCTCGTTCGCAGCAGCTTGCTTTCCCATTGGTCGCGCAAGTCCAGCCCCTTTGTCATGTAGCTACCCGGCCATGTCGTGGGGTCGTACTCCTCAACGCTAGTGAGCAGATGGCCCAAGGTCGAGAAGTTCATGATCTTCTGCAGGAGGATTGCCTCAGGTCGGATGCCCGAACCGTGCGCCACCTGGAAACAGGCCACGATGTCGAGCAGCATCCTCTCCGGAGGAATCTGGCGCATGAAATGCCAGTAGTCGTGATTCCACAATTCGATGTAGTCGTCGAGGGGCGCGGTAGGCCAGCCGGTGTCCTGCATGTAGACCGATAGTTCGTGCTCGCGGCCGTCCGTAGGGACCTCGGCGAGGTCGAGCTCCTGCATCGCCGACCAGTAAACAGGTGTCAGGAGCTTGCCCGTGACCTCGTAACGTTCGGCGTCGAGCCGCGAGGTGAGGTCGCTCAAATCACCGAGCAACATCCGGTGGACCAGGTCCTCCCATGCCGCTCCGTCGGAGAGTGCGGTGATGGTCACGACCTGGTAGGCCGGTCCGCTGCCCATGGCGTGGTTCAGGTAACCCACCAACCGTGCGTTGCTGCTCTGAGCCAGCGCGGGCATCCACTCCTCCCGGTACAAGTCCTCGAAAGCCGAGGCGTGCCGGCCGATCACTTTGTGGGTTTCGTGCATGAACAGCATGTGTCAGTTGCCCCCTTGGGTGTGGCGCCGTGTATGAGGCGCAGGCCGTCGACCTTCGTCTGCTGGGCCGTCACGACTACCTCACTGGAGTGGCGACCACACCGCTGTGCGCAGCAGCCTGCTCTGCCACTGATCCCGAAGCTCGAGTGCTTCGTGCATCCACGATCCGGGTTGAACGACAGCTGCAGGGATGTCGTGGGTGAGCAGCCGGATCAACGGGGGAAGGCTCGACAGCTTCTGCATGAGGGTGACTTCGGGATACCTACCCGCTCCCGGCATGGACTGGAGGGCAAGCTCGATGTGCATCGGCACCTGAGACCCCTGGGCGCTGAGTGCCTGTTGGTACACGTCTCCGGCGGCCCGAATGTAGTCCTGGACTTTTCCGGGAAACGGCCACATCGTGTCTTCCATATAGATCGTGGGTTCGTGCTCGGTCGGATCGGTCGGTATGTCCTCCAATGACCCGAGCGATGGCGACCAGTCGAGTGGCACCATGATCCGGCCAATGGACTCGTGTTGGAGTCCGTCGAGGTCCCTCGCCCAGGATTGGAGATCTCCGCTCGCCATTCGCTTGGCCAGCCTGGCCCAGGCCGCGCCATCCCTGACCGCAGTGATCGTGACGACGCGGTAGGCGAGACCGCTCCCGTGAGAAAGGTCGAAATACCAGACCAGCCGGGCGTCCGAACCTTCGGCCAGGGTCGGCATCCACCCGTTTCGATATGCGCCCTCGAACCGGGCCGCGGCCTTCCCGACAACTTTGTGGACCTCGTGAACGAAGAGCACAACCCCCTCTCGGACGCAACCCGGCCGCCCGTCTACGGCACGACAAGGCCCCGACAAGTGCACACCGCCAAGGTCCGAGGAGGGTCGTTTTCCACCCCTCGCCGGTCAGTCAGGGCTGCGAGCGTAGCTTGTTCGAGGACACCGTTCACTGCTTGGGGTTCAGCGCAAATTGTTTGTGGAGGTGATCGCGATGCTTTCGAACCCTCCCCCTGCTTTAGCGACCGTGCTCACCGACTCCCGGCGCCTTTACAGGGCTAGGGCCCTTGCGTCGCCGCCACGATGAGGTCAAGGACAGCCTGGTCAGGAGCAGGCGGGCTTTCTACCTGAGGAAGCGCTCGCGTCTTTTCGAAGACCTCGGGAATCTTGCTACCCGTGATGGCAGGGCTGTGGGCCGAGATGATGGTTGAGATTGGGAATTCCGACAGTCGTGCTACCTCGGCGCTGAAGAGTTCTGGGTCGACAAGCCGTAGCCATGGCGCCAGTGCGTTGAAAGCGAACATCGTCATCCCATGAGTCCAAAACTCGTCGTCCAGATCCGAGACGTCTCCGGCAAGGTGCCTCGCGCCCTCACCACCAGGCACGGGGGTAGCAAAGCTGTCCACTGCCCAGTAGACGCTCGTCTTGTGGTCGAACAATCCCCTAGTTGTTGGTGAGTCGTACAGGGGAGGGCGCACCACCGTCATCTGCCGGTCACCGGCGTCGAAGCTCAACCCGTCGTCCATCCACCGACAGCGCCCCAGAGGAAAGTCGAAGGCGTTGGTGTGTCGCTCGGTGATCGCCCAGCTGCACACCAAGTTGGCATTCGGGCAGGCCTCCATCACCTGGTCCAGGTTGCCGACGTGATCGGCGTCCTCATGGGAGACGAAGACCCATTTGATCCGCTTCGGATCGACGAGGTGAAAGGTGTCCTCGAGCCAGGCCTGGCGGTTGCGTAGCGAGCCCGTGTCGATCAACACGGGCTCGTCGCCATCGATCACAACGGAATTGATGAAGACCGAAATCGGCTGACCCAGGGCGTGCTGCACTTCGTGGATCACATAGGTGCCCGGTGCCACCTCAGTCGGATCCTGGTGGAAGGTGGGCTCGGACAGAGTGGTCGACATGATTACTACTCCTTGCTTGTACAGCTGCAGTTGGTAGAAGCACTCATGAGGCGGGACGCCACGCGTTGTTGCTCGAGTGGTCGCCTGACAACCACCGAGCGAGATCACGATGCGCACTGTCCCGGCGGATGGCGTCGATCTTCTCGACATCGGGATGATCGACCGTGAACTCAAGCACTAGGCCGTTTGGGTCTGTGAGGTAGAGCGACCTGCAGTAGCCGTGGTCGGCAATCATCATCACTTCCCATCGAGCGTCCTCGGCCCGGGAGCGAATTGCCTCTTGTTGTTCGGACGTGACAAGCATCGCGAAGTGCCTGAAGAGCGAGAAGGGAGGGGGCGATGCGAATTGTTCAGAGAACTGGCTGTTGGCGACTGGAAGAATGCGAGGCACCCACCGTCTTCGAGCTCGTACATCGTGTGGCAGAACTCGTGTTCCTCCCCGCCCATCAAGTGCTCGACTTCGGTCCACGTGGCGACGAGAGGCAAGCCGACAATGTCCTCGTAGAATTTTCGGGTGGCCTCCTGATCGGTGGTCACAAAGGCGTGGTGGTGCAGCCGCACGGGAGGTGAAGGACGGGTGTCTGCCGCGGTGAGATCCGCCATGCGTCACTCCTCGCTCCGACGAACCAAGTTTCAGCAATGGTAGGCAAAGCCATACCGCCTCTGCTAGTGGTCGATTGGTCGCCTCGCCTGCCTCGGCGAGAACACAGGATCCGACGGCGAGCGAACGGGACAACAACACTGGTTACTAGCTGGCAGAACGTTGTAAATCTGTCAATACCGGGTGGAGGTGAAGGGACTCGAACCCTCGACCTACGGCTTGCAAAGCCGCCGCTCTTCCAGCTGAGCTACACCCCCGGGGAGTGACATGCGACCATCGCGACTGGGCATCCGCCGCGACTGCGCCCGCTGGTCGCATTCCGAAGACTGCCCAGGATAGACGCCGCACCTGGGCCCTGATGGCGTCGACCACTAGGGTGCCCCCGACATATGGATGCCCGCACCTTTCTCTGCATGGAGCCGGTGGACGATCTTCACTGGCGGATGCGCGTCGAGCCTCAGCTGACCACCCCGGGCGATTTCCTCTTCGGCGGATGTGCACTGGGCGGCGCGCTGGTCGCACTCGAGGCGGCCTCGGGTCGCCCCACCGTCTGGGCCACCGGCCAGTACCTCTCGTACGCCCCGACCCATTCGGTCCTCGACTGGGAGGTGACCCTGGCCACCCAGGGCGGCCATGTCACCCAGGGACGCGCCGTCGGCACGGTGGGCGGACGCGAGATCCTCACCGTGAACGCCGCCCTCGGCCGTGACGAGCTCGAAACCGGTGGCGTCTGGGTCAGTCCACCGGTCGTGCCGCCGCCCGACCAGTGCCCACCGCGCTTCGTCCCCGAGATGTTCCGCAACACGATCATGGACCGGGTCGAAGTCCGTACCGCCAAGGGACGCATGTTCGAGGACCTCGACCAGGCGGAGAAAGGCGACCCCGATTCGGCCCTATGGGCCCGGGTGCCCGGGCACCTCTCCCCGTCGGCGGCCACCCTGGCCATCTTCGGCGACTACGTATCCGGCGGCTCCTCGCAGCCGATCGGCCAGCCGGCCATGGGCCGCAGTCTCGACAACACACTGCGGGTGGTGCAGCTCCGCGACACCGAGTGGGTGCTCTGCGACATTCGCATGCACGCCCTGGTCGGCGGCTACGCCCAGGGCATCGCCTTCTTGTGGTCCCAAGAGGGCGAGCTGCTGGCCACCGCCAGCCAGTCCACCGCCGTGCGGCTGTGGTCAGAGGAGGCCAGAGCCAGGTTCCGCTGAGGGCCTCAGAGGCCGTGGTGTAGCCTCCAATCTCCCCTTGGGGCTATAGCTCAGTCGGTTAGAGCGCAGCACTGATAATGCTGAGGTCGCAAGTTCGATTCTTGCTAGCCCCACCAGACCCCGCGGGACTCATCCTTCACAGGGTTTCGTCGAAGTCGTCGATCCCACCTTTTCGGGCGCCGTCGGATGGCCTGGTAGGACTCAGGGGCGCCGGCCGCTGATGCATCATGGCGGCCTCGGCTTTGGTTCGACAGGAGGTCCACATGCACGAGCGGCCCATCGGTGACCGCACGGTCAGCGCCATAGGCCTGGGTGAGATGCCCCTCTCGATCGAGGGGCGCCCCAATGAAGCGCAGGCCATCGCCACCATCCACGCCTCCCTCGATGCGGGGGTGACCATCATCGACACCGCTGACGCCTACTCGCTCGGTGTCGACGAGCACGGCCACGGCGAACGACTGGTGGCCGCCGCGCTCCAGTCCTACGGCTCCTCGACCGACCACGTGCTGGTAGCCACCAAGGGAGGGCACCGCCGCCCGGGCGACGGCAGCTGGACCGTCCACGGCGACCCCGCCTATGTGAAGGAGGCCTGCGAGGCATCGCTCAAGGCGCTGGGCGTCGACGCCATCGGGTTGTACCAGTATCACCGGCCGGACCCCAAGGTGCCCTGGGCCGAGTCGGTCGGTGCGCTGGCCGATCTGCTCGACGAAGGCAAAATCCTGATGGCCGGCGTCTCGAACGCCACGGTGGCCCGAATCGACGAGGCACAGCAGGTGCTCGGCGGCCGCTTGGTCAGCGTGCAGAACGAGTTCTCCCCGCGCTTCCGCTCGTCGGAGAACGAGCTCGAACACTGCGAAGCCATCGGGGTGGCCTTCATCCCGTGGAGCCCGCTGGGCGGCATCGGCCGGGCCGAAGAGATCGAGCGCGACCACCAGGCCTTCGCCGACGTCGCCGCGGAGGTGGGGGTCAGCCCCCAGCAGGTGACCCTGGCCTGGATGCTGGCCAAAGGCAGCCGGGTCATCCCCATCCCGGGCAGCAGCCGCCCCTTCACCGCCATGGCCTCGGCCGAGGCTGCCGACATCACGCTCACTCCAGAGCAGGTGGCCCGGCTCGACGCGGCCTGAACGGGGACCGGGAACACAGGGGGCCTTCAAGGGGTTTCATGGTTGTCTGTTCGGTGAACAGCAAAGAGATGGGAGGTGGTCATGCCTGCGGTGACCGTTGACGACACATTGACCTTGCCCAAGGTGACCGATCTGGCGCCCGGTGCCGTGATCCGGCCGGTGCGCAGCGTGACCGACGCCCCGTCGGGGTTGGAGGGCGAGGGCTTCCCGGTGCACCGCGCCTTTGCCGGAGTCGGACTCGAGGACCTCGATCCGTTCATCCACATGGATCAGATGGGCGAGGTGGAGTACGCGCCTGGTGAACCCAAGGGGACGCCCTGGCACCCCCACCGGGGCTTCGAGACGGTGACCTACATGATCGACGGCACCTTCCAACACCAGGACTCGATCGGTGGTGGCGGGCTCATCACCAATGGCGCCACCCAATGGATGACGGCCGGAGCGGGGATCCTGCACATCGAACGACCCCCCGAAGCGCTGATCGCCAGCGGTGGCCTCTTCCACGGCATCCAGCTCTGGGTGAACCTGCCGGCCGCCGAGAAGTGGGTGGACCCGCGCTACCAGGACCTCGAAGCCGAGGACTCCACCCTCTTGAGTTCGCCCGACGGCGGTGCCCTGGTACGGATCATTGCCGGTGACGTCGGGGGGCACCGCGGCCCCGGATCGACCCACACCCCGATCTCGCTGGTACACGCCACGGTGCAGCCGGGCGCGCAGCTGGTGCTGCCCTGGCCGGCCGAGTTCAACGCGCTGGTCTACGTGCTCAGTGGCCGCGGCGGCGTGGGGAGCGAGGGGCAGCCGATCCACAGCGGACAGCTGGTCGTGCACGGGAAGGGCGACGCTCTCGTCCTGCGGGCTGACCAGGAGCAGGAATCGCGCCATCCGGCCCTCGACGTGCTCATCCTGGGCGGTCGACCAATCGGCGAACCGGTGGCCGCCCACGGCCCGTTCGTGATGAACACCCGGGACGAGCTGATCCAAGCCTTCGAGGATTACGAAAAGGGCCGGCTCGGCACCATCCCGGCCGACCACATCGGCCACTAGGGATCCATGGGCAGTGAAACCTGGAGCAACGACGACATCGGTGATCTGACCGGCGTCGTCGCGCTGGTCACCGGAGCGAACAGCGGCATCGGCTACCAGACGGCCGCGGCGCTGGCCGAACACGGGGCGCACGTGGTCCTGGCCTGCCGCAATCCCGACAAGGCCCGGCAGGCCTACGACACGCTCGAGAACGATCTCGACCGCTCGTCGCTCGAAGTGCTCCCCCTTGATCTGTCGGACCTGTCCTCGGTACGCCAGGCCGCGCATTGGTTCAACGAGCATCACGCCCGGCTCGACATCTTGGTCAACAACGCCGGCGTCATGGGCACGCCCTATCAGCTCACCGCCGACGGCTTCGGGCTCCAGATGGGCACCAACCACCTGGGGCACTTTGCCTTGACCGGCCTCTTGCTCGAGCGTCTCGTCACGTCGGGCCGATCCCGGGTGGTCACCGTCAGCTCGCACGTGCACCGGGTGGGCCACATCGACCTGAGCGACGTGGCCGCCACCAAACCGGGGAACACCTGGTTGGCCTACGGGAGCTCCAAGCTGGCCAATCTGTTGTTCACCGCCGAACTGGCCCGGCGCTTCGAGGTACTGGGCGCCCAGAGCCTGGCCGTGGCCGCCCATCCGGGCTGGACCCGGAGCAATCTGGCCGGGAACGGGGCCGCCCTCGGCCCCAGCCGCTGGCGGGCCAAGCTGGGTCGGGTGGCCGGCCGCACCTTTGGACAGGCCACGGCCACCGGCGCTCTGCCCACCCTGTACGCGGCGACGGCCCGCCCGATGGCCAATGGTCAGTACGTCGGGCCGGCCCGCCTGGCCCAGCTCTTCGGTCCACCCAAGGTGGTTACTCCCAACCGGTCCGCCCGCAACGTCGAGTTGGCCACGAGCTTGTGGACCGCCTCCGAGGAGCTCACCGGCGTCCGCTATTCGGTCCCGGCCTTGGTCTGAGGCCGCCGCACCACGCAGCGCGCGCACCGGTGCTTGGCCGCCCGGCTGCGCCGGCTTCGTGCGAGGAACTCGGCATGCTCGGCAACGGTGTCGGGCCGGATCACCCGACCCAGGGGCACGACGAGCACGCGGGAGGAACCGGCTCGTCGCAAGGCGGCCGCCGCACTCTGGGCCCGGGCGCCGCTCACATAGGTGTCGTCGAGCAACACGATGCGGTTACGAGCGACCAAAGGTCGGGCCCAGGCCGCCACCTCAAAGGCTCCGGGGTGGGCCGCCATGTGACCGATCGGCTCGACCGATCGCTCGAGTGCCTCGGGGCACCACAGCGGGGGACCGTCAAAGGGGTACTCGAGCGCGTCACGGACCAGCCCGCAGAGCCCAGAGATGCGGTCCAGCGGCGCCGGTCCCGGCCGCGACGTCGAGGGCACCGGGAGGACCAGGCTCGGTGGCCCCTTGAGCAGCTCGAAGATGCACCACTTGTGGTGACTGAGAAAGTCGCCAAAGAGCTGAGCGACGGTGGCCGTGTGATGACTGCGCACCTCGGCCACCGGGGCCTCTTTGTAGCCGAGGAGGACCGAGTAGAGCGGGCCTGGCAGGGGACAGAGCGAGACCGGGAGCACCATGGACAGCGCCTGGTTCAGGCGCTCGTAGGCGACCCGGCAGGCGAAGCACACGGCGAAGGCTTGCGACGTGGGCCCGCAGCAGAAGAGGCAGACACCGCGACCGGGTCGAAGGACCCGTTCGAGTTCAGGTCGTGGGTTCGGGTTCGGGTCGATACAAAAGAAAGGTCCCGGTGGCCCGGCTCATGAGCACGCCTTCGGCGTCCCTGACCGTGGCCTCGCCGTAGGCCACTTGTTTGGCCAGGCGGACCACTTCGCCACGCAAGACATAGGCCGTTCCCTTCATGGCTGGCCGCATCGTCTCTGTCTTCATCTCAAGGGTGCCACGGGTCCGGGCCTTGCCGGGGAGGGCCGCGTTGATGGCGAAGTTCATGGCGGCGTCGAGCAGGAGCGAATGGACCCCGGCCTGCATGATGCCGTGCGGGTTGCAGCCCATCTCGGTGGGGATGACCGCACCGGCCACCCAGCCCAGGTCCTCGCCGTCCACCCCGTAGGCGGTGAAAGACCCACCCACCACCTCGATGATGGGCATGCCCCCGTCCCCCAACCAGCGATCCATGTCCTTGCGCGCCACGGCCAGACCCTACTTGGGGCGCCTCGGGGCACCCGGTCCGCCGAGTGGCCGTTCGGGCAACGGCGGGTAGGCTGAGCGCCGATCTGGAACCGGCAGGGTGGCCCCGCCGGATTTTGGGAGGAGACACACCATGACCACTGCCGTCATCGTTGACGCCGTCCGGACTGCCGGCGGGAAGCGCAACGGGAAGCTCCGCAACTGGCACGCCGTCGACCTGGCCTCGGAGACTCTCAAGGCGCTCCAGGAGCGCAACAAGCTCGACCCCGCCGTCATCGACGACGTGATCATGGGCTGCGTCATGCAGGTCTCCGAGCAGTCCCTCAACGTGGGGCGCAACGCCGTGCTGGCCGCCGGCTGGCCCGAGTCGGTGCCCGCCACCACGGTCGACCGCCAGTGCGGTTCCTCCCAGCAGGCGATCCACTTCGCCGCCCAGGGTGTGATGGCCGGCGCCTACGACATCGTCGTGGCCGGCGGGGTCGAGAGCATGACCCGCACCCCCATGGGCTCCTCGGTCGTGCGCGACCTGGGCTTCCCCTTCGGCCCCCGGGTGATGGCCCGCTACGCCCCTAAGGGCGGTCTGGTCGGCCAGGGCATCGGCGCCGAGATGATCGCCGACCAGTGGGGCCTCTCCCGCGAGGACCTCGACCGCTTCTCGGCCCAGAGCCACCAGCGGGCGGCTCGGGCCACCGCCGAAGGACGCTTCGAAAACGAGATCGTCCCCGTGGCCATCCGCGACGACGAGGGCAAGGACACCAACGAGCTGATCACCAGCGACGAGGGCATCCGGCCCGACAGCTCAGTGGAGACGCTGGCCAACCTCAAGCCGGCCTTCAAGCCCGAGGGCGGCAAGGTCACCGCCGGGAACTCCTCCCAGATCACCGACGGCTCCTCGGCCGTGCTGATCATGAGCGAGGAGAAGGCCAACGCGCTGGGCCTGCGCCCCCGTGCCCGCTTCCACGCCTTCGCCCTGGCCGGTGTCGACCCCATCACCATGCTGACCGGCCCCATCCCGGCCACCACCAACGTCCTGGAGCGGGCCAAGATGACCATGGACGACATCGACGCCGTCGAGATCAACGAGGCCTTCGCCTCGGTGGTGCTGGCCTGGGAGAAGGAGCACCACCCCAACATGGAGCTCGTCAACCCCAACGGCGGCGCCATCGCTCTGGGCCACCCCCTGGGTGCCTCGGGCGCCAAGTTGATGGGCACGCTACTCAACGAGCTCGAGCGCACCAACGGCCGCTACGGCCTCCTCACCATGTGCGAGGGCGGTGGCTTGGCCAACGCCACCATCATCGAGCGCCTGGGCTAGCAGTCCACCCCGGCCAGCCGCCTAGCGATAGCGGGTGGCCATGAGGAAGCCGGCGAAGATCAGGACCAGTCCGACGACCAGGCCCCAGGCCGAGCCATGGGCCACCCACGGCAGGTGAGCCAGATAGTTGACCACGATGATGGCCACACCCAAGATCAGCAGGATGAGGACGAGCGCCCCGTACCAGGCCGGGCTCCGCTTCACGCTCTTGGGAATGGGCGGGGTGTACCGACCCTTCTCCTCCGCGCTGGTGTAACGCCCCACCCTCGAGGCCGTCGTGCGGCCGCCGGCCGACTTGCCCTTACGCGATGCGCCGCCTGGTCCCGTGCTGGTCTTGGTTGCCACGGCCGACGAGGTTAGTCACCGCCCGGGGTGGGCTCCGCTCACCCTCTTGTACGCTGATTCCTCCATGGGCGCTCGGGTGCTGGTCATCGACAACTACGACTCGTTCGTCTACAACCTGGTCCAGGAACTGGGCGAGATCGGGGCCGAGCCGGTCGTGTTCCGCAACGATGCCATCGACATTGCCGGGATCAGAGCCGCCCAGCCCGACGCCGTCCTGGTCTCGCCGGGTCCGGGTCGACCCGAGGACGGCGGCGTCTCCATGGAGGTCTTCGCCCAGCTGGCCGGGGAGCTGCCGCTACTCGGGGTCTGCCTCGGGCACCAGTGCCTGGGCCAGGTCTTCGGCGCTGACGTCGTGCTGGCGCCTCAGCTCATGCACGGCAAGACCTCGGAGATCCACCACGATGGTCTCGGCCTCTTCGCCGGACTGCCCAACCCTTTCGTCGCCACCCGCTACCACTCGCTGGTGGTCAACCCCGCCACCGTGCCCGACAGCCTGGTCGTGACCGCGACCACCACGGACGGCGTGATCATGGGGCTGCGCCATCGGGAACTCGCCGTCGAGGGTGTCCAGTTCCACCCCGAATCGGTGCTGACCGCTTCGGGCCCGGCCCTGCTGGCCAACTTCCTCGGTGGCCTGGCCCGGCCCGTGCTGGCCGGAGGGGCCGAGCGCTAGCTAGAGACCGGGGCCGGGGCCGATGGTCGTCGTCGTGCTCGTCGTCGAGGTGGTGGTGGTCGAGCCTGCGGGCTGGCAGACCGTCATGGCGACCGTGCTCCCGCTCGACACCTGAGATCCGGCGGCCGGCGTCTGGCTGTCGACGTTGCCGGGCTGGGCTCCGTTGGCACAGGAGGTGTCGCTCGAGAAGCTCGGGCTCAGGTTGGCTGTGTCGATGTCGCTGGCCGCCTGCTGTTGGGATTCGCCCACCACGGGGGGCACCGAGACACACGGACCGGTCGAGACGGTGATGTTGACCGGCGTGTTCGGGCTGACCGAATCGCCCGCGGTCGGGGACTGCGCTGAGACGAGCCCGCTGCTGAACTGGGATGAGCAAGCCTGACTCTGGGTTCCGACGTTCAGGTTGGCCGACTTGATGAGGCCGCCCGCCGCGGCCGGGGACTGGCCCAGCACGCTCGGGACCGACGCCGTCGTCTGCTGAGCACTGACCGTCAACTGGACGATCGTGGTCGACTTCACCTTGGTCCCTCCCGCTGGGGTCTGTTTGAGGACGGTGCCGGCCGGGCTGCTGCTGGTGATGTACGAGGTCTTGTAGGAAAGGTTGACCCCGGGCGAGCTCAGCGTCTCCGTGGCCTGGGTGTATTGCTCGTTGATCACCGACGGCACCGTGACGTAGGTGATGGTCGGTCCGCTGCTCACCACCAGCTGGACCTTGGAGTTCTTGGCCACGCTGCTCCCGACCTTCGGATTCGTGGACAGCACCAGGCCGGCCGTGGTCGTGCTGATCTTGTGGGTGGTGGTGCGATCCACGGCCAGGTGATTGCTCGTGAGGACTGAGGTGGCGGCCTGGACGGTGTCGCCGGCCACATTGGGCACCGTGACGTTGCTCCCGCCGAAGGCGCCGACCGATCGCAGCAGGAAATAGGCGATAACAGCCAGCGCCACCAGAAGGACCGCGAGGACAGCCACCAGATTCCGGGTCCGCCGTTGCCGATCCATTTCGGCCCGGCTCACCGGCGCCGTCATCGGCACGGCCTGGGTCTGGCCGGTGATCATGACGGCCTGGGTGGCCCCGACCTGCCCCATCATGCTGGTCAGGGCGGGATCGCCGGCTTCGACCGGACGACCGTCGGCGAAACGCAGCAGGTCGGCCCGGAATTCCTCGGCGGTGGCGTAGCGGTCGTCGGGCGACTTGGCCATCGCCTTCATGATCACGGCCTCGAGCGCAGCCGGGATGGCCGGATTGAGGTCGCGGGGCATGGCCGGGATATCCCGCACGTGCTTGGAGGCGACAGCCACCGGCGAATCCCCGGTGAAGGGCGGGCGGCCGCAGGACATCTCGTAGAGCACGACCCCGAGCGAGTAGATATCGCTGCGGGCATCGACCCCATGGCCCTCGGCCTGCTCGGGCGAGAAGTAGGCCGCCGTGCCCATGACGGCGCCGGTCTGGGTCAGGCTCTCTTCGGTGTTGACGGCCCGGGCGATACCGAAGTCCGTCACCTTCACATTGCCGTCCGAGGTCAGCAGGACGTTGCCCGGCTTGACATCCCGGTGGATCACCCCGTGGCGGTGGGCGAAGGCCAGGGCGGCGGCCACGCTGGCGCCGATGGTGGCGATCTCTTGAGGGGTGAGCACGGTGCCATCGCGCAGCACACCGGACAGGGGCCGCCCGTCGATGAACTCCATGACGATGTAGTACGCCCCGTCGTCCTCGCCCCAGTCGTAGACGGGCACGATATTGGGATGCGACAGGTTGGCCGCGGCCTGGGCCTCCCGGCGGAACCGCTCGACGAAGGCCCGATCGACCGACAATTCGGGAAACAGGATCTTGAGGGCGACCGGCCGATCGAGCTGGCGATCGCGGGCCCGGTAGACCTGGGCCATGCCGCCACGCGCGACGAGGTGGGTCAGCTCGTAGCGGCCAGACAAAACCCGCGGCGTGGTCACTGGTTCCATGGCGCCCTGAGCCTACGCTGCAACGCCCCGGGCCCGGCGAGCATCAACCGGCCTGTTCAGAGTCACGGTAGCCCTTTCTCGGCGACGTAGGCGCTGACGACCGCCTTGACGATGGGGCCGGCCACCAACGCCCCCGTCAGGTCCTGTTCCTGCTGTGGGACCACGACGGCGAAGGCCAGCTGCGGGGTACCCCGCGAAGGCATGAACCCGATCATCCAGTCCTGGGTCTCCTCCTCCTTGCCACCGGGGAATTGCGCCGTCCCGGTCTTGACCGAGATCTGCCAGGAGGAGGGAAACCCGACCCCAGCGGCCGTGCCGTGGGTGGCCACCCCCTCCATGAGGTCGTCCACGGCCGCAGCCGCCGTTTGACTGGAGGCCCGCAGCATCGGGGTGGGCTCGAAGGTGGTGATCACGTTGCCCTGCGGGTCGGTGATCTCCGCCATCAGGTGGGGCGTCATGATCACCCCGCCGTCGGCGATGGCCGACGCCACCAGCGCGTTCTGTAGTGGGGTCATGGCGTCGTCGTACTGACCGATGGCGGTCTGCCCCACCAGGGCGTCGTTCACCGGCCCCGGGGGGACATCGGAGATACACGAGGGCTGGACGTGGGGCAGATCGATGCCGGGGACATTGGTGTCGCTCGGCCCGCACACATTGAGGCCGAAGAGCTGGGCCTGCTGGGTCAGCGTCTTGATCCCGAGCGCGGCACCCAGAGCGGCGTACCCGGGGTCGCAAGAGGCCGGCAGCATGGTGATCATGGTCCCGCCGCAGGGCGTCCCACCGTCGTTGTAGATGGGGAGGCCATTGGGGAACTTCACGAACGGCGCCACTTTGAAGCTGAAGTTCTCGAGGCTGGGATCGAGGTTGTAGACGGCTGTGCTCGTGACCACCTTGAAGGTGGACCCCGGCGCGAAGACCGATCCGATGGCGATCGGGTTGTCGGGCTGGTAGCCCTCGTGGTCCCTAATGGAATCGGCATAATCGGCACCCTGCTCGGCCGTGATGTTCGGGCTGGCGAAGGCGTTGGTGTCGAAGGTCGGATTCGAGACCATGGCCAAGATGGCGCCGGTGGTCGGGTTCAGGACCACCACCGCGCCGTCCCGGTTCTGGCCGGGCGGCAGCGTCGTGAGAGCGTTCCAGGCCGCCTGTTGGAGCACCGGGTCGATGGTCAGCACCACGTTGTCCGGCGCAGAGGCGGGTTGGTCGAAGATCAGCTGGCTCAGATTCCGCGCCTGTTGCGGATGCGCTTCGAGGTAGGAGTTGTACTCGTACTCGATACCCGACGTCCCGAAGAAGATCGAGTCATAGCCCGTGACCCCGGCGTAGATGTTGCCCCCGGGCACGTTGCCAACCGGGTAGGCGCGTGTGTAGTGATACGGGCCCTGGGTCGTTTTGACCGACTCCGCCAAGATCGTCCCGTCGGACGCGGTGATGGAGCCCCGGACGTTGTCGAAGCGTTGCGCCGCCACCCGCGGGTTATAGGGCGAGTCAGCCAGGGCAGGGGCGCGACGGAACTGGACATTGACCAGCTGAACGATCAGGAGCGCGAAGCAGACGAGAATGGTGACGCCGGCCCAGCGGATGCGTCGCCCCATCGACGGGACTCCTCAGGGCTGGGCCACCGTGGTGGTGGTCACCGCGGCAGTGGGCACAGTGGTCTCACCAGGCTTTGTGGTCGTCGTGGTCTTGGGCGCGGTGATGTTCGGAAGGGAACCGTTGGGGCCGATGGTGCCGGTGCCCGAATTGGTCGCGGCGGCCGAGTGGAGGAAGACGTACTGCGCGTGCAGGTTCTGCACGAAGTGCTTGGCGTCGCTCAGGCTTGGCTCCTGTTGGACGCTGCGGATCTCGGCCAGACCGGGCGGCAGGATCTCCGAGGTGGTGATGCCCGTGCGATCGACCACCTTGGGCTGGAACCAGAGCACGCCGCCGGAATGGCCCTGCTCGATGACCACGTGCGTGCCCGAGATGGCGGGATACCAGTTGTCGTAGGAGTACCAGCGGATGGCGAAGAAGGCACCCACCGGAACAGCGGCGATCAAGATGAGAAACAGCACCACCCGCACGGTGATGCGCCTTGGAATGCCGAGGCGGCGGCGGCGTTGTCCCCTGGTCTCCTTAGGCGGCACGATCGCCGACCGGGTCGGCTGGGGTGGGACGCGGGCGCTGGTACGGGCCAAGGGCACCGAAGCGGTCTGGCCGCTCAGAAACTCACCGCTCGCGGTGGCGGCTTCGCCCAAACCGGTGTCGGACCCGCTGAAACCGAGCTGGGAGCCGGGGGCCAGCGAGCCCAGCCTCGGCACGGCCATGGTGTCATCCGTTCCCGGTACCGGGGACACCAGCGGGATGGTCGCCGTATCCACCGGTGTCGCCGCACCGGTGGCCGCGCCGCCGGCCAACACCACCGGCGCTTCGGCCTCGGCCAAGGCGCCGAGTGGGGTAACCAAAGAGGTGGCGTCGGTGTCATCCTCACCGACCAGCACGTCAACCACCACCACAGTGATGTTGTCCGAACCCCCGCGTTCGTTGGCCTGGTCAACCAGCCGCTGGGCGGCCCGGGTGGGATCGGGTTCGCGGGCCAGCACTTGGGCCATCAGGTCCATCGACACCTCGTTGGAGAGGCCATCGCTGCAGAGCACCACCCGGTCACCGGACTGGAGCTGGAGATCCCACATGTCGACGTCGACATCGGGCCCGATTCCCATGGCCCGGGTCAGGATGTGGCGCTGGGGGTGGACGGCGGCCTCGGCCTCGGTCATCTCGCCGTGGCGCGCCCGTTCTTCGGCCAGGCTGTGATCGGAGGTGACCTGCGAAATGGAACCGCCGGCCAAGACGTAGGCCCGCGAGTCCCCGACATTGGCCAGAGTCAGGGTGTCCCCACCGGACGCGGCACTGACCAGGGCTACCGCGATGAGGGTGGTGCCCATACCCCGCACTTCGGGATTGAACTGGCTCTCGTGCCAGACGGCCTCGTTGGCCTCGACGAAGGCACCCCGCAACCCGGTGGATGTGGGATCTCGATCGAAGGCGAGCTGCAGGGTCTCGATGGCGACCCGGGCGGCGACCTCTCCGGCCACATGCCCGCCCATGCCGTCGGCCACCGCGAACAGGTTGGCCGACTCGAGCGGCAGGTCCTGGTTGATGGGCCGGACCCGGCCCACATCGGTGGCCGACCCCGACCGCAACACTGTCACCGGCCGACCTCGAAGACGGTCGAACCGATCTGCAGGACGTCCCCTCGACCCAGCCGGAAGGCTTGCATGATCCTTTCCGCGTTGACGTAGGTCCCGTTGGTCGAACCGAGATCTTCGACCCAGAGCTGCTCGTTGTTACGGAACAGTCGCGCGTGGAGCGTCGACGCGTAGATGTCATCGGGCACGGGCACGCCGCTCCCGGGAGATCGCCCGATGGTGAGTTCGTCATCGAGGTCGAAGGTCTCGCCAACTCGCTCGGGCGGCTCGACCACTCGCAGGTACAGCTGCTTACGGCGCAGTGAGGAGGACTTCGCCGGACGGGCCGCGACTCGCTCGGCCCGGCGTTCCCCGCGCGACTTGCGGACGGTGGCCGGGCTCATCTCGACCCAGACCGCCCGGACCACTCGTAGGAAGAACAGGAAGATGAGGGCGATCACCCCCCATTGCAGGACACGCAGGACAGCATCAAGGTTCTGGGTGGCGAGAGGAAATCCCGCCAGACCGAGATCGCTCACGTCATCTCGAAGGTGAGCTTCGTGGATCCGACGCTCACCTCGTCCCCGCTGACCAGGAGCTGTTCCCGTACCGGGACACCGTTTACCCGAGTCCCGTTGGTCGAACCCAGATCGGTCAGGAAGACCCCGTCACCACTCCGACGCAGCTCGGCGTGGCGACGACTGACATTGGAGTCGTTGAGCACGACATCACATTCAGGGAGCCGACCGATGACCAGCGGCTTGCTCCCGATACTGGCCCGCTGGCCGTTAGGCAGGATCAGCTCGGCCAGGAACCCGCCGTCCTCGCTCTCCCGGACTTCCGCCGTCACCAGGAAGCGGCCGCTCTTGAGATCCGTGCTCTCGAAGATCTCGACCTCGACCGGGCCAACGAAGGTATAGGCCTCGATCCGAGCGTGTTCCCGTGCGGCATCAGCCAACTCTCTGGACAGGGCGTCGATGAAGTTGGCGAACCGGCTGACGTCCGCCGGTGAGAGCGTGACGGCGAAGGCATTGGGCGCGATCAGGCCACGCACGCCGACGCGCCGATGGAGATCCATCTCGCGCGTCAGCCGCCGACCGATTTCGACTGGTTGGAGGTTGCTCCTGAATGGCTTCGCCAAGGTTCCCTCCACCAGACGCTCGAGTCGCTCCTCAAACTGCTGGAGTCCCATTGTCGTCCTCAGACTACTGGGCGCCTACCCAGCCCGGCGGTCTGCCACCCGTCTGACCTGGTAGTTGACCCGAATCTGCCTCCCCAGGCCAGCGACTACTGTTGTCCGGTCGCTCGGGCGAGTGGCGGAATAGGCAGACGCGCAGGATTCAGGTTCCTGTGTCCGAAAGGATGTGGGGGTTCAAGTCCCCCCTCGCCCACCAAAAATTGATGTCGCGAGTCATCGTGGGCTAGCGGCTGGCGCTGGGTCCTGACGTATATAGATCGCCACCTCTGCAATTCGCCTTGCACCGTCCAGGTCGAAGACCAGGCACTCGTGGGTGACCATCGGGGCCCCCTCCACCGTGATCGTCTCGCGGAGCTCCACGAAACAGCGATTGGGTCCGCTCTCGGTCACCCGGTCGACATCGAGGCGGTAGCCGGGCAGGCCCGGGATGGTCCGGCGCAAGAAGGCCAGGTAGGCCTCAGTCCCTACGAAATCGTCGCCGAACGGGCCGCGCCGCCGGATTTGGGCCGAGAGGGAGGCCTCGACGAGCGGCCAGTCCTGCGCCGCCAGCGCCTCGAGGTACTCCACCGCCCGAGCGCCCGGTGAAAGCTCGCCATGCCCGTCCATCGCCCGGAGGCTAGCGGCCAGTACACGACCCGCCATGGCGTTCTGCGAGACTGCAGCCCCGTGGCCAGCACAGATATCGCCCCTCGACTGGTGACGGACACCCAGCACCTCGAGGCCCTCTGTGACCAGCTGGCTGGCGAGCCGGTCTACGGCTTCGACACCGAATTCCACACCGAGCGGACCTATTACGCCCAGTTGGCCCTCATCCAGCTGACCTGGCGGGACCAGATCGCCCTGGTCGACCCCTTGGCGGTCGATCCGGCCCCGCTGGGTCGGGTACTCAGCGGCGACGCGGTGGCCGTGGTCCACGCGGCCGAGCAGGACCTCGATGTGCTCGAGATGGCCTGTGGGGCCATCCCCAAAGTCGTCTTCGACACCCAAGTGGTGGCTGGATTCCTCGGCATGTCGTCCCCCTCGCTGGCCCGTCTGGTCGAGCAGGTTCTGGGAGTCGACCTGCCCAAGGCCGATCGCCTCTCCGACTGGATGGTGCGGCCGATGACCAGCGATCAGTTGCTCTACGCCGCCAATGACGTGGCCTACTTGTTGGCGTTACGCGACGGGCTGACCGAACGCCTGGTCGAGCTCGGCCGCCTCGAATGGGCACTCGATGAGTGTGCCGATGTGCTGGCCAATCGGCGCGGCGAGCGGATCCCAGAAGAGACCTGGTGGAAGATGGGTGACATCCGCCGGATGTCCGAGCGCCAACGGGCCGTCGCCCAAGAGGTTTCGGCCTGGCGCGAGCGTCGCGCTGCCAGCGTCAATCGGCCCCGCCGCAGCGTCCTCTCTGACCTGGCGCTGCTCACCATCAGCCAACGTCCGCCGCGGAACCGGGAAGAATTGGGCCGGTTGCGCGGGGTCGACGGGCGACACCTGGCCGACGGTGCCGGCGCCGAGATCTTGGCGGCGGTGCACCGGGGCCGGGATCTCCCTCGTGAGGAGATCCGGATGCCAACCGAAGGGCGGGAGACACAGGCCCCGGCCGCCACGGTGGCGGTGTGTGGCGGACTGGTGCGCCAAATCGCCGACAACCTCCACTTCGACCAGAGTTTGCTGGCCACCCGAGCCGACATCGCGCTGCTACTTGCGGGGGAGCCGAGCCGGCTTGATCACGGCTGGCGCCAGACCATCGTGGGCGACCCGCTCCGTCAACTGATCGACGGCAAGGTGGCGGTCACCTTCGACGGCCGTGGTCGCCTCATCCTCGAAGAGCGATCCCACCACGAGCACGCGCTCCCGGGGCAGGCCGGCGCGGAATAAGCGCTTTGCTTTAGTTGACCCGGCGTTCCCGATCGGCCCAGTAGGGCTGGCGGAGCTTGTACTTCTGCAGCTTTCCGGTCGCCGTCCGGTCCAGAGCATCCCGGAACTCCACGCTGGTCGGCGCCTTGAAGTGGGCCAGGCGATCGCGGCAATGGGCGATGAGCTCGGCTTCGCTGGGTGACGTGTCGGGCCGGCAAACCACGAGCGCCTTTATGGTCTCGCCCCACTTCTCGTCAGGCACTCCGATGATGGCCACCTCGGCCACTGCCGGGTGCTGGTAGAGGCAGTCCTCGACCTCAATAGAGGAGACGTTCTCGCCTCCGGTGATGATCACGTCCTTCTTGCGGTCGGAGATCACCACGTAGGGCCCATCGAGATATCCACCGTCACCGGTGTGGAACCATCCACCCTCGAGCGCCTTGGCCGATTCGTCGGGTTGCTCCCAGTAGCCCTCGAACACGTGATTGGACCGGGCCAACACTTCACCTTCGTCGTCGACGGCGATCTGCACACCAACGGCCGGGGCACCGGCCCGGCTCAGAAGCTGTGACCGCGTTGCCGAGTCGAGCTCGTCCCATTCGGCCGGAGCCCGATTGATGGTGAGCAAGGGCGCTGTCTCGGTCAAGCCGTAGATCTGGATGAACTCCCAACCGAGCTCCACCTCGATCCGTTCAATCGTCTTGGAAGGTGGCGGTGCGCCAGCCACCACGATGCGGACGGTGCCACGCCCGGGCACACCACGTCCGGCCGCGGTCCGGGCGGCCGCCGCGTCGAGAACAGCGGCCACGACCGTAGGTGCACCACACATCAAGGTGACCCCGTTCCGCTCGATCCGGCTCAGAATCTCTTCACCGTCCACCTTGCGCAGGACGATGTGGGTTCCGCCCATGCCGGTCAGCGCATAGGGCATCCCCCAACCGTTGCAGTGGAACATGGGCAAGGTATGCAGTAGGACGTCGCGGTCACTGACCCCGGTATGCCAACCGAAGGTGGCCGCGTTCAGCCAGCAATTGCGGTGGGTGAGTTGCACGCCCTTGGGTCGAGCCGTCGTCCCTGAGGTGTAATTCACCGAGCAGGTGGCATCCTCGTCGGCTTCCCACGGCACCGGCGCTGCTCCTTCGGGAGCCGGAGCGAGCAGGGCGGCATCTTCGGTGTCGTCGAGGCAGATGCGGTGCGCCACCTCGATGCCCGCCACCACCTCGCGAAGTTCGGGGTCGTACAGCAACGTGGTGGCCCCTGAGTGCTCGACGATGTAACTGATCTCGTCGCCGGTCAGACGGAAGTTGATCGGTACCAGGACACGCCCGTACCCGCTCACCCCGAAGAAGGCGATCAGGAAGCGCGCCGAGTTGGGACTGACGATGGCCACTCGGTCGCCCGGTCCCACCCCGAGACCCTCCAGGCCGAGCGCCAGGCCCCGGGCCCGGGCCTCCAACTCGGCATAAGTGAGGGAACCAAGAGAGCCGACAACATCTGGTTCGTCGACGACGGCCAGTCGGGAGCCGTAGACCAGGGCGGCCCGGTTCAAGAAGTCACCCACATTCAGTGCGACCCGCATGCCACCCCCGATCTCGATTCTGCCCTCGCCGCGGGTGAGGCTAGCGCCCGCCTAAATGCCCTGGTTCAAACGTGACCGAGGACCGGGTGCGGAACGTAGGGCTTCTCGAGCGTAGCGACCTCGTCCTCGCTCAACGACAGCGACTCGGCCGCCAACGCGTCCTCGAGGTGCGATGGCTTGGTCGAGCCGACGATCGGCGCGCTGACTCCGGGCTTGGTCAGCAACCAGGCTAACGCCACCTGGGCCGACGACACATCTCGAGCTCCAGCCACGACCTGGACGGCATCGACCACGTCGAAGTCGGTGGGCTGCGCGTACAGGTAGTCGGTGAAGGCGTCGGTTGTCGAACGAGTGGTCTGGCGATCGCCGTGGCGGCTCCGGTTGCCGGCCAGCACGCCACGAGCCAACGGGCTCCAGGGGATACAACCGACGCCCTGGTCCAGGCAAAGCGGGATCATCTCCCGCTCCTCCTCGCGATAGATGAGGTTGTAGTGATTCTGCATAGATACGAACTTCGTCCAACCATGCTGTTCAGCGGTGTGCTGGGCCTTGGCGAACTGCCAGGCGAACATGCTGCTGGCACCGATGTAGCGAGCCTTGCCGGCTCGGACCACATCATGGAGGGCCTCCATGGTCTCCTCGATCGGCGTCCGGGGATCCCAACGGTGGATCTGGTACAGATCGACATAATCAAGACCGAGACGGCGCAGGGAGGCGTCGATGCCCGAGAGCAAGTGCTTGCGACCCAATCCACCGCCGTTCTCACCGGGGGTCACCGGCATGTAGACCTTGGTGGCGATCACCGCTTCGTCCCGAGTGAGGTATTTCGGCACCAGCTTGCCGGTCGCCACTTCACTGGCGCCCGCCGAATAAGTATCCGCCGTATCGAAGAAGTTGATGCCGCCCTCGACGGCCGCCTTCACGATCGGCTCCGCCGCGTCTTCATCGATCACCCAGGGTCGTTCGCTGTTGTTCCCGAACCCCATCATGCCGAGGCAGACCCGCGACACCCGTAGTCCCGACGTTCCCAAGTTGACGTAGTTCACCACTCACCTCACTTCGACTCGGTCCAGCTCATGGCGGCTTCTGGCTTACCAGGTCGTTCCCGGCCGTCAAGCGGTCAGATCGGCTAGCGATTCCATGAGCCGACCCGCCACCACGAGAATGTCGCGCTCAGCCGTCGTCAGGCCGGCCATCGCCTCGGTCAACCACTCATCGCGTCGAGCCATGTCCGCGCTCAGCGCCTCTGACCCTTTGGCGGTGATGGATATCAAGAACTGGCGGCGATCCTGGGCGCTCTGCTCCCGCGCCACCAACCCGTCCTGCTCGAGGTCGGCCAGGAGGCGCGTCAGAGACTGGGGCTGCTGGAACTCGGTCGCGGCCAACTGTCCCGGCGTCATGGCACCTCGTCGAGCCAGGTGGCTGAGCACGCTCAGCTTGTTCGAGCTGAGCGCCTCCGAACCCCGAGCCATCCGGAGCCGCCGGGACAGGTGCATGACGCCCCGTCGAACCACGGCCACGTCGTCTGACGAGGGAGCAGGTGCTTCTGATTGGTCTGGCATATTATTACGTTTTACCTTACTATCTTTTCTCAAATGCTGCGTGAAATGTCTAGATCCCTTACGAATATTCGTAACACTTTGACCGTGCCAGCGGGCCGCTCGCCCCGAGGCGAGTCCGAGCGCGCCCTCATCTCCATGGCCGCCGTGCTCGGCACCTTCGGCACTGCCATCTGGCTCCGGTCGCTGTCGGGCCAGCCACTCAGCCTGGTGATTCTCGCCGTCGTCCTGACCCTCAGCCTGTCCCGGCAACCGAGATCTGCCCACGGGTCTCATGTGGTGATCAGCGTGGCCGTGGTGCCGGCGGTGGCGCTGTGCGCCGGCTCCATAGGCCACCTCTTGCTGACCGATCCGGACGTGGGCGTCGCCCTGTTCATCGCAGTGATGTCGGCGTCCATGTGGCTGCGTCAATTCGGGCCGCTGGTGGCGCGCACGGCATCGTTGCTGTCCCTTCCGGTCACCAGCATCTTGGTGGTACCCGGAGCCGGTCTCGACACCTCGCCACACACACCCTGGTGGCAAATGGCGGTGGCGCTGGTCGCATTGCTGTGGGTCCAGGCCGTACGCACCGTGGCCTCACGTCTCCACCGGTTGCCGGCCGATCAGCCGCGCCCACCAGCCGCGCCTCGTCAGCCCGGTCGAGGCCCGCGCGGCCACACCCGTTTGGCCCTCCAACTCGCCGTGTCGCTGACGTCCGCCTACGTGGTGGGTCGGGTCCTGTTCCCCGGTCACTGGAACTGGACCCTGCTCACCGCCACCATCGTCTGTAGCGGGGGCCCCAGTCGGGGTGAGGTCGTCATGAAGGGTGCGGCCCGTCTGGTCGGTGCAGCCGTTGGGACGGTCGTGGCGTCCTGGCTGGCCACGCTGTTTCCTGGTCACGACGGGGTCGCGGTCGTGGCCATCTTCGTACTGCTATTCCTGGCCGCCTGGTGGAGAGAGATCGTCTATGCGGTGTGGGCGGGCAGCGTCACCTGTGTGATGGCGCTGCTCAATACCTATCTGGGCACCCCGAACACGGCCTCGTTGCTGGGCACGCGCCTTGAAGCCATTGGGGTCGGCGCGCTGTGCGCGGTCGTCAGCTGTGCCGTGATCCTGCCCGTCGCCACCAGCTCCATCGTGCGGCGCCATCGAGGATCGTCACTCCAAGCCATGGGCGAGGTGCTGCACTGCATGGTCGAAGATCCGCCCGCGCTGAGTGCGGCACTTGTAGTCCTTGACGCCCGCACAGCTGACGCTCGTCGGGCTGTCCGATCGCTGCGGGTCCGGCGGATGCTGTTCGGGCACGGCGGATCGGTGGCCCACGACCTCGTCTCGACCATCGACGCCCTGGCGGCTTGTCGGCGCCCGCTGCACGAGCTGGTGGCGCAAGCCGGCGGACACCGTGACGCCTCGTGGGATCGTGCCCTCAGGACCACCATCCGCAACGTCGGGCGAACCCGACAGCGTGTGGCGGGAACGGCCTTTGCGGATCTCGAGCCGGTGCATGACGTGCGCGTGGCGGACCTGGATCAGGCCATCCGCAGGATCACGGCTGACCGGGCACTCGATGGATCAGACGGGAACGACGGTGCCGCTGAGCGAGTTTCCCAGTCCGGTCAGCAAGCCCCCCAGTGAACCAACGGTTCCGGTGACCGGGGAGAGCCCCGGCAACGTGGCGCCGAGCCCAGTCCCTGCCGTGCTGACAGTGTTCCCCAGAGTCGAGACGGTACGACCGAGCAGGCTGGTCACGGGGGCTAGGACGCCTCCAGGAGCAGTCGAGCTCGGCGTAGGCGTGGGTGATGTGCCGGTGATGGTGGTGACCGGCAGGACGGGCTTCGTGAGAACCGGCTTTGTGCCCACGGACTTAGGGCTCTTCGTCCCAGGCGACGTGAACCCTGTGAGATTGATCGTGGCGCCGGCGGTCGTCCCTGACGTCGCGACGTTCCCTCCACCGGTATTGGACGGACTGATGACCGTGGTCGGCGTGGTCGTCGACGTGCCACTGCCCTTGTGATGCTTGGCGCCTCCCGAGGTCGGGGGCGTCGTCGTGCCGGTTGCGAAGTGGACGCGTCCTGGGTTGTGTGAGTTGGCCAGTACGCCCACCGTCACCAGGAGTGCTGCAGCCACGCCGCCGACCGCCGCCACTGCCCAGTTCCGGCGCAGGTGCGTGGTGGTGTCGTGACCGACGAGAAGTCCCCCATACGCGGCAGTGCCCGCCAGGGGGACTAGTGGTCCCCGAGGCGATGCACTCCCGAACAGCGATTGTTCTGGTGCTGCAGCGGTCGACCCGTTCCGTGGTCGACCGAACTCCCGAGACAGGAAGACATCCTCCAGGCTCAGTGCAGCGTCTTTGTTGTATTCGGACATCGACCCCTCCTTCCCTCCGTCGGATCCGTCCGCAACTGTGTGCGGGGCTCTCGCCCCGTTTAGACCTCAGCGAGAGGCGTACCTCGTCGCCGTGCGGCTCTGGCGCTTGGCCAGCAGGCTGATGGCCAGACCGGAGATCAGCGCCATGAGGCCGATCAAGAGCTCGAGCAGCAGCGGCGCACCCGTGAAGGCAAGCGCCCCAGCGGGCTTCGGCGCCGCCGTCGGGGTGACCGTCGCGAGCGTGCTGATCGGCACGGTCGTCGGGGTCGTGGCCGGCGAAGTGGCCGGTGCGGGGTTCGGGCAAGTGGCGCTAGCCGACCCGCCCAGAGCAGCCTCGATCCCGCAGATCGTGATCGGCAGGCTCACACCCGAGCCGGGCTTGCCAATGCCGATCGGAAGCCCGGTGTTCCCGGCGCCGACACAGGTGCCAGTGGCGGTGCCCATGAGGGCGGCCGACACGGAGCACACCGTGGCCGGAGCCGTAATGGGCAGAGTGCCGGTCTGGGTGGCCGTGACGTGGCTCGGTTCACACGAGGTATTGGCCGTGCCGTCGATCGCCACCAGGATGCTGCAGGCGTTGACCGGCAGCACGCCGTCGATCGGGGCGCTCTGGGTCAGGCTGTTGGTCGGCACGCCGTTCACCAACGGGAAGCCGCTCACCGGCATGCAGTTACCGCTCCCATTGCCGTCGATCTGGACGATGACGCCGCACACGGTGGCCGGCACGTCAAGGTCGGCCAGTTCGCCGTGCTGCACCGTGGTGTCGGAGTTCGTCGGGCAGCCCGCCGTGCTGTCGCCGGCGATCTGGACGATGACGTCACAGACGGTGACCGGGACCACAGCGTCGATCACACCCTTCTGGGTGGTTGTGCCGTTGCTGCCCTGCGTGTTGCAGGAGCTAGAGGTGTTGGCGCCCAGCCCGACGTTGATCGAACAGATGCTGACCGGGACGTCGGCGTTGATGGCACCGTTCTGAGTCGTCGAGGCGGTCGGGGTTCCGGTCGACAGACCCAGAGCTGAAGAGGCCGCTCCGAGCAGGCCGATCGCGTTGTCCTGAGCCGTGATCGGCACGTTGACATTGGCGATGAGGCCCTTCTGGTCGATGCCAACCGAGGTGGTCGAGCAGCTGCTCTTGGCCCCAGCCAGGACACCGGCTGAGATCGAGCAGGCGTTCACCGGGACGTTGACGTTGGCCAAGGGGCCAGTCTGAGTCGTGGCGTTGGTTCCGGTCAGCGAGTTCAGGCTCGGCAACAGTGCGCCAGCCAGCTCATTGCCGAGCAGCGTGATGGGCAATGAGAGCGAGATGGGCAACGCGGTCAGCGGGGCCAATGGGTTCGACGCCGCGGTCGCAGCCTTTGGAGTCGACGTCGAGGTGACGACGGGCGCCAGGACCGTAGTGGTTGCGGCCTTCGGGGTGGACGATGCCGCCCCTGCGGGCACGAAGCCAACGTACAGCGCGGCCGCGATGGCCATGGCTCCTCCGATTGCCCCCAGTGATGTACGACGATTCCGCCTCAAGACTTTGGCTCCTTGTTTGTATTCGGACTTGTATTCGACGTGCGATGGCGTCTTATGAATGGGAACGACGCAGCGACCGTCTCCTACGCCTCACCTTGCCCTTACGGTCCTTTTCGAAACCGCGGTGCAACCCTGCCTGAGGCTGTTCTGACGATAGCAGCTACTCACAGATTCGTCTGAAATACCTGCTCAGGGTCTCTTCCTGCTGTTGATAAGACGACCCTATTTCGCTCCCATATAAGGACAAGGGTTCTTCCAGCATCCGCTCAAAAGTCAATTTACAGACTGGCTGTCCGTTTTCGACCATGAATGGAACATCATGGGCACGCACCTCGAGCGCGGCCCTCGAGCCCCGGAATTGCCCGGCCGGGTCGAACCCGAAGCCGGGATCAAAGAAGCCGGCGTAATGCGTCCGTAGCTCCCCACTGGTGGGGTCGTAGGCGGTCATCTCGGCCGCCAGGTGGGGCGGAATGCTGACCGACTCGTCCGACATCAAGAGGTAGAAGCGTTTTGGAGAGAGGACGAGTCGGTCGCCGTCCTCTCGGTAGACCGGATCCCAGAACGGTGCCGGATCGACTTCCCCGCCGGCGGTCAGGTCGAGTAGGGGGGCGCTGTCCCGTGTGCTGTGACCCACCCGCCCCTGGTCATCGCCACGCAGATCCAGCCCGAGGAACAGGCCGTCGGAGAGCACGAGGTCCTCGGGCGCCACCGGTTCGCCGTTGCGAAAAAGCATCGGCTCGGCGGCGTGGGCCTGGCGGATCTGGTCATCGCTGAGCCAGGGCCGTCCGATCGACAGGCGAAGTTGGTTCAGCGTGAGGTCCTCGCGCACCCGAATGGCGAAGGACAAAGGCACCACCTCGAGGTAGAGGGGTCCCCGATAGCCGGGACCGATCTCGTCGAAACGATCGCTGTGGTCGGTGATGACCCGGGTGAAGACGTCGATCCGGCCCGTCGAACTCTTGGGGTTGGCCTTGCCGCGCAAACCAGCCGGTAAGTCGAGCCGCTCTTTCAATTCAATGAGGTAGGGACAGCGGGCCTCGAGCATTGCCCCGCCCCCGCGCAAATCGATCTCGTCGAGGACGTAGTCCTTGAGCTTTCGCTCGACGGTGTCGGTACCGGGTAAGAAGCTGCAGCGGATTCGAAGCGCCCGCTCGCCCAGGCGCAGGTCGAGACTGGCCGGCTGAATGTTGGACTCGGGGATCTTGAAACGTCCGGCGTCGATGTAGCCAGCACGGATCGCCCCCTCGAGCAGGTGGCCCGGGAGCACTCCCTCAGCGCTCGGATGCAGGCTCAACACCACGGGCGTGCGGGGTCCTCGGTCCGCTCGGACAAGGTCATCAGTGGAGCAAAGCACAGCCCGTCGAGCCACGGAAGACCCCTCCATGGGGATAAGCCGTCCCCCCTTGTGGACCACTTGGGGATTTTCTCCCAGCAAATGGGGGTTTCCGAGGAACGGAACGACTATCCACAGGGCAATGTGACAATTTCGAGTCCGGCCCCCCGGGAACGGCCCTTGGGGCCCCTAAACTGACGACCCGTCAGGTCGCATCGGCGGCGTGCACCAGCTCCACGGAGGCTCCATGCTCGACTACGTCATCCGATCCGGCACGGTCATCGACGGCACCGGCGGCCCGGCCCGCCAGGCGGACATTGGCATCGCAGACGGTCGGATCGTGGCCATCGGAGTGGTGGAGGACACCGGAGTGGTGGAGTTGGACGCCGCCGGCCAGATGGTCATGCCCGGCGTGGTCGACCCGCACACGCACTACGACGCACAGCTCTTCTGGGACCCGGCGGCGTCGCCCTCGAACCTGCACGGGGTGACCTCGGTCATCGGTGGAAACTGCGGATTCACCCTGGCCCCGATCAATGCTGAGGACGCTGACTACATCCGCCGAATGATGGCCAAGGTGGAGGGGATGCCGCTCGCCGCGCTCGAACACGGCGTGCCGTGGACCTGGTCGACCTTCGGTGAATACCTCGATGCGCTCGACGGCCGTCTGGGCGTCAATGCCGGGTTCCTGGTCGGGCACTGCGCCGTCAGGCGAAAGGTCATGGGGGCAACCCGAGCCGAAGAGGTGGCGACCGACGAAGAGATCGCTGCCATGCGGGCCCTGCTCGGCGAGTCGCTGGCCGCCGGTGGGCTCGGCTTCTCGTCGTCACAGTCGCGGACCCACTCCGACGGCGACGGCCGACCCATCAGTTCGCGACACGCCGACCGGCGCGAGATGTTGGCTTTCTCCGAGGAAGTGGCCGCGCACGAGGGAACGACCCTCGAGTACATCACCAATGGTTGCCTCGACAGTTTCTCCCCTGAGGAAGTCGACCTGATGACGGCCATGAGCGTCGCCGCACAACGGCCACTGAATTGGAACGTCCTGACCGTCGACGCCCGCTCGGCCGATCGGATCGAGCATCAGCTCTCGGCCTCCACGGCCGCGGCGGCGGCCGGTGGTCAGATCGTCGCCCTGACCATGCCCACCTTGGTCCCCATGAACATGAGCTTCCGCAATCATTGCGCGCTCTTCCTGATCCCCGGATGGGGTGACGTCATGGGGCTTCCCCTCGAAGAGCGCATGTTCAAGCTGGCCGATCCCGAGACCCGGTCGCTGCTCGATGCGCGGGCCCACGCCAGGGAGGCCGGGGTCTTCCGCGGCTTGGCTCGCTGGGGCAGCTACACGATCGGCGACACCTACGCCGAAGCCAACGAAGGCTGCGCCTTCCGCACGGTCGAGGACATCGCGGCCGAGCGGGGGACGTCACCGTTCGACACCCTGCTCGACGTCGTGCTAGCCGATGAATTGCGCACCGTCCTGTGGCCCAACACTGACGACGGCGATGACACCACCTGGGCCATGCGGGCCGCTATCTGGAGTGATCCGCGGGCCATGGTCGGCGGATCGGATGCCGGCGCCCACCTCGACCGGATGTGCGGCTCGAACTACCCGACGGCGTTCCTGGCCGATTGCCTCCGCGGCCGCCAGCTGGTGCCGGTGGAGAAGGCCGTCCAGATGATGACCGGTCAACCGGCACGGCTCTTCGGCCTGCGCGAGCGCGGCCTGCTGGTCGAGGGCTACGCCGCCGACGTGGTGGTGTTCGATCCGGCCACCGTGGGCTCGGAGCCAGCCCGCCTCGTCTACGACCTGCCGGGCGACACCCCACGGCTCTTCGCCGGTTCCTACGGGATGAGCCGTGTCCTGGTCAACGGGGTCGAGACGGTGCGCGACGGGGCTCCGACCGGTGCGCTTCCCGGGAGTCTGCTTCGCTCGGGTCGGGACACGACATCGGTCCTCCCGGCCCGCGTCTAGCCTGCACGTTCCGTGACACCCACCCAGGACGAGCCGACGGCTCTCGTCGACGACGATCCGGAGCAGACCGACGCGTCGGGCAACCACGGCATCGATCACTTCGACCAGACGCCTCCTCCGAAGGCACCTTCTCGGCAGACCCGGTGGTTTCGTGAAGTCCTCATCGTGGTCGTGGTGGCACTCGTCGTGGCGGTGGTGCTCCGCACCTTCGTCGTCCAGACCTTCTTCATCCCGTCGGGGTCAATGGAGCCGACCCTCCAGGTCGGCGACCGCATCTTGGTCAACAAGCTGAGCTTCCACCTCCACTCGGTTCACCGCGGCGACATCGTTGTCTTCAAGCGTCCAGCGGCTGAGAACTGCGGCGGGGCCGAAGTGAACGACTTGGTCAAGCGGGTCGTCGGCCTGCCCAGCGAGACCATTTCGGTGTCGGGCGGGTACGTCTACATCAACGGCAAGCGGCTCAATGAGTCCTACCTGCCCGCGTCCCGTCAGGGCATCACCGGTGAAGGCCCACCCGGCACGCCCTACAGCTTGGTCAAGCCCTACAAGATTCCGGCCGGCGATTACTACGTCATGGGCGACAACCGCATGGATTCGTGCGACAGCCGCTACTGGGGCCCCATCTCGGGCTCCCTGATTGTGGGCAAGGTCGAGCTGCGGTTCTGGCCTCTCACTTCGTTCCATATCTTCTGATCCTTCGGGCGTGCCGGTCGTCATCCGAACCGCTGACCCGAGTGAGCACAGTGACGTCCTCGCTTTCTGGCGGTTGGCCACCGAGGTGCCTTCGTCCACCGACGATCCGGACGGGCTCGACACGCTGACTCGTTTCGACGATGGGGCCTTGCTGGTGGCCATCGAGGATGACTGCATCGTGGGCACACTGATCGCGGCTTGGGACGGCTGGCGCGGCGCCTTCTACCGGCTGGGCGTGCACCCAGACCACCGCGGCCGTGGCGTCGCCCGCGCTTTGGTCCTGGCCGGAGAAGCCCGCTTGGCCGAGCACGGCTGCCGTCGGATCAGCCTCTACGCCGTGGTCGCGCACGAACCCGCCGTGGCCTTCTGGCGGTCCATGGGGTACCGCCAAGACCAAGAGGATGTCCGCTTCGCGGCGAATCTGCCCATTTCCCGCTGAGCCCGCCGGGTTTGGTGCATCAAAGGGGCACCGCGCCGTCGTACCATTTGCCCAGGTCGTCGTCGCAGGCAGAAAGGGGGGGCATGGCACTGCACCGTGACAGCGGGCCTAGCTCCGAGGAGATGCGGGCCACCTCTGACTCCCTGAACGACATCGGCCGATCCCTTCGCTTCTCGCGCCAGCAGGCCGAGTTGTCCCTCGACGATGTCTCCCAGCTCACTGGCCTCGACCGCGCCGATATCGAAGCGCTCGAAGGCGGTGCGGTTGACCGCCTACGGGACCGCGTCGAGACGCTGCGGTTCCTGCGGACCTACGCCGACTTCCTTGGCCTCCCGGGGAACAACTACGTCCTGGCCGCGGTGGATCTGTGGCCGAGGCTCGAACCGGGAGCGGCCCGCAGTCTTGATTCGGCACCGGTGCCCATCGTCTCGGTCTCCACCACGCCGCTGACCGATCAAGCCCACTCCGTTGGCGGTGGCTGGACGCTCGACCGTACCGGGGTGACCGAGTTCGCCGTCACCGGCATCTTCTCCCCCTTGAACACGTCACCAACGGGCATGGTGCAGTCCGAACCCGAGGGCGACACCGGTCAGCTCCCCAGGGTCAAGGGCTCTGCCCCACGTTCTCTCAAGGCTTTGGTGGGGCTGACCGCCCTCTTGGTGGTGATCGGACTCTTCAGCTTGTTGGCCCATCAGCATTTCGGGGCCTGGCACAAAGACCTTCAGGCTGACGCCAGCCACTGGTTCAATGACTTCAAGGTCGATACCGACATCACGCCGAGACCGGCCAAGCACGCCGCCGGCACCACCGTGGTGGCCGATAAGCCGCCCAAGGTGGTCATCAGTCAGAGCCCTTCCACTTCGGCGGTGACGATGAAGGTCTACGCCAAGAGCTTCTCGGTCAAGATGGTGGCTTTCAAGAGCCCGAGCTGGATGCAGGTCACCGACTCAGCACAGGTAGCACCCCTCTTTCAACAGGTGGTACCTGGTGGTGGCAATGACACATTTCCGGTCACCGGAACCTTGACGGTCGAGACCGGCAGTGCCGCGGCTCGCGCCTACGTCTACGAAGGCACGACGTTCATCGGTTACTACTTCCCGACCAAGGCACCCTTCACGATGACGTTCGAGGCGGTCGGCTAGCGCCGACTATTCCTCGTCTTCGGCCGTTACGCGGGCCACTGCGGCCACGGTCTGACCATCATCGAGGTTCATGACCCTGACGCCGGTGGCGTCCCGCCCCTGCGACGCAATCTCGCGGGCAGCCGTGCGGATGACCACACCGCCGGAGGAGACCAGAAGGATCTCCTCGTCCAACCCGACCATGAATGCGCTGACCACCGAGCCACGACTCCCGGTCAACCGGATGCCGCGCACCCCCTGGCCGCCACGGGTCTGTCGGTTGAAGCGTTCGAGCTTGGTCCGCTTGCCGTAACCGGCGTCCGTCACAATCAGGATGTCGGTGTCGTCGGACGCAACGTCGCATGACACGACGGCATCGCCGGCCTTCAACCGGATGCCGCGCACACCGGCGGCGTCGCGTCCCATGGGACGCACGTCGTTCTCGTTGAACCGGATGGTCATCCCGCTGCGCGTTACCTCAAAGATGTCATCGTCGCCCGAGGTGGTCACCACCCGCACCAGCTCGTCGCCCTCGCGCAGGTTGATGGCGATGAAGCCTTCGCGCCGTGATTTGTCGTACTCGCTCATGGCCGTCTTCTTGATCTGACCCTGCGAGGTGGCAAAAACCAGATATTGGTCAGGCAAGAATTCGCGCGTGGCGATGATGGCCTGAACGGATTCCCCGGGTGCCAGTGGCACCAGGTTCACTGCTGCCGTACCGCGCGCCGTGCGCTCCTTCAGCGGAATTTCGTGACCGCGTAGCCGGTAGACCTTGCCGCGGTTGGAGAACAGCAGGAGATAAGTGTGGGCCGTCGTATGTATGACCTGGCTCACCAGGTCCTCTTCCTTCAAGCGTGCGCCTTGTACGCCTCGCCCACCACGGCCCTGGGTGCGGAACGCGGCGGCGGCCACCGACTTGATGTAGCCACCCTTGGTCATGGTGACGACGATCTCCTCGTCGTCGATGAGATCCTCCACGCCCATTTCACCGGGATCGTGCGTGATGATGCTGCGCCGCTCGTTGGCGAACTTGTCCCGGATCGCCGTCATCTCGGTGTCGATGACACCTCGGAGTTTGACGTCGTCCGCCAGGATCGACTGCAGCTCGGCGATCGTCTCGAGTAGCTGCGCCATTTCTTCCTCGAATTCGTTGCGCCCGATCCGGGTGAGGCGACCCAGTGTCATGTCGAGGATGTGTGTGGCCTGCTCCTCGCTGAAGCTGAACGGCTCGGCCATGAGGGAGACGCGCGCCGCCGGTCGATCGTCAGAAGCGCGAATAGTGGCAATGACCGCATCGAGCATGTCGATGGCGCGCAGCAGGCCCTCGACGATGTGAGCGCGTCGCTGCGCCTTGTCCAGCCGGAACTGCGAGCGACGGGTCACTACTTCAATCTGATGATCGATGTAGTGACCCAACATCTGGGCCAGGTTGAGCGTGCGCGGCACGCCATCAACCAGCGCCAGCATGTTGACGCCGAAGCTCGTCTGCAACGGCGTGTGCTTGTAGAGGTTGTTCAGCACCACGTTGGCGTTGGCATCGCGCTTGAGTTCGATGACCAACCGCGGCTGCTGGTTGGCCGACGCATTGCGCAGCTCACTGATACCGTCAAGCTCCCCGGCCTTGACCAGATCGCTGATCTTCTGCTCAATCACTTCGACCGAGGTCTGGAATGGCAGTTCGGAGACGACGATCCGGTCCCCCACCCGGCCCTCTTCGATCTCGGCCACCGCGCGCATCTTGATGGAGCCCCGCCCGGTCCGGTAGGCGTCGAGGATGCCTTGACGGCCCAGAATCAGGGCCCCCGTGGGAAAGTCCGGACCCTTGACGAACTGCATGAGGTCGTCGGAGGTCGCTGAGGGGTTGTGCAGAATGTGGATGGCGGCGTCAATGACTTCGCCCATGTTGTGCGACGGGATGTTGGTCGCCATGCCGACCGCGATGCCCTGCGACCCGTTGACCAGCAGGTTCGGGAAACGCCCAGGCAGAACCAGCGGTTCGACCTCTGAGCCGGAGTAGTTCGTCGCCATGTCGACGGTCTCTTCGTCGATGTCGGCCATGAGCTCGAGCGCCAGCGGGGCCAGCCGGCATTCGGTGTAGCGCATGGCCGCCGGACCATCGTCGGGGCTGCGGCCACCGAAACTGCCATGGCCATCGATCAGTGGGTGGCGCATGGAGAACTCTTGGACCATGCGGGCCAGAGCCTCGTAGATGGCGGAGTCGCCATGGGGGTGGTACTTCCCCATGACGTCGCCCACCACGGTGGCGCATTTGTGATGGGGCCGGTCAGGCCGGAGTCCACCGTCGAACATGGCGTAGAGGATTCGGCGGTGCACCGGCTTGAGGCCGTCACGTACGTCGGGAAGGGCCCGCAATGTGATGACCGACATGGAGTACTCGAGGAATGAGCGCTCCATCTCCTCTTGAATCTCAATGGGCTCGATCGGGCCGGGTGGCGCCGCCTCACCTGATGGCGTATCCGAGCCTCCGCCCGACCGGCCGCGTCCAGATCCGCCTCGACCTGTGCCGCGCGTTGATTGACGTGCCATGTGTTCTCCTGGTCCTCAGCCGCTCAGATGTCGAGGAAACGAACGTCTTTTGCGTTGGTCTGGATGAAGTGCTTGCGCAGTTCGACGTCGTCGCCCATCAGGATGGAACACACTTCGTCGGCCAGCGCGGCCTGCTCCACGTTGATCTGGAGTAACGAACGCAAAGAGGGGTCCATGGTGGTGTCGCGCAGCTCGTGGTAGTCCATCTCGCCCAGACCCTTCAATCGGTTGAAGTCCTGTTTGTGGTCCGGGTGTTCAGCCAAGAACACATCCTTGGCGGCGTCGTCCTTGAGGTAGACCTTCTCCTTGCCGACCAGCGTCGAGTACAGCGGAGGCTGGGCCACATAGACGAAGCCGCCTTCGACCAACGGCCGCATCTGGCGGAAGAAGAAAGTGAGCAACAGGGTGCGGATGTGGCTGCCGTCGACGTCGGCATCGGCCAGGAGGATCACCTTGTGATAGCGGATCTTCTCCACATCGAATTCGTCGGCCAGTCCGGCACCGATGGCCGAGATCAGGGCCTGGATTTCGACGTTCTTCAACATCTTGTCGATGCGGGCGCGCTCGACGTTCAGGATCTTGCCCCGGATCGGCAGGATGGCCTGGGTGTGCGGGTTTCGCGCGTCCTTGGCCGATCCCCCGGCCGAGTTCCCTTCCACGATGAACAGTTCTGACTCGGCCGGGATGCGCGAGGAACAGTCGGCCAACTTTCCCGGCAGGCCCGCCCCGTCCAGAGCCGACTTGCGTCGGGTCAGGTCGCGGGCGCCCTGGGCCGCCAGGCGGGCGCGCGCCGCTTGCATGGCCTTTTGCACGACCTGACCGGCCTCGCGCGGATTCTCCTCGAGCCATTCCGTCAGTTTCTTGTTGGTGGCCCGCTCGGTCAGCGACCGGATACTCACATTCCCCAACTTGGCCTTGGTCTGCCCTTCGAACTGCGGATCACGCAGACGGACCGAGATGATCGCGGTCAACCCTTCGCGGATGTCCTCGCCCTTGAGGTTCTCTTCTTTCTCCTTGAGCTGGTTCCGGGCCCGGGCGTAGCGGTTCATGACATTGGTCAATGCCTTGGAGAACCCCTCGACGTGCATCCCGCCCTCGATGGTGGAGATGCCGTTGGCGAAGGAGTGGATCGACTCGTGGTAGCCGGTGTTCCACTGGAGGGCGACTTCGACTTCCTGCCCCTCTTCGTCCTGCTCGAAAGATGCGACCTTGCGGAACAAGGCTTCCTTGGACGCGTTCAGGTGCTTGACGAAGTCGACGATGCCGCCGGCGTACTTGAAGGTGGTCTTGAGCACCGGGTCCGGACGCTCGTCAGTGAAGCGGATCTCAAGGCCCTTGTTCAAGAAGGCCATGATCTGCATGCGCTCGATAATGGTTTGGGCCCTGAACTCGATGTCGTCGAAGATGGCGGGGTCCGGCCAGAAGGTGGTGGTGTTTCCGGTCCGGGGCTCCCCGGTCGCGCGGTCCTTGGGGGCCGGGCCGACGGCGGTGACCCTCTTCTTGATCTTCCCGCCCTTTTCGAACTCGGCCTCCCAGTGTTGGCCCTCGCGGTCGATCTCGAGGAGGACCCGGGTCGAGAGGGCGTTCACCACCGAAATGCCCACGCCGTGCAGCCCGCCGGAGACCTTGTAGCCCTGGCCACCGAACTTGCCGCCGGCGTGCAGCGTCGTCATGACGATTTCAGCCGCCGACATTTTGGGGTTCTTCGGGTGTGGTCCGACCGGGATGCCGCGGCCGTCGTCGGCCACCCGGCAGCCTCCGTCGGCCAGGATGGTCACGTCGATGCGGGTGCAGAATCCGGCCATGGCCTCGTCGACCGAGTTATCCACGACCTCCCAGACCAGGTGATGCAGCCCAGTAGGCCCGGTCGACCCGATGTACATACCGGGTCGCTTCCGAACTGCTTCAAGTCCTTCGAGGATGGTGATGTCCGCTTCGCCATACGAACTGGCTTCGGCAACCTCATTCCTCACTGCCACAGGCGCGCCCTTTCACAAACTGCTCTCTTCGCGGGACACAACGAAGCCTGGATCGCCGTCCTTGGTCTCACGATGTGAACGTCCCATCCTACCCGACAACTGTGTCATTTCGGCACGTCTGGAACGGTCGGGCCCGGATCCCAGGAGCGGCTCCCGAGCTGGAATTCAGCCCCGCTGGAGGATCACGTCGATCCGGGCGATCGTGGTGTCGCCCCCCGCCCGGAGCGCATCGAGAATCTGCTGGCTTTCCATGCGGCCGCGGGTCACCCAGGCTGGATGGTCGGCCCCGAGGACCAGTACCGACCCGTTGATGCGGAGGGGCTGAATGTGCTCGGCCAGGTCCGGCCCGACCACCTCGGCCCAGCGGTTGAAGAGCGTTTCGAGGGTGTCGAGTGAGGCGGGGGTCCCCAATCGCTGCAGGATCCGCTCCATCGACGACGTGATCGGCTGGGGTCCATGGTCCGGGCGGCGGCGGCGCCAATCGGGTGTCACGGCAACAACACCGCGGAAATCGGGAGGATTCGGCCGATTTCGATCCCTTCAGGCAGAGGTGCCGCCGTGGTCAGGATGGATTGGCCGGCCGGCAGTTCGGCCACTAGTGCCCGGCTCCGGGCCGGATCGAGCTCGGAAAACACGTCGTCGAGCAAGAGGGTGGGCACCAGGTCGGTCTGCGTGCACACCAAGCGATGGACCCCCAACCGTAAAGCCAGGGCCAGGCAACGCTGCTCCCCTTGTGAGGCATGGGTACGGGCCTCGCGCTGATCCAGCTCGACCAGCACGTCGTCGCGGTGCGGACCGACGGTGGTCACCGCCCGCCGGAGATCGTCGTTTCGCCGCATCCGGAGGGCATCGTGGAGTTCCCCCTCCCAGCTGCGTTGATACTCGAGACGCACCAAAGATGCGGTGTCCGATCCGGCCAAGCGACCGTAAGCCTCGGCGACATGACCGGCCAGGCCGGTCACCAGCCGTTCGCGGGCGTTCACCAGTATCTGCGAAGCCCGGACCAGACGCTCGTCCCAGATCTCAAGGGTCCTCTCGACCTCCTCGTTCAGCCGCCCGCTGGCCTGGCGCAGGAGAGCAGCCCGCTGGCGCAGGATCCGCTCCACCTCCTCCGCGGCACGCGATCCCTCCGGATCGAGAATGGCCAGGGCGTCGTCAAGCAGGTCGCGGCGGCCACTCGGCCCGCCGTTCACTAGGGCCAGGTCCTCGGGCGAAAAGATCGTGTACGGCACTGCGGTGGCTTGGTCCTTGCGGGACCGGATGGGCTTGCGATTGAGCTGGATCCGGCTCCGGCTCCCCGGGACGATTTCCGCCTCGACCAGAACTGCGCTCTCTCCGGCTTGCAACTCAGCTCGCACGATGGCACGCGTTTGGGCCGTGCGCACCAGGGCTTCGCGAGGCGCGCCGCGAAAAGAGCGGCCGGATCCGAGATAGGCGATCGCTTCGAGGACACTTGTTTTCCCGGTGCCGTTGGCGCCGGAAATGACTGTCGTGCCCTCTTCTTCGGGAACGAAAACGCCGTGGGTGAAGAGGCGAAAGTCGGCAATTTCGAGTCGGCGCAGACTCACCGGGATGGGCTGCTTTCCGTTAGGACACCCGCACCGGCATCAGGAGGTAGCGGAAGTTGCTGTCGTCAGCCCCCCGCACCGTGGCCGCGCGCGAGCCATCGGCGGTCTCGAGCAGGACCTCGTCGCCCAGGACTGCCTCGACCCCGTCGATCAAGTAGGACGGATTGAAGGCAATGACAAGATCCTCGCCGCCGTAATCACCATCAACAGTCTCGGCTGCATCACCGATCTCCTGACTGACCACGGTCAGATCGACCCCACCTTGACGCATCGAGAGGCGTACTGGCGTGGTGTTGTCCCGGACCAGGAGCTGCACGCGGCGCAAGGCCGCCAGAAATGATTCCTTGCCCAGGTGCAGCCGGTTTGGATAGTGGTCGGGGATCAACTGCTTGTAGTCGGGATAGCGACCTTCGAGCAGTCGGGTGCTGATCCGGACATTTCCTTGCCACAATGTGATCTCGGTGGGGCTGGCGGCCACCCCGACTTTCCCCACTCCGTCCGCTTCGGCGGAACTCCCAGAAGTCAGCCGCTGCAACTCAGCCAGCGCGCGGGCGGGCACCAGAAGATCGTCCTCCCCGGCCAGGGGCGTGACGCCCGGCAAATCGCGCAGAGCCATCCGGTAGGAATCGGTGGCCACCATGCGCATCGCTCCGTCGATCTTCGACCAGAGCACACCCGTCAGCAACGGTCGCGCGTCGTCGTGGGAGGCCGCTCGGACAACCTGTCGCACCGCCTCGGCCAGCAAGGGCTCAGGGATCGAGTTGCTCGGCTCGGAGGCTTTGCCGACCGCGGGGAATTCGACCACGGGATAGGTCCGGAGTTTGAAGTTCGAGCGAGCGGCGGAAATTGTGATGTGGTCGTCCTCGTGCTCGAGGGTGACCGCCCCTGGTTCCAGCCGGCGAACGATGTCAGTTGAGAGCCGGGCCGGAATCACACAATTCCCGTCATTGATCCCGATGACCTCGGCCGTGACTTGAATGGTGAGATCGAGATCGGTCCCGGTGGCCTGGAGCGAATTGCCGCTGCAGTTGAGCAGAAGTCCGGACAGCACCGGGGACGAGGTGGCCCGCCCTCCAACGGCCCGACCAGCAGTGGCCAACATCTCCACCAGCGCGTCTCGCTCGGATCTGAACTTCACCGAAACGTGTCCTTTCGAGAGGGTCTCCCGGTATTGGGTACGAGGAGGAGCAAATTTGTTAGTAGAGGTAGTAGGTCCTGTGGATTGTGGAACTTAGGCGAACAACCCTGCTGGGTGGCGTTATCTGCGTCCCCATGGCGGTGTGGGTAACTCGCGGCTGTAACGGGGGGCGTCGCGGGGGCCTGTTGAGCAGTGGGGACAGTTGGGAGTACGCGTCCCCAGACAATCCTCCCTCGTCCACAGGATATGGCCGTGTTGCCCACAGCTCGACCCAGCGCCCCGGTCAAGTACCCATACGGATCTGTTGGATGAGATCGGTCACCTGGTCATAGAGCTGGCGACGTTCTTGCATCTGCCGGCTGATCTTGTCGACCGCATGGATGACCGTGGTGTGGTCTCGCTTGCCGAAGACCCGGCCGATGGCGGGATAGCTGTAGTCAGTCAGCTCGCGCACCAGGTACATGGCGACTTGTCGTGCTGTGGTCAAGGGCCGGGTGCGGCTGGGTCCACATATAGCCGACACGGAGAATCCGTAACTATCGGCCACTTTGTCGAGGATCATGGGAGGGGTGATGCGGCGGGGCTCCCCAGCCTGGACGATGTCAGCCAGCACGCTCTCGGCTTCGGACAACGAAATCGGCTGGTTGTTGAGCTTGGCGAAGGCGCAAATGCGGGTGAGGGCCCCTTCGAGTTCACGAATGTTGTTCTTGACGTGGGTCGCGATGAACTCGAGGACGTCGTCAGGGACGTCCTGGTGCTCGCTGGAGGACTTGGACCGCAAGATGGCCAGGCGGGTCTCGAGGTCAGGCGGGTCGATTTCGGTGATCAGGCCCGAGAGGAACCGGCTGCGCAAGCGCTCCTCGAGGGTTTCGATGGACTTGGGGGGGCGGTCCGAGGTCAGGACAATCTGCTTGGACGCCCCCTTGAGGTCGTTGTAGGTGTGGAAGAACTCCTCCTGGAGGCCCTCTTTGTTCTCCATGAACTGCACGTCGTCGATGAGGAGGACGTCGCATTCGCGGTAGCGGCGCTTGAAGGCCAGGGTGGTCGAGGTCCGCAGGGAGTCCACGAAGTCGTTCATGAAGGTCTCGGTGGTGACGTAGAGGATCTTGCGGCGGGTGAAGTTCTCTGAGACGTAGTTCCCGATGGCATGGAGGAGGTGGGTCTTGCCCAGGCCGCTGTCGCCATAGATGAAAAGAGGGTTATAGGACCGCCCGGGGTTCTCGGCCACGGCTTGGGCGGCTGCATGGGCCAAGCGGTTCGAGGAGGCGGCCACGAAGGTGTCGAAGGCGAATTTGGGGTCCAGCTGGACCGCAACCACGTCCTTGGTGGCCTCGGGGAAGCTGGAGGCCACGGTGACCGTGGTTTTGGGCGCGGGCTCGGCCGGCATTCCGAGGAGGTCATCGACCGGCTGGATGGGAGCCTCGACGACGGTCAGGCGCCCGCGCACCGGTGTCCCGACCTCATCGGCCAAGGTGTCCTCGATCAGGGTCAGATACCGGGACTCGACCCGCTCCCGGATGATCGGGTTGGGTACCGCCAGGGTGAAAACCCCGTCGACGAATTCAACCGGCTGCAGGCCCGATAGCCATAGCTGCCAGGTGCTCTCTGATACCTGGTCCCGCAGGGAACCGGTGCACTTCGTCCACAGGTCTCCAGCTTGTGTCACCGCAGTGTCCAATCGCCTCTTCTCCGTCCTCGGCGTCCTGGGCTCACTGACGTTCCTCGGTGCGGGTAGGCGGATGAACGTACACCGTGCCGGCGGGTCCGACTAGAGGCCATTGCCGAAACGCGCCTAACATGGGCGAACTCCGTTGCCAGCCTGCAGGGCGGACCATCCGGGCAGCGGTATCGACTCTTCAACGCCCCGGTCCACCGGCCGAGATTGGCGTGCGAAAGGCTGATCAACGTGAAGCGCACCTACCAACCCAACACCCGCAAGCGGGCCAAGACCCACGGATTCCGTAAGCGGATGTCGACGCGGGCCGGTCGAGCCATCTTGAAATCGCGGCGGCTCAAGGGGCGCCACCGTCTCACCGTCTGAGAGACGATCGGTGCCTGCCCGGTCGGTCGGCCGTATCCAGACTCGCGCTGCCTTCAGGCAGCTCCAGCTGTCCCGTTCGCGGGGCCGCTGTGGCGCCCTTCGGGCCACCTTCGTCCCTGCGGACGAGTCCAGCGCGGGGGTATTTCCCCAGGTCGGGTATGCAATTGGGAAGTCCTGTGGCAACGCAGTGACTCGAAACCGCCTGCGCCGCCGCCTGCGGGCCGCCGTGGCGGAAACAGCGGCGGAGCTTCCTCGCGGCACCTACCTGGTGCGGACCGACCCGTCGGCCACGACACTCTCGACCGCCGATCTGACCGCCGATCTGACCCAGGCCCTGGAACGGGCCGCCCAGTGCGGAGCGAATCGATGAGCGCCGAACCAACCCGTCCGGGCCTGGCCACACGGGCGGCCATCAAGGCCCTGGCCGGTTACCAGGCCGCCACCGCCGGCCGGGTCTCGCCCTGCCGCTTCTACCCCAGTTGCTCGAACTATGCCGCCGAGGCGTACCACGAGCATGGGTTCTGGCGCGGCACCGCGCTCACGGCCCGCCGCCTGCTTCGCTGTCGGCCGTTTGGGCCGCACGGGGTTGATCTTGTTCCGCTGGCCGTGCAGGCCCATCACCACCATGAGGGGTCAAGGTGCTAGGCGAAAACGCTCTCTTTGCTGACATCGGGAAGGTTTTCCACCCGCTTTTCCTGCTCTTTGGGTGGATCTTGGCCGGGATCTACTCGGTCATTCCCAACTACGGGGTGGCCATCGCCGGCCTGACCATCCTCATCATGCTGGCGCTGACCCCGGTGACCGTCAAGAGCACCAAGTCCATGCTGGCCATGCAGCGTCTCCAGCCGGAGATGAAGAAGCTGCAGGCGAAGTTCAAGGGCCCCGAGAACCGGGAGGCCCTCAACTCCGAAATGATGAAGCTGTACAAGGAGAATGGGACAAGCCCGTTCGGGGCCTGCCTGCCCAGCTTCTTGCAGATGCCGTTCCTGATCGTTTTGTACTCATTGATCAGAGGCCTTTCCTTTGTTGCCACCAAGGGTCAGCAATACACCAATGCCGCCGGCAAGACAGTCACCTGCCACTTAAAGGCTTGTATAGCCCCGCGTTATATCCCGGGTAACTCGCGAATACATCAGAACCTGATTGCCTCTAAAGGGCAAATGCACTTCTGGTTTGGCATGAATTTGTCGTCAACGCCGTTCGCTCATCATGGGACAGATCAGTTCCTGTTGGTCCTCCCCTATTTGGCCCTAATTGGCTTCGCTATTTTCTTCCAGTACTACCAAATGAAGCAGATGAATAGCCGCAATCCGGGGGCTGCTCAGGCCAACCCCCAGATGCAGCAAATGCAGAAGTTCTTCCCCATTATTTTCGGCCTCATTTACCTTCGGGTGCCGGCTGGAGCGACCATTTACATGGTGGTCTCTTCGGCAATGCGGATCGGTACGCAGGAGATCATGTTCCGTTCGGGCATGGTGACCCCGGTCGCGGTCGAGCGAGAGATCGGTCCGTCCAAACCCGATCAGACCAAAGCCGCCTTGACCAAGGCCAAGCCGGTGGAGTCGGCCCCCAAGAAGCCCAAGACCACCGTCACCGACGGAACCGGAACGGTGAGCAAGGGCACAGCACCGCCCAAGAAGCCGGCCAGCAACGGTTCGGCTCGTCCCACCAAGCGGTCGCCGCAGCAAACCAATGGTCGCGCCAGCAATGGCACCGGCGAAGACAGCACCGGTGCGCCGGCACCAAAAGCTCATCCGCGCTCGCGGGCGAAGCGTGAACGAAAGGCTCGATAGCGAGTGGAGTGGGTTGAAGTCGCCGGCAAGACCGTTGAAGAAGCCACCGAGTTGGCCTTAGATCAATTGGGTGTGGCCGCGAATGACGCTGAGGTCATCGTGGTCACCGAACCCAAGACCGGACTCTTTGGTCGGACCAGGGTCGAGGCCCGGGTGCGGGTCCGAGTCCGGCCCGTCGGTCCCCGACCCAAGCGTGAACGCTCCCGGGACCGCAGCCGGGGTGGCCGCGATGGACAAGGCGCTCGGAATCGCCAGGGCGGCGGCGGGCGCACCCAATCGGGGTCGAACCGTCCGGTGAGTTCGAATGGCGGGGGTGCCAACGGCGGAGCCGAACGGGAACGGGCCAACGGCGGAGCCGAGCGGGCCACCAATGGCTCGACCAGCGCGGGCACCGGAACCAGTCGATCGGCCCGGCGGCGACGCAACCGCAGTCGGACGGGCGGTGCCGAGGGCGGTGCCGGCGACGAGCCGACAAGCCAGCGGGCACCGCGGCAAGCTGAGCAACTGAGGCATGAACCGAAGGAGACAACAGAGATGGCTGAGGGCATGACACTCGAGGAGCAGGGTGAAGTTGCCCGTTCCTTCGTGACCGGTTTGCTGGCTGAATTCGGGTTGGAAGCAACGGTGGAGACCCGCCTGTTGGACGAGGACACCGTCGAGATCGCCGCCATGGGTGACGAGCTCGGCCTGCTGGTAGGGCCGCGGGGCTCGACGCTGAGCGCACTGCAGGACCTCACCCGGGCCGTGGTGCAGCGCCAGTGCCCGTCCCGGACCGACCGCATCCTGGTGGACGTGGCCGGTTACCGGGAGAAGCGCTCGGCCGCCCTCAAACGGTTCAGCACCCAGATCGCCGAGGAGGTCATTGCGTCGGGCCAGGAGAAGGCCCTTGAAGCGATGAGCCCGGCGGACCGTAAAGCCGTGCACGACGCCATCAACGATCTCGATGGTGTGGTCACCCGTTCCGAGGGCGAGGACCCGAACCGCTACATCGTGATCGCCCCAGCTCTCTGATCGGCGCCGTTGCCGTGCCCCACGAGGGCTCCTCCGAAGAACTCGATCGGGTACTGCAGGCGGCCCAGGCGGCGGGGTACTTCGGGCCCGGGCCCCTGGCGCTGCAACGCCGTCACGCCGCTGGCTTTGCCCGGGTTGCTCGCCAGGCGGCCCAGGATGCCCCCGGAGGCGTCAGGACGTCGATACTCGACCTGGGCTCGGGTGGCGGGCTCCCAGGGCTTGTGGTGGCCCTTGAGTGGCCTGAGGCCCTCCTCACCCTGCTGGACGCCAACCGGCGCCGCACCGAGTTCCTGAGTGCGTCGGTGGCCGAGCTCGGCTTGAGTGGCCGGGTGCGGGTGGTGATGGCCCGGGCCGAGGAGGCGGGGCGGGATCCAGGCCTCCGGGGCGCCTTCAGCGGTGTGATGGCCCGCTCCTTTGGCGCTCCCGCTGTCCTGGCCGAATGCGCGGCCCCCTTCTTGGCGGTGGGTGGATGGCTCATCGTCTCGGAGCCTCCGGGCGATCCCCTGGCGATGGTGCCCGACGTTGATCGGTGGCCGGTGCGGCCCCTGGGCGAACTGGGGCTTGAGGCGGGCGATCCGGTGGCTGCCGAGTTCAGGTACCAGGTGTTGCACCAGGTTGCCCTCTGCCCCGAGCGGTTCCCCCGGCGCAACGGGGTCCCGTCCAAGCGCCCTCTCTTCTAGAGGCGCCGACCCGATTGGGGCCTGCCGCCGCAGGAGGGCGGATGTTTCACGTGGAACGCTGGGTACCCGTCCTGAGATGGAGTTGGCGCTCTTCACCCGTGTCGTAAAAGGCATCGAGATAGTCGTCCACTCCCAGGTCGCTCGGACGGAGGAGCGAGAACACCTCGGTGCCCTCGGCGATGTGGTCGTCGTAGATACGGAAGGCCTGGGCCAGACCCAGGTAGGCGGCACGATGGGCCTCGGCATACTCCGAGGCTTCGAGCTCGGCCTTGCGGATGGCCTCTTCGAAGGACTGGGCTCGCCACATGGTGACCCGTTCCTCGTAGCACGCCCGTTGGGGCCATTGAAAGATGCAGCGGACCCCGAACCAGCCAGTTGGGAAGGAGATGGGCTCCACGCTTGTATCGTACCGACCCTGCTCCCCGACGCCTAGGGCCTCATTTTGCGGGCATTCCTCGATGTTTCACGTGAAACAAACCCTGAAGCCTTGACCTATGTCGAGCCCGACGTCAGGATAGGCCGGTGCTGCCGGGACCCCGAGAAACGACCTCATGAGGATTCGCCGCCGGGACAAAGACACCGAACCAGCTACTCTTGGGCCCGCGGAGGCCTCAGCAACGAGAGCGCCGGCGCCGCCGGCACCCCACCCCACGGCCGCCGATCCTGTTCGCACCCTGGTCGTTGAGAACGGATCCATTCCCCCACCCGAACCCATGGCCACTCCCCCACCCCAAACCATGACCGAACCCGAACCCCCGCCCGAGGAACCCGTCGTCCGGGATATCGAGGACGTGCCGGCAGCCTCCACGCCGCCTCTCCCGGCCGCATCGAGTGAGCCGGCCAGCCTCGCCAAACCTCCCGAACCGAAGAACAAGGCCAAGGTGGGCACGGCGGCCAAGGCCGCGCCGGCGAGGGTATCGGTGAAGGCGACAGCCCAGCCTGAGCCTGAAATGCGGCCGCCCAAAATCCGGGAAGAGGCCGAGCAGCTTCTCGACGGAGGCCGGCCGGCACCCCGGGACCTGCCCAGAGTCATCGCAGTGGCCAACCAGAAGGGCGGCGTCGGCAAGACCACGACCACGGTCAATCTGGGCGCGGCCCTGGCCGAGCTGGACTATCGCGTCCTAGTCATCGACCTGGATCCCCAGGGGAACGCCACCACGGGCCTGGGAATCGATGCCCGCAACTTCGAGCTCTCCATGTACGACGTCATCATGCGAGAGCAGCCCCTCGAGGACTGCATCGAGCCCACCAGTGTCAAGAACCTGTTCGTGGCTCCGGCGACCATCGACCTGGCCGGGATTGAGATCGAACTGGTCCCCGCCTTCAGTCGGGAGCTGAAGCTCAAGCGGGCGATCGACGCCGTGGTCGATGACTTCGACTTCATCATGATCGACTGCCCGCCGTCACTGGGCCTGATCACCGTGAACGGATTGGCCGCTGCCGGCGAGGTGCTGGTGCCTATCCAGTGCGAGTACTACGCCCTGGAGGGTCTGAGCCAGCTGCTTCGGAACGTCAACCTGGTGTCATCGAACCTGAACGAGCAGCTTGAAGTCACCACGATCGTGCTGACCATGTTCGACGCCCGGACCCGGCTCTCCATCGACGTGGCCAACGAGGTCCGGGAGCATTTCTCTGAGCGGGTATGCAAGGCGATGATTCCCCGGACCGTGCGCCTGTCGGAGGCGCCGTCGTTCGGGCAACCCATCACGGTTTTCGATCCGACCTCGCGAGGTGCCGTGGCCTACCGCGAGCTTGCCAAGGAGGTGAGCCATGGCGCGCCGCAGCGGACTCGGTAAAGGGCTCAGTGCACTGATCCCGAGTGAGGCGACGGGGGAGGAGGACTCCCTCCTGCGCGAGGTCCCCATCTCTCACATCCGCCCCAACTCGCACCAACCACGGAGCCACTTCGACGAGGAGTCCATGGCCTCCCTGGCCTCCTCGATCCGCGAAGTCGGATTGCTCCAGCCGGTGCTGGTCCGCCAGGTCGAGGGTGAGGAGGGCAGCTACGAGCTGATCGCGGGGGAGCGTCGTTGGCGGGCCGCCCGGCGGGCCGGCCGGCAGACCATCCCGGTGCTGGTGCAGATCGCCAACGACGTCACCAGCCTCGAGCAGGCGTTGGTCGAGAACCTCCACCGAGAGGACCTCAATGCCCTCGAGGAGGCCGCCGCCTACCAGCAGCTGATCGACGAGTTCGGCCTCACCCACGAACAGGTAGCCACCCGCATGGGCAAGGGCCGGGCCACCGTCACCAACACACTGCGTCTGCTGCAGCTGCCGGCCGGGGTCCAGCGGGCACTGGCCGAGCGCACCATCTCACCGGGCCACGCTCGAGCGCTCCTGGGGACCCCCGACCGGGCCCTGCAGGAGACCCTGGCCGATCGCATCTCGGCCGAGGGGTTGACCGTTCGCGCCGTTGAAGAGATCGTGAAGGGCGGAGGCACCGACCTCCGCGTGCTCCCGCCACTCGAGGTCGAGAGCCCGGCGGAGCAGCCCGACGCGGCGCCAGCCGATCCGGCTCGGCGTACTCCCTCCAAGCGACTGCCCGAACCGGGCGTGCTCGAGCTGGAGGAACTGCTCTCGACCTATTTGAACACCAGAGTCAAGGTCGACATCCAGAACCGTCGCGGGCGTTTGGTGGTCGAATTCGCAACCCTCGAGGACCTCGAGCGCATCTACCGCGCCATGGTGGGTGACAGCGGCGCCTAATCGTTCACGTAACTGTCAAGACGCTGTTCAGGTTCATCCACAACCTGTGCATGACGTTGTGGATTGTTACCTAGTTCACTTTGCGTCTCCGACGTCACGTATTGATCGCACGACCGACAAAACCCCTGGTCTGTGACATCAGTTGCTGACAGATGGGTGACAGCCGACCCCTGCCCAGCTGCCTCTTTCGACCCGAAACTCCCAGTGCAGCGACCAAAGGGTGACGGGCATTTCGGCCAGCCTGGGATTAGAGAGAGTGGTCTCTCACCTCCCAACCGGCTGCCGTTTACGAGTCGCGCCAGGCGTCGACCCACTGGCTCAGCACCTGTGAGATGGCGCCGGCCAATCTGAAGGAGCGCTCGACGATCAGAGTTGAGGGCCCGATCTCGATCAGCACCGCTGGCATGCGCGTTTCACGCAGGATGGGTAGGGCCATGCCGTGCGCCCCCAGGTCGGGCATGTCGAGCGTGGTCGGGACCGTGCCCTGCACCAGCTCGGCCAGCAGGCGGCCGCCGGGGGAGAGCTCATGGGTGCCGGACCAGAACGAGCTCCGGCAACCAGCGGCGTCGGGGTTCAGCCGCAACCCGACGAACACGTCGACACCGAGCTCGTTGGCCTGCTGGGCCTGGGCCGCATCGTCGGGGTGGTGGAGCTCGGACACCAGGGCGCCCTCCAGCGCCAGCCTGCGGTGGAGGGCCCCGGTGGTGCTGCCCAGTCCGCCTTGTTCGCCGATGGCCACGTGGCGGCCGCTGAGGGTGGGGGGCGCGCCCCGGAGCTCAGCCCGTTCCCGCACTGAGGAGACCAGCTGGGGGTCGCGATGACGCACCTCGAGCCGGAGCAGTTCCCGCAAGGTGGCCGCGCCCAGGATGCCATCGACCGGCAGCCCGGCATTGCGTTGGAACTCGCCCATCGCCTGCGCGGTGCCGTCGCCGAAGATGCCATCGACCCGACCGGTGTCGAAACCCAGCGTGCACAGCCGCTGCTGGAGATCGGCGACGTCGTCGCCTCGCACCATGGGTGTACGCCGGTAGAGCAGGCGATCGCCCAAACGGAAGCCCGCTTCGACCAGGGTGCTCCAGGTCTGCGTGCCGCACATGCCATCGACTCGCAGGCCGCGCATGTGTTGAAAGGCCTCGACGGCGGCCCGGGTACCCGAACCGAACAACCCGTCGGGGTCGATACGCGGCCCGGGCAGCACTGCGGCCAACCGGCGCTGGATGTCCGACACGGCCTCGCCCTGGTCGCCCAGGACGAGGGGGAGTCCTACAGGTGGGCCGACAGCTCCTCCAGCAGTGCGCCCTTCGGCTTGGCCCCGATCAGGCGTACCGCCGGCTCCCCGTTCTTGAACAGGATCAGCGTCGGGATGCTCATCACTTCGAAGCGACGGGTCACGTCCAGGTTGTCGTCGATGTTCAGCTTTCCGATCTGGATCTTCCCGGCCTGCTCTTCGGCGATCTCCTCGAGGACCGGCGAGATCATCTTGCACGGACCACACCATTCGGCCCAGAAGTCCACCAGCACGGGGACATCTGAACTCTTGACATGCTCGTCAAACGTAGCGTCGGTGAGTGTGACGATCTTCTCGCTCATCAGTTCTCCTTGTTCGGGGAGTGCAACGCCCTAGGCGTCGGATCTGTTCCCAGCCCGGGTTGGGCAGGGATTACTCGCCGCGGGACTCCAGCCAGCGCTCGGCGTCGATGGCGGCCATGCAGCCCGACCCGGCCGAGGTGATGGCCTGACGGTAGTAATCGTCCTGGACGTCGCCACAGGCGAAGACGCCTTCGACGCTGGTCCGGGTGGTCCCGTCGAAGGTGACCACGTACCCGTTCTCTTTGAGCTCGAGTTGGCCCTTGAGCAGCGACGAGTTGGGCTCGTGCCCGATGGCCACGAAGAGGCCGGTCACGTCCAGCTCCGAGCGCTCGCCGGTCAAGGTGTCCTCGACGGCGAGGCCGCTCACCTTGGTGTCGCCCAATATGTCGACTATCTGCGTGTTCCACAAGAACTCGATCTTGGGGTTGGCCCGAGCCCGCTCCTGCATGATCTTCGAAGCGCGCAGCTGATCGCGGCGGTGGATCAAGGTGACCTTGCGGCCGAACCGGGTGAGGAACAGAGCCTCTTCGAGGGCCGAGTCGCCACCACCCACCACGCCGATGTGCTGATCGCGGAAGAAGAAGCCGTCACAGGTGGCACAGGTGGACACCCCGTAACCCAAGAGGCGGCCCTCGTTGGGGCAGCCCAGCATGAGCGACTGGGCGCCGGTAGCCACGATGAGCGTGTCGGCCTCCACCGTGGCTTCGGCCGCGTCGGCATCGCCGACCCAGAGGCCGAAGGGCCAGGTGGACAGATCGAACCTGGATACCTTGGCCGTGCGCAGCTGCGCCCCGAAGCGTTCGGCCTGGGCCCGCATGACACCCATCAGCTCGGGGCCCATGATCCCGTCGACGAAGCCGGGGTAGTTCTCGACGTCGGTGGTCAGCATGAGCTGGCCCCCGGGCTGGTCGCTGGTGGATGAGGGCTCACCCTCGATAACCAGTGGTTCGAGTTGCGCCCGGGCCGCGTAGATGGCCGCGGTCAGGCCGGCCGGCCCGCTGCCGACCACGACGACTTTGCGCCGTTCAGGCATCGGGGGCCACCCCCCGGCGGGAGTAGAGCACGGCGCCGCCGGAGCTGAAGACGGCTGCCAGCACCAGGTAGGTGATCCAGACCTTGTGGTCGAACACCTCGTCGGTGAGCAGCCGGATCAAGCCGATGGTGCCCAGGACGGCGACGGCCAGTCCACTCACCGCGATGAGGACACCGAAGACGACGGCGCGGGCCGCCACGATGGCGGGCCGGATGGCCTTGTCGTTGACCGTGGCCACCACCGTGTCGATGGTGTCGAGTGCACGGGTGGACAGTGCATCGGCGAAGTCGTTTTCAGGCACGCAGGGAGACTAGTCGGCGGCTTCCTTGGCCCCTTCGGACACGATGTAGCAGACGCCGACCGTGTTGGGGCCGGTATGGGCGCCGACGACCGGGCCCAGTTCCACCGAGACCAGCGGGTGCTCGGTGGCGATGGCCCGCAGGCCGCGCCAGACCTCGGCGATGTCGTCGCAGGCCCCGTCGGCCACCGCGATCCGTTCCAACGGCGCATCGGCGGCCACCTTGGCCGTCAGATAGTTGAGAGCCCGGGCCCGCGTGCGCTGCTTGGATTCCTCGGCCACTTCGCCGTCTTTGACCTGGATGACCGGCTTGATGTTGAGCAGCGAGCCCAGCAGAGCCTGGGCCCCACCGATCCGGCCGCCGCGCTGGAGGTGCTCGAGACCACCGAGCACTCCGTAGACCCGGACCCGAGGGATGCGATTCTCGGTGGCGCCCACCAGCTGCTCGAGGTTGGCCCCGGCCGCCGCTTCCTCGGCGGCGGCGATGACCAGCAGCCCCTGACCCATGGTGAGCGAGAGGGTGTCGAGGACCCGGACCGGGATGCCCTCGAAGCTTTCAGCCGCGGTCAGCGCGGAGGCATAGGTGCCCGAGACCCGGGATGAGATGTTGAGGCAGAGCACGGCGTCGGCGCCCTCGTCGGCTGCCTTCTGGTACGCCGCCATGAACGAGCCGGGGGAGGGTGCGGCCGTCTCGGGCAGGGCGCCCTTGCCCTTGCAGCGCTCCCAGAAGACCTCGGGGGTCAGTTGCCGGCGGTCCTCGAGTTCCTCTTCGCCGAAGCGGATGGTCAGGGGCACCACCTCGACCTTGTGGAGGATGACCAGCTCGTCGGTCAGATCACAGGCACTGTCGGTCACGATGCGAACGCCGGGCATGCAGCGAGTCTGCCACGACGTCCCGCGGCCCGTCCTGGTCCGGGCCGTGGTGCGCCGCCGCCATTCGGGGCAGTATCTGGACCGGGATGGCGACATGACCACCAGGCCCGAGAGGAAGAGCGACGTGGGAGAGGGGCTGCCACTGGCGCTGCTCGATCTGCAGTCGCGCATCCTCTCCGTCGTGGACACCGCCATCTTGGCGGTGGACCTGAACAGCACCATCATCTACGCCAACCCGTTCGCCGGCACGCTGTACGGGTATGCCCCCGACGAGCTGCTGGGGGCATCGGCCCGCAGCCTCATGGCTAGGACGATGACACCCGAGCTGGAGGATGAGATCGCCCGGGCCATCGCGCAAGGCGAATCGTGGGAAGGCATCTTCGAGGTCCGGCGCAAGGACGGGACCGTGGTGACGGTGCGCGCGGTGGACTCCCCGCTCTCCGACAGCCAGGGCGGCCTGGTCGGCATCATCAGCGCCGGGATCGATGTTTCGCAGGAGCTGTTCGCGACCCAACAGAAGGAGCGGGAGGCCCAAGTCAGCCGGTTCCTGGCTGACAGCGGGACGGCTATGGCTGAATCGGTCGACTATGTGGAAGCCCTGACCGCGCTCGGTCGGAGTTGCGTGTCCTTTCTGGGTGACCTCTGCCTGATCGATGCGATCGAGAACGGCGTGGTGCGACGGATGGTGGCCCAGCATGCCGACGCGTCCGCCCAACCGTTGGTCGACGAGTTGGTGACGTACTACGCGCCGGATCCCGCCGGCGTCCATCCGGCTATTCAGGCGTTGCGGACCGGGCAGACCTCGGTCTCGGCCGACATGTCTGACGAGTTTCTGCGGGCGACCACCCGTGACGATCGTCACTACCAGATCGTCAAGGAACTGGGCTTCACCTCGTATCTCTGCGTGCCCCTCATGGCTCGGGAGCGCACCCTGGGTGCGCTGACCATCGTGTCGTGTGAGCGCAGTCGGCGCTTCTCCGAGGACGACCTGATGCTGACCCAGGAAGTGGCCTGGCGGGCCTCGCTGCTTATCGACAACGCCCGCCTCCTCTCGGAGTCCTCCCACGTGGCCCGGGTCCTCCAAGCCAGCCTGATGCCTCCGTCACTACCGGTGATCCCGGGACTCGAAGTGGCGGCGCGTTATGTCGCCTTCGGTTCGGGTCTCGAAGTGGGTGGTGACTTCTACGACCTCTTTAGCGCCGGGCGGGGAGCCTGGGTCTTCGCCCTGGGGGACGTGTGCGGCCGGGGGCCCGAGGCGGCCGTGGTGACCGGCTTGATCCGCCACGCGCTCCGCAGTGCCGCGCTCGAGGTGCGCCAACCGGGCCGACTGCTCGGGTTGGTCAACGAGGTGTTGCTCGGCGATGCCGGCGAATCGCACCTGTACTCCACCCTGCTGTGCGGCTTCCTGCGACCGAACGCCAGCTCGGTGCGCCTGAGCTTGGCCAACGGCGGGCATCCGCCGCCCATCGTGGTGCGGGCGCCCGGGACCGTCGAGGTGCCCCAAAACCGCGACACCGTGATCGGGGCCTTCAACGATCTGAGCTGGTCCTCACGGCAGCTCACGCTCAATGTGGGCGACATCCTGGTCGCCTACACCGACGGCATCACCGAATCGCGGCGCGACGGTGAGTTTTTCGGCGAGCAGCGGATAGCGGAGGTGGTCCTCGAAACCCGCGACCAAGGCATCGAGGACATCGCCGACAGCATCATCGATGCCGTGCGCGAGTTCGCCGGTCACGAACCGACGGACGACCTGGCCCTCATGGCAATGCGGGCGGTGGACGCGATCTAGCGACGACCCGACTGCGCCACCCGCCGCACCTGTGACCGGTGCGAGGCGGCCCGACGACCAAGCACGCTGATGACGACCACGAAGACCAGTCCTCCGGCCACCACGCCGCCCACCACGCGGCCGACCAGGGCCACGCCGTGCATGGCGCCCGAGATGTTGGAGACCACCAGTACCACCAGACCCATGGCGATCGACGCCGTGACCACCCGTCGCAGGGGTGCCCAGAGGGCCGGGCTGCCCAGCGGACCGAACCACTGGCGCAGCAAAGCCAACCCGCAAAGCGCACCGGCGCTGTAGGCGATGGAGAGTGAAAGGGCGAGCCCGCGCACGCCGAGCGGGTGGATCAGGGCGAAGGCCAGCACCACGTTGAGCCCGTTCTCCACCAGGTAGAGGTAGAAGGCGATCTTGGTCCGCTGCATCGACTGCAGGACGCGGATGACGTAGAGATAGGTACAGAAGCCCGGAAGGCCGAGTGCGAACATGGCGAGGGCGGCACCCGTGGTCGACGTCTCGGCGGGAGTCGAGTGACCGTGCCCCAAGATCACCGCCACCGCTGGGGTCGCCAGCAGCAACATCCCGACCGCCGCGGGCACGATGAGCGCCAACATCGCTCTCATGCCGGTGGCGACGCGATGCGTGAAGGCATCGTTGTCTCCACTGGACCAGCGTTGGGCCAGGTCCGGTGTCACCACCGACATGATGGTCACGGCCACTACCCCGTAGGGCATCTGCAAGAACGTGTAGGCGTAGGTGTAGGACGACACCGGATCCGGTCCCGAGGCGGTGCCGGCCAGCAGCACCGCCACGTACTGGGCGACCTGGTTGGCCACCACGAAGCCGAAGGTCCAACTGCTCAGGCGGAGCACGGTGCGCAGGGCGGCGTCGTGCAGGTCCCAGCGCCAGCGCAGCAAGCGCAGCCGGGCCGAAAGAAGACTGGGCACCAGCGCCACACCCTGGAGCACCACGCCCAGTGAGGTACCCAACCCGAGCAGGACCAGCTGGCCCTGATGACCTTCGACGCTTTGGAGGCTGGCGCCGTTGTGGGTCCACAGGCCGAACCAGACCAGGACTCCGATGCACACCACGTTGTTCACGATGGGGCCCCAGGCCACGGCGATGAACCGGCGGCGGGTGTTCAACAGGGCACCGGCCAACGCGAACAGGCCGTAGGCCGCGATCTGGACGACGAACCAGCGCAGGAGGGTGGTGGCCACGCGCCGCTCGGCCACCACGGTGGCCAAGGTGTGCACGTGGGACGAGGCGTCCTTGGCGGTAAGGGCGGCCACCAGTTCGGGCGAGAGCAGCCAGGCCAGCACGCTGGCCGCCAGCAGGACCACGGTGGACACCGTGAGGACAGCCGAGATGGAGGCGAAGGCATCCTCTTCGCTCCGGGTGGTCAGGTGGTGGACGAAAACCGGAATGAAGGTGGCCGAGAGGATCCCGCCCAGCACGATGTCGTAGAGCATGTTGGGGGTGATGTTGGCCAGGTTGAAGGCGTCGGCCAGCGGAGTCTGCCCGAGGGCCCAGGCCAACGCCACGATGCGCAGCAGACCGGTGACCCGGGAGACGCTGGTGCCCAGCGCCACGTAGGACGCGGCGGTAGAGAGCGAGAGGCCGCGGCCGGCCCGCTGAGGCGTGGCCACCCCTAGTGCGCCCGTGGTCGGCGTCGTCGCCCCTTGCGCCAGGTACGGACCCACCACACCAGCAGCACCAGTCCGGCCAGCACGGTCAGGGCGATGCCGACAATGGAGATGGAGGTCGAATGCACCGTGACCCCGGTGGTGGCGATGGTCAGCGCACCGTCGGGTGTGGTCAAGGTGATCACGACGGGGAGGCGGTCACCCGAGGTGCGCGAGATGGCCTGGACGCGCACCGGGGTCGATTGACGCGAGAGCGTCAGCGTGCGGGTGGCCCCGTCGGGGAAGGAGAATTTGTCGCTGGAAAGGGTCAGCACCACCTTGACGGTGAACGGCGCCGACGAGAGCACGGTTACCGGAATGTGGGCCGAGCGCGAAGTGAAGGTGATGGTGCGTTCGGCGGCCAGGGTGATCAGGCCCAGCTCGGCCGAAAAGGCCCGGTTGTAGGTGGTGACGGCGGCCGCCCGTTGCCCAGCCGAGAAGCGCTGGTCCTCGGTGGCCAGCAACAGGTCGGCCAGGGTGGTCACTGAGGCCGGGTGCCCGCTGACCGCCGCGCTGAACGAACTCAGGTCCGACCGGTCGAGCGCGATGTGCTGGGCCTCCTCGGCGGTCAGTGAGGTGGCGGCCGATCCCGGCTGCAGG
>DASXFC010000031.1:0-176073 GCA_036489775.1 Acidimicrobiales bacterium | reverse complement strand
GATCCGTGCCAACGCACGGGGCTTTCATGACGCGCAGAGCTTCATCACGATGGTCATGTTGGACCGCGCTGGCATCGCTCCGGAGCTCCCCTGGGATCAAGCTTCTTGACCCCCGAGAGCGTCAGTTGTCCCGAAAATTAGCGGCCTCAACCCGGTCACGTGCTGGAATGCCGATGTGGTCAATCCTGATCATTCCGCCGCTCCCTTCTTTTTACCGGTGGTTGTCTGGCCGCCAAGAGGAGTCAGACCGGTTGCTTGCGCGACCTGTGCGATTTCGTCGGCGTCATAAGCGGTGCGTACACCGGAGATGGACATCCCAGCAGCGTCGGCCAGGTCAGTGAGCCTGTAGGGCCTCGGCCGGGTGAACTCTCGCCCGTAAGCAAGCAGTCGGCGCATTGCTGCATCGAGGTCGTGACGCTGTCGGCGCAAGGCTGCAAGCGTCGTCAAAAGCGGATCGTGTCCGTAGAACCCGACAACCTCCGTCGTCGCTCGCAATCTCTCGGCGACGACCTCCCGCGATTGGGCACCCAACGCTGCCGACCCCATCGGAGCACTTGGCTGGTCGTCCAGAGACGTGACGGACGCCTGAGCGAACAACAAGATGTCTGCGAGCATTTGGAAGTTATCAGCCACTGTTGCGATCATCACATAAGTTAACGATCTTCGCAACAACAGTCGATCCCTGCATTGGCCTGACCCATTCAACCGCTAACGGGCCTGAACTCGATCATCGAGGCGAGCGCTCCTTGTCGTTGCTCGCTGGCAGGGGGCACCTCGATGAGCTCAGTACGCCGGCTTGGAGCCGCTTCTTGCGGGTTCCAGACTGCCCAGATCGGCCGGGTCACGGACACGCTTCTCTAACTCCTGACCGGCGAATATTTACGGCGCGCGAGTGGCTCGCAGTAGGCGGTCGACCGAACTCAAGAGCTCGAAGGGTAGGAAGTTAGCGTCAATGCAGCTATAATGGAGTCATGGCCACGGCGATTACGGTGCGCAATGTCCCCGAGGAAGTACGGGATGAACTTGCGGCCCGGGCCTCGCGCTCTGGTAGATCTCTGCAGGAATTCCTTTTGAACCACCTGACCGAGGTGGCATCTCGGCCCAGTGTCGAAGAGGTCGTCGGGCGCGCTCGTGAACGGGCAAGGCTCACTGGTTCCGGCATAGATGTCGCTTCAATTCTGTCGGATCGCGACGCTGAGCGGCGGTGACAGTTCGGGCCGACCAGCAAGTCGTGCTCGACGCATCCGCAATCGTCGCCCTGTTGGCCGATGCGGGCCCAGCAGGCGATTGGGTGGCAGCTTCAATATCTGGAGCGCTCCTCGCTGCGCCGGAACTGGCGCTCTTCGAGGCGGCCAACATCATCCGGCGCCAGATGCTTTTTGGAGCACTCGATCAGACACAAGCCACACTGGCCCACCAAGACCTCGTTGACCTGTCACTTGAACTCTGGCCATATACACCACTCGCGGAACGTGCGTGGGAGTTACGTGGCAACCTCACCATTTACGACGGCACCTACGTTGCGCTAGCCGAACTTCTCGACACTGCTGTGATTACGCTCGATACCAAGCTCGTCAACGCACCGGGTCCCCGCTGCGCAATCATCGCCTTCGGCATGCCGGGCAGTTGAACAAACCTGCCGTCGAATGCAGTGACTACAAGTGACTAAATGGAGAGGGAAGGGGAGGGATCATGATGGAACGTGAGGGAGCATTAGCACTGCTACCAGCAACTCTTTCGGAAACGCCCAGATCGGCGGGGTGGAAAAAATACATTCGCAATGTAGAGGCCGAGGGTTCGAATCCCTTCACCTCCACCACGTAAGTCGGTGGTCCCCTACGAAAGCCCACGAGTTCGTGGGCTTTCGTGCCGTCTGAGCGTATCTCCAGGGGCTCATCCAAAGGTTCACCGACGGAATTTGTCGGCGGGTTATCAAAACTGACCTGTTAAGCATTAGGCAGGCTGCCACCCCATAAACAGGCTCGTTCTTTGCGAACGCCGTCGTCTGGTCGGCGTGGCGAGCCCCGTGCGGCCTATGGCCGCCATGGCGGCTGATCTACTCATGAGCCACATCGGCGCCTAGCGGTGGCACGGGGTATTTCCCGCCCGCGTCACTGGCGTGCGAGGAGAAATTCGAGGATCGGTTGGGCTCGGTCGGGATCGGGCCGCTCCCCGGTGATGTGGTTGGCATAGACGTAGGACTCGCCCAACCGCACGATCACGAAAGCAAGTTCATGGAGGTCGACCGGAACGCGCAGCCGATCAGCGTCGGCTTCGGTGCTGAGCATCGCCTCGACCGCTCCTATAAGCCGTGGTTGGAATCCGGCGGCGCTACTGGTCAACAAGCGCATCGCGTACTCGCCCTCTTCGTGGAGGAAGCGGTGCATCCCGGGGTGGTCGAGCGTGTCGTGGTTGAATCGAGTCAGCGCGTGAGCGATCCGTGCGCCCCCGCTGCCGGGGGCCCTTTCGTACTCCAGCGCAAGCGTCGGTTCGGTAAGGGACCAGATGATCTCGACGAGGAGCGCCTGGCGTGTGCCAACCCAGCGGTAGAGGGTGACGCGGCTGACCGAGAGTTCGGACGCGAGTGACCCGACCTCGACTCGCTCACCGGCCTGAAACTTGCGCCTGGCCAGTCGGAATGCGTCGAGCGCCGAGGGTGACCGGCCGTTGATCAGCTGGCGCTGGAGTGGCGTCGCTGGCACGATCGCAATCGTTTCTGATGCCACCAACGCCTTCACGCTTGACAACATTATCAGCCGCAAGTAACGTTTGAGAAACGTTAGGATAAAATGTTGCAGCTTGTGGTGTTTTAGTCTCCATGATGCACGGGCGGGGGGCGCAGGGGAGATGAGGCGAGAGCTGGTACGTGCGGCACGCCAACATTTGCTGGTCGGAGCGCTGACTTTGGCCCTCGTCGGTGGCATATCGGTCTCGAACCCGGGTGTGGCGCAGGCGACGACTACCCATCCTGCGCCGGATTGTGGCTGCGGCGACGTGACGACGTACACCTTCTCGCCGCAGGGTGCCGCGCTATTCGGCTCCGATACCTATCTCGTGTTCACGCCAGATAGTTACACCGGGCGCACGGCGGTGCCGCTGGTGGTCGTCACACACGGTTGTGACACCACGGCAGCCGAGCAGGAGGGCGCCAGCGACTACGACCAGCTTGCCGAGAAGTACGGCTTCATCGTGATGTACCCCGACGACAACGACCGCGTTCACGTCGGGGGGTGCTGGAATTGGGAAGCGCCTTTTGACTGGCAGCGCGGCCGATCTGACCTCGCGGTGATCGTCGGCATGACCAAGGCGGTGATGTTTACCTACCGGATCGACCCCAAGCGCGTCTATGAGATCGGCATGTCCGCCGGAGCGCTGCTTAGCAGTGATCTGGCCGCCGCGTACCCCGACGTCTATGCGGCCGTCGGGATCATGGCCGGAGGTCCGTACGGCGCGGGCGAAGTCTGCGTCGCCAGCGGCAACGACCCGCCCTCCGCCATCTACGACCCCGAGATCACACTTTCGGCCAACGGTGCCTACCAGGAGGAGGCCGCTCGAAAGCGGGTGATCCCCGTGATCGTGCTGAATGGCGATGCCGACAACGTCGTGAACCCGTTGTGCGACCAGCTCGCCGTTGCGCAGTGGCTCGAGACCGACAACCTCGTGATCGAAGGTAGCACCGCCGGACCGCTGTCGCTCACACCCAGCAGCACCGTGCATGGCCAGGTCCCCAACGGCTACAGCTATCAAGTGCTCAACTACACCGAGCCGAGCGGCTGCCTGATCGCCCAGCACTGGATCATCCACGGCATGGGCCACGACTGGTCGGGTGGGACCAGCAATCCGGCCTATAGGTCCTACACGGACCCCAAGGGGCCAAGCGCCTCCGAGGCCTCATGGGACTTCCTCTCGCACTACACGCTCGGGAGCACCAGCGGTCGGTGTGCCGAGGTCCCGTCGAGCTGAGTACCTTGAACGATCACCCATCCGAACGGCGTGTCACACGGCCATCCGACACCGCCGACACCCAGCCCACTGTCACACCCGGGGTGTCGACGACCTTGGCGATGAGTCGCGGCATGACGAGTTCGCCACTGGCGACGACGATATACGGGTGCAGTATTGGTGGGACCGGGGAAGGTCGGGGAGGGTGACATGAGGGTGCGGGGACTGTGCACACTTGGTCTGGGTTCGGTGTTGGTGGCCGCGCTACTGGTCGGTCCCGCGGCCACCGGGCCACTGGCTCTAGGCCCGGTGGCCGCATCCGCCGCTGGATGTGGCCCGTGGATGAACGCCGACCAGACCCCGGCCGCCCGGGCCAGCGAGTTGATGAATGCGTTGACCCTGGAGCAGAAGCTGTCCCTGGTGCACCAGGCGCTGGGCGAGTTCACTGCGTTCGGGGCCGCCGGCTACGTGCCGGGGATACCGGCGTTGTGCATTCCACCGCTCGTCCTCAACGATGCCGGGTCCGGGTTGGCCGATCTGCAGGTGGGCATCACTTCGTACCCGGCTGAGATCGATCAGGCCGCCACCTGGGACCCCGGGCTGGAGCATGAACTCGGTACCTCCCTCGGTGCCGAGGCCCACGCCAAGGGCGTGGACGACCTGCTGGCTCCCGACCTGAATCTGACCAGGACACCGCTGGGCGGACGCACCAGTGAGGAGATGGGGGAGGATCCCTACTTGACCTGGCAGATGGGCGACGCCTTCATCGAGGGCGTCCAATCCCAACACGTCATCGCCACGGCGAAGCAGTATGTCGGCAACGACCAGGAGGTCGACCGCGCCTCTATCAACGAGGTCATCAGTCCACGCGCCCTCAAGGAGCTGTATGAGGCTCCGTTCGCCTCGGCTATCTCCCAAGCCAATGTCGGTTCTGTGATGTGCGCTTACAACAAGGTGAACGGCGCCTTCAATTGCGAGAACCCCAACCTGATCTTCGACAACCTCGAGGGCACGGATGGGTTCCAGGGCTTCATCGTTTCGGACTGGGGCGCTACCCACTCGACGGTTGCCTCGGCCGACGCTGGATTGGACCTCGAGATGGGCATCGTCCAGATACCCAACGCGGTGGAGCCCCTGACCGGCCCGTCGCTCCCGCCAGGAAGTGAGGAGCTGGCCGAGGACTGGTTCGGCACGCCCCTGGCGGAGGCGGTGGCGGACGGGCAGGTGAGCATGAACGTGCTCAACAACACGGTCAGCCGCATCCTCCACTCCATGTTCGCCGATGGGGTGTTTGACGACCCGCCGACGCCCCTCCCGGCAGGCACCCTGCACAACGTCGACACGCCCGCCAATAGGGCGGTGGCGCTGTCGGTGGCCGAATCGGGCAGCGTGCTGCTCCAGGACAACGACGGCGTGCTGCCGATCAGCGGTACCGGCAAGCAGATTGCCATCATCGGCCTCGACGCCGGGGTCGGGGCGGCTCTGGCCAGCCAGGCTGGGGGCAGCGTGCGCACGGCGGTGCCTGACGTCGTCACGCCGTTGAGCGCCATCACCACCAGGGCGGCGCAGGCGGGCGATTCGGTGGTCTACAACAGCGGGGCGTCGCCTGCGCTCGCCGCCGCGGCGGCCTGGACGGCCAGCGTGGCCATCGTCTATGCCGGCTACACCGAGGGGGAGGGGAGCGACCTTCCCAACCTGGACTACACCAATGGCCTCTGCGAACTGACGTGCGTGACGCTGCCGTCCAATGCCAATGCGGTCATCAGCGCGGTGGCCGCGGCCAACCCCCACACGGTGGTGGTGCTGAACACCGGCGGGCCGGCCCTGATGCCCTGGCTCGATCAGGTCCAGGGTGTGCTGGAAGCCTGGTATCCGGGTGAAGAGGACGGCACGGCCGCGGCGGCCATCCTTTTTGGGGATGTAGATCCCTCGGGGAAGCTCCCCGTCACCTTCCCCTCTTCATTGGCGCAGACCCCCACCCAGACGGCGGCGCAGTACCCCGGGATCAACGGCGTCATGACTTACTCGGAGGGACTGCTCATCGGCTACCGCTGGTACGACGCCAAAGGCCTGACCCCACTGTTCCCCTTCGGGTACGGCCTGTCCTACACCACCTTCGGTTTCAGCGGGCTGTCGCTCTCCCCGAGCTCGGGTGGCGTGCACGTCGCCGCCACGCTGACCAACACTGGGCTGCGTAGTGGCTCCGATGTGGTGCAGGTCTACGTCAGCGATCCCCCCTCCACCGGCGAGCCACCGCAACAGCTCGAGGCTTTCGCCAAGGAGACAGTGGCGCCGGGGGGGAGTGCCACTGTCTCTTTGGCGTTGGCCCCGCACGCCTTCTCCTACTGGGACACGGCCGACGGCCAGTGGACGGAGGCACCCGGTTGTTACACCATCCGGGTCGGGGACTCCTCGGCCCACGTGCCACTGACGGGCACCGTGGCGCTCGCCGGGGGGCACTGCGTCTGAGTTGGTATCCCCCTGGGCCGTCCCACTACCGTCCCGCCACAACGCGATTGGGGCAGAACCTCGGCCACTCGCCGCGATGGTCACGGTCGCTTCATCGCGGCGGGTGGCTACCAAAGCTGCGGGTCAAAGGCTGAGCAATCTCACCGAAATCGACAGTGGGCTGCTGAAAGCGCCGGCTGAAAAACGCTGTTGGGCTGCCTGTATGGAGACGACCAGTGCGTAGCCGATTGCACTCCATGAATGCCCGTCCCTTCGTGCGACCTTCACCTGTCGCCGCAGCATGACCTCGGCCGTTTTGAGTTCTCGATCGGCCCGAATGACGATGGTGAGGCTCTTTTTCAGTTCCTCGTAGGGACTTCCCATTGCGTAAAGGTTGCCGTGACGCGTGACGCGTGACGCGTGACGCGGAGCTGCTCCAGGTTGTCGACGGCGAAGGTGGGATGCGGTTACACCGCAGCGGCAATGGCCACGAAGGGTGCCCCGTGGGGCCCAGCCCCCGAGCCTTCGAAGGGGGCGTCGCCGAAGGAGAAGACACCACCGTCGGCTGCCACCAGCCAGTAGCCGCCCCCGTCGGGGGTGGCCGCCATGCCGACGATGGGCTTATTGAGCACGAGGTTCCCGTCGGAGCCATGGAACGAGGCGTCGCCGAAGGAGAAGACACCACCGTCGGCTGCCACCAGCCAGTAGCCGCCCCCGTCGGGAGTGCCGGCCATGCTGACAATCGGGGCGTTGAGATGCCTTCCACCCATGGAGCCTTGGTAATGGGCGTCGCCGAAGGCGAAGACACCACCGTCGGCTGCCACCAGCCAGTAGCCGCCCCCGTCGGGAGTACCGGCCATGCCGACAATGGGTCGATCAAGGACCATGCCTCCCAAGGAGCCATAGAACCGGGCGTCGCCGAAGGTGAAGACACCGCCGTCCGCAGCCACCAGCCAGTAGCCCTTGCCGTCTGGGGTAGCTGCCGTGCCGACAATGGGCTCGTTGAAATGGATCCCACCCTCAGCCGATGAGGCCAGCGACTGTGCAGCACCCAAGGCCTGAATGCTCCCGTCACTTCGGGCCAAGAAATAGCCGACCGGGCTCAGCGTGCTCGTGCCCGGTGGTGGTGTTGAGGTGGGCGGTGGCGAACCGCCGCCGCCCGACGTGCCCCCGGTGACGGCCACGCCGAAGACCGTTCCGGTCAGCTGGGCGATAGTGGGGCTCGACATCGAGCTCAGTGTCATCGTCACACACGGCGGTGTGCCGGTTGGGCCGCTCTGGGGTGACACGGCCGTCCACCCACCAGCCCCGCTGTTGACGGCCGGGTTCCACCATTCGATGGCGTTGCCTCCGGAGAGATCACAGTCGGTGATGGCGACGCTGGTGAAGTCACTCAGGTTCGACACACTGACGTCGAAATAGGAGCCGGCAGCGTCAAAGGAGGGCGCGCCGACTGGATCTGAGCTGTACTGCCCAACGGTGATGCCACCGGCGCCACTGCCCTCGGCGGTGATGGTGCCGCCCGACGACGTCGATGTCGCGGTTGCGGACCCGTTGGGGTTGGAGTTGGCCGAACCCTGACAGTCGTTTAGTGATCCACAGGGAGGAGCGGTGGGGGCCCCGAAGACATAGTCGTTGTCGTCGGGTGCATTGGGCACGCTGTCGTCGCTCTCCGAAGTATCCGCGGTCACGTCGAAGTCGGCCGTGAGGGCGGTCTCGAGGCTGGTGGCCTCATCGGCCTCGCTGGTGGCGTCGGGGGCAGGGAGCGTGATCTCGGTGTCAGAGACCACCTGGGCCCCTTCGGCGCCAAAGGCGGCACTGCCGTTGGTGTCAGCGGTCGGGTCGAAGTCCACCCCGAGGAAGGTGAGCGACGGGTTCATGAAGCCCGAGCCGGTGATGGTGAGCGTGTTGCCGCCGTCGAGCGGTCCGCTGCCGGGCGAGATCGAGTCGATGACCGGGGCCCCGAAGACGTAGTCGTTGTCGTCGGGTGCTTTGGGCAGGGAGTCATCCGATGTGTTGTCGCTGTCGGTGAAGTTCGCCGTCACCGTGGTGAACAGACTCTTCTTCCCGCCCGCGGCAGAGGTGCCATCGGGGGCGGTGACGGTGATCTCGGTGTCAGAGTCGACGACGGGGTTCGTGCCGTCGAGTGGGGTGCCTCCGCCGTCAGGGGTGAATTGGACACCGTTGAAGGTGAGGCCGGAGGCCTGGAATCCGCTGCCCGTGATGGTGAGCGTGTTGCCGCCGTCGAGCGGCCCACCGCCGGGTGAGACCGAGTCGATGATGGGCACCTGACCAGGAATGGCGACGTAGTCGTGGGTATGGCCATTGCCGTCCACCGCCGTGCCCACGACGTCACCCTCGTTGTCGATGCCCACCCCGCTCTGGAGTGTCAGAGCCTCGTCGTCGGGAAGGAGGCCCTGCAGGTCGACGCCGTCGGCAGCGTCGGGGGACCAGAGGAATACCCCGTCCCCATTCCCGACGACCTCATCGGTGTTGTTGAGGCCTGTGACTGTGTTCGGGACGGAGCCATCGGAGGCGAGGATGGGAAGGGTGTTGCCGTTTGAATAGACGAGGGTCTCTGCATTCGCACCCGACGGGTTAGAGCCAACCACGTAGTCACCGCGATTGTTGAAGAGCTGTGGTTGCATCGAGAAGTAGCCGTTGTCGGTGGGGAAGGTGGACGAGAGGGACCCACCGGAGGTCCAGACCTCAGGCGCCCCATCGGTACTAAGACCAGGGCCGTCGCATGGAGTGCCCAGAATCTGTCCGCTGTCGTTGATCGCGAAGGCGGCTCCGGCGTATGGCGGATATGCGGTGGAATATGTGTCGGTCTCTGTGATCGAGTTCTCGTCCTCGCCGCACTGGTCCCAATATCCCGCATCAATCTGGTTATAAGGGAAAGACAGATCACTCGGGATGATCCCCGTAAAGTCGGCGTCGTTGCCCCCTGGTGCTTCGGCCGCGAAAGTATCCCCGTTGCTGACAAGCTCATTGCCGAACTGCGCCCCAGTCTCGTCGTCGAACTGGGACCGGACTGAACCCACGACGTCGCCATTGTCGTTGATACCGGATGCGGCGAAGATGGGAGCCGTCTGTATTTCGTACGGGCAGTTTGTTTCGGTCCCCCCTTCAAAGCACCCACCGCCTGGCAAGGTATGGATGGTTGTGGAAAGGCTTATGAGGTTGAATGTGCCGGTCGCAGGCGTCCAGATGGCGCCTCCCTCGTTGGCACCGGTGAGCATGTTGCCCACCACCTCGCCGTCGTCGTTCATTTGGATGGGGGTGAACCCCACTGGCGGCGCAGACACGTCGGTGGTTACACCCGTATCGATGTCGTAGAGCTCGTCGAGGCCAAGGTCGAGCACCAGCCCGCTGTTGGGGCTGATGTAGATCGGTCCCGAGGTGCTGGGCTGGCCGAGGTCGATCAGGGTGTAGGTGGACGCGTCCTGCGCCCCGGCTGGGGTACTTGGGCTGGAACGTACCGCCGTGAGGAGGATCGTGAGCCCGAGGACAGCACTTACCCGGAGTACAGCGCTGACCCTTCGATGACCCTTGCCACGATTCACGATCCCTCTTGTACTCCACGATAGAGGGGCCAGCAACAGGTAATTCCACCCGGCCTTTTGGTAAATGGGAGAATGGGAAGCTGATGACACTGTCGCAGCACGACGCAGACGACGTGGTCGAAGCGGTCGGGGTTCTCGGCGCCCCTCTTACGTTGGAAGGGCTGCGTCACGAGGCCGTGCGGGTTGTGCATGGTCTGGTGCCATCGATGAGCGCGACCTGGAACGAAATCAGCTCGACAGGTGAAATTGAGGTCGTCGGGATTCCAGAGGTCGAGCCCTGGCCGGGCGGGCAAGAAGCCTTTGCCCGGCTGATTGTCGACCATCCGGTCATTGCGCAGATCCGCCGCACCAACGACGGCCGACCGTGTGCAATATCTGATCTGTGGTCAGTGGAGGAATTCCACCGCAGTGCGCTTTATCGGGAGTTCTATTCCTATCTCGGGGCCGAGGATCAACTGTCCTTCACCGTCCCGTCACCACACATCCTCATTGGTGTGGCGCTGAACCGCGAACGACGCGGGTTCTCGACGAGGGACCGGACTGTCGCCAACCTGATGCGTCCCCACCTACTCCAGGCCTATCGAAACGCTATTGCCAACGAGCAGATCCGGTACCTCATTGAGGTTGTCGACGATCTCTCAACCGAACGCAAAGAGGGCGTGCTCATGTTGAGTCGACAGGGGACGCCGGAACATTGGACACCTGGCGCGGTCAGTCTGCTGAATCAGTGGTTCCCGAGCGGAACGTCGGGGCAACTTCCCAAGCAATTGGCGGAATGGCTGCGGAGAGAGGCTGAAACCCGACCCGCAGCACCGACGTGGCCCTTGGTATTCGAGCGCGGCGCCCGTCGACTGGTCGTGCGCCGTCTGAAGTCCGTCGAGGATGCTCGACAGAACGACGTCCTCCTGGTGACAGAGCGGCTCGCTGGTCCCGAACCGCCCGATCTCACCCGCCTTGGACTCTCTGTTCGACAGGGAGAAGCACTCGGACTGGTCGCTCGTGGACTCACCAACACGCAGGTTGCGATCCAGTTGGGAATCAGCGTCCGCACAGTAGAAGGTCACTTGAGTCAGGCTTACGGACTCCTTGGTGTGAGTAACCGCACAGCGGCCTCGAGTTTGATTCACCAAATGGAAATGGCTGACCAAGAAGTTCGCGGTGCCGTCGTTTGATTGATCGGGTTCTGTCGGGCTGCCTTGCGGTGGCCTCTTCTTGATATCTCATTCGTCCTAGAGAACGGAGAGGTTCCGTGACTATAACGACCATCAACCCGTCGACTGGGCAACCTATTGCCACCTATGGGGAGACGACTGTCGAGGAGCTCGACGGACTGCTCGATCGAGCACATTTGGCCGCCCAAGGCTGGCGAGAAACTCCGACGGCGGACCGCGCGAATGGGTTGCGTCGGCTGGCCAACGCACTGCGTGAGCGCCAAGAGGAGTTGGCATGGCTCGCCACAACGGAGATGGGCAAGCCTCTTTTGGAGAGCCGGGCCGAGGTAGAGAAGTGCGCTCGTACGTGTGACTGGTATGCAGAGCATTCCCCGGCGCTTCTTGAGCCCGAGAAGGTGCAAACCGAGGCCCTTAGCTCACTGGTAGTTCCAGTGCCTTTGGGCGTCCTGCTGGCAATCATGCCATGGAACTTTCCACACTGGCAGGTGGTACGCGCCCTTGCGCCAGCGTTGGCGGCGGGCAATGTGGTTGTGCTCAAGCACGCACCCTCGACGACTGGGTGCGCACTGGCACTTGCTGACGTCGCAGATGCCGCGGGCCTTCCGAGCTCGACGCTCTCTGTGCTTGTGGTGTCGCCTGAGCGCACTACCGACGTCGCCGCCGCCGTCGTCAGAGACGACCGAGTGGCGGCGGTGACCCTCACGGGATCGACGCGGGCCGGCAGGTCAGTCGCCGCCGTGGCCGGGCAGGCGCTCAAGAAGACAGTGCTCGAGCTCGGAGGCAGTGATGCCTTCGTCGTTCTCGCAGACGCCGACCTCGAAGCGGCGGCGGCGTGGGCGGCGCGCAGTCGATTCCAGAACACCGGCCAGTCCTGCATCGCCGCAAAGCGCATCGTGGTGGAGGAACAGGTTGCCGATACCTTTAGCGAGAAGCTGCTCGAGTACGTGCGCGCCCTGCGTCTCGGCAACCCGACTGAAGACGGTGTGACAGTAGGGCCCCTTGCCCGGGAGGACCTGCGCGACGCGCTCGAGCGCCAGGTTCGTGAGTCCGTGGCCCAGGGCGCGCGAATCCTGCTCGGTGGACGCGTTCCGGACTTGCCGGGTTTCTACTACGAGCCGACGGTCCTCGATCACGTGCGCCCCGGCATGGCGGTCCTTGAAGAGGAAGTGTTCGGCCCTGCGGTCCCGATCCTCAGAGCCCGGGACAGCACGGAAGCATTGCGGCTAGCCAACGACAGTATCTACGGCCTTGGCAGTGCGGTATGGACCTCGGATCTTGCCGCCGGCGAGGCCTTTGCAACCCGCCTTGAGGCCGGGCATACGGCTGTAAACGGCATGACGATATCTGACCCGCGCCTTCCGTTCGGGGGGATCAAGGCCTCAGGTTATGGACGGGAGTTGTCCCACCATGGGCTATTCGAGTTCGTGAACCTCCACGCAATCGCGGTGAATCCTGCAGACGGTCCCGTGGGGGATCGCAACACGGCGAGCGAGTAGTCAGGATGGAATCACTCACCCCCTGATGTCCGCGAGCCGTGCTGGGAGGCAGCGCTCGTCATGTCGGCTTTTCGTGATCGTCGACGTCGGACGCGTTGAAACGCCTCCCTACAGCCATCGCCACCGTGTCTGCTGGCACCGCCCTGGCCGTGAATCCGACGTTGTCTGTCTCGGCTGATCGCTCGACATTCACGAACAGCGATGAGCCTCCAGGTCGACACGGAGTGGGAGAGTGCTCGTCGAGACCCGTCCAGCTCGGCGAACGTGGTGGCTGGTGAGCAAGGGGGCCACTCTGAGTTCGCCCCATCGCCGGTTCGGGGCGCTTCGCTACCCCGACCGATCATCGAACTGGCCAACCCCTCATTGGCTCCTCGAACCGGCCAGGAGCTGAAGGAGGATTCCTTCGGACTCCATTTCGGCGGACATTGACGCCACTTTAACGACCCGACCCGTCAAATCGGTGAAGGATTTCCTGCCAAGAATCCAACCTTTGGCGGGCGACCGACGACCTGGCAGTCCTTTCGATGTCAGCGGGCGGTTTCGTGAGGACGGTGGCTCCGGCCAGAGAGCAAAGTTGCAGGGCCCCACCCCCGGCGCGGTATTCCTGATCGCACCCTGCAACGGCATCACTGGTCAACCCGCAACGAGCGATCTCGACGCCTAAAAGACCCGCTGAATAGCTGCAACGCCATCGACAACTTGGGCTGGTATGATGTCGGCCGTCGCCGGCGATGTGTCGGCGTGGCCCGTTCGAGAATAGCGAGTTGGCCCGACTCGAACGGAGCCCGACATCTTTGAGCCATTGACCTCCTTGTGGAGGCTGCAGCGGCCATCCAATTCGCCCGTCATAGGCGATAACTTCGCAATTCGTTGCCAACGTGCCGTGCCGCCCTTTGGCGAGCACGGTCACTGTGTGTCGGGACACCCTGTTGACCAGGCCCCCGTGATCCGGGCGCAAAGCAGTCATTGTGCCTAGGCACACGCATGCCCCACGTTCGCAGAAGCGAACGATCACCAAACCAGAACGCGGCGGTTCAGCGCGACGACCGAAGATCGGGGCGCCAGAGCTCGATGCGCGCGCCCTGGCACTTCGCGAGGCCGGTACCTCCTTCTCTGCCATCGCTCGCATGCTGGAACTCAATCGAGCGGTGGATGCCCACCGGTGTTTCGTGCGAGCACTCCATACTCATGAGGGGGCGGAACGTCGTCGGTTGGTCGACAACGAGACAGCCCGCCTAGACCAACTCGAAGTGCGAATTCGGGAGAGAGACGGCGCTGATGCCGAGAAGGTCGCCCGTCGGTTGCGAGGTGTGAGCAATCTCCGGGACGCTGTCACGTCGTGATCGCGTCCGACTCCAAGGCACCTCCTTGCTCGCTGTGCAGCCAGCCAGCCACTGTGTCAAACGAGCCGGCTCGCCGGACGCTCTCCCGCGGCCCAGACCCAAGCGATCCGTCGTTTTCGGTGACGGTGATCCTGCCCGACGTGATGCTCTGCGCCGAGCACGCCCTCGACGTCAAGGAAGGCACCACGCTGATCGGATGGTGCGACGACGAGCGTTGTCGGATTTACGGCGAGGTGGGTGAGCCGTCTCCTTGTGGCCGCCCGTACGAGAAGTTAGCGCCGCGCAAGTCGAAGTAAGCGGTCCAACATCTGCCGCATAGGTAGCAGACAAAGAAAGAAAAGAGAAAGAAAGAAACATGGCAACTGGAACGGTGAAGTTTTTCAATAGCGACAAGGGATTCGGGTTCATCACGCCCTCGACCGGTGAGAAGGACGTATTCGTCCACTTCTCCAACGTGGTTGGCACTGGATTCAAGAATCTCGAGGATGGACAAGAGGTTGAGTTCGACATAGCTCAGGGTCAAAAAGGGCCCGAAGCTCAGAACGTCCGAGTGATCTAGTTCTTGATCGTCGCACCTGTTGGTGGGTCACCGCTTCGGTGGGATCCCGCCAACAGGTGCATCTTCACTACTACTCATGTACTCAACCACCATGGAACGTCCGGCCGCGGCGGACTATCGCACGCTCTCGATGCAAGTTCGTGAGGCCGGGCTCCTCGATCGCCGCCTTCCTTACTACGGGGCAAAGATCGGGTTGACGCTCGCGGCGTTTGCCGCCGGCTGGATCGGCTTCTTCCTTTTAGGCCCATCCTGGGCCACCCTCGGTATCGCCGCATTCCTGGGCTTGGTATCGACCCAGCTCGGGTTTATCGGACACGATGCTGGGCATGGGCAGATTTTCGCTACTCGCCGAATGAACCGGCTGACCGGTCTCGTGATCGGGAACGGGTTAATCGGCTTGAGCTTTGGTTGGTGGGTGCCGAAGCACAGTTCCCACCACGCTCACCCGAACCAGGTAGACCGAGACCCAGACATCGGTGTCGGCCTATTTCCGGCCGCTGACGATTTGGAGAATCAACCCTCGCCGCTGGCACGGTGGCTGAGCCGGCGGCAGGCGGAACTCTTCCTGCCGCTGATGCTCCTGCGCAGCACTGGGCTGTACGTGTCGGGGGTACAACACCTGCTCCGCCGCCGGAACCGCGCCGCGGTGGTCGAGGGTATCCTCCTCGCCTTACGCACGGCGCTGTACCTGTCAGCGGTTCTGTGGGTCCTTCCTCTACCGGAGGCGTTGTGCTTCATCCTGGTGAACGAAGCCGTCTTCTCGGTCTACCTCGGTTGTAGCTTCGCCCCCAACCACAAGGGCATGGAGCTCATCGATACTGACTCCACCATGAGCTTCGCCCGACGCCAGGTTGTGACGGCCCGCAATATCAGCGGTGGTCGGTTCACCGCTTTCATCTTCGGTGGGCTCAACTATCAGATCGAGCACCATCTCTTTTCGACGATGCCCCGACCGAACTTGCGCCGTGCGCAAGCCCTGGTTCGACCGTTCTGCGCCGAGAACCGCTTTGGCTATTCCGAAGCAAGCCCAATTGGTTCATATCGTCAGATATTTTCCAGCTTGCGCCCGACTAGTTCTCCCATCGGGCTGGTCGCGCCAAAAGCGCGAACGTCGGTCACTTAACGACGTCGCCTCCACGACAAGAGGACAGCCGCCTCATCGCGACGGCTGAGTCAGGTCAGAGACAAAGCCTGCGCACGAAGGTCACGCCGTGTTCGCCAGAACGGCCAGTCCAACAACAACAGGAGCCCGAGCGCGACGCCAGCTGCGCTCAGGGTGTACCACGGCCATGGTCCGAGAAGTCGGAGCACGGTCCATTCACCGGGCGGTTGGCGCAGGAACATGTAGTTGGCGCCGGTCAGGCCGTCGATCAGACCGACGAAGGCCGTATAGAGGGCGGTGATGGCGAAGACCCGTGGAACCGCCCGGGGGCGGGGCCGCATGCCGAGGCCGATGACCAGGAAGAGTGCGGCGCAGACGATGCCGAGATGTCCAACCAGGTACTCGAAGAAGACGAGATGAGGGAAGCCGACATTGAGGTCGGGAGTGATTACGGCTTGCAGGGTGCCGGCCAGGCCCCAGAAATAGGTCAGCTCGACCAGAAGCGGGATGCGCCACCAGCAAGCCAACGCCGCCACCAATGCGGCGACGTCACAAAGCGCCAGCGGCAGGTCGGTTTTCGCTGACCAAGAGCCGTTTTGGGCTTCGCTGATCGAATAGGTGATCACGTCGGCTACTAGTGCTGATCCAATGACGCGGGCGGCGGTGACGCGCCAGGGTCCCGGCCGCCGCCGGGCGACCAGTGACACGCCCAGACAGGCCAGCAGGCTCACCCCCACGGCGGACCAGTAGGCCGGGGGCGAGACGACGGCGAGCACGATGCTTCACCAGCCTCGGAGATCGATCGGCCAGGTGTCGAGGACGTCCTCACCATCCACGATGTGCATCCGTCGGTGGTAGGCCACAGTGGGATCGATGTGCGCCGGAATCACCTTGATTCGGTCACCCACTCGCACCGGGTTGTCGGGCGCGAAAACGAGGTGTTCGTCTGAACAGAACCGCACCTTTGCCCCCTCAACCGAGGGGTTGCCGTGATCCATGCCGAGTGCCTTGAGACCGCAGTTGGCCACCGCCCAATCATCGGAGACCGAGATGACGGTGGCCAGCACGGTGAGGGCCTGTGCGAAGGGAAGCCTGAGGTTCCCGTAGGCCGTGTCCATCAAGGCGTAAGACCCCGCCTGGATCTCGGTGGCCCACGTGTTCAGGTCGTAGGTCCCCGTCCCACCCGCCGAAATGAGGGCGCCACCCACGGCGTCGTGCGCGGCCATCAGGGCCGCCATCGATTCCGCCACCAGTTCACTGCGGCGGGCTCGGTCCTCCAGCCCGACGACGTGACCCTCGTAGCCCATGACACCGCGCACCTCGAGCCCAGCTGCTCGGGCCCGCTCAGCCAGCGCGCCAGCATCGCCGGGCCGGCAGCCGCACCGGGGTAGGCCGACGTTGACATCGACGAGGACCTCAGACACCCCGCCCTGGCGCGCTGCCTGCATCGTTGCGTCCGAGTCGATGGCGAGGGTGACCCGGGATCCCTGGCGGATCAGCACCCCCAGCCGGCTGGCATCGACCACCTCATTCGCCAAGAGCAGGTCTTCCCCCAGACCAGCGGCCGCCATGCCTTCAACCTCGGCGATGGTGGCGCAGGTGAAGCCGGTGTGGCCGCTCGAGGCCTGTTGGGCCGCCAGGGCCGTGCACTTATGGGCCTTGACGTGCGGCCGCAGACGGTTGCCCGGCAGGGCAGTGGACATGGTGGCCAAGTTGGCTTCCAACAGGTCGCCCTGAACCACCAAGGCAGGTGTGACGAGGTCCCCGGTGTGCACCGCGAGCAGCGTACTGACCCCCAGACATACGTATGCGGCGCACCCATGCGGTGCTGGGCGACAGCGAGTACCGTCGCCGCGATGACGACGCCGTGGTTGGACGACGCCTGCAGCCTCGTCGAGGCCTTCCGGGCGAAGCAGCTATCTCCGCTCGAAGCACTCGATGCGTGCATCGAGGCCATGGAGCAGTCGACGCTCAACGCACTCAGCTATACCGATCTTGAACGCGCCCGTGACGCTGCTGGCTCAGCCGACGTATCCTTGCCCTTCGGCGGTGTGCCTTGGGGGGTGAAGGAACTCGAGCGGGTGAGAGGCTGGCCCTACACCGAAGCCTCGATGCTTTTCAAGGATCGGGTTGCCGACCACGACGCCACCTCGGTCGAGCGACTTCGGGCCACCGGTGCGGTGCTCGTGGCCCAGACGACGGCCAGCGAGTTCGGCGGCATCAACTGCACCTCCACCCAGCTGCACGGGACGACCCGGAATCCCTGGAATCTCGAACGAACCCCGGGTGGCTCCTCGGGTGGGACCGCTGCGGCCGTCGCCGGTGGCTTGCTGCCCATCGGCACCGGCAGTGACGGTGGGGGATCGATCCGGGGCCCGGCTGGGTTCACCGGCCTCTTTGGCCTCAAGGCGACCTACGGCCGGATTCCCAAGGGCCCCAAGGCCGGCATCGACCCGCTGACCGCGGTCATGGGCTGCCTGACCCGTTCGGTCCGTGACACGGCGCGCTTCTTCGACCACTGCAACGGGTTCGACCAGCGCGACCCGCTGAGCCTGCCCAAGGTGTCTGGCTGGGAAGCCGGGTTGGGCTCCTGCGATCTCAGTGGTATGACGGCGGTGATTCTCCCCGAGCTCGGCATTGCCCGCGTGCGCACTGAAGTTGCTGACGTGGTCACCAAGGCGGCGGAGCATCTGGTCGCCTCAACCGGACTTCGCCTGGTCGACGTCACACCGACCCTGCCGCCGCTCCGGGGCCAGTGGGCCATGGCCAACCAGCCGTCCTTCATTGCCGACCTCGGCAGTGCCTATCCCGATGGGCTCGAGGGGATGTCTCCTGAAATGCGGGCCGGGCTGGATGCTGCCCTGGAGCGCTACAACGTCGAGCGCGCCGGCAGCATCGAGGCCTATCGGCGCCAGCTCAACGAGGCCATGGCCGATCTCTTCGAGCAGGCCGACTTCGTGCTCTGCTCGACCACTCCCGACGTCGCTTTTGTGGCCGAGGGTCCGCCGCCCTCGACCATTCCCGGGGCCGACCTGATCAACGAGATCGGCTTCAGCCGGGCCATCATGAACAACGCCGCTCTGACCGCACCGTCCAATCTGAACGGGAGCCCCGCCATCAACATTCCGGCCGGCACGGTGGACGGCCTACCAGTGGGTCTGCAGGTGCTGGCGGGCCACCACCGCGAGCCGCTCCTCCTCGATCTGGCCCTGGTGGCTGAGCGGGCCATGCCGTGGCCCAAGGTGGCGCCGGGGTCGCCCCATTCAGCCTGATCTTCCCGCCCTGTGGGTGCGGTTTGGTTGCATCTGCAGGGTCTGCTGAGAGGTCGGTTGACATTGAGAGCCGAGCGCGACGCCGTCGCTGGCCCGCCCGTGCACTCACCTCTTCCCGTCGAGGTGAATGAGCCAAATGGCCCATAGGCGCGTGACAGGTCCCGTTCTACGCTGACTGTTGGAGGAGGGGGTTCACATGGACGGCCGCTGGATCGGTCCATGGTTGTGAACTGGAACGTGCGTGGACCTTTTAGAGCGAAGCAGCAGTCACACTTCTCGCCATCCGTGGGAAGTAGCGCGGAGTAGGTTCTTTCTGCGGTTGTTGCTGCGACTTGCGCCGAACCAATCTCCGGCCAACCTGCTCGACGTCGGATCGGGAGACGCGTGGTTGGCGCAACAGGTGGCCGACACCCTGCCGATGCCCGCGCACGTCACCTGTTGGGACGCAAATTATTCGCCCGATGACCTGGTGCCCCATACCTCACTTCTCTTCACGAAGGAGCGCCCTGTGGGCACCTTCGACGGTGTCCTCATGTTGGATGTTATCGAGCACATTGAAGACGACCGGGCCTTTGTCGCCGATGTGGTCAGCACGTGCATGGACGCTAGGAGTTGGGCTCTTGTGAGTGTGCCCGCGTACCAGCGCCTATACACGTCGCATGACATGGCGCTTCGACATTTCCGCCGCTACTCGCCCAAGGAGTGCGCCCGGCTGCTGCATCGAGCGGGGCTGGAGGTACAGGTGCAGGGTGGGCTCTTCCACGCTCTTCTCGCAGCCCGGAGCGCGCAGAAGGTCCGCGAGTATCTCTCGGGCTCGGGAAATTCGAATGGAGTCGGGGCGTGGGAAGGCGGACCGTTCATCACCCGGGCCCTCACCGCCGCACTGGACACAGAATCCAAAATCTCTCTGGCCCTCGGGACCCATGCGAAAACCATCGTCCCTGGGTTGAGCTACTGGGCCTTCTGTCGGAAGGTGGCCCACGCATGATCGCTTCGCGACGGCGCCCCACCATCGTCGTTCCCTGTTACAACGAGGAGCATAGGATCGACGAGTCGGAGTTCGCGCGGGCGGCCAAGTGCGGGCTGATCCGTCTCCTCTTCGTTGACGACGGGTCGTCGGACGGCACATCAGCGATCCTCAGTCGGCTCTCGGAACTGACTGACGCCATTGACGTGCTCACGCTGGAAAAGAACTCCGGCAAGGGTGAGGCAGTGCGCCGGGGTCTTCTGCGGGCATTGGACGACGGAGCGCTCTCTGTCGGTTACTACGACGCCGACATGGCGACCCCAACTGACGAACTGCTGCGTTTGGTGGGAATACTCAATGCGGACCCGACCCTCTCCGTGGTTCTCGGCTCCCGGATTGCCATGCTCGGCACCCAAATCCGCAGGACGCCGGTCCGCCACTACCTGGGACGCCTCTACGCATCGGTTGCCTCTTTTTCGCTGGGCACCACCATCTACGACACCCAATGTGGGGCGAAACTGTTCCGCTCCTGCCCGGAGCTGGCCTCAGCGCTGGCCGCTCCCTTCCGCAGCAATTGGGCATTCGACGTCCAACTGTTGGACCGTCTTGTGCACGGGTACGCCGACACCGCTGGCCTCCCACTGGAGGCCTTCCAGGAGGTGCCTCTGCGAGCGTGGCGCGACGTCCAAGGCTCAAAGCTCAGCACCTTGCACGCCGGAAAAGCATTTATCGACGTGGTGTCGCTCGGCGTGCGGCGCAATCACCGACGGCGGCGCGCACGGGCGCTTCACAAGACGCCTTCCTGAGATGACGGTGGACCCGAGGGTGGGCGAGCAACGCTTGAACTGAGTGCGGCACGGGCCCAGCGAGGACCCTCTGGGCCAAGATCGCTCTCCGCCCTTGCGCCCGAGGTCCGGCTCGCATTTCGTCGGACACGTGCCGTTTCGTTCCGTGTACGACCGGTTGGCGTACGGGTGCGGGCTACCGACCTCACGAGCAGCTCTGGTCGGACCTGGCACTGGTGGCTGGGCGGGCGACGCCATGGCCCAAGGTGGCACAGGGCCGCGACGCCGGACCCCAAACCGCGCCCTGCGGGTGCAGTTTGGTTGCTTCTGCCCCCAGACCCTTGAGCTGCCGAGGTCCACTCCGTACCCTGCAGAGGGGAACGGAGGGGGAATATGGTGACGCGCCAGCATGATCTCGCGACAGAAGCGCCGGGCCCCGCCGCGCCCATCGGTGCCAGGCGGAGTTTGCTCACTGGCGAGCTGGCATGGTCGCGAGTGCATTGGGCCATCGGTGCGGTCTCGGTCGCCTTCCTCTTGTTCTGGAGTCTGGTGATATCTCGGCGCCCCGAGATGGATTTCGACGTGTACCGCATGGGTGGCCTTCATGTGTTGGGAAGTGGGCTGTACAGCGTTCACGCCAACATTCTCGGGTGGCAGTTGCCCTTTATCTACCCACCTTTCGCCGCCCTACTTTTCTGGCCTATCTCCTTCTTGTCAGTCCCTGCCGCGCAGGCACTCTGGGGCATCCTCAATGTGATTGGCCTGGTGGCGCTCCTGTCCGTGAGTGTGGCTGCCGCCCGCGGCCGGAAACCCCAGCGTGAGGACTGGCGTCTGGCCGCAATGCTTGTCGCCCCAATCGGATTGCTGCTGTTCCCGGTGTACGACGACCTGTCTCTGGGTCAGATCAATGTGTTCCTCGTGCTCATGATCGTGGCTGATCTGACAATGACGCTGTCGCTGAAGAACCGTCCATTGCCTCATGGGGTGCTGGTTGGCCTCGCTGCTGCCGTCAAGCTGACACCGCTGGTCTTCATTCCGTATCTGTTGCTGACGCGACAACTGCGGGCGGCACGCAACGCCACGTTGACGTTTGCCCTGGCTACGGGGGCCATGTTTGCGATTGCTCCTGGAGCATCGTGGGCCTACTGGCGCAAGGATGCATTTGACGTCCAGCGCGCAGGGAAACCGCTCTCCCTTTCGAACCAATCGATCCACGCCCTATTTGGCCGAGCTCATCTCTCGACCTCCGGCGCGTTGTTCGACCTGTGTGTTTTGATCGTGCTCGGCAGCGGCTTGGCGGTGGCCGTTGTCGCCTACCGCTCGTCGTCGTCTCTCCTTGGTGTTCTCGTCTGTGCCGCCACGGCACTTCTGGTCTCGCCGATCTCTTGGTGGCACCACTACGTCTGGATCATCCCTGTTCTGGCCTGGTTGGCCTTCAGCCCTGACCGCCCCAAGCGGGGTGAATGGTGGGCCGTTGGGGCCGCTTTTCTGTTCGTGATCGAACCGTTGAAGCTGCATGGACTGGGGCCGCTGATGGGTTTGGCCAACAACGACTACGTGACATCTGCATTGGTCTTCGTCGCCTTGATCGGTTGCATGCTGTGGACGCGTCACCGGCGCGTCCATCGACCGACGTTGCTAGAGCTCACGTCGTGACAACCTTGCTGGAACGGTCGACTCCCAATCGGGAGAGCGTTCACGAATTGATTACCTCAACCGGCGAGGCCGCATCGCCTCACGATACGAAACGCCTTAGCCCGAAAGTGATCGAACTATTCGGCTTCGGGATCGCCGTACTGATTCTGGTGATGATCACGTTGGGACGACGCCTCTCGACCGATGTGTTCTGGTCGATGACGGCTGGCCAGTGGATCCTGACTCACCACGCACTGTTTGGTACCGATGCCTTTACATACACCGAGCCGCACCGTCGCTGGATCGCCAACGAGTGGGGATCCGACGTGGTGCTGGCGGGACTCGATCGGGTCTTCGGCAATGCCGCCTACAACCTGTTCCCGATCGGCACCGGCTTACTGAGCGTGGGCGCCCTGTGGGGGTACCTGCGGGCACTGGGGGCTCGGGGAGGCCGGATCGCTTTCGCTCTTGCACTCTTCGGTTACGGGATCTCGTCGGTCATAGTGCAGGACCGGGGGCTCTCGTTCTCGCTCATCTGGCTACCGGCCGAACTGTGGATCCTGACCCGGGCCCGCTCCAATCCCCGCTGGCTCTGGTTGCTGGCCCCGCTTTTCGTCTTCTGGGTCAACACCCACGGGTCGGTGCTGCTCGGATTAGCCGTGATCGGGATCGAGCTGGCCTGGTCGTTGGCGCCGGAGCGGTCGGTGGCGCGACTGGGAGGATTCGGGCAGTCGAGGCACACCGGGCCGCTGGCCCTGTCCTTGGTGGCCGCCCTGATCGCCTGCTGCCTCACTCCATACGGGGCGGGGTTACTGGCCGACGATCTCCGGGTCACCTTCAACGGGCAGATCGGGCGGTACATCCAGGAGTGGAGCTCGCCGGACTTTCACTCGATCGGGCTCTTGATCGCATTTTGCGTGCCCTTGCTCGTGGTCCTCCTCGTCATCAGGTCGCGGCGCTTACCACTGCTTGAGCTTTCCCTCGCTCTGGTCTTCTTGCTAGCCACTTTGCATGCCAACCGCTTCATCGTCTATTTCTTCGTGGCGGCGTGCGGATTGGCGGCCACCTTCCCGTCGCGGGCTGCCTGGGGGCGGCTGGCGCGCCAAGCCCTCGGCATCCTGACGGTCGGTTTGTGTGTCGTGATGCTCGGTGCTCCCACCGTATCGGCGGGCTCGCTGGCCACCTCGACGCCGGTGGCCGCCTTCAACTTCTTGGCGTCGCATCCCGGGCGCATCTTCACCGAGTACGCCTGGGAGGATTACGCCGTCTTCCGGCATCGCCCAACGTTTGTCGATGGACGGACCGACTATTTCACCGGGTCTGTACTCACCGAGTACATGGATGTCACCAACCTGACAACGAGGCCGGATCCCGTCTTCGACCAGTACCGCGTCGACTACGTCATCTGGGCTCGTGGTGCCCCCCTGTCGCTCTACCTCGAGCGCGATCCCGCCTGGAAAGTGGTTGATCGGACGCCCCAGGCTCTGGTGTTCGCTCGGACCAGTGTCGGGAGTCCCCCGGGAACCAGCGCCTCGTTCAAATGACGAGGGCGGCCCACCAGAGCGTCATGTCCAAGTTGGGGTACCGGGCCTGGACACCAGTGAGAGTCTCTTCTGTCCAGTAGGCATGTCCGGGCTCAGGAATACCGAAGACGGCGAGCTGGCGCGCCGTGGCCTGTTGAACGAAATTGCTGAACTCGGGAGAGAAGCCGCGAAATGGCCACGCCTGGTAGCCACCCCAGACGGCGTCGCGGTGCTTGAAGGACACGTGGAGCATGACCCGGTGTCGCGTCGGGTCGCTGACGTCGACTGAACGGTGGTACACGTCGGGTCGGTACGCCACGATCGACCCGGCCGGCGCTGCCGCATTGCCCGGGTCGTGGTAGAGGTCGGAGTAGTCGACATAGTTCAACGTGTGCCGCTCGACCGGGATGTCGGCCGTGCGGCGGCGCGATACGAATCTGGTGGCACCGTCCTCGAGCGTGACATCGGTCAGGTAGATGAAGAACTCGACCTGCTGGTAGCCGTCGTGTCGTGGTACCACCGGCATGTGGTTCGGGTAGTCGGTGTGCAGCAGCTTGTTGTAGCTCGAGTCCTGATGGGCGTACTTAGAGCTCACGATGCCCATGTACAGCGCGAGCTTCTTAGTGGCGAGCAGCGTCTCCGCCAGGTCGATGACATGGTCGTGGACGACCAGCGCGTTCAACCGCGAACTGTGGAAGGGGAACTCGGGCCATTGGGCGTCCCAGGTGCGCCAGAGGGCGTTGTCCTGATCGCTCTGGTCGGCCATCTGCTGGGGCGTCGGGAAGAGGAGTCCCACTGCATCCTGGGCCGCCACCAGCTGCTCCGGCGGAATGGCCTTTTCCACCACACACCAGCCGTCGTCGTGCCACTGGGCCTCGCACGCAGCGGAAATGGCCAATGGACTCACCGCGGTCAGGCTACCGGCGAGGACCGTTTCGGCACCGTGGCTTCTCGATTGGCGGCACCCGCGTACATACGCCTTGCAACCGGGGAGTAGCCTGCCCAGGCATTTTGTTCATCCGTTGTTATCCCCTCGTCAGCGGGAGGACCATGGCACGAACCCGAATCCGCCTATCCCGTTGCCGGCTCCTCGTGGCCAGCGGTTTGCTGGTACCCAGCCTCAGTCTGGTTGGCCTGGCCTTGACCGCTCCGCCGTCGGCCGCCGCCTCGACCGTGACTCCGAACTCGGTGGCAGGCTTCGGGAACGCAGGCGCCGTCGTGTCCAACCAGTCCGGTCTCGGCGGACCCATCACCGCCATCGCGGCCACGCCCGACGGAGCTGGGTACTGGCTCACCACAGCGAGTGGCCAGGTGCAAACCGAGGGCGATGCGCGGTACTACGGCTCGGTGACCTCGACCCTCAACTCGCCCATCCTCGGCATCGCCGCCACGCCCGACGGCGGCGGCTACTGGCTGGTGGGGGGAGACGGCGGCATCTTCAGCTTCGGCGACGCCCGCTTTTTCGGGTCGACCGGCTCGATGGTGCTCAACAAGCCAATCGTCGGCATGGCGCCGACGGCCGACGGCCAGGGCTACTGGTTGGTGGCTTCCGACGGTGGCATCTTCAGCTTCGGCGACGCCGCCTTCCACGGGAGCATGGGCGGGAAGCCACTCAATGAGCCCGTAGACGGCATGGCCGCCACGCCTGATGGCGGTGGCTACTGGTTGGTGGCCGCCGATGGCGGGATCTTCAGCTTCGGCGACGCCGCCTTCCACGGGAGCATGGGCGGGACCAGATTGGTGGCTCCCATTGTGGGGATGTCAGCTACCGCTGACGGAGGTGGGTACCGGATGGTGGCCGCCGATGGCGGCATCTTTGACTTCGGTAATGCCGCCTTCGACGGTTCGGGGACTGGTGGACCCTTGACGGCACCAGTGGTCGGTATGGCCGCTACGGCGAATGGCTACTGGATCGCCTACGGCGCCACGGCGTCGCTTTCGACGATTCTCGGACAGGAAGAGGTGCTGGCCGGTCTGGGCTACGGCCCACTCAGCTGGTCGCCGCTCGGGTTCGAGTGGCGCTGGGCGCCGCCGGCCACCTTGGCCGCGGTGTGGTCACCGGGGCAGCCCGGGCCAATCGCCCAGGGCGATGTCATGGGATTCGAGAGCCAGGTCGGTCTGCCGACCAATGGTGACATTTCCGCATCGGAGATCAATGCCCTAACCGCGGCGGCGGCAGATCCGACGGGTAGCGGTGCCAATCCCAATGGGTTTACCTATTCGTTGGCCACCGAGACCAACCCCGAGTCGTTGACCGTGTGGCTCAACGGTCAGGTCATCGAACAGACTCCGGCCAACACTGGCGGAGCCGGTACCCCGACGGCCCAGGGTACGTATGTGGTGTACCTGCGTTACCGCAACCAGGTCATGACCGGAACCGATCCGGACGGGACGCATTACGCCGATCCGGTGCAGTTCGTGTCCTACTTCAACGGCGGGGACGCCCTGCACTACATGCCGCGGGCGTCCTACGGCGATCCGCAGAGTCTCGGCTGTGTGGAACTGCCCTATAACGCAGCCGCCGCCATCTGGCCGTACACGATGATCGGCTCAATCGTTACGGTCGACTGAACGGCTCAGGACCAGGCAACGATCGTGATAGCGGTGCCGATGGCCAGATAGAGGCCGAAGGGCAGCGCCGACTTACGGTCGGCCCGTCGCAGGGCCATGAGCGTCACACCGACGACGGCGGCCAGGACGTTGGCGATGAAAAACCCCTCAACGAGGGCAGATAGTCCGATCCAAGCCAGGCCGAATCCCACTCCGAGGGAAAGGCGCACATCGCCGAAGGCCATCCATTTCGGGTTGATCAAGTTCATGACGAAAAGCACGGCGAAGAACGCGGCGCCTCCCTCGCAAGCCACCCTGAGACGGTCCCACTCACCGGTGTGCCAGGCGATGGTGATCCCGCTGATCAGGACCACAGCCGTCACGCCGTAGACCAAGTTCTTGGGCAAGAGACGACGAGTGGCGTCGCAATAGGCCAGTTGGATCAAGCCCAAGACCAGGAGGAGGGGCGGGAGCGCCGCGAGCGAGCCGCCCACGGCGCGCCACACGACGGCCGGCAGAAGTCCTGACGTAGCAACCACTGCCAGCCACTGCCAGCAGGTCATCGCCGGCCGCTTCGGCACGACCGCAGAATCGGCCCGAGCCACGGCTGCCATTAGCTGGTGGCGGGTGAGCGGAATCATCGTGGCACCAGCGGCCATGCCAACCAGGGCGCATCCGGCCAGTTCGATGTTGGTCATCATCCGACCAGTTGGACGCCTGAGCAATTGGCGGACAATGCCGCCACCTGAGCCCCTCCAACGTTGACGCCCAGGGCCTGGAGTACTGGGCCGAGTCCGCTGTCAAGCGTGGACACCAGGCCCGAGATGACAGCCTCCAGCAGCACTCCCACCAACCCGAGCGCACCCAGATTAAGCCCGCCCAGACTGATCGAAAGGGTCGGCGTCGTCGTACCGATCGTCTGGGGGTTCGTCCCGGCGGTTGCCGTGGCCGTGGTGGGAGGCACCGTCGTGTACGTAAGGGCAGTGTTGGGGGCGGCATTGGCGGTAACCGTTCCGACGGGTGATCCCAACAACGTGATGGAAGTCGAGAGTGCTGTCGTGTAGGCGTCGAGAGTCATTGAACTCATGATGTTGTTATTGCAGGGTAGGGCGGCCAAGGTCGCGACGCCGTCTGCTGCAGTGATTGGTATGTCGAGAACGCCAAGATTGAGCACGTCGAGGGCGATCGATACATTGACCTGGCTGGTCTCTGCGGTCGTTCCAACTGGGCCGTAGGCCACTTTCGCTGGGGCGACCAAGCTTGTGGTCAGCGTTGCGCCAGCAAGACCCAGGTTCAAGATGGTATTGAGGTTCAGACCGTTACTGCCGTTGGCCAGTTCAGCTTCCGTGGTAAGGGTCTGTAACACGTTGATACTGGCGTCGAGAGCCGATGCCGTCAGGGTGCCTCCGGCGCAGCTCGAGCCATTCACTGAGACCAGCTGGCAGAGGGTGGCCGACGTCGAGGCGTTGATTGAATGGCTGAGCGTGCTCAATTGCGTTTCAGCCGTGCATGGGTAAGGCACGGGTGAAGCTCCACATGACAGCCCCGACGCGGCGGTCGTCACAGCGGAGGTCAGGAATGAATCCCATTGGGCACCGGTCAATGAGGTGGTCAAGGCATTCGACGGCGTGAGCACTCCAGCCGAGGCAGTGATCAACTGCTGCACGGTGACGGAGGTGTTGGCCAAGCCCTCGTATCCGACCGCGGTGAGGTTGACCGAGGTGCCCAGGGCCCCGAGCAATGCGTTGAGCGTCGCCGACTGCGAGGTACTGATGGAGGCCAGGTAGGTGCCGATCGAGAAACCTGCCTGTGCACTCACAGTAGCGATCGACGACTTGCTCAAGGAGGAGTTCCCGGCCTCGAAGAGGTGCTTGACGCCGGCAGCCGTCGTCACCTTGACAGCGGTGCAGCTCGCAGTTGCCTCACAAGTGGTCGAGCTGGTGAACCCGGCGCCACTGCTCCACGATCCTTGTTGGACGCTGTAGGACACGCCTGGATAGTTCCGCTGTGCGGCCTCACCGGCGATGGTGGACACGACATCTGGCGAGACGTTCAGGTAGCGAGCGCCGTCGAGAGCCCCGGCGTCGGCCGAGTTCTGCAGGGATCGGTTTACCACGGTGTCCTGACCGATCTCCAACGAAAGAGCCAGAGTGAATGGGAGGAGGAGTGACATGGCCACGGCCACGAAGATAAGGGTGGCACCACGCTCGTCCTTGCGGTGTCGTTGGAGATAGAGACGGAACTGGTTCATCGCGCGTACCTCACGTGGGGGTCGAAGTTTCCATGGTGGACGTCGAAGAGATGTCACTTGGCGTGATCAGGTTGAGACCTGGCGCGAGCGGGAAGATCGGCGCACTGGTGTAGTAGTAATTCACCGCAACGCTCAGACACGTTTGTGTGCTGCCAGTGCACAGCGCGGTCGTCGCGCTCACGCACATCTCGCCGCTGCTAGACGAGTGGGTTGATGGACAGGATGTGACCGAGGACGCGTCGTTCTTGCAGACGATGTTGCTGCTCGAGCAGGACGAACCGATGCCCAGCCACCCGAGCTCACCAATCGCCTGGTTGTCAGCCGATGTTTCGGCCGTGTCCGTTTGGCTGGTTGTCGCCATCGGCAGCACAATGCCAGCGCGGGCGCCGTCGGCCGCTGCCTGGTTGATCGATTCCCGGGCGGCCAACGAGAGGCCGATGGCGACCATGCCGTAGACGAGAGTGATGAGGAGCACCACGACGATGGCGAACTCGATCATCTCAGCGCCATCCTCGTCGTGCCGGCCCCGCAACCTTTTGGCCAGCGTCTTTGGTCCCATTGCGGGCCCCCTCCTTGTTCTCTCGCTCGCGGCCGCCGCGTTCTGCCGCTGTGGATTCATCCGCTACTGATTCTGAGCTGCGTCGCCGTGCCGGCACATGGGCAAAAAGACCCATTTGTCACGACTGTCCCCGAAGGAGCAGCGGAGAATGGTCCAAAGGACCTATGTACCGCTGGCGGGCCTCGTCGTACTCTCCAAGCGCAAGGGAACAGGTCGCCGGTGCGTTGACGGGCCAGCGACCATGAGGGCAAGCGAAGGACGGCGGGTGCGCGGCACCAAAGCTGATTCGTTGTGTGAGAGGGGAAAATGTGAAACGGCAGACACTCATACTGGTGGTGATCGGCGTCGTCCTGTTCGTTGCAGGAGGAGCGCTGGCCTTCACCACGGTGGTTAGCGGCAACAAGAACAAGTCACCGAATTCGGTGGCCGCGACCACGACGCCAGTCGTTGTTGCCACTACCGCCATTCCGGCCGGCACCACCGGCCAAGCCATGGTGGCGCAGAACATGGTGGCGATTCAGGCCATTCCGGTCAAGCAGTACCTGGGGACGGACCTGACCAGCCTGGCCACACTGACCAATGTGGTCACCACTGCGGCGGTGGCCAAGGGTCATGCTCTCGAAACCACGGTGCTCGCCACGAGTACCGCAGCGATCTCCCTGCCCCCGGGTTACGACGGGGTGACCGTGACCATGACCGGGGTGAACGCATTGGCGGGCTACCTCAATCCGGGCAGCCGGGTCGATGTGTACGCCTACGTCACCAAGCTCAGCTCGACCAGCTCGGTGGCAAACAGCACCACGGCCCTACCCTGCAGTGAGCTGGCTATGGCAGACGTGTTGGTCGAGGACGTCTCGAGCACCTCCCCTTCTTTCGTGGGTCACGAGTCGGTCACCGGTAGAACCATCCCGGCCTCCGAGACGGTGTATCTCGCCGTCACTCCCGACCAGGCCCGAGAGATCAGCTTCCTCTCGCAGACCGAGACGATATCGGTCGTGCAAACCCAGAAGGACACCCTGCCACCAGTGGTCGGCGAGTGCGTGAGCACGAACCAACTGGTCGGTGGGCAATGATCACTCGGCGCATCCTGGTCATCTCGCGGTCGCCGGCGCTGAGCCGGGCCATTCAGGCCTCGCTCGGCCCGGGGTACCAGGTGGTCACCAGCAACAACGTGCTCGACGTGGTCGAGCAAGTCCGGGAGGACGGTCCGTTCGACGTCCTGGTGGCTGGTCCGGTGTTCGACAGTCACGCCGGCATGGCGCGCCTGGCCCAGCTGCGCTCGGCCGGAGCGGTGCCGGCCACCGTGCTGGCGCTTGGCCCAAATCCCAAAGCCAGCTTGTACGACATCGTGCGCAGTGGGGCCGTGGAGCTGGTGGAGTACCCGGCCACGAAACGGCAGCTCTCAATGGCGCTGCAGCGGGCCTTTGACATTTCGGATCTGACCCAGGCCGCGACCGGACCAATCATCCCGGTTACGTCCACCAGCATGGTGGTCGAGCGGCCGCAGTTCGCCGAGGTGTTCACGGTGGCCTCGTCCAGTGGTGGCTGCGGCAAGACCTTCTACGCCGTCAACCTGGCTTACTACCTGGCCGCCCAGACCGGCCAGCGGGTCTGCCTGGTCGACCTCGATCTGCAGTTTGGCGAGGTGTCCACGGCCCTGCACTTACGGCCCCGGTTCACCATCTCAGACCTGCTGTCCCGCGAGCCCGTTGACGAAGAGGATCTTGACCAGCACGTCGAGGAGTACCTCGAAGAGCACGAGCTCGGCTTCTCCGTCCTGGCGGCACCGTTCACCCCGGCCGAGGCCGACATGATCGCTCCCAAAGACGTCTACAAGGTCATGGGCGCCCTGAAGAAGCGGTTCGACTACATCGTGGTCGACACGCCGGCGCAGCTCTCCGAGGTCGTGCTGGCCGCTTTCGACCATTCGACCCGGGTCCTTTGCATGGTGACCCTCGACCTGCCCAGCATCCGCAACATGCGGGTCTTCTTGAGCACCCTCGACAAACTCCGGATCAACAGCGACTCGGTCGGTGTTGTCTTGAACAAGGTCGAGGACGACGTGGGCATCAATATCGCTGACGTCCAGGAGGTCCTGGACAACCGCATCGTCTCAACCCTGCCTTACTCGCGTGAGGTGAGCCGCTCCATCAACAGGGGCAAGCCGGCGTTGGTCTCAGCAGCCAACTCGGACATCGGCCGACGGTTGGCCGAGGGGATGTCCCAGTACATCCCTGGTATCGCCACCCCCACGCTGGGGACGGCGACGACCGAATCAGAAGAGTCCGGAGGGTTGCGTCGTCTGATGCGTTGGCACCGTGGCTCCAAGACCCCAGAACTCGAGAGGGCAGCCCAATGAACCTGAGCGAGAAGTTGGCCGCGGCGGACGAGAACGCCGACGCGGAGCAGAAGCAGGCGACTCGGTCATCGCGGACCCCGGCCCGTCGCCGTGACCGGGTCGCGACCGAGGACGCCTGGACCCAGGCCAAGCAGCGGGTGCAGCAGCAGGTGCTGAGCGAGGTGGCCCCCGGGGCTGCCGATCTCCCCCCCGACGAGCTGCGGGACAAAGTCCGGGTGGTCGTCAAGGAGATCCTCGACCGCGAGGACATCGGAATCTCGCCCATCGAGCGTCAGCGCTTCGTGGACGAGATGCTCGAGGATTCCTTGGGCTACGGCCCGCTCGAGGTCCTGCTCGGGGACAACTCGATCTCCGAAATCATGTGCAACGCCTACGACAACGTCTTCATCGAGCGCAGAGGCCTGATCGAGCACACCGATGTCACCTTCGCCTCACCGCAGCAGTACCGGCGGATCATCGAGCGCATGGTGTCCGCGGTGGGCCGCCACGTCGACGAATCGTCGCCGATGGTCGACGCCCGCCTGGCTGATGGCTCTCGGGTCAACGCCATCGTCCCGCCCTTGGCGGTCAAGGCGCCGATCCTCACCATCCGGAAGTTCCCTGAACGGCCCATGGTGATGCAGGATCTGATCGGCCTGGGCTCAGTCACCATGGATGCCGCCGTGTTTCTCGAGTCCTGCGTGCGCGGGAAGATCTCGATGGTCGTGGTGGGCGGAACCGCCACCGGAAAGACAACGATGCTCAACGTCTTGAGCAACTTCATCCCCGATGAAGAGCGCATCATCACCATCGAGGAATCGGCCGAACTCCAGGTCCAGTCACAGCACGTCGTGACGCTCGAGTCCCGGCCGCCCAACGCGGAGGGGTCGGGAGAAGTCCGCATTCGGGACCTGGTGCGTAACTCGTTGCGTATGCGGCCCGACCGCATCATCGTCGGAGAGTGTCGAGGCGCGGAAACCCTCGACATGCTCCAGGCCATGAACACCGGTCACCCGGGTTCGATGACCACCGTGCACGCCAACAGCCCGCGCGAGGTCCTGGCCCGTCTCGAGACCATGGTCCTCATGGGTGGTGTCGAGCTGCCGCAGCGGGCTATCAGGGAGCAGATGACGATGGCCATCGGGTTGATCGTGCAGCTGCAGCGAACGGTGGAGGGTCCCCGTGTGGTGTCCTCCATCACCGAGATCCAGGGTATGGAGGGGGACACCGTGCTCCTCCAAGACGTCTTTCACCGGGTAAACACCGCTGAGGGCATGGGCAAGCTGGTGCCGACCGGCCTGCGACCCAAAATTCTCGACGAACTACACGCCAACGGCGTCGACCTGCCGCCGTCTCTGTTCCGGGTCGAGGCCGAGCCGTTGCTCGGATCGAGCCGTACACAGTCCAGACACGGCCGGCCCGCTCGCCCGGGACGAGTGGAAGTGCCATCAGACGAGCTCTACGAGATCCTGGCCCGGCGACGCGAAGGGGGGCGTTGAACATGGTGGGCATCACGCATCTGGTTCCGGCTCTGGTGGCCGCCCTACTGGTGGGAGGCGGCCTGGCTTCGGTGGGCGTCGCTCTCCTCGTGCGGGTCCACGGGCGTCAGCGGACCTTGGCCGCAATTATCGAGGACACGATGGGTACGGCACCCATCCCCGTCGAGGTGATCAGCGAGTCGCCGCAGGGGAACGAGCTCTCTGCGCTGACCGTGCGGATCGCCGGCATATTCGGGCGCGTCGACACTCGCGGCTTGCTCGAACAAAAATTGGAGCGAGCGGGCATCCCGCTGCGGTCGGGCGAATACATCGTGGTCGCCGGGACTTTGGGCTTCGCCGTGGCGTTGGTACTCGGCGTGGTCACCGGATCGATCATTGCCGCGCTAGGCGTGATGGTGGTCGCCACGGTGGTGGCCTGGAAGCTACCTGACCAGCGGGCCGGCAAGCGATCCAAGCAACTGATGGAGCAGCTGCCCGATGCCTTCAGCCTGATGGCCGCCTCGGTGGAGGGAGGGCAGACCTTCCAACGGGCCATCGACATGTACCGCCACGACGCTCGGGCCCCGTTGTCCGAAGAACTCGACCGGGTCATGACCGAAGTTGCTGTCGGGTCGGACCTGGTGGCCTCGCTGGAATCGATGGCCGAGCGCAACGGGGTTGAGGACCTCAAGTGGGCGGTGGAGGCCGTGCGTATCCAGCAATCCACTGGTGGCCGGTTGGGCCCGATCCTGCACACGTTGGCCGAGTTCATGCGCAGCCGTCAAGAAGTGCGCCGCGAGGTGCAGACGCTCTCGGCTGAGGGCCGGGTGTCGGGCTACGTCCTCTTCGCTATCCCGCTCTTCATTGCTTTTGCTGTCGAGGTCATGGATCCGTCGTACTTGCAGCCGATGCTGCACGGCGCCGGCCTGGTCGTCCTGATTGGCACTGGTTGCCTCATGGCGTTCGGGTACTGGGTCGTTCGCCGCATGGTCAATATCAAGATTTAGGGGGTTACTGGACCATGATCTTCGAACTTTTCGCAATCGTCTTGATGTTCGCCGGTACCGGCGGGGTCATCTACGCCGCGCTGCAGACGCACCGGTCAGAGAGCCAGATTGATTTCATCCGGTCTTTGGGCCGCGATGCCGAGAGTCTGGCCGAACCTATTCGCGTCCCGGATCGGGTGGAGACACCTCTTGTTACCCGCCTATTCGGTCCGGCCTCCGATGCCCTGCGCCACGCCCTCTCTCGGCTCTATCCGTCCCGTGACATCGACCGGGTGCACGCCGAATTGCTCAAGGCCGGATTGACCGGCACGGTGCGGGCGGAGGAGTTCGTCGCCCTGCAGGTGGCCGGCGTCATCATGGGCGTCGCCACCGGTCTGACCGCGCTGGTTACCGGTCTGGGCGGGACCAAAGGGGCACTGGCCCTCTTGGTCCTGTTGCCGCTCGGTGCCGCGGTGGGGCCGAGCATGTGGCTCCGCCGGCGCATCAAGAACCGGCGGGACGAAGTCACCAATGACCTGCCCGACGTGCTCGACCTGATGACCATCTCAGTGGCAGCCGGTCTCGGGCTGGAGCAGGCCATGCAGGTGTCCTGCGCCCATTTCGACTCAGCCGTGTGCACAGAACTCCGCCTCACTTTGCGAGAAATGGAGCTCGGGCTCTCCCGGCACGATGCACTAGAGAACCTGAAGCTGCGCACGGACATCGACGACCTCGTCACCTTCGCCGTGGTCCTCTCACAGGCCGACGCCCTCGGCCTGCCGATCGGCCGGGTGCTCCAGGCCCAGGCCGACGAGATGCGCAACAAGCGCCGTCAGCGGGCCCGGGAGCGGGCGGCCAAGGTGCCGGTGAAGATCCTCTTTCCGCTGGCCTTCTGCTTCTTGCCTGCCATCTTGATCATCGTGCTCGGTCCGCTCGTCGGTCCGATTCGCCACACCCTCCACTAACAGACCGGCGAAAACGGTTCCTCGGTTGACAGGCCGTTTCAGCCCGATTGCGAGTCGGGTGCAAAAGGTCTGACCTCCGTTTTTACCGCGCGCGCTCGCGTACAATGACCCCCGGGGAAAGGCTCGCCAGCACGGACGGCGGGCATGAGGATCGGGGGCAGATTCGCCCTTGGTGAGGGGGAATCATGAGCAACGAAAGCCTGGCCACGCTCTGGAGCGCGGCACCGGCCAACTCCAGCCTGGCTCGGACGCCATCGTGGGAGTGCTACTCGCAGGTGTCGGTGGGCAATCCCATCGGGTACAGCGCGACCGCCTTCCGCAGCGAGGTGCGCGAGGCACCCAGCCCGGCCAGTAGGGAACGGGCCAGGACCGCGCACCCCTCGGGCACCATCACCGGATCCGATGTGGCCATCGGCATCTCGCGTGAGGAGAGCAAGGGCAGCCCATGGTCGCTGACCCAGCGCGAGCTCGACGTGCTCCAACTCCTGGCGGAGGGTGCGACCAACAGCGAGATCTCGGCGCGGCTGTTCATCAGCCCAAAGACGACGAAGAATCATCTCGCCGCCATCTTTCAAAAACTCGATGTGACCAATCGCACCCACGCGCTCGTGCGAGCCGTGGTGATGGGTCTGGTCACGATCGAATAACAGCAGGGCAATTGGTCCGAAAAGCCTATGGAATCCGGCTTGGTGGACTGTGACACTGATCAAAGGAAACACCAACCGGGTGGGAGCACTCAGCCGGTTGGTCGAGAGAGGGGAAAACAAGAATGACTCAGCTGTTTCTCAATGCGTTCCTGGCCGTGCAGGGCGCGCACCACAACCTGCTCGAGCGGGCTCGCACCGAGCGTGGCGCCTCCATGGTTGAGTACGCACTGCTCGTCGGCCTGATCGCGGTGGTCGCCGTTGTGGCCGTGGCCGCTCTGGGTACGGGCATCAAGGGCCTGTTCAGCAACGCGAACACCTGCGTGGGTGGCCTGAACACGACCGCCTGCTAACACAAGCTGCGACGAACGTCGCAGTCCGCTGACACAGTCCCCGCGGGAAAAATTCCCCCTTCCCCAACGGGATGACGCAAGGCCTGGATCGGGATCCCGGTCCAGGCCTTCGTCGCGTCTCGGAGCAGCTCCTGAGTCACAGCAACGACTCAGGAGCAAAGGTCCGAAAGACCTATGGACCATAAGTAGCTCGGTATTCAATGCTGGAAACCGGAAAACATTTTGGGGATCACCGCTGATCCCTGATGTGAGGAGAGGGGAATCAACATGACGGCAGTATTCGTGCAGGCCTTCGCGGCTGTTCGTGGGCTTCACACTTCATTGCTGGCGCGTGCTCGCACCGAGCGTGGTGCCTCCATGGTTGAGTACGCGCTGCTGGTCGGCCTGATCGCGGTGGTTGCGGTTGTGGCTGTCGCTGCGTTGGGTTCGGGCATCGAGGGCTTGTTCAGCAATGCCAACACCTGCGTGGGTGGTCTGAACACGGCCGCCTGCTAGTGCAGAGTGGCGCCGTGCGCCGCTGACCAACGGGGACTGAGTACCTCCCCTAGGTCGGACACGAAGGGCCGGATCGAAAGATCCGGCCCTTCGTCATGTCAGCGAGCCGGTCCGCCCACCAGTTCGGGGCCGTGCTCCATGGCGTAGACCGGGTCAAGCGAGTAGCGCTCCTCGACCGGTGTCGTCTGCTCCGCACCCCGGAGGAATGACGGTGCCCACCAGTTGGCCCGGCCGGCCACCTTCATCACGGCCGGGACCAGCACGCCGCGGATCACGAAAGCGTCGAGCAGGACGGCCATGGTCAGGCCGAGGGCGAACAGCTTCATGAAGGCGATACCGCTGGTCACCAGGCCGATGAAGACCACACTCATGAGGAGAGCGGCGGCGGTGATGATGCGCCCGGTGCGCTGCAAGCCGCCGGCGACGGCCTCTTCGTTGCTCAGGCCCCGGTCGTGCAATTCCTTGATCCGTGACACCACGAAGACCTCGTAGTCGGTGGAGAGGCCGAAGGCCACGCAGAACATGAGGATGGGCATGGTGTCGATGAGTCCGCCGGTCGGGGTGAAGTCCAAGAAGCCCGAGAAGTGGCCCTCCTGGAAGATCCAGACCATGACGCCGAACATGGCACCCAGGCTCAACACGTTGAGGAGCAGGGCCTTGACCGGGATGAAGACGCTGCGGAAAAGGAAGAGCAGGACCAAGAAGCTGATCAGCGCCACCAGCCCCAGGGCGATCGGCATGTCGTGCTCGATGATCCCGATGGAGTCGACGTAGCCAGCGGGCAGGCCGCCCACCAGCACCGCGAACGGTGCGGGCCCGTCGCGGATGGCGTGCACCAGGCGGGAGCCCGCGCTGGAGAGATCGCTGCTGCTCGGGACGACCGAATACCAGGCGCCATGGGGGGCGCTGAACTGTGCCGTGTAGTTGGCCGGCGCCGAGAAGCGATAGCCGTGGACGTAGATCCCCGACGCCGCGTCCACCCGTTGGACCCCGGTCAGGTTCGAGAGATGGATGGCGTAGGCGGCCTGCTGGGCCGCCGTCGTGCCGCGGTCGTTGGCCGCCACCACCTGCAGGGCGTTGGTCTCGCCCTGTCCAAAGTCGGTGCCCAAGGTGTCGTCGATCTGGCGGACGGAGTCTGACGGTGCCAGTACCCGCTGGTCGAGGTAGTCCATCTTGAGGTGGAGGACCGGAGCGGCCAGCACGACCAGGACAACAACGGTACCGACGATGACGCGCACCGGGCGGCGCATGATGGCATGGGCGGCCCGGGACCAGAACCCCACGGCCGGCGGGCTGACCGAACGGCGCCAGACTGTCAGTGCATTGATGCGATGTCCGAGCAGCGCCAGCACCGCCGGGAGGACGACCAGGGCGCCCAGGGCAGCCAGGACGGCCACCCCGATGCCGGCGTAGGCGAAGGAGCGCAGGAACATGAGCGGGAAGACCAGCAGGACCGACACCGCGCCGGCCACCGTCAGCGCGCCACCGGTCACCGTCCGCCCGGCGTGCGCCAGCGTCTCTTCGAGCGCATCGGAGACCTCCCGGCCGGCGGCCAGTTCCTCGCGGAAGCGGCTGACGATGAAGAGGCTGTAGTCGATGGCCAGCCCGAGTCCCATGATGGTGGTCAGGTTGACGGCGAAGATCGAGACCGGGGTGAGGCTGTTCATGATGCGCAGCTCGAGCAGGGTCCCGACCACCGCTACTGCGCCGATGGTCAGCGGCATGGCGGCCGCCACCAGCGAACCGAAAACGAAGAGGAGGAGCAACATCGTCAACGGGACGGCCACCGCCTCGGCCTTGAGGAGGTCCTTGGCCACCACGGTGTTGACTTCATGGAAGGCAGCACCGAATCCGCCCACCTGGACGGTGATGGGACCACCGGGGTGGTCGACCGCCGCCGCGATGGCCGCCTCGTCCTTGACCACCGCGTTTTGGTCACCCGTGATCCGCCCGACGATCAGCGCCCCGCGCTGGTCCTTGGTGCGCAGCAGCGGGATGGAGTCGAGCGACCAGTAGGACATCACGTTGGCCATGTGGGCCTGGCCGGCCAGCCTGGTGGTGAGGGCCCGGCCGGCCGCGGCGACGGCGGGGGAGTTGACGGTGCCGCTCTTGGCCTGCACCAGCAGGATGATGTTGTCCGAGCCGTCGTGGAACTCGGAGGCCAGCACGTTGGCGGCGTGCACCGATTGTTCTGAGGGGGCGTCGAAGCCCCCTTGGGAGAGCCTCGAGGACACCGAGGCGCCGAAGAAACCGGACACCGCCACGAACAGGACGGTGACGACCAGCACCCCCTTGCGGTGGGCGGAGGTGAACCGGGACAGGCGGCGGAGGGCTCGCTCGAGGAATTTGGGTGGGCCCGTCACGTACTGCGGGTACGTACTCACAGTATGCAGTATTCTGAGAGTGTGTCAAAAAGTCAAGCTCCGTTGGCCACAACACGAATGGCGGAGCAGCCATCAGTACGATGCGGTCGATGGTGACCACGGCCCGCACCCGGCGTGAGGAGTACGCCGAGGCCACCTACTCGGCCTTGGTCGAGAGCGCCGCCGAATGCTTCTTCGAGCACGGTTTCGCCGCCACCTCGCTCGACGAGGTGGCGAGACGGGCCCGGGTGACCAAGGGGGCGATCTATCACCACTTCGCCTCCAAGCGCGACCTCTTTATGGCGGTGCTCGAGCAGCACGAGGAGAGGGAGGCCGGGAGGGTGCTCGAGGCCGGGCTGGCCGCGCCCGACCCCTGGAGTGGCCTGGTCATCGCCTTCGACGTCTTCCTCGACATCATCTCGGAGCCCCACTACCAGCGGTTGTGCTGGGTGGAGGGGCCGGCCGCCCTGGGTTTCGAGGACTGGTGGGAGTGCGGCGAGCGGCACGAGATCGAGGTGATCCGGGGCATCTTGGACCGGGCCGATGCCGCTGGTGCCCTCGTGGTCGTCGACCTGGACATGCTGGCCCACGTGATCTTCGGGGCGGTCTGTGCCGGCGTGCTGGCCATGGCCCGTTCCGAGGATGCGGCCGCCGAGCGGGAACGCTTCCGCCAGGTCGTCCTGACCATGATGGCGGGGGTCCTCAAGGCGCCCGGATCCTGAGCTTCGGGGCTTTCCGGGCTGAATCTCAGGATTTCATCGTCGGTTCACATTTCCGATACGCCGGCGAAATAGGTTCGCACCACGATGTACCCGCACGGATTCCTACCCGTGCGCGTATTGTGCCGGGCTGCCCGGTGCAGTCCGGCTGGCGAACCCCGCCCGGCGGGCCGAGTGACCAACAGGGGACACAGGAGAGTTCATGAGCTACCAGGCCGAGTACATCTGGATCGACGGGACGGAGCCGTCCCCCTTGCTCCGGAGCAAGACGAGGATCATCGAGGATAAAAAGGAGCCCGGGATCTGGGGCTTCGACGGTTCGAGCACGAACCAGGCCACCGGCAGCGACTCGGACTGCGTCCTGCAGCCGGTCTTCGTCTGCCCCGACCCCCTGCGGGCCGAGGGGGACAAGCTGGTGATGTGCGAGGTGCTGCTGACCGACTTCACGCCGCACCCGACCAACACGCGCCGGAGATCGGTGGAGCTGGCGGAGAAGTACGCCGACCAGGAACCCTGGTTCGGGATCGAGCAGGAGTACACCTTCTTCCAGTACGGGCGCCCGTTGGGCTGGCCCGAGGCCGGCTTCCCGGCCCCGCAGGGTCCGTACTACTGCGGCGTCGGCGGCGACAAGATGCCGGGGCGCCAGATCGTCGAGCGGCACACCGCGGGGTGCATGAAGGCCGGGCTGGCCATTGAGGGCACCAACGCCGAGGTGATGATGGGGCAGTGGGAGTTCCAGATCGGCGTGGTCGGGGTGCCGGCCATCGGCGACCAGCTGTGGGTGGCCCGCTGGCTGCTCTTCCGCATTGCCGAGGACTACGACGTCTTCGCCACGCTCGAGCCCAAGCCGGTGCTCGGCGACTGGAACGGCGCCGGCGCCCACACCAACTTCTCCACCAAGGCCATGCGCGAGGACGGCGGTTGGGACGCCATCATCGCCGGCTGCGAGGCCCTGGGAACCCGGGTCGACGAGCACGTGTCCAACTACGGCGTGGGCATCGAGAACCGGCTGACCGGTGCGCACGAGACGGCGCACTACTCCAAGTTCAGCTACGGCACCTCGGACCGGGGCGCGTCGATCCGTATCCCATGGGCCACCGCCCGGGACAAGAAGGGCTGGCTGGAGGACCGCCGTCCGAACGCCAACATGGACCCCTACGTGGTGTCGGCCCTCATGGTCGAGACCGTCTGCGGGGCGGCGGCCAAGTAGAGCTCAGCTTCTCGGAGCGAAGCGATTTGAGACGCCGCCAGGCGCCGGGGCGCACCACCCGGAGCCGGCGGCGTTCTCGCGCCTGTGGTGCTCCGGCTCTGGCTGGCTACGCCGGTGGGACCGGTTGGTCCGAGGGGCGATGGGCCATGGCGGCCGCCTCGCCCGGTCGCAGGAGCGGGCCCTGGGCCAGCTGGGCCGCGCTGAGTGCGTTGGTGTCACCCTCGAGGTAGTCACGCCCGTCGGAGTCGGCCATCTCGTCCATACCGATGGGGCCTTCGGGCCGGCCTTCGAGGAACTGGTGGATGATCGGGTTGGGCGTCGCCAGCATTTCTTCCTTGCTGGCGAACTTGACCAGGTTCGAGCGGTAGAGCACGCCCATGTAGTCGGCGATCCGCATCACCGACTGGATGTTGTGCGTGATGATGAAGAAGGTGGCTCCGGTCTCCTTCTGGGCCGTCAGCACCAGCTCGTCGAGGTAGGCCACGCGCACCGGGTCCAGGCCCGAGTCGGGCTCGTCGAAGAGGATGATCTCGGGCTCGGTGACCATGGCCCGGGCCAGCCCGGCCCGCTTCTTCATGCCACCCGAGACCTCGCCCGGGAGCTTCTTCATGTGGTCCATGAGACCGACCATCTCGGCGTTGCGATTCACCAGTTCGCGGATCTCGGCCTCGTTCTTGCGGGTGTGCTCACGCAGCGGGAAGGCGATGTTGTCGTAGAGGTTCATGGACCCGAACAGGGCACCGTCCTGGAAGAGCACGCCGAACTTCTTGCGCACCTCGTAGAGGCGCTTCTCCCGCAGCCCGACGATCTGGTCGCCGTCCACCCAGATCTCGCCCCGCTCGGGCACCAGAAGGCCCAGGATGTTCTTGAGGAGGACCGACTTCCCGGTGCCGGACGGACCCAGGATCGCCGTGATACGCCCCTTGGGGACGTCGAAGGTGATGTCCTCGAGAACGGTGTGCGAACCGAAGGACTTGGTGACGCCACGCAGCGAGATGATCGGCTCACCCGGGGCGATCCACGGCTGTGCGTCGGTCTGGACCGTGGGATTGGGGTCGGTCTGCATGCTCGAACGCTACGCCGAAGCGGGGTGCCACGCCATGACGCCGGAGCGAACGGCTACTTGAGCAGCGAGTTCAGCGTCTTGTTGACGGCGCTGCTGACGCCGCCGAGGAGCGAAGGAGTGGTCGTCGAGGTGGTGGTGTCTCCAGAAGCGGTCCCGGTGCCGCTGGCCGAGACCAGGCCCAGGCCGCTCAGGATGGGGGTGAGACCGAGTGTGTTGGCCAGCGCCCCCACCGTGTTGGTGATGGTGGTGGTGGTCTGGCTCAGGCCGTTGAGCACCGGGGTGGTGATCTGGCCCAGGCCGTTGATCACCGGGGCCAGGGGCGGCACGGCCTGGCCCAGACCAGAGGTCAGAGGCGAGGTCGACGGGAGCGAGTCGCTCGGGCCCGAGCCGCCGTTCCCGTTCGAGGAGTTGGAGGCGCCATTGCCCAGAGCGCCGATGGTGCCGCCGAGACCGCTGGTCGGGGTCGACGCGTGGACCAGGGCGGTGCCGTGCTCAGTGGGGGTGCCGGTCGACCCGCTGAGGGTGCTCCCGGCTGAGACGTCCCAATTCGCGATGGCCGAGGCGGCCTGGTTCAGGGTGCCGGCGGTCGAGGGGGCCGTGGTCTGGACGATGGGCAGACCCGGGTTGGCCAGAGCCTGTCCGGCCTGGGCCACGGCGGGGAGCGGTGCGCTGTGATGGGGCGAGGAGAGCACCTGGGGGGTGATGATGGCGGCCGCGACGGCGGCTGAGGTGACGGCCACACCGGCTACGGCATTACGGAAGCCGCCGGTGCTGGCACTGCCGCTCGAGCTCTGCCAGACAGCCGCCTTGTTGGCCGCCCGGAAGATCCCACGCTTGAAGAAGGCGCCGGTGGCCACCAGGAAGCCAGCCATGGCGCCCTTCGATTCGGAGAGCACGGTGAACTCGCGCTTGAGGGCCTGGCGGGCCCGCCACAGCAGCGTCTCGATGGTGCCGATCTCGACACCCTCGTGGTCGGCGATCTGCTGGTAGGTCCAACCCGAACCCTCCCGCATGGCCAGCACGTGGCGGTGCCGAGTGGAGAGGCGGCCGAGGGCGCGGTTGACCAGCTCACCGTCGACACTGGCCAGCACCAGCTCTTCAGAAGTCTCGGCTCCGCTGCCACCGAACGGCTGGTGCGAGCCCAGCTCCACATCGTCGGTCGGGGTGCTCCGGGAGCGCCGGCGCAGCATGTCGGTGCAGATGTTCCCGGCGATGACGGTCAGCCAGGGGTAGAAGCGCCGTTCCCCGGCGAAGTTGGGTAGGGCCTTCCAGGCCCGGGCGAAGGCTTCCTGCGCGGCATCCTCGGCTTCGTGCCGGTCGTTGAGCCGGCGCATGCAGAAACGCAGCAGGCGCTCGTAGTAGCGGGCGTAGAGGTTGCCGAAGGCGGCGGAGTCGCCCGCCTGGCAGCGTTCAACCAGGGCGCGGTCGCGATCGAGATCTACGTCGTCGCACAGGCTCTGAAATTCATCCTGGCGTAGCGCCACGCTGGTACCCCTCCCCTCCTCTTGTCTCCCTCGAGGGCCTGGCCATTATGACCCCCTTGGTGTCAATTCCGAAAGGGGGTTGACACCCTCTCCACCTGCTGCGGAACGTGCCGGAGCCCAACTTCTTACGGTTTTGGCAGGCCGACCTGCAATTGTGTCCGAATTCCCTGTTCAAGTCCAGGATTTGCGCAATTGGGGCGCACCGTGACGGCAACCGTCCCGCAACCGTCCCTTAGCATTCGACCTCGGAGCGGCGCGACCCAGAAGGTAGGCACGCCGGCGCCGTTGTCGATGTGGAAACGCAGAGAGACTGGGTGGAGCGGTACCTTCTCTCTGGCAGACGGAGAAGAACCGCCGAGAAAGGGGGGATTTGGTGGCTGGGGCGGACGACACGACCGGTGAGATCCCGGTCCAACCTTCCGCCATGGTGACCGCCCCCATCGACCGCCAGGAGATGGCTCGACGCCTGGGTACCCCCAGCGGCCGGGCCGCCACCACCGGAGCGCTGGGCCGGACGCCGAGGCCGGCCCGGGACGACGGCAAGATCGCCACCACCATCCGGGAAACCGGGAACATGTTCGCCACCGCCTTCGAGGCGTTGCGCCAGCTCCCCCTCAAGTCCTTCCCTCTGACCGAGTTCTTCGACCAGTGCTGGTTCCTGGCCCGGGTCACCACCCTGCCGCTGATTCTGCTGTCCATCCCCTTCGGCATGGTGATCGCCCTCGAGGTTGGTTCGCTGCTCCAGCAGATCGGGGCCCAGTCCCAACTCGGGGCGGCCATGGTGCTGGCCGTGGTGCGCGAGCAGGCGCCCGTGGCGACTGCCCTCCTGATCGCGGGCGCCGGCGGGTCAGCCATGTGTGCCGACCTCGGCTCGCGCCGCATCCGTGACGAGATCTCGGCCATGGAGGTCATGGGGGTCAACCCCCTGCACCGGTTGGTCCTGCCGCGGCTGCTGGCCGCCACCCTGGTCGCCATCCTCCTCGATGCGGTGGTCAGCGTGGCCGGGATCTTGGGCGGCCTCTGGTTCGGCGTCCACTCCATCCACATCACCGAAAGCAGCTTCTTCGCCACCTTCAGCGAACTCAGCCAGCTGGCCGACCTGGGCATCGCCGTCTTGAAGGCCGGCATCTTCGGCTTCATCGCGGCCATGGTCGCTTGTTACAAGGGCCTGTACTGCAAGAGCGGGCCCAAGGGCGTGGGTGACGCGGTGAACCAGGCCGTGGTGGTCACTTTCATTCTGGCCTTCTTCGTAAACTTCCTCTTGACCGTCTTCTACTTCAACTTCATCCCGCAGAAGGGCATCTGAGGTGGCCATCGACACCCCGGTCCGGCCCACCGCGGACGATGACGAGGGCGCGCTCAGTTCGGCGGCCAAAGCGGTGGGCCACCGAGCGGCCGGCTCGGGCAACGCGGTGGTCGGCATCTTCGAGGACTTCTACACGCAGCTGAAGTTCTACCTGCGCATCCTGCGCGCCCTGCCCAAGGCGCTGAGCTACCCACGCGAGATCCTCGTCCTGATGTCCGACATCACCTTGGGGTCGGGCGCCCTGGTCATCGGTGGCGGCATGTTCTTCGTCGTCGTCTCCATCTCGTTCTTCACCGGTACCGAGGTCGGCCTCGAGGGCTTCAACGGGCTCCAGCAGATCGGAGCCGAAGCCTTCACCGGTGTCATCACCGCGTTGGCCAACACCCGTGAGATCACGCCGCTGGTGGCCGGGGTGGCCCTGGCGGCCCAGGTCGGCGCCGGCTTCACCGCGCAGCTCGGCGCCATGCGCATCTCCGACGAGATCGACGCCCTCGAGGTCATGGGCGTCAACAGCGTCGTCTACCTGGTGGCCACCCGGGTCTGGGCCGCCCTGATCACCATGATCCCGCTCTACCTGGCCGCCCTCTTCGCCAGCTACCTGGCTTCCGAGCTGGTGGTGACCAAGTTCTTCGGGTTGTCGCCCGGTACCTACCAGCACTACTTCCGGCTCTACCTGCCGCCGATCGACATCCTCTACTCGTTCCTCAAGGCGATGATCTTCGCGGTGCTGGTCACCTTCGTGCACTGCTACTACGGCTACACCGCCGGCGGCGGGCCGGCCGGCGTGGGGGTGGCGGCCGGCCGCGCCATCCGCCTCTCCATCATCTTGGTGGTGGTGGTCAACCTCTTCATGTCACTCATCCTCTTCGGCGGGGTCAACGCCACGGCCAGGTTGGTCGGATGAAGAAGCTGCGCGCCGTGGTGGTCAGCCTGGTGGTGCTCTTCGTCCTGGTTTTCGGCACCATCACCCTGGTCCGCACGGCCAACGGGGACTTCTCCGGCGACTACGCCCTGAACGGGCTCTTCCCCAGGGCAGGTGAGGGGCTGGTGCCCGGCTCGGCGGTGGTGTTCCGCGGCGTGCAGGTGGGCCGGGTCTCGACGGTCGCCCTGGCCGAGAACGAAGCGCGCATCCGCGTGCTGATCGACCCGAGTTTCAAGGTGCCGGCCAGCACCACGGCCACGGTGGAGCCGGTCAACCTCTTCGGTGCGGAGCAGGTTTCGCTGTCCACGCCGCACAGCACCGAGGCCGGTCCGTACCTGGCCCACGGCCAGACTTTTGCGCACACCGCCACCAGCGACGAACTCGGAGATCTTTTCGCGGCGGCGGCGCCCCTGCTCAACGCCATCAACACCAATAAATTGTCAACGGTGCTGAGCACGCTGGCCCAGGCCAGCCAAGGCGAGGGCCCCAGCATCGCGGCCGGCATCCGTTCAGGGACCCAGTTGGCCGGCCTGCTCGACAGCACGGTCAACTCGCAAATTCTCGCGCTGGACTCTTTCGCCAAGTTCAGCCAGTCGATCGCGTCCGATGGCGCCGACCTCAACAACCTCAACGCGCAGGTCAATGCCGGTCTGCCGGCCTTCAATGCCGAGGAAGCGGACTACGAGCAACTGCTCAACACCCTCATCCCGTTCTCCAACCAGCTGGCCTCGGTGCTCAGCACGTACCACCCGGACATCGCCACCATCCTCACCGCCGGTGACAACATCTCGCGGGTCCTGCTGGCCGAACCGCAGACCATCGGCGAGGTGGTCAACGGCGCCTACCACTACTTCGAGAAGATCGCCGAGGGGTCCAAGAGCCTGCAGGTGTTGCCCGACGGCAGCACCTACGCCTACTTCAACACCTTCGTCCTCTTCAGCGACGTCAACTCGCTCGTCTGCAACCTGATTGCCCCGTCGTCGGGCGGCCTCTCTTTCCTGGCCCCGCTGCAGCAGGCGCTGGCCGGCGCCGGGACGGCCTTCAACTGCTCCAGTCAGATCTCCAACTTCGACCAGCTGCAGAGCGCGTCGAACGCGGTCACGAACTCGCCGAGCGCGACGGCGGCCACGCAAGCGGCCGGAACGGCCGCGGCCACGCAGGCCTACGGCATCGCCGGCCAGCCGGACACTTCCAAGCCGGCCAGCATCGGCACGCTGATTCAGCAGCTCCTGAGCGGGCCGTCATGAGGATCTTCCGGCGCCTACCCTCCTCGGCGCTCAAGTTCATCGTGTTCGCCATCATCTGCGTGATCCTGCTGGTCGGTCTGGGCGTGCGCATCGGGAACATCTCGCTCTTCTCCAGCCGCTACACCCTCCACGCCCAGTTGGCTGATGTCACCGGTCTGGCCAACGGTGATCCGGTCAACATCGCTGGGGTGCCGGTGGGCCAGGTGTCGAGCATCGAGGTGCAGCACGGCCACGCCCTGATCAGCCTGACCGTCAACAACTCGGTCAAGGTGCACCAGGCCACCGATGTCGGCCTGCGCTGGCAGAACGTGATCGGTCAGAAGGAGATCGAGCTGTACCCGGCTCCGACCGGAGCGCTGCTCAAGAACGGGGACACCCTCCCGCTCACCCACGACGTCACCGATGCCAGCATCGACCAATTCCTCAATACCTTGGGGCCTTTGCTGCAATCGATCAAACCCGAGGAGGCGAACGAGTTCGTCGAGAACGTGTCGGGCGCGCTGGAGAGTGACACGGCGCAGATCAACCAGTTGCTCAACAGCGGCGCCACCGTGGCCAATACGGTGAACGCCCTGGACTCGCAAGTGGGGTCGATCATCGGCAACCTCAATCAGGTGCTGACCGCCATCGCCTCGCGCAACGGAGATATCGGCACCCTGCTCGACAACCTCCAGACCGTCTCGTCCTCTCTGGCCTCACGCAACACCCTGCTCGACAGCGTGGTGGGCAACCTGTCGCAAGTGGCCAGCGATCTGGCCAATCTGATCGGCGCCAACAAGTCGACCATCACCAATACCATCGACAACCTCGGGGTGGTGGCCTCCGATATCCAATCGCACCAGCAGGATCTGGCCACGAGCCTGTCCACCCTGGGCCAGGGATTGGCCCCGTACATCCAGATCTCGCAGTGGGGTCAGTGGTTCGCCGTGCAGACCGTCTACACCTGCCTGGCCAACCAGACGGTGTGCCCCTACTACCAGCCGACCAACCCGCCGGCTGGTTCGGGTCTGGGCGGCAGCCCGCCGATTTCGGCCAGTCCCAATGCCTCGACGTCGACCGCCAAGGCGAGCACGACGACGAGCACCACGTCGAGCAAGACCTCGGAGCCCACGGACGCCGCTTCGAGCATCACCGACCTGCTCAAGGTCGAGAGCGGCCACACGTCGTCGACGACGGCGGGCAGCGGGGCATCGAAGTGAAGGCCGTCACCGAGCGCAATCCCAAGATCGTGGGTGGGATTGCCATCATCGTGATGCTGGTCGTCATCGCGGCCATTCTCCTGCTGAACCGTTCCATCTTCAGCTCGGGCTACACCGTGACGGCGCGCTTCCCCCAGGCGGCCGGCATCGACAAGGGCACCGAGGTGATGGTGGCCGGTGTCAACGTCGGGACGGTCAGCTCGGTCAAAGTAGATGGGAACGCGGTCGAGGCCAAGCTCGTGGTCAACAACGGCGTGCAGCTGCCACACGAGACGACGGCCAACATCGAGGTGGAGACCTTGCTCGGCGTGGTCGACGTGACCCTGACCCCGGTCAGCGGCTGGAACGATCCGCTCAAGTCGGGTGCCGTCATCACCAAGACCTCGGTGCCGACCGAGTTCTACCAACTGCAGAACACGGCGCATCAGCTCCTTTCCAAGACCGACGCCAAGGCGCTGAACAACCTGGTCGAGTCGCTGGCCACCATCACCAAGGGCAAGCAGAAGCAAGTGGCCGACATCATCGAGGGCCTGTCCAAGCTCACCACCACGGTGGACCAGCGCAGCGGACAGGTGTCCAGCCTCATCGACTCGGCGAACACCCTGTCGAGCACCTTGGCCGGCCGCGATCAGGAACTGGTCTCGATCGTCAACAACCTCAACACGGTGGCCACCGGGCTGTCCGCGCACAACCAGGATCTGTCCAACCTGATCACCAACGTGGACTCCATGGCCAGCCAGACCAACAGCCTGGTCACCAACGATTCGCCTCAGCTCAACGCGCTGCTCCAGAGCCTGCATTCCGATCTGACCGTGGTCAGTCAGCACCAGGAGGATCTGGCCGAGGGCGTCAGCTACCTCGGAGGAGCGCTGAAGGGCTTCGCCTCCATCGCCTACAGCGGGACGCAAGAGGTCAGCTGGGGCAACATCTACGCCAACCCGGCCTCGCTCACCCAGACCTACGGCGTGATCGGCCCCTGCGGCGCTCTCGACGAGGTACTCAACGAGGTGTTGGGACCCGATCCCGAACCCTGCGCCGACCAGACCGGCCCGCTCCCCGGTGCCGGTTCGAACACCCAGGCCCCGAGCAGTTCTTCGACCTCGGCTGGGACCAAGGATGAAAAGGGCAGCGAGGCTGCCGCGGCTGCACCCAATACCGGTCTCGGTGCGCTCTCCGAACTGCTGGCACCCCTCCTGCAGGGAGCCAAGTGATGGGCCGTCTGGCCGATCTCGCCCGGTCCTCGGTCGCCCGGATCGTACTGGTGGTGGTCGTGCTGGCCGCCGCGGTCGTGGTGGGCATCGAGGTGACTGAAGGCCCCGCCACCTACCCATTGCACGTCGTGTACGCCAGCGCCCCCGGCCTCTTCCCCGGTGCCGCCGTGGACGTGCTCGGGGTGCCGGTGGGCACGGTGACCTCGGTCAAGAACGCGGGCGACAAGGTGGACGTCGGGATGTTGGTGAACCAGAACACCAAGATCCCGTCCGACGTCGTGGCCTCCCTGGTGGCGCCCCAACTGCTGGGCCAGCCCAACATCGATCTGGGTCCGGGGTACACCGGCGGTCCGACCCTGGCCGCCGGCACCACCATCGCCGAAAGTCACACTGAGGTGCCGGTCTCGACCGACCAGGTACTCAAGGACGTCCAGCGCACGCTCGACGCGCTGAACCCGCACGCGGTGGGTTCGCTCATCTCCAATCTGGCCACCGATCTCGACGGGCAGGGCCAGAACCTCAACCAGCTGATCTCCTCGGCCGCCGGCACCATCTCGCTGTTGGCCAACAAGGGGGACGACCTCGGGAAGTTGAACGGCACGCTGGCCCAGCTGACCGGGACCCTCGACACCGACACCTCCCAGATCGAGCAGCTGGTGTCCGAGTACGACACGGTGTCGGGCACCATCGCATCGCACTCGACCCAGTTAAACAACGCCATCACCCAGTTGGCCCAGGGCAGCACCTCCCTGGTCAACCTCCTGGTGCCCAACATCCAACCGCTCGAAGCCGATGTGGGCAGCCTCACCACGGTCGGACGCACGCTCGATCGCAATCTCGATTCGGTCGACGAGATCCTCCAGCAGGGCAACAACCTCTTCCAAGGGGCCGCCCGCGCCTATGACCCGACCTACAACTGGCTCGACCTGAATCTCGAGCTGGCTCCCGGGGTTACCGGCGCCTACATCGAAGGTCTGATCCGCGACCGGCTGTCCGGCATCTGCCGCCGGTTGGTGGCCAACCACTCCACGGGGCTCTCGGCCACGGTGATTGCCGATCTCACCTCGTGCGGCAACCCGGCCTCCAACTTCTTCGACCCGCTACTGACCACCATCCCGAGCATCCTCAACACGCTCAATAGCAACCAGGCGGCCCAGACCACCGATGACCTTCTCCAAAAGGGCTTGAACCAGATTCTGGCCATCCAGCCCGACGACGGCGGTGTGGTCAACAACTCCAGCAAGCCACCGGAATCATCGGCGGGCCCCACCACGACCACTACCACGGCGCCCACCCATGCCCCTACCGGCTCCTCGACCACCACCACGACGACGCCGAAGTCCTGCGGCCTGGTCAGCTCCATCCTCGGCTGCAAGTCGCCGGCCGGGTCGGCCAAGCCATCGGGCTTGGGCGCGCTCCTCTCGACGACGGCGACCTCCTCGACGGCCACCCTGGCCAGCCATTCGACCCCCGCCGCCTCGACCAGCAGCAACGGCAGCACCCTGGGTCTGACCGCACCCGACGCTCACGACTTGGGGCCGCTGCCCCAGGACGAGCACCACGCCACGCATCACCACCGTGGTTTGTTGGCCCAATGGGCCCACGACGTCTGGAATATCTTTTGAGGCCCCGCCGCAGCACCCGCTGGTTGGCCCTGCCGGCTGTCGCCCTGGCTGTGGCCGCCACGTTGGCCGGTTGCAGCAGCTCGGGGGGACCGTCCTCGCGCACGGCCGTCGCCATCTTCTCTGACGTCGACGACTTGGCTTCGGGCGCCCAGGTGCAGCTGGCCGAGGTCCCGGTCGGCACGGTCAGCTCCATCTCGCTGTACCACGACGACAAAGCCAAGATCACCCTGACCTTCAACCCGGGAGTCAAGATCCCGGCCGACGTCACCGCGGCCATCGCCCGTACCACCATTCTCGGTGACCAGTTCGTGCAGCTGAGCGTGCCCAAGAAGGAGACGGGTGCCGGGGCCGCGTCGGCCCCGGAACTGGCCGACGGGGCTCACATCACCCGTACCTCGGTGGTGCCCGACGTCGAGCAATTCGTCCAAGCCGGCGGCGAGGTGTTCGGTGCGATCTCGACCTCCGAGCTGGAGCAGATCATCGCGGCCGGCGGTGAGGGCTTCGCCGGGTCCGAGGCTTCACTCAAGTCGTTCCTGTCCGACATCACCACCGTGGCCACCGCCTACGCCAACCACACCAGTGAGATCACCGAGGCCGTCAATTCGCTCAACACCCTGACCTCGAGCCTGGCCCCCAACAGCAGTGCCAACGCCGAGGCGCTGACCAACCTGTCGCAGACGGTGGCGATCTTGGCCAAGAATTCGACCCAGTTCGAGACATTGCTCAATTCGCTGAACAACCTGTCGATCCAGGGGCGCAGCATCCTCGAGACCTACTATCCCCAGATCGTCGATCAGCTGAACGCGTTGCAGGCGGTCAGCAGCCAGATCGCCCAGCACCAGGCCGATCTGGCCGGCATCCTCGAGGAGCTGCCCGTTCACAACGCCAACCTGCCGTCTTCGGTGGAAAACGGCTTCGTGAACCTCTACGAGAACATCATCGTGTGTGGCATCCCTGGTGGCGGTGAGGAAGACAGCTCTCCCGCCTTCACCTGCGCGCCCAATACCACCGGCACCACCACGAGCACCACGTCGAACACGGCGGCCAGCAAGTGATCTCACGCCGCCTGATCATCAACCTCATCGCCTTCTTCGTGGTCAGCTTCGCCCTGGTGGGCTACGGCGTGGACAACCTCTTGGGCTCTCCGCTGGCCAACCCGCTCACCCTCACCACCTCGTTCCCGGACGCGTCGGGCCTGTACCCGAACTTCACCGTCGAGCTCAATGGGGTCCCGGTGGGCACGGTGGCCAACACCCAGCTGACCAAGAAGGCCACCAAGGTCACCATGACCATCAACCCGGGCATCACCATTCCCAGCGACGTTCAGGCCTCGGTACAGATCGCCAACGACCTCGGTGAGCAGGTGGTCAACCTGGTGCCCACCCGGTCCGGATCGGCCCCCGCCCTCCACGACAACGCGTCGGTGCCGGCGGCCGCCAATCAGGTCCCGGCCAATGTCGGTGCGGTGGTGGAATCGGCCACCAAGCTGCTGCAAGCGATCCCGGCCGGTGATCTCAACAAGGTCATCACCGATCTGGCCACCGCGCTCGAGGGCAACGCGCCGAGCATCCGCACCCTCATCTCGGCCGGCAACAGCTTCAACAAGGAATTCCTGGCCTATCAGCAGCAGTTCACCGAGTTGCTGGCCAACTCGCCACCCGCCCTCAACGCGGTGGTGGCGGTGGCTCCCGAGCTCAAGGACGATCTGGCCAACACCGCCGCCCTGGTGCAGGTGCTGGCCCAGGACAAGACCAGCCTGCACGACCTGTTGACCGAAGGCAGCGGAGCCTTCAGCCAGGTCAACGACCTGCTGCAGACCCAGACCCCCAACCTCGGCTGCCTGCTCCATGACACCGCCTCCATCGTGAGCAATATCGCTCAGCCGACCAACCTGAACAACCTCTACGAGGGTCTGGCCTACAACCAGTACTTCTTCGGCGCGGTCAACACCATCGCGGTTGACGGCCTGGCCAAGGCGACCACCAACGGCGGCGCCGCCAACTCCAACCAGGAGTTCCTGCGTACCCGCCTGATCATCCCGCCCGAGCTGGTCCAGGGGCAGTCGTACCCCACGGCCAACCCCATCCCGAACACCTTGCCCGGTGCCGGGTGCGTGACCGTCTACGGCAACGGCGTCGGTCCGGCCACCCAGTCCGGTTTCACCCCGGCCGCCGGCGGCCAGGTGGTCGCGCCCACGGCGTCCGAAGCCAATGTCGAACTGCCGAGCGGTGCCGTCGACGGCTCTACCACCGCCAGCACGGCTGATCGGGCCTCGGCCTCGAGCATGTGGCTGCTGGTCACCCTGGGCGGCTTGATCGTCCCGATGTTCCTACTGGTCGCCGGCGCCCGCCCGTCCCGGCGTCGGGCCCGCCGCCGGGCCTGACCAGATGGCATCGGCGCCGCGAGGCGGCGTGCCAGACTCTGCGCTCCCGTGACTGACGACTCCCTGATCGAAGAAGAGGACGAGCAGGCCCCCGACCCCGGGGTCAAGCAGGTCGGCGGCTCTGATGAGGCCAGCGCCGAGGAGAGCCGCATCGCCCGCCGGGCCAAGCAGGCCAAGATCAAGCCCAGGAACGGGCCCAAGAACGAGCGGCCGCCGGTCGGGCCCCAGGATCGCCTCATCCGGGTGTTGGCCGTGGTGGCCACACTGGCCCTGGTCGGCACCGCTGTCTTCGCCGTGCTGTTCTTCACCAAGTCCAGCGGGGACTCGGGTGAGCAGGCGGCCGTGCAGAGCGCTTCAAAGGCGTTCCTGGTCGACTTCTTCAACTTCAACGCCAAGTCGATCGACACCGACTTCAACGCGGTGACCGCCATGGCCACCGGATCCTTCTCCTCCCAGGCCAACGAGTTCTTCAATTCCGCCATCCGCAAGGAGCTCGAAGCCAGCCTGGCCGAGTCCCGGGGGCAGATCCGTTACAACCTGGTGCAATCGCTCAGCCCTCACTCGGCCTCGGTCTACGCCGTGGTCGATCAGGTCTACGTGAACGACAAGATCACCACGCCCGCCTCCGACGTGGTTCGCCTCATCGTCAACCTGACCGAGGTCGGATCGACGTGGAAGATCTCCGACGTGACCGTGCTCGAAGGGGCCACACCGGCCAGCGCCGGCAGCACGTCGGGCTCTGCCGGATCGGACGTGCCCGGTCAGTAGCCCGCTTCGGCGCCGGGCCATCGGCCGCGCTGTTGCCGATGGCGCCTCTAAGCCATCGCGGCAACGAGATGACAACCCGGCTGCCCCGGAAGGGCCACGGCCACCTCGTAAGTTTCTCCTGTTGAAACGCCCATGGCGGGCGCCGGATGTCGACCGGCTCTGCCGTGGTGAAGAGGAAAAGGATCCGATGCACGACAGCCATGGACTGGGGCGATGACCGAGCCGCCGGTCCAGGAGGCCGAGGACGACGATGACGATGTGATGACCCCGCTCGACATCGGGGTCGAGGACATGTTCATCGCTCTGGGCCACGCCGAACCCGCTCTGCCGCCGGCCGATGGCGCCGATAGAGCCGGCCGGCCCTCGTGAGCTGGGATGGCGCTTCGTGGTGGGCGTACACTGGCCGTGGGTTGCGTGCGGGTCTGTGGTTGCAAGTCGATGCCAGTCGCAGGCAAAACGACCCACGTAAGGCAACTTGTGGTTGCTGAGCATGGTGCGATTTAGAGGTAAGTCCTGCCCGTCGCGAGCACGATTGTCGTGGTCCGGTGGTGACGAGGGGATACGGGCCATCACGGCGCCGTTGGGCCCGAAGGTGGCGACGCCGCCGGGCCGCCGGTACCGGTCCGTCAACCTCGCCGCAGGCGAGTGTGGGGTCAAAGACCAGGTCAGCCGCACGCAGCCCATTCACTCCGGCCTTGGTCCTCGATGCCAGGGCAATCCAGGCTCCCGGTAGGATCGTCTGCCCATGAGTGTCTTCACCAAGGTTCTGCGCGCCGGCGAGGGTAAGAAGGTCCGTCGCCTGGCCGAGCTAGTCCCCATGATCGGTGCCCTCGAGCCCGAGATGCAGGGGCTTTCCGACGACGCCCTAGCCCACAAGACGGTCGAATTCCGCCAGCGCCTCGACCAGGGCGAGAGCCTCGACGACCTGCTGATCGAGGCCTACGCCGTGGTGCGGGAGGCGGCCTGGCGGGTGCTGGGGCAGCGCCCCTTCGACGTGCAGCTCATGGGCGGCATGGCGCTGCACTTCGGCTGGATCGCCGAAATGAAGACCGGTGAGGGCAAGACCCTGGTCTCGACCATGCCGGTGTACCTCAACGCGCTGGACCAGCGGGGCGTCCACGTGGTGACGGTCAACGAGTACCTGGCCACCTTCCACGCCGAGTGGATGGGCCGGCTGCACCGGTTCATGGGATTGACGGTCGGACGCATCGGCGCCGACATCGACGACCCCGTCCGCAAGAAGGCCGCCTATGCCTGTGACCTGACCTACGGCACCAACAACGAGTTCGGCTTCGACTACCTGCGTGACAACATGGCGCGCTCACGCGAGCTCATGTGCCAGCGGGGCCACGTGTTCGCCATCGTCGACGAGGTGGACTCGATCCTGATCGACGAGGCCCGCACTCCGCTCATCATCTCCGGCCCTTCTGACCAGGCGGCGCAGCTTTATTACCAATTCGCCTCCATCGCCCGCACCCTGGTGCGCGACGTCGATTATGAGGTCGACGAGGAGAAGAAAACGGTCGTCCCGCTCGAATCGGGCATCGAGAAGGTCGAGCGGGCCGTCGGCGTGGCCAACATCTACGACGACGTCTCGGTCAACTACGTGCACCAGCTGACCAAGGCGCTGACCGCCAAGGAGCTGTACCACCGCGACAAGGACTACCTGGTGGCCGCGGGCGAGGTGAAGATCATCGACGAGTTCACCGGCCGGACCCTGGACGGCCGGCGTTGGTCCGACGGCTTGCACCAGGCGGTCGAAGCGAAGGAGCGGGTCTCCATCAACGAGGAGAATCACACCTGGGCCACCGTCACCCTGCAGAACTACTTCCGCATGTACGAGAAATTGTCGGGGATGACCGGTACAGCCGAGACGGAGGCCGGTGAGTTCGCCTCGACCTATGGACTGTCGGTCGTTCCCATCCCGACCAACAGGGACATGATCCGCCGTGACGAGCCCGACCTGGTCTTCAAGACCGAGGAGGCCAAGTTCAACGCCGTGGTCGAGGACATCGTCGAGCGTCACGCCGAGGGACAGCCGGTCCTGATCGGCACCGCCTCGGTGGCCAAGTCCGAGCTGTTGTCCCGATTGCTCGAGAAGCAGGGCATCCCCCACAACGTGCTGAACGCCAAGCAGCACTTCCGGGAGGCCGAGATCGTGGCCCAGGCCGGCCGCAAGGGTGCCGTGACCGTGGCCACCAACATGGCCGGTCGAGGCGTCGACATCATTCTCGGTGGCAACGCCGAGCTGTTGGTCCAGCACGAAGTGGCGGCCGAGGGCATCGAGCCGGCTTCCGAAGAAGGCCAGGCTGAGATCGCCAAGCGCCTGCCCGCCATCGAGGCGCGCTGCCGGGCCGAAGGTGAGGAGGTCCGCAAGCACGGTGGCCTCTACGTGCTGGGCAGCGAGCGCCACGAGAGCCGCCGCATCGACAACCAGCTCCGGGGCCGTTCGGGCCGCCAGGGTGACAAGGGCGAGAGCCGCTTCTACCTCAGCCTCGATGATGAGTTGCTGCGCCTGTTCGCCACCGGCGCTATGAGCTGGGTCATGGGCCGGACCCTGCCCGAAGAGGTGCCGATCGAGTCCAAGACGGTGGCCAAGGCCATCGAACGAGCCCAGAACACGGTCGAAGGGCGCAACGCCGAGATCCGCAAAGACGCCCTCAAGTACGACGAGGTCATGGATCAGCAGCGCAAGGTCATCTACGAACGCCGCCTCCAGATCATCGATGGCGACGACCTCGAGGAGCACACCGAGGATCTGCTGGCCGCCTCGGCCGAGAAGTTGGTATCGGAGTACTGCCCGAGCGACTTCTCCGAGGAATGGGACGTCAAGGGACTGCTCGATGCCCTGGGCCAGTACTACCCGACCAAGTTCTCGGCGGCCGACCTCGAGTTGGCCGCCCGGGCCGAAGATCTGGTCGAGAGCATCGTTGAAGAGGCGCTCGACTACTACGAGACGCATTCCGAGTCGATGCCCGGCGGCGCCGAGGTCATGCGCCAGATCGAGCGGGACGTGATGCTCCAGATCACCGACGCCCGCTGGCGCGATCACCTGGCCGAGATGGACAACCTCAAGGACGGCATCCACCTGCGCTGGACGGTGCAGGCCGACCCGCTCAACGCCTGGCAGCAAGAGGGCTACTCCATGTTCGGGCAGTTGATGGAGGTCATCGACGACGACTACCTGCGCTATGTCACCCACGTCGAGGCCGTGCAGGCACCGGCCGCGGAGCCCGACCTCGACCGGGCCGTTTACGCCGCCGCCGAGGATCCGGTGGCCGAGACCGGGTCATTGGCCGCCGCCTTTGCCGCCACGGGGCCTCCGGGTGCCGGGCCGGTCCTCCCGGTCGACGAACCGGCCCGCCGCAATGGCGGGGCGGCCCAAATCAAGCAGCCCCGAGTGCCCGATCCCGATGCCCTGGCCCCGATTGTCAAGGGCGAGCAGGAGAAGGTGGGCCGCAACGACCCCTGCTGGTGCGGGAGCGGCAAGAAGTACAAGTTCTGCCATGGCGCCGCCTGAGAGCCGGTCAGCCGAGCCACCACGCGACTTCGCCGCCGAACTGAAAGAGGCCGAGGTCCGGCTGGGCGAGGCCGAGGGATACCTGGGACTCGAAGCGCTCCAGGCCCGGCGTGATGAGCTCGAAGCCGAAGCGGGCCGGCCCGACCTGTGGGACGACCAGGACCACGCCAAGGCCGTCACTACCGAGCTGGGCAAGGTCACGGCAGACATCGAGCAGCTGAGTAGGTTGCGTAGCGCACTCGATGACACCGTCGCTCTCTTCGAGCTCACCGAAGAGGCCAAGGCGGAAGGCTCACCCGATCCCGCGCTCGACGCCGAACTGGTCACGTCGATCGACAGCTTGCGCACCAACCTGGCTGCGCTCGAGATGCAGTCGCTCTTCTCGGGCGAGTACGACGAGTCCGACGCCGTCGTCGATGTACACGCCGGCGCCGGCGGTACCGACGCGCAGGACTGGACCGAGATGATGCTGCGCATGTACCAGCGCTGGGCCGAGCGACGCGGCTTCAGTGTCGAGCTCGATGAAGCGACCGAGGGACAGGAGGCCGGCTTGCTGTCGGCCACCTTCATCGTGCACGGCCGCTTCGCCTACGGGTTGATGGCGACCGAGCGCGGCGTGCACCGTTTGGTGCGCATGTCACCCTTCGACTCCCAACACCGCCGGCAGACCAGCTTCGCCTCCGTCGACGTCACCCCGTTCCTCGACGACGTTTCGGCCGAGGTCGACATCGATGAGAAGGATCTGCGCGTCGACACGTACCGGTCATCGGGTGCCGGTGGCCAGCACGTCAACAAGACGGACTCGGCCGTGCGCCTCACGCACCTCCCGACCGGCATCGTCGTCTCATGCCAGAACGAGCGCAGCCAACACCAGAACCGGGCCAAGGCTATGCAGATCCTCGGGGCCAAACTGGCTGACCTGGCCCGTCACGAGCGCAAGGCCGAAATGGACGCGTTGAGTGGTGACCGGGGCGACAACGCATGGGGGAACCAGATCCGCTCCTACGTCATGGCTCCGTATCAGTTGGTCAAAGATCTGCGCACGTCGTACGAGACGGGCAATGTCGAGGCTGTTCTCGATGGCGATCTGGAGGGTTTCATGGAGGCCGAACTGCGTCGGCAGCGGGGTGGGGCCTGACCAATAGCGGGTGTGACCTGCACCATCGATCAGATGACTGCAAACCGCAACATTGTCTCGCTAGGCTTCCTCCCTGTTGCGCCACCGCGCTGGGTGGCACTCAGCCTTCTCTCAACTTGGCCTTCTCTCAACTTGACCGCTAGCCCATGATCCGATTCGACAACGTCACCAAGACCTACAAGGGCAGCACCGTGGCCCTGCGGGACATCTCGATCGAGATCGACAAGGGTGAATTCGTCTTCCTGGTCGGCTCGTCGGGATCGGGCAAGACCACGTTCATCCGTTTGCTCCTGCGCGAGGAGCTGCCCGACAGCGGCGAGATCCTCGAAGCCGGGCGCAACATCGTCGACCTGCCCAAGTGGCGCGTGCCCTACCTGCGCCGCAACATCGGCTGTGTCTTCCAGGACTTCCGCCTGCTGCCCAACAAGAGCGTGTTCGAGAACGTGGCCTTCGCCCTCGAGGTGATCGGACGGCCGCGTCACGTGGTGGCCAACCAGGTGCCCCAGGTACTGGACCTGGTGGGACTGGCCCACAAGAGCGACAACCTCCCGAACGAACTTTCCGGTGGTGAGCAGCAGCGGGTGGCGGTGGCCCGTGCTTTCGTGAACCGCCCCCTCATCCTGTTGGCTGACGAGCCCACGGGAAACCTCGACCCGCAGACCAGCCAAGGCATCATGCAGTTGCTCGACCGCATCAACCGCACCGGGACCACGGTGGTGGTGGCCACCCACGACGAGGTGCTGGTGGACAAGATGCGCCGACGCGTGATCGAGCTGAGCCACGGCAAACTGGTACGCGACCAGGCTCGCGGTGTCTACGGCATCGACAGTGCTCCGCTCGCCGTGGACATCACGGCGGGGAGCATGGGCTGAGGTGCCGGTCTCCTTCGAGTACGTCGCACGCGAAACCGGGGCCAATCTCTGGCGCAACCGCCTGATGACCATCGCCGCCGTCCTCACGGTGGCGGTGTCGCTGACCCTGGTGGGCGCCGCCCTCCTGTTGCGCCAGGGCGCAGCCAACGCTTCGGTGTCCTGGGAGCGGGGCACCCAGGTCCAGGTCTTCATGCAGCCGGGTGCCAACGCCCAGGAGATCTCGGCCGTCAAGACCGAGCTGGGCCAGCTGAATTACATCGCCCAGCCCTGCCCGTTCCATGACCAGGTCTGGAACTTCAACGAGGCCCGCCGGCTCGAACCCGACATCATCAACGGCAACGTCACGGTGTCGGAGATGCCGACCTCGTTCTGGTGCACCCCGGTCAACCTGTCCGACGTCCAGCCGGTGATCAACACCTTCAAGGGCACGCCGGGCGTGATGAGTGTCATCGCCCCGCTGGCTTCGGTGCGCAGCGAGGAGAAGGTCATCAACATCATCAAGTGGGTCTGCCTGGGCCTGGCTCTGATCCTGATCATTTCGGCCTCGGTACTCATCTTGAACTCGATCCGCATGGCCATCTTCGCCCGACGCAGAGAGGTCTCGGTGATGAAGCTGGTGGGGGCCACCAACTGGTTTATCCGGGTGCCGTTCATGTCCGAAGGGATGCTCCAGGGCCTGTTGGGTTCGGCCGTCAGCGCCGTGGTGCTGTACTTCTCCGTGCTTGTCCTCAACCACTTCGCCAGCAATGCCAGCACGGGCAACCTGGTCTCCGAGCTGCACATGACGACGGGCAACGTGGTGGTGACCGACGTGGTGATCGTGGTCGTCGGTATCTTGCTGGGTTCGGTCGGATCGGCCGTGGCCATCCGCCGCTTCCTCGACGTCTGAGCAGCTCAGGTCAGGGCGCGTCAGCCCTGCTGCAGCGGTACCGCGCGAAGTGGACCCCCTCGAGCACGAACGTCCCCTTCGTCGTCGACGCCGTGCAGTGCGCGGCGACCCACAGCAGGTCCGGGTTGGTCGTGCGGGGCTTCATGGCCACGGTCACCTGCACGACCTTGCCGGCCCGGACATAGGCCTCGAACTGGGACAGCGACGGTTCGGGAATCTGGCCGGTGAATCCACCCACGGGGAGCCATTCGCGCCCGGTGGCCAGGACGTAGAACGAATCAGCCTGCGATGACTCGATGGTGTTGACGGCCTGGTTGGCGGGGACGCGGTCGGCCTCGGCTTGGAGCGCCGGGATGGACGCCAGCGCCCCGGCGTTCTGTTGGGCCAGCGTCGCCGTGAGGCTGGCCGGCTGGTACGGCGTTTCGAACGGGCTCAACTGATCGCGCACTGACGCGGCTGAGGCCCAGGCCGGACCGGCCGCCAGGGCCAGCGCGCCCAGTGTGAACCCGGCCGGCACACTCCAGCGGGCCAGGGCGGGGCGATGGGCCAGGGCGAGCAGGACGATGGCGGCCAACGCCAACGTTCCACTGCTGACCCAGGCCCAGAGGGCGACGCCGGCACTGCCCGGTACCAGCGAGGCGGCGTACGCCGTGCCACCAGCCACCGTCAACAGCACAGTGGTTCGCACCCTCCTCGAGTCGCGATGCGACCAGGCGGCGGCCAGGCCCATGCCGCACAGGGCGGCGATGGGGGGGATCAGCGCAGCCAGGTAGTAGGAGTTGAGCTGGTGGGAATCACTGAAGAATTCCCACGTGAAGAACAACCAGATAGTCCACATCACCACGGCGGCCCGCCGGGCATCGGTTCTCGGTCGCCGGCGGGTCTCGATGAGGAGCCCGATGATGGCCACCAGCGAGGGCGGGAAGAGCCAGGCGGCCAGGCGCCCGAAACCGCCGGTCAGGAAGCGGCCGAGGCCCTTGGACAGGTGGCCCACCACCTCGACCGGCAGGTGCGATTCGGTGGTGGCCAGCTGCGGCGATGCGGGGCGACAGCCCGCCTGCGTGAGCACGTGGCCGCTCAGGCGGTCGGTCCCGTTGTAGAGGAAGACCTGGCTGTAGATCGAGTTGTTGCAGCTGCCGTCGACGTAGGGGCGGTCGTGGGACGGCACCACACTCACCGCGGTCATCCAGCTGAGCGAGACGATCAGGACCACCACGCCCGAAAGCACCACGTGCGTGCAGCGCCGGACCAGGTCGGCCGTCGGCCCGGCCAGCAGGTAGGCCAGGTAGAGGGCGGGCAGCACGATCCAGGCTTGGAGCATCTTGGCCTGGAAGGCCAGACCCACGTAGAGGCCGGCCAGGGCCAGGGTCTGCCAGCGCCCCGAAGCGATGGCCCGTTGGGTGGCGTCGACCGCCAGCACCAGCAGGAGGATCAGCAGCGTGTCCGAGACATTGCCCCGGTTGAGCAGGACGGTGGCCGGAGTGATGGCGAGAATGCCGGCGGCCACCAGCCCGGCGCCGGGGCCGGCCACCCGCCGCACCGTCCGGTAGAGCACCAGCACGGTGAGCGTGCCCTCGATGACCTGGGGCAGGACGAAGGCCCAGATGTGGAAGCCGAAGATCCGGACCGACAGGGCCTCGAGCCATAAGGCGCCAGGCAGCTTGTCGACCGACACCGTGCCCCACGGGTCGAAGGCGGCGAAGAAGAAGTCGTGCCAGTTCCCGGCCATCGAGCGCACGGCGGCGCCGTAGAACACCTCGAGGTTGGCGCTGTTCATCCCCCAGGCGTAGGCAAAGGCGGCCACCGCCGCGAGGCCCAGCAGGGCTGGCCTGGCCCAGGCCGGTTGGTCCTCTGGGGAGCGCCAAAAGGACATGGCGCGCCGCCTATGAGTTGTCTTCATTCCCCCTCCCCCGGGGGAATTGTACTGCTAGCCAGGGCAAATATCTCTGTCAGGTTTCGTGCAAGGTCAGATCCGCACGCTGGTGGTGTCCCCACCCCGGGGGCACGAGAGATAAAGGAGATGGCCATGGCCAACACCACCACAATCACCGGCAACCTGACCCGTGAACCGGAGATCCGCTACACCCGAGACGGGCAAGCCACCACCCAGCTGGGGGTGGCCGTCAACCGTCGTTGGCAGGACCGCGCCACTCAGGAGTGGCACGAGGCGACGTCCTACTTCGACGTCGTCTGCTGGCGGGATCTGGCCGAGAACGCCGCGCTGAGCCTGGCCAAGGGCATGCGCGTCGTGGTGACCGGACGGCTCGAGCAGCGCGCCTGGGACAACGACGAGGGCGAGCACCGGTCCAAGGTGGAGATCACCGCGGACGAGATCGGGCCGAGCCTGCGCTTCGCCACCGCCGATGTGCAGAAGGTGGAGCGCCGGAGCGCTCTCGATCTGGTCGACGGCGCCGGGCGCGAGCCCGCTGACCCGGTGGCCGCCGAGGCCTGAGCGTCAGCTGTCGGCTGCGTCCTTCTCGCTCTCGGGGTCATAGGTCAACGAGAGCGAGTTGACGCAGTAGCGCAATCCGGTGTCGGTGGGGCCATCTGGGAACACGTGTCCCAGGTGGCCGCCACACCGGGCGCACACGATCTCGGTGCGGCTCATCCCGTGACTGCGGTCCGTGTTCTCGATGATGGTGCCGGCCGACTTGGCCCGGTCAAAGCTGGGCCAGCCCGAGCCCGATTCGAACTTCGAGTCGGTGTCGAAGAGTTCGGCCCCACAGCCGGCGCAGCGGAAGACCCCTTCGCCGTCGACGTGGAGCAACTCACCGCTCCAGGCCGGCTCAGTGCCCGCCTTGCGCAGTACGGCGTAGCGCTCGGGTGCGAGTTCCTGGCGCCACTCGTCTTCGGTCTTGGCCACTTCGTATTCCACCGCTTCGGTTTCCTTCTTCTTGCGCGTGAACAATTGACTGCCTTTCGTACCCAAAGTACAACCCGTTCCTGGTCAGAAGTATTTCGGCTCGGCGCCGATCGAGTCGTACACCGCCTTGACCAGCCGGTGGGAACGGGGGTCGCCGGCGATGTCGGCTCCCATCTTGTTCATGACGTAGCCCACCGCCACCTTGTTCTCCGGGTCGGCGAAGCCGTAGGAGCCGCCCGCCCCGGCATGGCCGAAGCTGCCGGCTCCGCCCCAGGCCGCGTACTCGTTGGCCAGCCAGAAGCCCTGGCCGATCCGCTGCTCCATCGGGTAGCCCACGCTCAAGAAGACCTGGTCGACCCCCGAGGTCCGCTGGGTACGTGCCCGCTCCACCTGTTCGGGCGTGAAGAACGACTCCGGCGGCCCACCCTCGACCGGACTGATCAGCGCGGCGTAGAGGCGGGAGAGCGAGCGGGCGTTGGTGATGCCGTTGCCCGCTGGGACCTCGGCCGCGTGCCAGGCCACGGTGTTCATCCAGCCGGGCTCGCTGAAGGCCCGGGCGGCGTTGAGGGCGCGGCCCAGCAGCGTCTTGCCGAAGGACAGGCCCGACGGTGGCCCGTCGCTGCCCTCGGGCAGCAGGCTGCCGGCACCGCCGCCGATCGGGGAGACCCGGTGCTCCTGCGCCTCGGGCAGGCCGATCCAGAATTCGAGGCCGAGCGGTCCGGCCACCTGCTCGGCAAAGAAGGTGCCGAGCGATGTGCCGGTGATCCGGCGCACCACCTCGCCGACCAGGTAGCCGTAGGTGAGGGCGTGGTAGCCGTGCGCGGTGCCCGGTTCCCAGACCGGAGCCTGGGCGGCCAGCGCCTCGATCATGGGATCCCAGGCCTGGGCTTCCTCGGGGCTCAGGTCACGGTCGACCACGGGGAGGCCGGCCTGATGTGAGAGCAGCCAGAGGACAGGGATGTTCTCCTTGCCGGCCTGGGCGAATTCGGGCCAGTAGTTGGCCACCGGCGCGGACAGGTCGAGTTGGCCGCGCTGCTCGAGCAGGTTGGCGCAGATGGCGGTGGCGCCCTTGGTGCTCGAGAAGACGAGCTGGAGGGCGTCCTGGTCATAGGGGATCGAGCGGGCCCGATCGGCGTAGCCGCCGTAGATGTCGACCACCTTGCGCCCGTCGACGTGCAGGCAGAAAGCGGCCCCGCGCTCGCGGCCTTTCTCGAAGTTGGTCTTGAAGGCGTCGCCGACGGCTTCGAAGCCGGGCTCGATGCTGCCGCCGAACGGCTCGTCCATTGCTCTCCTTTTCGTGGTGCTGGGCGCGGTGCTGCTCAGGCCGCCAGCGCGGCGCCGGCCGTACCCATCAAGAACAAGAAGTTGTCGACGTAGAACTGGCGCCGGATCTTGTCGCTGGCATCGCCCAGCGAGGCCTCGAAGCGCTCGAGTGGCCGACGCCCGCCTTCGACGTGGGGGTAGTCCGAGGAGAACATGACCAGATCGGCGCCGGCCTGCTCCACGATCCAACCCACGTCCTCGGTCGGGTACGGCGTGAACCGGACCTGGCGGTGCACGAAGTCCGAGGGGCGCATGGAGAGATGTTGCAGCCGCTCCTCGTGGCGGTTGAAGGCCTCGAAAGCGGACTCCATCTGGCGCAGCCACGACGGGACCCAGATGGCACCCTGCTCGATGACCCCGATGCGCAGATCCCCGAAGCGCTCGAGCACGCCGTCGAAGATGAGCGTGGCCAACGTCTGGGCCGGGGGCACCGGGATGCCCATGTAGTCGACCGAGCGGAAGTTCTCGTCGCCGCCGTGGAAGTCGTGAGGGATGGGCAACCCGTTGTCGAAGTAGTGGGGATCGATCAGGCTGCCGGTTCCACCGACATGGAAGACGACCGGGATACCGGCCTCCTCGGCCTGGGCCCACACGCCGAACAGGTCGAGGTGACTGGGTGAGAAGTGCGGCGGGCAGCCACTGGCGATGAGGAGGGCGGCCGCCCCGGCTTCGAGTGCATCTTTGGTGGCGGCCACTGCCTTCTCGGCGTTGACCAGAGGGACGTAACACGAGGGGAGCAGGCGCGGGTCGACCGAGCAGAACTCGAGCATGCCCCGGTTGTGGGCTCTCGCTGCCGCGTAGGCCAGGTCCTCGTCGCCGGCGTGTTCGAGCCCGTAGAGGCGGCCGTTGTGGAAGGTGTTGAAGACCAGCTGGCTCGAGAAGCCGAGTAGGTCCAGGGCGCGGGGCCGGTCCTCGGCCAGGAAGGAGCCGGTGGCCGCGAAGTTCTTGCGGGCCATGATCTCGGCTTCCTCGCTGGCCCGGTACTCCTCGCTGCGGTGTTTGGCCGCCAGCTTGTCGAAGGAGGACAGGAGGTCGCGCTGCTGCTCCTCGGGACTGCCGGTCTGGCGCAGCTCGTTGCCGCTGACGTAGCGCAGCACCGGTAGCCGGTCGCGGTAGGCCGCCTCGGCGTGGTCGCGCAACCAGGTCGGCGTCTCCATGATGTGGGCGTCGGCATCGTGGACCAGGCGCCCTTCGACGTACGGCATGTGAACCCTCCCCTTGCCGTTGGCTCAGCGGCCGTCCGCGAGTATTCCAGCCCGGGCCCGTGGCATGCCGGCTGGAGGGTCCGTACGATGCCTTCTATGCCTCCTGAACTGGTCGTCGATCTACTGGAAGGGGTGGGGTTGCCGGCCGAGGTGGCCGACCCAGTCACCATCGAGGGTGAATACCAGCCCTACGACACCCGGTACCCCGTCGTCGAGGGTGCCTCTTCGGCCATCGGAGCCATCGCTGCGGTGGCGGCCTCGCTACTCGAGGCCCGGACCGGCCAGCGCCAGCAGGTGGCGGTGAACCGGGGTCATGCCGCCGCGTCCCTCATCGGGTTCCTTCTCCAGAAACTGGAAGTGGAGGACACCCCGGCGCCGCCCAGCGCGCTGACCCGGCCCATGGTGATGCTGCACCAGTGCCGTGACGGGCGATGGGTCCATCTGCACGGCGCCTTTCCACACCTGGCCGCCCGCACCGGCGACGTCTTGGGCTGCGCACCGGACAGCTCCACCGAAGTGGTGGCCGAGGCGGTGGCCCAGTGGGATGCCCCGGCTCTGGAGGAGGCGCTGGCCCAGGCGGGTACCTGCGGGGTCATGGCCCGCACCACCGAGGAGTGGGCGGCGCATCCCCAGGCCCAAGCCATTGCGCCGCTGGGCCGGGTCAGCATCGAGAAGATCGGCGAGAGCGACCCCGAGCCGGCCGGCCACGGCACGGATCGCCCACTGGCCGGCACCCGCGTCCTCGATCTGAGCCGCCTGCTGGCGGGGCCGACCAACGGGCGCACGCTGGCCGAACACGGAGCGGAAGTGTTGCTGGTGAACTCGCCCGTGCTCGACAACATTCCCGCTTTCGTCATGGACACCAGCCACGGCAAGCGTTCGGCCTTCGTTGACCTCACCACATCCGATGGTGTGGAGACGTTGCAGCGGTTGGTCGGTGAGGCCGACGTCTTCAGTCAGGGCTATCGAGGCGGCGCCTTGGCCCGCAAGGGGTTGAGTCCTGAGGCGCTGGCCGAGCTGCGTCCGGGCATCATCTGCACCACCATCAACTGCTACGGCGACGTCGGACCGTGGTCGATGCGTCCCGGTTGGGAGCAGATGGCGCAGACCACCACCGGGATCGTCATCGGGCAGGGTGGAGCCGAGCATCCGAAACTGATCGACGCCGCCTGCTGCGACTACACCACCGGCTACCTGGCCGCGTTGGGCACCATGGCCGCCCTGTGGCTGCGAGAACGCGAGGGTGGGAGCTACCACGTGCGGGCCTCGCTCTGTCAGACGGCCACCTGGTTCACTCAATTACCGGCGGTCGAACGGTCACAGCCGGGAGGCTTCGGCGACATGGCGTCGTACATGACGACCAGCGATACCGACTACGGCTGGCTGACTCATCTGGCGCCGGTGGTGCAGATGACCCGATCACCAGCGCGCTGGGATCTGCCCACGCCTCGGTTGGGCGCGAACGCAGCCGCCTGGGCTGAGTCTGCCGCCGCGATCTGACGCTCCGTCAGGTCCACCGCCGGCCCTTGGGTAACCTGCCTGGGCCATGGATCTCCGAGACCGCCCCGAAGATGTGGCCTTCCGGGACGAGGTCCGTCGTTTCCTCGAAAAGGCCCTGGTGGGGGAGTATGCCGAGCTCCGTGGCCGTGGTGGCTCGGGCGACGAGACCTTCGGTTTCGAGACCCGGGTGCGCTGGGAGAAGGTGTTGGCCGACGCCGGCTGGACCTGCATCGGCTGGCCCATCGAATACGGCGGTCGCGGCGCCTCCATCACCGAGCAGGTCATCTTCAACGAGGAGTACGTCCGGGCCGCCGCACCAGGCCGGGTCAGCATCATGGGCGAGGGGCTCCTCGGTCCGACCCTCATCCACTACGGCAGCCCCGAGCAGAAGGCGCGCTTCCTGCCACCGATCGTGCGCGGTGAGGAACTGTGGTGCCAGGGCTATTCGGAGCCCGATGCCGGGAGCGACCTGGCCAACGTGAAGACCCGCGCCGTCCTCGATGGTGACGAGTGGGTGGTGACCGGCCAGAAGGTATGGACCTCGCTGGCCCAGCAGGCCGACTGGTGCTTCGTAGTCTGCCGCACCGACCCCGAGTCGTCACGGCATAAGGGCCTGTCCTATCTGTTGATGCCGATGGACCAGCCCGGCGTGGAGGTGCGCCCGATCACCCAGCTGACCCGGACCAGCGAATTCAACGAGGTCTTCTTCGACGGTGCCCGCACGGCCCGGGAGAACGTGGTGGGTGGGGTCGGCGACGGCTGGCGGGTCGCCCTGGCCACCCTCGCCTTCGAGCGCGGCGTGGCGCTGCTCGGCCATCAACTGGGTTTCCGTCGGGAGCTCGACCGTTTGGTCGCGCTGGCCCAAGAGCGCGGCCTGAACCGCGATCAGGTCATCCGCCAGAAACTGGCCCAAGCGCACGTCGAGCTCACCATCATGCGCTTCAACACATTGCGCTCCCTCTCGGGCATCGACGGTCCGGTGGCGCCACCCGAGGCCTCCATCGCCAAGCTCTACTGGGGGACATGGCACCGGAAGCTGGGGGAACTCGCCCTCGCCGTCATGGGCCCGGCGGGCACCGTGCTCGACGGTGACGGCTACGAGCTGGGCGACTTCCAGCGTTCCTTCCTCAACTCCCGGGCCGAGACCATCTACGGGGGCTCCAACCAGATCCAGCGCAACATCATTGGCGAGCGGGTCCTTGGGCTCCCGCCCGAACCCAAAGGGGTGGCATGAGCCTCGACGCCGCATTCGACCCACCGCCACCGCCACCGCCACCGGGGGGCCATGCCCTGCTGGCGGGCAAGGTGGTCATCGTCACCGCGGCGGCCGGCACCGGCATCGGTTCGGCCACCGCTCGCCGCTGCCTCGAAGAGGGAGCCGCCGTCGTCGTGTCCGACGCCCACGAGCGACGACTGGCCGAGACGGCCGAGCAGCTGGCGGCCGAGACCGGCGGGGACGTGCATGCCATCGCCTGCAACGTGACCGACGAGGCGCAGGTGCAGGCGCTCTACGACGGAGCGGTGTCGCACTTCGGCCACTTCGACGTGGCGGTGCACAACGCCGGGCTGGGTGGCACGGTCGACTTGATCGACATGACCGACGAGCAGTGGTCGACCGTGCTCGACATCACGCTCACCGGCACCTTCCGCTGCACCCGGGCCGCCCTGGCCCGCCTGCTGCCCCAGCGATCGGGTGCCATCGTCAACAACGCCTCGGTGCTCGGATGGAGGGCCCAACCCGGCCAGGCCCATTACGCCGCGGCCAAGGCCGGCGTCATGGCGCTGACCCGTTGTGCCGCCGCCGAAGCGGCGCCCGCCGGCGTGCGGGTGAACGCAGTGTCGCCCAGCTTGGCCGAGCACCCCTTCTTGAACCGGGCCATCCCCGACGAGGATCTGGCCGTGCTGCGCCGTCGCGAGCTGTTCGGCCGGGGCGCCGAGGTCTGGGAAGTGGCCAACGTGATCGTCTTCTTGGCCAGTGATTACGCCAGCTACATGAGCGGTGAGATCGTGTCCGTGAGCAGCCAGCATCCATGAGCAGCGTAGGCATCGGCGGCGTGCCGCTCGACCAGGAGGACCCTCGGGCTGATCTCACCTGGGGCACCATCGGTGCCCTGGTCGACCAGGTGGCCGAGCGCTTCGACGCGATCGAGGCGGTGGTCGACGGCGACGTGCGCCTCACCTTCGCCCAGCTGGCCGGCGAGGTCGACGCGTATGCCCGGGGTTTCATGGCGGCCGGGACGGCGACCGGCGACCGGGTGGCCATCTGGGCGCCCAACTGCGTGGAGTGGATGCTGGCCGCGCTGGGGGCCTTGCGGGCCGGTGCGGTCTTGGTCCCCCTCAACACCCGCTTCAAGGGCAGTGAGGCCGCCTACATCCTGCAGTCCTCGGGTGCCACCGTGCTGGCCACCGTGCGCGGTTTCCTTGGATTCGACTACCCGGCCATGCTCCAAGGCGAAGACGTAGCCGACCTGTCCACCATCGTCCTCTTGCGCGACGAGGGCGGCGCACCGGACGGAGTGATCGCCCTGGCCGACTTCCTGGCCGCGGGCCAGGCCATCGATCCCAACGCCAGCGCGTCCCGGGCCGCGGCGGTGCGGCCGGACGACACCTCGGACCTCATCTTCACTTCGGGCACCACCGGCTATCCCAAGGGCGCCGCCACCACGCACGCCCAGTCCCTGCGCACGTTCGGAACCTGGGCCTCCATCGTGGGCCTGGCCCCGGGCGACCGCTACTTGATCGTCAACCCGTTCTTTCATACCTTCGGTTACAAGGCCGGCATCCTGGCCTGCCTTATGGCCGGGGCCACCGTGGTGCCCGAGCCGGTGTTCGATCCCAAGAAGGTGATGGTGCGCATCGCCGAAGAACGCATCTCGGTGCTGCCGGGGCCGCCCACGCTCTACCAGAGCGTGCTGGCCGATCCGCAGCGCGCCGCCTACGACCTCTCCAGCCTGCGCTTGGGCGTGACCGGCGCCGCCGTGGTCCCGGTCGAACTGGTGCACGCCATGCGCGATGAGTTGGGGTTCTCCACTGTGCTTACCGCGTACGGTCTGACCGAGTCGTGTGGCACCGTGACCATGTGCCGGCGCAGCGATTCGGCCGAGGTCATCGCCCACACGTCGGGCCGGGCCATCCCGGGGCTCGAGGTACAGGTGGTGGTGGACGGCGAGCCGGTGCCGGCGGGGCAACCGGGCGAGATCGTGGTGCGGGGTTACACCGTGATGTCGGGCTACTGGGGCAACCCCGAGGCGACAGCCGAAGCCATCGACCCGGACGGCTGGCTGCACACCGGGGACATCGGCGTCATGGATGCCCAGGGCAACATCGCCATCACCGACCGGCTCAAGGACATGTTTGTGGTCGGCGGCTTTAACGCCTACCCGGCCGAGATCGAAGCCGCCCTGCGCCGCCACCCCTCGGTGGGGCAGGTGGCCGTCGTGGGTGTGCCCGATCAGCGGATGGGTGAGGTGGGCTGTGCGTATATCGTGCCGTCAGCCACGGCGGGCGGGCTCGAGGCCGGCGACCTCGGGCGCACGGTCCTCGAGTGGGCCCGTGACGCCATGGCCAACTACAAAGTCCCCCGGAGTGTCGTGATCGTCGAGGCGTTGCCGGTCAACGCCAGCGGCAAGGTACTCAAGCGCGAACTGCGCGACCGGATGGCGGCGGGAAAAGATCAGGTCGTGACCAGCGAGAGGAGCAAATAGGTGCGAGGCATCGTCTACACAGGGACCGAGGTCGAGGTGACGGACGCGCTCGAAGTGCGCGAGCCGGGACCCAACGAGGTGCGGGTGCAGATACAGGCGGCCGGGGTGTGCCATTCCGATCTCTCGGTCATTGACGGGACCATCCCGTTCCCGGCGCCCGCCGTGCTGGGCCACGAGGGCGCCGGCGTGGTGGAGTCCATCGGCTCCGCCGTTACCTCGGTGAAGCCGGGTGACCACGTCGTCATCGCCACCCTGGCCAGCTGCGGGGTGTGCCGGGCCTGTTCGACCGGCCACCCGTCATGGTGCCGGGCCTCACTCGGCAACATCTCGACCCCCTTCACTTTCAAGGGCGAGCCGGCCTCGAACTTCGCCGCCGCCTCGGTCTTCGCGGAAATGACCGTGGTCAGCGAGGTCCAGGCTGTACCCATCCCCAAGGAGGTACCGCTGTCCTCGGCTTGCCTCATCGGCTGCGGCGTGCTGACCGGGGTCGGGGCCGTGCTGAACCGGGCCAAGGTGCGCCCCGGTGACACCGCCGCCGTGTTCGGAGTGGGCGGCGTCGGCCTCAACGTCATCCAGGGATTGCGGATCGCCGGAGCCACCCGGATCGTGGCGGTCGACACGGTGGCCGGCAAGGAGGACTTGGGCCGCCAGTTCGGAGCCACCCACTTCGTGGACGCCAGCGATGGTGACGCCGCCGCCGCGGTGCGGGCCCTCACCCCGGCCAACCGCCAGTCGGCCGCCGGTGCCCTCTTCCCGCTGGGCGGCGTCACGTGGGCCTTCGACTGCGTGGGACACCCGGCCGTGTTGCGCAGCGCGCTGGACTGCCTCGACTGGGGCGGCACGGCGGTGGCTATCGGCATCCCGCCCCGGGGCACCGAGGTGTCGGTCGACGTCAATGCCCTGGCCTACGTGGACCGGGGCCTCATCGGCTGTCGCTACGGCTCGGCCCGGCCGCACCACGACATCCCCCTCATGGTGGACTTCTACCTATCGGGCCAGCTCATGCTGGACGAGCTGGTCTCGTTGACCCGGCCTCTCGAGCGCTTCAGCGAGGTGGTCGACGAGATGCACGCCGGCCGCGTGGCCCGGGGCGTCCTTACCTTCGACTAAGCATCACGGATGCGTTTGCGGCTGGCCGGACGATGAAGGGCGTGTTGTTGGCCGGGGGGACCGGCTCGCGGCTCTACCCCCTGACCCGGATCACCAATAAGCACCTGCTGCCCATCTACGACCGGCCCATGATCGCCTGGTCCATCGAGGCCTTGGTGAATGCCGGCATCGACGAGATCATGCTGGTCACCGGGGGCACCCACGCCGGTGAGTTCTTGCGCCTGCTGGGCAACGGGCACGAGTTCGGTATCGATCGCCTGTCCTACGCCTACCAGGAGCAGGCCGGCGGAATCGCCGAGGCTCTCGGCCTGGCCGAGCGTTTCGTCGACGGCGACCCGGTACTGGTGATGCTGGCCGACAACGTCATGGAGCGCTCGATCAAGCCGATGGTCGACGCCTTCGTGGCCAACCCGGTCGGGGCCCGCATCCTGCTGACCCCGGTAACCGAGACCGAGCACCTGCGTCACCTCGGCGTGCCCGTGCTGAGCGCCGAGGGCAAGGTGGAGCGGATCGAGGAGAAGCCCGAGAAGCCGGCGTCCAACTTCGGTGTCACCGGTATCTACTGCTACGACCCCGAGGTCTTCTCGATCATCCCGACGCTGGTGCCCTCAGGTCGCGGCGAACTCGAGATCACCGACGTCAACAACCACTTCGTCTCCCAAGGCCGCATGGCCTACGACGTGCTCGACGGGTTCTGGGGCGACGCCGGCGAGTCGATCGAGGCCTACTACACGGTCAACGACTTCGTCCGAGCCCACGGGGCCAACCGGCAGTAAGAAGCAACTGCGATCGGCCGAGAGCTCGATCCAACCGCTTTCGTGCGCCCACATCATGGGGGAGCACATTGGGCGTGCTCGGATGGGAAGCCCTGGATCTACGGATCGCCTCTAGAACGCCGGGCTGACGACGCCGCGGATTACTCCCGTGAAGCCTGGAACCTCGAGTCATCTCCCATGTGAAAGTAGATATGACCGTGTAAGGAGCCATCCGACCGGAGAGCCGCCCACCCCCGTCCGCAGGCCCGATCGCATTCGTCGTTCCCATCCCACGTGAACTCCAAAGCAGGGCAGTCGTTGATGGTCGTTGTACGGCAATCCATCCACCCCCGGACGGCAATGAATCCGAAACTCCCTGTGTTGTCGGGGAGGAACTCGATAAAGGCCGGATCCACCAAATCGAGAGCGTCGCGATCCCAGAGATCCATCTCGTGGATCCGCCATTTGCCAGTGATGCCCACCCTCCTGCGGCCTGTTGTCATGACTTCACCTGACGTGTGCGCTCACGCAACCATTTCGCCAGCCAGACTTCGTCGACATCACGGGCCGCCATTGCAAGAACTGCCTCTTCTGCCTCGTCGAAGTCCGGCGGGTCGGGATCCCATACGACATCGTTGAGGTCGAGGAACAAAAGAAGGCAGGCCCAACTGACTCTCTTGTTGCCATCGGGCAGAGGGTGATTCCACGCAATGTGACAGGCGAGTACAGCTGCCTTATCGATCAGGTCTGGGTAGAAGTCCTGTCCGCCGAAACTCGCTTGGGGAGCGTGAAGCGCCGAGTCGGCAAGGTTGATGCTGCCCGAGCTGTCCAAGACCTCGGCGTCAGTCCCCGTGACCTGCTCGGCCAACCAGAAGAATTCAGACAGTGAGATGAATCGGGTCACCGGGCGAGTCGGTCGAGCAGCTCCTTGTCTCGCTCGAGAAGCCGAGTGGCACGAGAAGTGAAGTCTTTGTCCGCACGCACTCGGGCGATCTCGGCGGTGAGCGACTCGACGATGAGTGCGTTCACGCTCGTGCCCTTGACGCGGGCGACCGCCTCAGCCTGATCGGCCAAATCCTCAGGGAGCCGGACGGTGGTCTGCTTTGTCATGACATCACGATATCATGATGCGCGACGGGGGCGACCTCCGGCATGCGCTCGACGGGCGCGTTCCACCTTCCGAGAAGCAGTAAGTGCGTCCTCAACCACAGGACCTACTCTCGGGTCCTGGCCTTTCCCTCAGGCGCGTCGCTGCGGCGCCGGCGCCGGCGCATGCGCCATGGCCCGGCGCACGTTCTCGGCGATGCCGGCCCCATCGAGGCCCAGGTTGGCCAGAATGTCGTCGGCCCGCCCCTGGGCGATGAACCGGCGTGGGATGCCGAGCATGCGAGTGGCCGGCATCGGTTGCTCGCTCGATTCGATCTGCGCCGCCATGGCGTCGAGCAGGAAGGCGCCGGCTCCGCCCAGCCGCACGCCGTCCTCGGCCGTGACCACCAGGCTGTGTCCGGCGGCGTCGGCCAGCATGTCGTCGTCGGCCGGCGAGACCACCCGCACGTCCCACACCGTGGCCGCCACTCCATCTGCGGCCAGTTCGTCCGCCGCATCGAGGCAGGCGCCCACCAGCTTGCCCACCCCGAGGAGGCACACACTTCCGTCACCGGCCCGCAACTGGCGGGCGCGCAGGCCGCGGCCCATCTCGGTGTCACCGACGTGGCGCGGCGCACTCTTGGGGAAGCGGATGGTGGATGGGCCCGGCAGTGACAGGGCCTCGAACAGCATGGGCTCGATCTCCTCGGCGGCCGAGGGTGCGAACACGGTCATGCCCGGGATGGACAGGGCCAGTGCCATATCCAGGATCCCGTGGTGGCTGGGCCCGTCGTCGCCGGTGATCCCGGCCCGGTCCAGGACGAAGACGACCGGGTAGCCGTGCAGGCCGACATCGAGGTTGGCCTGGTCGAAGGCCCGGCTGAAGAAGGTCGAGTAGACGGCCACCACCGGCTTGCGCCCACCCATGGCCAAGCCGGCGGCCGAGGTCACCTCGTGCTGCTCGGCGATGCCGACGTCGAAGAAGCGGTCAGGGAATTGAGCCTGGAACGGCAGCAGCCCGGTCGGTCCGGGCATGGCCGCGGTCAGCGCCACCACCCGCTCGTCCCGCTCGGCCGCGGCTAGCAGAGCCCGGGTGAAGGCTTCGGTGTAGGTGGCCGGCCGGGTCGGCAGGTCGTCGATGTCGTTCTCGGTGGTGCTCGGTGTGCTCAGGCCGCCGCCGTCCACGCTGGGCCCGCCGACGGCCATGCCGGCCGAGCTGCCCACGGTGTTCTCGTGGCCCACCGGCTTGGCGGCGCGCACATCGTGCAGGCACTGGATGTCGTCCTCGGCCGGTGGGTAGCCCCGGCCCTTCTGAGTCAGCACGTGCACCACAATGGGTCCGTCCCACTCGGCGGCGTGGGTGAAGGCGGCTTCCATCAGTTCGATGTCGTGGCCGTCGATCGGCCCGGCGTAGCGCACGCCCAGCGCCTCGAAGAAGGTGTGCGGTGACACCATCTCGCGCAGCGCGCTGGCCACCGAGTGCATGCCCGAGGCGGCCAGCGGGCCGAAGGCCGGCACGTTGCGCAGGCGTTGGCGCAGCCGCTCGCGCGCCTGGGTGTAGGTCGGGTGTAGCCGGAGGCTGGTCAGGCTCTGCGAGAGGTGCGACACCGTCGGGGCGTACGAGCGCCCGTTGTCGTTCAACACGATGACCACGCGGCGTCCCGAGTGGCCGAGGTTGTTCAGCGCCTCATAGGCCATGCCGCCGGTCAGGGCGCCGTCGCCCACCACCGCGATCACCTTGCGGCTGGTGTCGTCGCTGAGCTCGAAGGCGTTGGCCAGGCCGTGGGCGTAGGACAGCGCGGTCGAGGCGTGGCTGTTCTCGATCCAGTCGTGCTCGGACTCGGCCCGGTTCGGGTAACCCGACATGCCGCCGGCTTGCTTGAGCGACTTGAAGCCGTAGCGCCGACCGGTCAGCAGCTTGTGCACGTAGGCCTGATGGCCCGTGTCCCACAGGATGATGTCGCGGGGGGAGTCGAACACCCGGTGCAGGGCCAAGGTCAGCTCGACCGCACCCAGGTTGGAACCAAGATGCCCACCGGTTGTCGTCACGGTCTCGACAATGAACGACCGGATCTCCTCGCACAGCTCGTCGAGCTGGTCGAAGCTCAGGTCCTGGATGTCGGCCGGGGTCTCGATGGAGGGGAGGATCATGACGGTGGGTCCAGGCTATCCGGTGACCATCTCTCTGGGACTGCGCTGGGGTCGCAAGAGCGAGACCAGGGCGACGAGGATGGCTGCCCCGGCCAGCAGCTGCAGGCCCCGGGCCGGGCCATAGGTCTCCGAGACCCAACCCACCGCCGGAGCACCTGCCACCCACCCGATATACCCGGCGGCGGTGAAGGTCCCCACCGCGCTGACCAGCTGGGTGGTCTGTTGGCTGACCGTGCTCATGACCAGGGGCCAGAAGAGTGAGGCCCCGCCCGCGCCGAGCATGACCCCGACGGCGGCCAGGATCGAGAGATGGGTGAGCGACTCGAGCAAGATCCCCCCACCGGCCACACAGCCGCCGATGGTCAGGGCCCGGTTGGCCGAGAGCCGGCCCAGCAGGGTGCCGCCGGCGCCCCGGGTGGTGGCCGCCATGGACTGGCCGATCACATAGGCCCCGGCGCCCAGCAGAACACCGGTGGCCAGATGGGTGCGCAGGTAGAGCACGCCCCAGGTGTCGACCCCGCCCTCGGTGATCTCGGCGATGGCGAAGACGAAGAGCAGGACCAGCAGCCCCTCGTGGCGCAGCCGCCGCCACGGGTGTGAGGGCACGGCGTCCGACGGCGAGGGCTGGGGGCTCAGCGGCAGACCTTCGTCGGTCAGCAACGTCCAGGTGCCCACCACCAACGCGATGACCGAGATACCGGGCCAGACCCAGCGGAAGGAGAGGTGCGCCCCGACCACCGCTCCGGCCGCCGCCGCACCGAGCAGCGCGCCGGTATTGAACAGCGCATGGAAGCGCACCAGCCCACCAGGATTCCCGTCCAGTCGGTGCGTCGCTTCGGCATTCATGCCGGTGTCGATGCAGCCGCCGGCCACCTCGACCAGGACCAGTGCGCCGGCGAAGGTCCACCGTTGCCCCGTGATGCTCATGAGCAGCAGCAGCACGGCCCAGGCGTACATCGAGATCCACAGCAGGCGCCGGGCCCCGAACCGGTTGGCCAGATGCCCCATCACCGCGCCGGTCAGGCCGGCCACCGCGATGGCCACCGACAGCAGGTAGCCGATGTCGGCGTCGGAGAGATGGAAGGAACGCTGGATGTTGGCCAGCAGGACGGCCCAGCTGCCCCAGAACAGGCCGAAGGTGACGAAGGCAGCCACCACCGGGCCCGCTCCGACCAGCGCGCCCTCACGGCGGGAGGACACGGTCGCGGGACTCAGGAAGCGACGGTAGTGCCGGCCTTGGCCAGGAAGGTGGGCCGGTCGACCAGCACCCGGGTGACCCGACCGGCGCCGATCAAGGCGCCACCGTCACGATCGAGCCGGGCGGCCGAGACGGTGAAGATCAGCCGGCGCCCTTCTACCTTGACCAGGGTGGCTTCGGCCATGACCACACTGCCCACGGCCACCGGAGCCAGGTGGTCGAACTGCACCCGGGTGGCCACGCTGGCCTGCGTCGCGATGAGGTGGCCGTCGGTGGCCCGCAGGGCGGCCTCCTCGCACAGGGCGATCAGCCGAGGGGTGGCCAGCACGGGCACATCCCCGGAATGGAAGTACTCGGCCGTGTCGTCCTCGCCCACCGTCAGCTCGAGCTGGGCGCTCAACCCGGTGTGGGGACCGTGCCCGGCCGCGGGCCTGGCCTCGGATGGATTTTCGGGCACGACGATTACGATACCGCCCGTGACTGACACCTCCCTGATAGACGCTGACGTCCTCCAACGCGTCCTTTCGAAGGCATTGGCGGGCGGCGGCGACATGGCGGAGGTGTTCGCCGAGGACAGCACCTCGGCCAGCGCTCTGCTCGACGACCGCAAGATCGAAGAGCTCTCCTCGGGCCGCTCCCGGGGTGCGGGCATCCGCGTGGTCGAGGGCGAGACCACCGGTTTCGCCCATACCGCCGACTTGAGCGAGGCGGGTCTGATCGCCGCCGCCCAGGCCGCCGCTGCGGTGGCCCGCCAGGGTGGTGGGGGTACCCGCACCGTGGCCCTCGGCCCGGCCTCGGTCTTCGACCGGGGGAGCCGCCGCCTGCCCAGCTCCATCGACAAGGCGGACAAGATCGAACTGCTCAAGCGGGCCGACGAAGCCGCCCGCGGCTCGGGCGATGCCATCGGCCAGGTGTCGGTCGGTCTGGGCGACAGTCGCCGCCGGGTGCTGGTGGCCAACTCCGACGGCCTCTTCGCCGAGGACGAGCAGGTGCGCACCCGCTTCAACGTGACCTGCGTGGCCAACGGCGACACCGGCCTGCAGACCGGGTTCGACTCGCTGGCCCGTACCGAGGGCTACGAGATCTTCGAGCGGTTTGCCGTCGAGGACATCGCCCGGGTGGCCGCGGCCCGGGCCCTGACCAAGTTGTCGGCCCGCCCGGCCCCGTCCGGCGAGATCCCGGTGGTGCTGGCCGGCGGCAGCGGCGGCATCCTCTTCCACGAAGCCTGCGGCCACGGCCTCGAAGCCGACGCCGTCATGAAGGAAGCGTCCGTCTATGCCGGCAAGGTCGGCGAATTGGTGGCCAGCCCGCTGGTGACCCTGGTCGACGACGGCACGGTGCTCGGCGAATGGGGCAACTTCGACATCGACGACGAGGGCAACCGCCCGGCTCGCAACGTGCTCATTCAAGATGGAGTGCTGACCGATTACATGTGGGACTGGCTGCGGGCCCGCAAGGCCGGTCGCGCCTCGTCGGGTAATGGCCGCCGCCAGAACTACCAGTGCCTGCCCATGGTGCGCATGACCAACACGTACCTGCTGGCCGGGAAAGAGAAGGCGAGCGAGATCATCGCCCAGACCCCCCACGGCGTGTACATCAAGAAGCTCGGTGGTGGACAGGTCAACACCGCCACCGGTGACTTCGTCTTCGGCACCACCGAGGCCTACATGATCGAGAACGGCCGCATCACCGAGCCGTTGCGCGACGCCAACCTCATCGGCAACGGCCCCGAGGTGCTCAAGCGGATCGACGCCGTGGCCGACGACTTCGACATGACGCCGGGCACTTGCGGCAAGGACGGGCAGAGCGTGCCCGTCGGCTGCGGTCAGGCCACCATGCGCCTCTCTGGCATCACCTTGGGCGGGACGGCCTAGGTGGACGAACTCTTGGAGCTGGCCACCTCGGTGGTCGACCGGGCCGAGTCCGGCGAGGACATGGAAGTGTTCGTGGCCCGCGGTTCGGAAACTGAGGTCCGGGCTTACGAAGGTCAGGTCGAGTCACTCACCTCGGCCGACTCGTCGGGTGTGGGCATCCGCATCCTGCGCCGTGACGGTGAAGCGGGCACCCGCATGGGCTTTGCCTGGGCCGGCTCGCTCGATCCCGAGGTGATTACCGCCGCCCTGGCCGACGCCCGCGACAACGCCCGCTACGCCACCCCGGATCCCGACGTGGTGCTGGCCTCGCCCGATGGCGTGGCCGCCGTCGAGCTCGATCTGTGGGACGAGGGCGTGGTGACCACGCCGATGGAACGCAAGGTGGCGTTGGCCATCGAGCTGGAGCAGGCCACCCGGGCCGCCGATCCCCGAGTGCGCCAGGTCGAAGCCGCCGAGTACGCCGACGGCCGCCGCGAGGTGGCCCTGGCCTCGACCACCGGGATCCGTTCGGTCTCTCGGCGCACCAACGCCCACGTGGCGGTCGAAGCGATCGCCGGCGAAGGGGCCGAATCCCAGACCGGCGGCGGCTACAGCGTGGGCCGGGCCCCGGACCAACTCGACCTCGACGAGGCCAAGGACGACGCCGTCCTGCGGGCCACCCGGCTCCTCGGTGCCACCAAGACCGCGTCGGGCAAGGTCACCGCGGTCTTCGATCCCCGGGTGGTGGCCTCGCTGCTCTCGGTGATCGGTTCCGCCCTCTCGGGCGAGGCGGTGGTGAAGGGACGCTCCTTCTTCGCCGGGCGCATCGGAGAGGTGGTGGCCCACCCGTCGGTGATCCTGGTCGATGACCCGACCGATCCCCGCGCCTTCAGTGCCTCGTCCTACGACGGCGAGGGTCTGGCCTCCCGGCGCAACGTGCTCATCGACCACGGCGTGTTGGGAATGTTCGTTTACGACACGGTGGCGGGGCGCCGGGCCAACACGGCCTCGACCGGGTCGGCGGTTCGTGGCGGTTTCGCCGGGACGCCATCGGCGGGCTGTCGCGCCCTGGTGCTCACTCCCGGCGAGCTCGGCCCTGACGAACTGCTCATGGCGGTGGGCGACGGCGTCTACGTGCAGTCGGTGGTCGGCATGCACTCGGGCGTGAACTCGGTCAGCGGCGATTTCTCGGTCGGCATCGAGGGTCTCGTCATCCGCAACGGAGTGCTGGCCGAGCCGGTGCGCGAGGTGACCGTGGCCTCCACGTTGCAGCGCATGCTCCAGGCCATGGTCCACATCGGCAGCGACCTCCAATGGTTGCCCGGGATGGCCGCCGGTCAGACGGTCGCCATCGCCGACATGTCGCTCAGCGGCGAGTAGCCAGAGTCAGCTGGCCGTCGAGGCCTTGGCCGTCTCGGTCTTGGTCTTGGTCTTGGTCGAGTCCGACTTCTCCGTCTTCGCCGACTCCTTCTTGGTCGAGGAGCTCGAATCGGACGAAGACGAGGAATCGGAGCCCGATGAGCTGCTCGACTCGCTCGAGGGTGCCGACGTCGATTCCGCCGTCACCGGCGTGCGCTTCCCGTTGCTTTCCTTGCGGGAGTCGTTCTTGTAGAAGCCGCTGCCCTTGAAGGAGATGCCGACAGCGCCGTAGACCTTGCGCAATGCCCCATTGCAGTCAGGGCACACCGTCAACGGGTCGTCCGTGAACTTCTGGACGGCCTCGAGCTGGTGCCCACAGGCTGTGCAGGCGTATTCATAGGTCGGCATGCCGTTCCCTCCGGTTTGGCACTCGTTCTCCGCGACTGCCAAGTCTACCCGACGGGCCGTGCCTACCGACCTGGCTCGCGGCCTGGTCGCCGACCAGCCTCAGGTCGTAGACTGCTGCTTCGTGTCTGATCGGAGCTTGGCCCACCTCGACCCGCTGGGTGGCGCCCGCATGGTCGATGTCACCCCCCGCGAGCCCACCCACCGCCGGGCGCTGGCCCGATGTCGGGTCTGCATGTTGCCCGAAACGACCACCAAGGTGGCCAACAACGCCATCACCAAGGGGGACGTGCTGGCGGCCGCCCGCATCGCGGGGATCCAGGCGGCCAAGCGCACAGCCGAGCTGATCCCGATGTGCCACCCGGTCCTGGTCGGCTCGATCGCGGTGAATTTTTCCATCGGGGACGACTACGTCGAGGTAGAAGCCCAGGTCGAGACGGTGGATCGGACCGGCGTCGAGATGGAAGCCATGACCGCCTGCACGGTGGCCGCGCTGACCGTTTACGACATGTGTAAGTCCTCCGACCGCACCATGACGGTCGAGCACGTGGCGCTCTGGGAGAAGTCGGGCGGTCGCTCGGGTCCCTGGCGACGCTCCGATCTGCCCCTCGTCTAAACCGGCCCATCCCGCTCGCGGCGGGGGGCGACGGGACCTAGATTCGGCTCCAGTGACCGTTGAACTCGTCGAGCAGGTCGACCAGAGTGATCGCAGCAAGGGCGTCATCGGCGCGGTCACCTCGGTGGTCGGGCGCATTGGTGGGCGCAACGTGGTCATCTGCCGCTCCCGGCCCACCCTGCACCGGGGTGCCATCACCTACGCCGACGGCGTCCGGCTGAGCCAAGCGGCCGATCAGGCCCGCCAGCTCGGCATCCCCTTCGTCTTCGTCATGAACTCCAGCGGAGCCGACGTCAAGGAGGGCGTAGCCTCGTTGCACGCCTGGGGCATGGCCGCTGCCGCCATCTCGCGCTGCAGTGGGGTGGTCCCGGTCCTCTCCGCCGTCACCGGTCCGGTGGTCTCGGGTCCGGCCCTCCTCCTCGGTCTCTCGGACCTGGTGGTCATGAACTCCGAAGCGGTGGCCTTCGTGTCGGGGCCCCAGATGGTGGCCGAGTTCACCGGGGTCCAGATCGGCCTGCGCCAATTGGGCGGGGTGGCCGCGCACGCTCGCTCCAGTGGCCTGTGCGCGGTGGAGTCCGACGACGTGGACGGCGCCGTGGCCGAGCTGCTCGAGTACTTGCCTTCGCACACCGATGAGTTGCCGCCGATCGCCACCATCGCCGATCCGGTGCTGCGCTCGACCCCCGAGCTGCGCGACGTCATTCCTGAGCGCAAAGCCGCCACCTACGACGTGCGCGACGTCATCAGAGAAGTGTCCGACGACGGCGAGTTCCGCGAGCTCTGGCCCCGCTGGGCGGCCCAGGTGGTGACCGGGTTCGCCCGCCTGGGCGGGATGGCGGTGGGGTACGTGGCCAACCAACCTCGGATCTTGGCCGGGACGCTCGACATCGCGGCGTCCCAGAAGGGGGCGCGCTTCGTCCGCCTCTGCGACTCCTTCAACCTGCCCATCATCAGCCTGGTCGACACGCCCGGCTTCCTGCCCGGGAAGGACCTCGAGTGGCGGGGCATGATCCGCCACGGGGCCGAGCTGGCCTTCGCCTACGCCCAGGCCAGCGTGCCCCGCATCTGCCTCATCCTGCGCAAGGCCTTCGGCGGGGCCTACATCGTCATGGACTCCCGCGGCATCGGCAACGACATCTGCCTGGCCTGGCCCGGCGCCGAGATCGCGGTGATGGGTGCCTCAGGAGCAGCCCAGATCCTGTACCGCCGGGTCACCCCGGGCGAGCGGGTCGAGCTCGAGGCCGAATACGAAGAGGCCTTCCTCAGTCCCTGGCCGGCCGCCGAGCGCGGGCTGGTAGACCAGGTGGTGGACCCGGCGGATACGCGGATTGTCCTGTGTGCCGTCCTGCGCCAGCTGTGCACCAAACGGGAATTGGTGGTGGGCCGGAAGCATGACGCCGGTCCCCAATAGCCATGTGAGCAGGGAGAAGCCGAATTGTCATCGATTCGCAAAGAACATGTGGTGCATCCGACGCCCAATTTGGGCAAAGAGGAGGCATGATCAGCGACGTGGCCCCCACCACCGACGAGAACCTCTTCATCCTCGAGTCGTGTCACAGCACGTGGATCTTCGACACCGAGCGTCTCCGTTTCCGCCGAGTGCTCAAGGGCTTGGCCCTCGACGCGCATTCGGCCACGACGGCCTGGCGCCCGTATTTCGGTTTGGAGATCGACCCGATCTCGGAGTCATTCCTCGTCCTCCTCAACCCTGAAGGCACCCGACTGCTGCGATCCTGGCGGCATGTCGAGCACTGCGCGCAGTGCGGCGGTGACCAGACGGCCGAACTCTCACTCGACGATCTGCGAGGCGCTGCCCTCAGCTAGGCGCGGGCGCCGCCGACCGGTGGCGTTAGAAGTGCAGGATGTGCGCGGCCGAGAGCATGAGCACCGCGACGGTGGCGAACGCCGCCACGATCACCGCCACCGTCAGCGTGCGTGAGACCGCCGCGGGCGGTTCGAAGGTCTGGATGTGGTTGGCCCGGGCCCAGACCCTGATCTGATGGGCCATGGCATCGGGATCGCTCGCCGGAAGGATGAAGCGGTGTTGGCGCCCCCCGTGCTCGATGACGGCGATGACCAGGCCGTCGCTGCCATCGGGCAGGAGTGAGCGCTCGGCCGTGGTCAGCACGTCGACTCCCATCCAGGGGCAGTGCCAGATCACGTCGCCGTCCTCCTTGGCCAGCTCGATGCCATCGGTCCGCAGTTCGAAGCGCAGGCCGGGGATGGCGACGCGACCCTGGCTGCCGTCACTGAGCAGGTACGCGCCACCCACCGACAGCGGAGCATCGGGTTGCTGGGTGGACGGCATAGGAAAGTCAGACGCTACCTGGGTCGTCACGGCGGCTCAGGCCGGCGGCGGCGGGTGGTGGCGATCGCGCCGGTCGGCCCGCTCGATCTCGCGCTGGACGTCACGCCAGGTCAGCTCCCGGTCGTCATCGGCCCCGGAAAAGATCTGGCCGCGGTTCATGATGACGAACGCGACCGTCCAGAGCACGGCGATGGTGCCCACCTTGGCCAGGAACCCGGCCAGCTGCTGGTCGAGCAGCGGGGAGATCCCGACCAGGCGTCCCCGGTGGGCGAAGGGCGCGTAGAGCGAGTGCTTGGCGAAGATCCACACGAAGGACAGGAAGCTCGGCACGATCGACTGCACGATGAGATAGCCGCCGCGGCCGAGCGAGGACAGGTGGGGCGCGCCCGGTAGGCGGCTGAGCACCGGTGCCCACAGGACGATGCCGGCGATGAGGACGAGAAGTTCGAAGCCGGCCTGGGCGGGCGCCGAGCGCGAAGCCAGGTTGACGGCGCCGGTGGTGAGCGTGCCCACGGCGACGACGGTGACGAAGGCGACGGCGGGAACGGGCATCTCGGCGATGCGCAAGAAGCCGTCGACGATCCGGGGTTTGGTCAGACCGATGATCAGTCCTTCGGGGAGTCCGGCCACCAGGAGCGGCGGCACCGCCAACATGAGAAGAAGTCGTTGGATGACCAGGATGATCAAGGACCAGTGGGCGGCGATGTCGGCCAACGGCCAGGTGACCGCCGCCAACACCAGGACGAGGCCCGAGACGAAGGCGGCGCGCTGGCGGCGGGTCACCGCGAACTCGGGACGGCGGACGGCCCGGATATAGGCCACCAGGACGCCGACCAGCACCAGATACCAGATGACGTGCAGGTGCCAGTCCAGGGGGTGCCCGGCGGGTTTCATGGCCGTGCCGCCGTCCTAGGCTCTCTCCGATGGCGGCGCCCACACCAACACGACTGGACCGACTGGAGCGGGTGACCGACCTGGTGCTGGTGCTGCTCGAGACCGAGCAGCCGTTGACCCTCGACGCCATCGCCTATCAGGTGCCCGGCTACCCCGAGGAGCACGCGGCCCGGCGGCAGGCCTTCGAACGCGACAAGCGGCTCCTGCGCGACGAGGGCATCCCGGTGCGCACCGAGCGGCTCGACGGCGTCGAGCAGTACGGCTACCTGATCGATCGTGATGCCTTCTACCTGCCCGATCTGGCCCTCGAACCTGACGAGCAGGTCGCTCTCCACCTGGCCGTGGCCGGCGTGCACCTGGGCGATCCTAGTGGCCGCGATGCCCTGCTGAAGTTGGGCGCCAGCGGCGTGAGCGAGGTGCGACCGATCGCCACGCTGGTGCCGCCACCGGCTCTGGTCGACCTCTTCGAGGCGGTGCGGACGCGGGCCGAAGCGTCCTTTTTGTATCGAGGCGAGGAGCGTCGGGTAGCGCCGGCCGGACTGTGGTTCCGCTTCGGACATTGGTACCTGGTCTCGTGGGATCTGGCCCGCCAGGACGTGCGCACCTTCCGGGTCGACCGCATCGAGGGCGAGGTGGCGGTCCAGGCGGCCGGGAGCGCAGTCATCCCGACCGGCATCGACGTGCGCGCAGCGCTGCCGGCCGAACCTTGGGAGGCCGAAGGCGACGACCAGGTGGCCATGGTGCTGAGGGTCGATGCACTCGAGGGTCCGCGGGTGACTGAGGAAGTGGGGGAGGACAAGGTGGTACAGCGCCACCCGGACGGATCGGTCGACATCGCGCTGTCGGTGTCGTCGTTCGGCTCGATCCGCTACTGGGTACTCGGCCTGTCCGACCATGCCGAGATCCTCGAGCCCGCCGAGTTCCGGGACGAGTTGATCGACTGGTTGACGGCGGTGGTCGATCAGCCGGCACCGGCCGCCCGCAAGCGGGCACGCTCGGCCGCCGGTGCGGCGGCGAGTGAGGCAGGGGTGGCGCGGCGGAGCCTGCCCGGGCAGGAGACCAGCGCCCGCTTGCGACGCTTGCTGGCTGTGGTGGGCTGGCTGGCCCAGGTTGGCGAAGCCCCGATCAGCGAGGTGGCCACCAGGTTCGGCATGGACGAGGAGGAGTTGGTCAAAGAGCTCGAGCTGGCCGCCTGCTGTGGCGTGCCGCCGTATACGCCGGACGTCTTGATGGAGATCGAGGTCACCGAGACCATGGTGCGCGCCTTCTTGCCGGCCGAGTTCGGACGGCCCCGGCGCTTGACCCCGGCCGAGGGTTTCGCGGTGGCGGCCTCGGGTCGGCTCCTGTTGACCGTGCCCGGGGCCGACGACGAGTCGCTGCGCCGGGCCCTGGACAAGCTCGAGGCGGCGCTGGGATCGTTCGAGTCGATCGGCGTCGACGTCGACGCACCTTCGTCCCTGCCCGAGGTGCGCCAGGCCGTGGAGGACGGGCGGGCGCTCGAGATCGACTACCTGTCGGGCTCGCGCGACGAGCTGACCACCCGAGTGGTGGAACCGGCGCAGGTGGTGACCATGGACGGGCACTGGTACCTCGATGCGTTCTGCCACCGGGCCGGGGACATGCGCCGGTTCCGGGTCGACCGCATCAGCGTGGTGCGCCCGGCCGATCAGCCGGCCACGCCTCACACCGTCACCCGCGATGCCGCCGACATGTTCGTACCGGGACCCGGGGCCATCGAGGTGCATCTGCGCCTCGGCCCGGGCGCTCAGTGGGTGGTCGAGTCGATCCCGGTGCGGGCCGTGCAGCGGGACAAGGACGGTTTGGCCACCGAGGTCGTGCTCGATGTCGGTGGGATGGCCTGGTTCGAACGGCTGCTGCTCCAGCTCGGGGCGGATGCTCAGGTAGTGAGCCCCCCCGAGCTGACCAATCTGGCCGCCCGGGCCGCCGCTCGGGTCCTGGAGGTCTACCCGCAGCGTTGACCGCCGGCCGGGGGCCGGGGGCGACCATTCTGTGTGGTCGCCGTCATCCCGGATCGGAGGTCATGCTCACCATCCACCGCCTGCGCACGGACCGGACGTCCTATTACCTGTCGGATCTGGCTCGTGAGCTGCCGGTGTCACACCGCGGCGGGATCTGGGTCGGCACGGCGGCAGCCGACCTGGGTTTGGCCGGGACCGTCGATCCCGACGCCTTCGTCACCCTCCTCGACGGGCGCCATCCTTGGTCAGGAGTCCGGCTGCGTTCCGAGCGGGTCGGGCTGCTGGCCTATGACCTGACCTTCAGCGCGCCGAAATCGGCCAGCGTCCTGATGGCGCTGGGCGACCAGGCGGTGGCCCAGCACGTGGTCGACGCGCACCACGATGCCGTGGCCGGCGCGCTGGAATACCTCGAAACCCACGGCATCACGGTGTCGCGGCGGGCTGGGCCAGAGCGGCCGGTCTTGACGACTGACGGCGCAGTGGCCGCCGCTTTCACCCACGGCGTCAACCGCAACGGCGATCCGCATCTCCATTCCCATGTCGTGCTGGCCAACCTGGTCCACGCCGAGGACGGGCGATGGAGCGCCCTGGACCAGCGGGGCTTGATGGCGCACCGGTTGGCCGCGTCGGGGGTTTACCAGGCCCACCTGCGCGCCGAGCTGGTCGAGCGCTGCGGGGTGCGCTGGAGCGTGGCTCCGCTTGCCGTCTCGGCCACGGCGGAGATCGACGGGGTCTCACCGTTAGTGAGGGCTGAGTTCTCTTCCCGGGCGGCGGCGATCCGCCAACACCGATTCGAGCACGGCGTCCATAGCCGCGCTGGTGATCGCATCGCCTGGGCGGTCACCCGGGCGGACAAGGGGCCGAGCCGTGCGTTCGATTCGCTCACGCCCGAGTGGCACCGCCGCGCCGTCGAGATATCCGGTGCGCCGCTCGACCTGGGTGCCGTGCTGGGGCGCCCGTCGGTGCGGAACCCGACGGTGTCCGAGCACCAGTACGGATCGGTCCTGGCGCCACGTCGCGACACCGGCATCCACCGCCGCGATCTGGTCGAGGCCTTCGGCGCCGGGACACCTGAGGGCGTGCGCCACGGTGCGCTGAAGCAGCTGACCGATCTGTGGACGCCGAGTCCGGCCGGCGTCGGCGTGGCCGAGGGCGCGCAGCCATGGCACGCGACCATGCCCAGCCGGCACGCCTTGACCGCGCTGGGTCCTCGGCCGACCGAGGTCGCGGCACACGGGGTGTGGGTGGCGGCCGCTCGAGACATCGACCGCTACCGCCAACGCTGGTCGGTGCGCGGCGACGAGGTGCTCGGGACCACGCAGTGCTCGCCCACGTGGGGGAGTGCGCGTATGGTCGACCATCTGCGGACGGCCGCCGCGCTGGAGACGGCCCGTGCCCGCCTGGGACGTCGCGGGCCGTGGACGTTGGTCATCGACCGCGGCCGGTGAGCGGTGCTCGGTCCTCGAGGGCAGGCGCCTCCCACGCTCGGCGATGATCCGGGTGAGCGGTCAGGCTGCGCCACGGCTCCGTGCGGTGGGCGGGGGTCAGCACCACCGACGTCAGACGTTTGTCCGGGCTGAGCACCACGGCTTGGCCCGGTGTGCCGCGGGCCAGGGCGTCCACGGGCAGGCTTGGTTCGAGGCGCGAGGCCGTCGAGGTACTGGGCCGCAGCCGCCCGTGGGTCCCGATGGAGTGGTGCATGGAGGTGGTGGTCACCTCGTGTTGGCCGGCCAGCGCGCTCAAGTCGCGCAGGGTTCGAGTGTCGGCGATGCCGGGAAGGACGACGGTGGTCCCGAAGAGGGAGAGAAAGCCGTCGGCCGCCCCGCCCCAGCGCACACGGGCTTGGGACAGATCTTGCAGGCAGGCCTGGACCAGCAGACCCTGCCCGGCCCCCTCGCTGACCAGGGCGGGCAGATCGGGCAGGGGTGCGATATTGGCCACCTCGTCCAGGGCGAGCAGGGTGGGCACCCGCAGCCGGCCCCCTCGGTGGAGTTCGTAGGTGGTGTCACGGACGTCGCCCATGGCCGCCACCACGGTCGGCGCCAATTGCAGCTGCCGGCGGCCTGGGGCACAGATGTACATGGTGTTGGGACCGCCGCAGAATTCGGTCATGTCGAGTGCCGGCAGTGACGTCGAGGCCAAGGCCGCCTCGGTGCGATAGGCCGAGAGAACGCCCGACGCCGTCGACCAGATGCCCGACTGCTCGCGGGCGTCCGTGCTGACGATGCCGGTGAGCAGATCGACCGGCGGCGACTCGTCACCGCCCACCGCCGAGAGGATCTGCAGTGGGGCCGCACCGTCGTGGCGGTCGATCCAGCGCAACACGGTGCGAAGCCCGAGATCCTCGAGAGCGGCCGCGTGCAGCAGTGGGGCCATCAGCGCGCCGGCCCGTTCGGTCCAGTGCAGTTCGCTCGGCGCATGGCCGGCGCCGACCATCCGGCTGGCCCGCACCATGGCGTCGGCGGTGACCAAGGCGCCGTCCCATGAGCGGGCCGCGGTGAGCGGGGACCAACCGATCCGCTGGACGTGGGGTGGGCACTCGATCTCGCCGCTCGGGTCGAAGAGGACGGACCAGCCGATTCGGTTGCGGGCCGTGGCCGTCGCCTCCATGACGTCACCCTTGGTCGAGGTGCTGATCACGGCACCAGGGGCCCCCAGCACATTGGGGATGACCAAGGAGGAGGTCTTGCCCGACCGGGGCGGCCCCAAGACGAGCATTGAGCGCTGCGCTCCGGACCAACAAGGACCGAGGGGCCCGAGGCCGATATACAGACCGTTTTCGGCCGCCATTGTGGTGTTGGCGAGGCCGCCGTCATCGAAGAATGAGGACATCGCATCATCGCTTTGCGCGTGTTCCATGCATTTGATGGTTGCGTTGTTGAACGCGCGAGTCCATGGGACATTTGTCATTGATGGCCGACCGTTGTGCACGCATTAAGCAGTCAAAGTGCAGGTCGCGTGCTGTGTGCGCATCAATGAGACGCGAAAAGCGCGACGTCGCGTTGCGGTGATTGTCAGCAATGAAAAGTGAGGATGCTTGACCTGAGCACTCAGACCACCGAGAATGTATGTACCCGAAACGTGAGGGAGGGTTGTGATGTGCTGCGACAGAACGCCACGCAGCGCGCGTAACACCAATGTCGGTTCACCGATGGTGCGCGCCAGCGAGCGTCAGTTCACTGCAATCACTCCTCGCTCTTTGGGTGAACAAAGTGGTGATCGTCTGCGTTGAGATCGGTGATTTCATCGCAGAGCAGTGATCCACTGTCCATAATCGGTGCGGCATTGCGCACGTTGGTGGCTTCCAGCATCACCGTGGCGCAGGCTTCACCTCTATGCAGTGAACATGCTCCTAGGGAGGTGCACCTGTGGCAGTAGCCGCGAAAAAGCGGGCCCCGGCCAAGAAGGCCGCGAAGAAACGGGCTCCAGCAAAGAAAGCAGCCGCCAAGAAGGCTCCGGCCAAGCGGGCGGTAAAGAGGGCTCCGGCTAAGAGGGCAGTCAAGAGGACTGCCGCGAAGCGGACCGCCAAGAAGGCTCCGGCACGCAAGGCTCCGGCCAAGAAGCGTCCGGCAGCTAGGAAGGCAGCCAAGAAGCGGGCTCCAGCCAAGAAGGCAGCCGCTCGCAAGGCTCCGGCACGCAAGGCTCCGGCCAAGAAGCGTCCGGCAGCTAAGAAGGCAGCCAAGAAGCGGGCTCCAGCCAAGAAGGCAGCGGCACGCAAGGCTCCGGCCAAGCGTCGTCCGGCGGCCAAGCGGGCTGTCAAGCGGGCTCCCGCCCGCAAGGCGGCACGTCGCCGCTAGTCCGTCCGTTCTTCCAAGAACGTGTGAAGCCGGGGGCCTTCGGGCCCCCGGCTTTGCAATTCGATTGGGGTCAGAGCTCGGTCAGAGTTCGCTCATACGGTGGAAGCTCTCACCGAGCGCGAGGCCGGCCAGCGCGCCGTGGGCCGAGAGCTGGCCACGCAATCTCGACTCGAAGGCGTCGACCGGGTCGTCATCACCCAGGCCCATAGTGCTTTCAAGCTGGCTGCGATGGGCCAGCAACGCCGCTACCTTGGTGGCGACGACGCCCTCGACGTCCTCAACATGGTTCGGTTCGTCGGCTTCCCACAGCAAGAGGTCGTTGGGGCGATGGGGCGCCGCTCCCACATCGGGGAAGAAGTGCGGATCACGGGCGGCCACCAGGGCGTCGGTCACGATGAAGCCGGCGTGGCGGTGGTCCGGATGCAGCCGGTAGCGCCGCCAGGGGTCATGGGTAAGAACGACATCGGCTTGGACGAGGCGCATGACGCGCACCACCTCACGCCGCACCGCCTCGCCGTTCTGCAGCTCGCCGTCGGGGTAGCCCAAGAAGGTCACGTCCCCACCGCCGAGGAGGGCGGCCGCCCGGCGTTGCTCGGCCTGGCGCTCGGCGATCAGCCCGGCCTGCTCGCGGTCGGGGTCCCATGTCCCCTTGGCTCCGTCGGTCAGGACCAAGTGGTGCAGCACGGCGCCGACGGCGGCCCACTTGGCCAGGGTGCCGCCACAGCCGAACTCGATATCGTCCGGATGGGCGCCGATGGCCAGGACCCTTGCCGGCGTGGACAGGTTGAGCGAAATGGCGCCGTGCGCGGGAAGGTCGTTGACCGGGGTCACCCGGCCTGGTCTGCCGGGGCCACTCATGCCATCAACTTGTTCATGCCATCAACTCAGCCACGTCGGCCGGCCAGTCGACATCGTAGGCCAGGGCGGGGACGCGCAGCACACGGACCGGCAGCCCGAGCCGCCCCGCTTCGGCCCGGTGAGCCCGGAACGATGCGGGGCCGTAGTGGAATTCGAAGGCACACGAAGTTGGCAGCCGCAGGACGTTGGTGCCGTCGTCGACCCGGTCGGGGACGAGCGTCACGCCATCGAAGGCCTCGAGTGTGCCGAGTCCCCGGGCTCGGGGGAGATCGCCGTGGGCCACCGTGACCCAGGCCACACCCGCCTCGGCCAATTGATCCACGCCCGATCGGACGGCGCCGTTGAGTCCGTGCCCGGGTTCCCACAACACCGCGGCCCCGAGTGCGACGGCCCACTCGGCCACCTCGGCATCGTCACAGACCACAGCTACCGGGAGGGGTGCGCAGGCTTCGAGCACCTTGGTGGCCATGGAACGGACCAGCGCCACCCGGTCACGCTCGAGCAGCGAGGCCCCGAGACGCCGTTTGGCCTGGGTGAAGGACTTGACCGGGATCAGCACCACCTGCGAGCCCAAGGCCGACAGGGGCCGGCCCCGAGCAGCGTGCAGGCCGGCGGACACCTCCCCGAGTGTACGGGTGGAAGCAGGTTCGCCCCGGTAGCCGTCCTAGGCTTCGGACGATGAGCGAGCGGGTGGCTGTCATCGGGGCCGGGTCATGGGGTACTGCGGTCGCCGGCCTCATCGGCGCCACCCATCCGACCACGCTGTGGGCCCGGTCGCCTGAGCTGGCGGCCACCATCCAGGAGAGCCGGGAGAACGGCACCTACCTGCCCGGCATCACCTTGCCGGACGGGTTGACGGTCACGTCATCGCTGGAGGAGGCCATCGACGGCGTCGAGGTGGTCTTCATGGGGGTGCCTTCTCACGGTTTCCGCGCCGTGCTGAGCGATCTGGCGCCGCTGGCCGGCAAGGTCAAGGCCGTGGTCAGCCTGTCGAAGGGCATCGAAATCGGTACCAACCTGCGCATGTCAGAAGTGATCGCCGAGGTGCTGCCCGGGATGCCGGCGGGCATCCTCACAGGCCCGAACCTGGCCCAGGAGGTGGCCCAAGGTCATCCGGCGGCCAGCGTGGTGGCCCTGGCCGACGAAGCCCTGGCGCTCCGGGTTCAGGAACTGGTGCATACCCGCACCTTCCGCGTCTATGTGGGCACTGATGTGGTCGGTTGTGAGATCGCCGGCGCCTCCAAGAACGTCATGGCCATCGCGGCGGGGATCTGCGATGGCCTCGGCTTCGGCGAGAACACCCGGGCGGTGCTGGTGACCCGGGGCCTGTCCGAACTGGGTCGGTTGGGCATCGCGCTGGGCGGCAAGGTCCTGACCTTCGGTGGGTTGGCCGGAGTGGGCGACCTGGTCGCCACCTGCAACAGCTCCAAGAGCCGTAACCGTACCGTCGGCTTCGAACTGGGCCAGGGTCGCTCGCTCGACGACATCGTGGCCTCGATGCACATGGTAGCCGAGGGTGTGAAGAGTGCGCCGCCGCTGGTCAGCTTGGCCAAGGCCGCCGGCGTGGAGATGCCGATCGCCGAGCAGGTCGAGGCCATCGTCACGGGACGGAGCACCGCACTCGAGGCGCTGCAGAGCCTGCTGGACCGGCCACCCAGTGCTGAATGGGAGGAGACCTTCGTGCGGCGGCGGCCGACGTGAGTGGGTTGTTCGGTCAGATCGGGCCGGTGGGCGAAACGGATGAGGCGCAGCACCAGACCGCGCTGCACCACGTCCGCGAGTTGTTGCGCAATCACGGAGCCAGCGACGAAGAGATCGATCAGGCCGTGGCCGACGATGTCATCGACCTCTTCGTGGCCGATCGGATCCTGGTGCCCTCGCGCCGCCGCTACACCCGGGGCGAGGTGGCTGAGTTGACCGGGGTGGACCACGTCACCCTGCAGCACTTCTGGCGAGCGCTGGGCTTTCCGAACGTGCACGAGGACGAGCGCTCGTTCACCGACCTCGATCTCGAGGCCGTGCGCATCTTCCAGGGGCTCCAGGCCTTGGGGGCCGCTCGCACCGACTCGGCCCTGCAACTGGCCCGGGTGATCGGGTCCTCCATGGCGCGCATCGCCGAAGCCGAGATGGTGCCCGGTGACGTCATCAGCACCTCGGTCGACCGGGTGGTGGCGGCCGATGCCTTCGCCAGCGTGGCCGACGTCACCATCCCGGCCATGGCCCGGTTGCTCGAGTTCGTCTGGCGGCGCCAGGTGGCGGCGGCGCTACAGCGCTCGATGCTCCAGCGCAGCGACGGCGTGGCCCCAGGAAGTCCCACCCTGGCCATCGGCTTCGCCGACATGGTCGGCTTCACCCTCCTGAGCCAGCACCTGAGCGACCGCGAGCTGGCCAACGTGGTTCGCCGATTCGAGGACATCTCCCACGACATCGTGACCGGCCTGGGGGGACGGGTGGTCAAGATGATCGGCGACGAAGTCATGTACGTGGTCGACAGTGCATCCAACGCCGCCCGCATCGGACTCGATCTGGCCGATGCCTACGCCGACGACGATCTGCTCTCCGACGTGCGGGTGGGTCTGGCCTATGGGCCGGTCCTGGTGCGCGAGGGCGACTACTTCGGGGCCACCGTCAATCTGGCCCACCGGATCGTGAATATCGGGAACCCCGGCACCGTGTTGATGTCCGACGAGTTCCACGCCGCCCTGATGGCCGAAGCCAGTGACGAATTCACCGCCCAAGCCCTGCGCCCCCGGCTGTTGAAGGACCTGGGACGGGTGCAGCTGTGGTGGTGCGGCCGGGCCGGACACGAGGCCGACGGTGCGGGGGCGGCGGCCGACCGCCGTCGCAATGTGCGCTGGGAACGCCTGTCCGAGGTCCTGCGTGATTTGGAGGAATTGCGCGACGTCGGTGAGCGTCTGCTCACCAGCAACCGGCCACCACTAGCCGCGGAGCCGGGCGGTGGCGATGCCGAAGGGGCGTAGCGGGAACGAGCCTTCGAAGGGCTGGCCCGGGTAGCCGCGCAAGTCCATCAGCCAGCCCGACTGCCCGGGCAGCTCGACCGTCGTCTCCTGCGCCGTCGGGTTGAAGAGGCGCAACTCGATCTCGCCACCGGCCCGCTGCACCGCGCTGACCTGTGCCCCGTCGACCGTGAGGGCCGAACCACTCGCCTCTCTCGTGCCACCACCGAGGGTGGAGACCACCTCGAGCGGGAGGAGGACGTCGTCGGCCAGGGCGTAAGGGTCAGCACAGTCCTGCGCGATGGCGTAGCGCAGCGTGACGGCCTTGCCCGTCATCTGCAAGCCGTCGACCGGGGTGAGCGGACCGGCCGGGAAGGGCCGGTACGCCATGCCGAGGCGGGACAGCATCCCGGTGGAGCGCAGCACGGTGAGCGCGAGGGTCTTGGCCGCTCCATCCTCGATGTCGATCAGCTCGTACTCGCAGACACCCTCGTGGACCACGGTGAGCCCACCGGCGCTGACAAAGCGCTGGGCCGGTGCCGTCGGCAGGCCGAACTCGTCGGCCCGTCCTTCGGCCGTCAGGCCGCGCGTCACCACGGTGAAGGCGCTCTCGGCCACTGAGGTGGAAGCCCCTTCGGGCAGAGGCAGGTGGACCCGTAGGCGATGATCGCGGCTCGGGTTCACGAAGGACGTGGTGACCCGGACCGTCGAATCGTCGGCCCGCAGCTCGAGCTCGGTCGTGACCTCCACTGAGTGCTGGCCCACCCGGGCCTGCGAGGTGCCGTCGACGTGATCGGGCCAGGCATAGGTGGACACGATGGCGGCGCGGGCGCGCACCGGGCCCGACTCCTTGATCGTGACCGCCACCGCGGTCGGGGCGTCCACGAAGGAGTCGGCCAGAGGTGGCGAGTAGTTGTAGGAGTCACCGAGGTCACCGCCATCGACCAACTTCCCGTAGCCGGCCCGGCCGTTGAACGCGAAGGTTCCCCCGCTCTTGTCCACCGTCAGCGTGGCCAGGCCGTTGGCCAGGGTCAGGGTCTCACCGTCGGTCACGGCCACTGGATAGGCCAGCGCGGCCGGGGCGAAGGGCTGCCAGCCGTAGCCAGCCACCTCGCCGACCCGGGCCACGATCCGTCGGGTGGCCGGCTGGTCCATGGCCACTCGGATGATGGCCTCGGGCCGGGCACCGATGCGGGTGAAGACGTCCCGCTTGGCTTCGGCGATGGGGACGTTCGGCTTCTCCTCGGTGCCCACGTTGATGGTGATGTTGATGGCCTCGTCGTCCTCGTCGTCCTCGTCGATGACCACGTCGTGTATCCAGGCATCGTCGCTGATCTTGGGACCCTGCAGCATGCCCAGGACGGTGCGCACCGTGTTGGCGTCGAGGACCATGGAGCCTGGAAGTCCCATGCGCTCTGAGAGCACCTGGACGTCGTCGCCGGCCGGCTCGGTGGCCGGAACGACAAGCTCCACCAGGCCCGGGCGCGGCCGGTGGGCCAGGTTGAGCACCGTGGGCCCGGCGCTGGGCAGGGTGCGGGCGAACGCTTTGAGGGCCCGCTCGCTCAAGCCGCGGGCGATGGCGCGCGCTTCGTGATAGCGGTGCAGGACGGCATCGTCCACGTCGTCCACCGAGCAGGCGCAGATCGAGTCGTGGGCCGAGTTGCGCACCATCTCCCGCCAGGCCAGACGCAACGGCGACGCCGGCCAGGCCGCAACATCGCCGAAGAGGGCGCTCAGCGGCTCGGCCCGGCGCTCGAGTTCACGTTCGGTCTCCCCGCCCAGGCGCTTGATGTCGACCCGGTTGGAGGTGACGCCCATGAGCATGTTGGCCCGATAGCCCGAGCGCAGTTCGCCGACCACCTGCTCGAGTCCCTCGGTCGGCGCCGCGGCCAGGTACTTGGAGAGGGAGGTCACCTCGAAATGGAACTCGTCCTGGAGGTCGTTGGCTTCGGCGACCACCCGGCCCAGGAAGGGCTGGGGGAAGAGATGGTCGGAGCCGTTCATGCACAGCAGGTCATCGATCAGGAACTGGCCGATCTCCTCGATGTGGTCGCGTATGCGCCGGATCAGCGCCTTGGCGTCATCGGGTAAGGCGGCCCCGTTGCCGTAGCCGACGGGCAGGTATTCGGCCCGGACTTGCGAACCGTCCGGCGCTTGCCACACGAAAGCGTCCTTGGTGACGCTCGAAGGGACGCCGCGCCACACCGCGGTGTGGGCGAAGCCGGCCTCGTGCAGGATCTGGGGCATCTGGGCGATGTGCCCGAACATGTCCGGCAGGTAGCCGACGTCCATCACTCCGCCAAAGGCGGCGCCGCGCTCGATGCCCATCTGGAGGTTGCGGACGATGGTTTCCCCCGAGACCAGGAACTCGTCCATCAGGATGTACCAGGGGCCCATGGACAGCCGGCCGGCCGCCGCCAGGGCGCGTAGGCGGCCCTCGTTCTCGGGGCGTACCTCGAGGTAGTCGTCGACCACCGCCATTTGCCCGTCGAGCATGAAGTAGGGATAGGAGGGATCGGACTCGAGCAGGGGGAGAAGGATGTCCACCATGTCGACCAGGTTCAGCCGGAAGTCCTGGTAGGACTTGTACCATTCGCGGTCCCAATGGGTATGCGGAACGATGGCAATTCGGCGAGTCGTCATGACCGCCAGACTATGACGCCAGGGTCAGCCTGGTGAAGGCGCTGGTCCCTCCGGGCTCGGTCCACGGTCGCCTCCCTGAGGACAGGGGCACCCTTTTGGAGGGGTGGCGACAGCAGTGGGAACGGGGCGCCGACCGGGCCGTATTGATCGACCCCGCCGGCGACGAGCGGGCACTGACCGGGTCGGACCTGCTGGAGGAGACGGCGACGGCCGCGTCGGCCCTGGCCGGGTGGGGAGTGAGGCGGGGCGACCGGGTGCTCTGGAGCTGCCACGCCAACCTCGACTCCATTGTGGTGCTGCTGGGCGCGCTGCGCCTCGGTGCGGTGGTGGTACCGGTGAACCCGGCCAGTACACCCTCGGAAATGGCTCATTTGTTGAGCGACGCCCGGCCGACCGCCGCCATCCTCGACCGCCCCGAGCAGATGGCGGAGTCGGGTTGCCACCAAGCGAGGCCGGTCGAGCTGCTGACCCACGGTGTCGGGACAGGCGTCCCAGTCCTCGATGCGGTGACGGCCTCGGACGACGCCCTCTGCGTCTATACCTCGGGCACTACGGGCCGTCCCAAGGGCGCGGTGCACACGCATGGCTCACTGGTGGCTGGGGTGGAGTCCCTGCGGGTGGCCTGGGATTGGCAGCCCGAGGACCGGCTGATCCTCGCCCTCCCGCTCTTCCATGTGCATGGGCTCTGTGCCGGTCTCTTCGGCACGCTGAGCGCGGGGGCGTCAGCGCTGATTCTCGAACGCTTCAGCCCCGAGGCCGTCCTGGACGCGGCGCCCGGCGCCACCATGTTCTTCGGAGTCCCCACCATGTACCACCGCTTGGCCGAGACGGGCCGGATGGCGGCGTTGTCCGCGCTCCGCCTCTGCGTCTCGGGCTCGGCGCCCCTGCCTAGCGCCTTATGGCACCGATGTCACGACGACGGTGTCATCGTGCTCGAGCGCTACGGGATGTCCGAGACGCTGCTCACCCTTTCGAACCCGCTCCGGGGCGAACGCCGTCCGGGCACGGTGGGACTGCCGCTGCCCGGGGTCGAGGCGGCCATTGACGATCCCGATGACGACGGGGTGGGGGAACTGCTCGTCCGCGGCCCCTCGATGTGCCGCGGCTATTGGGAGCGGCCCGAGGCCACCGCGGCCAGCTGGCGGGACGGCTGGTTCGCCACCGGCGACCTGGCTTCACTCGATGGTGACGGTTACGTCGCCATCCGGGGCCGCCAAACCGAGCTCATCATCACCGGCGGCCACAACGTCTATCCGGCTGAAGTCGAAGCGGTGCTGGCCCGCCATGCGTCGGTGGCCGAGGTGGCGGTGGTCGGCATCCCCTCCGAAGAATGGGGTGAAACGGTGGTGGCTTTCGTGGTGGGGGCGGGGTCACCTCCCGACCTCGGGGCACTCGAAGCGCTGGCCTCCCGCGAGCTGGCCTCCTACAAGTGCCCACGCCAACTGCGGGTCCTGCCGGCGCTGCCCCGCAACGCCATGGGCAAGGTACTCCGGTCCGAGCTGCGGCAGGCCTGAGTGACGGAGGAGTGACGCGGGCACTGGGATAGCGTGCGTGCATGTCCACCTTTCTCATGCTCTCGACCGTGGGCCCCGAAGGCGCGTCCACCCTCACGGAGAACCCCGACCGCCTCAAGGCGGTCAATGCCGAGGTGGAGGCCATGGGCGTTCGAGTCCTGGCCCAGTGGGCCCTCCTCGGTCCCTACGACTTCTGCACCGTGCTCGATGCACCGGACGAGAAGACCATGGCCCGGGTCGCCCTCGTCCTGGGTGCCCGGGGCACCCTCAAGACGTTGACGCTGGCCGCCATCCCGATCGACGATTACATCGAGGCGGTCCGCCACGCTGGCCGCTGAGCCGGCTCAGTGCCACCAGAACCCTTGACGCGTGCGCTCCCGGCGTACGTCGTCACGGTTGAAAAGCTCACCCAGCACGCTGCCGTCGGAGAGCCGACGGATGCGGTAACCGTCGGGGGTCTCCTCGGCCACCTCGAAGCCGCGGACCCAGGTGCCCTGGTATCGGTTGCGCACATCAACCTTGGTGCCCGGGGGCAGCGGCATGCGCAGGTTGAGGTCGGCGCCCGTCCCCCCTCCATCAGTCACGGCCCCATCGTATTGAGGCCTGGGTCATGGTGAACACTCCGACCCTCTTCCAAGAGCGGACATTGCGCGCCCAGGGCCATGCCCTCGTGGGCGGTCTCGACGAAGTCGGCCGTGGCGCGTGGGCCGGACCGTTGACCGTCGGTGTCGCCGTGGTCAAGCCACGGGCGGTGCGCTCGATGCCCGCCTGGCTCCGTGACTCCAAGCAGCTGAGCGAGATGCGACGGGAGGAGATCTTCGACTCGGTGGCCAGCTGGTGCGTCGACTGGTCCATCGGTCATGCCTCGCCCGAGGAGTGCGACGCCTGGGGCATGACCATGGCGTTGCGGGTGGCGGCTGAACGGGCCATCGGCGGGCTCCGGCTGTCGCCCGATGCCCTGCTGGTCGACGGCCCGGTGAACTTGCTGCGCCGGCCCGAGAGCGAGCCCGGCGGCTTCGGCGGTGTGGTCAAGCCGGTGGTCAAGGGCGACGCCCGTTGCGCTTCGGTGGCGGCCGCCTCGGTGCTGGCCAAAGTGGTGCGGGACCGCATCATGCGAGGGGAGGTCGAGCACTACCCGGCCTACGGGTTCGACCTCAACAAGGGCTACCCGTCGCCTCGCCACCAGATGGCGTTGCAGGGTTATGGCATGTCGGCGGTGCATCGGCGTTGGGCTTATGCCGAGGACCTGGCCTGGCGTGATTGGCGTGCTCCGATCCGCCGCGCCTGTGACCAGGGCCTCGACCGGTCCAACCCAGGTGACCCCGGGTAGCATGGCCCGAACATGAGTTCGACCCTGCTTTCGGTCAAGGACTTGCGCACGGAATTCCGGATGCGCCACTCCAGCGTGGTGGCGCTCGACGGCATTTCCTTCAGCGTCGAACAAGGCGAGTGCGTCGGCATCGTCGGCGAGTCCGGCTGCGGCAAGAGCACCACCGGCCTGTCCATCATGCGGTTGCTGCCCAACAACGGCCACGTGACCGCCGGCAGTGTGACGCTGCTGGGGCGGGACCTGGCCACCCTCTCAGAGCGTGAGATGCGCCAGGTGCGGGGTGATGAGGTGGCGCTCATTCCCCAGGACCCCATGACCTCCCTGAACCCGACCATGACCATCGGTCGGCAGATCGCCGAAGGCGTGCTCCTGCACCGCCCGGTCAATAAGGAGCAAGCCCGTCAACGCGCCCTTGAGGTACTCAAGCTGGTCGAGATGCCTCGTCCCGAGGAGCGGCTGGACCAGTACCCCCACGAACTTTCGGGTGGTCTGCGCCAACGGGTCATGATCGCCATGGCCCTGGCCTGCGACCCCAAGCTGCTGATCGCTGACGAGCCGACCACCGCCCTCGATGTCACCATCCAGGCCCAGATCCTGGATCTGATCGACGGCCTGCGGTCGCGCCTCCAGATGGGTGTCATCCTCATCACCCACGACATGGGTGTGATCGCGGGGCGGGCCAACCGGGTCATCGTGATGTACGCCGGCAAGATCGCTGAGGAGGCACCGACCAAGCGCCTCTTCGAGGACATGCGGCATCCCTACGCCGAAGCGCTGCTGGCGTCGGTGCCCAAGATCGACCAGGATCCCAACGAGTCGCTGCTCAGCATCCCGGGGCTGCCACCTGATCTCTCCAAGGAGATCACCAACTGCCGCTTCGCACCCCGCTGCATGTACGCCACGGACCAGTGCCGGAGCGAGGATCCGCCGCTGGTCGATGCGGGTGACCGCGGCGTCAACCACCGTTACGCCTGCTTCCACCCGGTCCAGCACGACGGTACGTCGGTCGTGGCGAAGGTACGCGCCGCGTCCAGCGATGGCGTTTCCCTGGCCCGCAGTGAGGCGCTGGCCATCGCACCCACCATCTTGACGGTAACCAACTTGGTGAAGGAGTTCCCGGTCATGGCCGGGGGTCTCCTCCGGCACCAGGTTGGTGCCGTGCACGCCGTCTCCGATGTCACGTTGTCGATCCGCCGGGGCGAGACCTACGGTCTGGTCGGCGAGTCCGGATGCGGAAAGACCACCATCGGGCGGTTGATGGTGGCCCTCGAGTCCCCGACCTCGGGGTCCGTCACCTTCGAGGGCACCGACCTCACCAGCCTCAAGCCCAAAGAACTCCGGGCCCGCCGCAAGGACGTCCAGCTCATGTTCCAGGACCCCTACGCGTCGTTGGACCCCCGTATGCGGGTCGGTACGATCATCGAGGAACCGCTCAAGGTGCAGAAGGTCGGGTCCCCAAATGAACGGGAACAGCGCGTGCAGGACCTGTTGCGCGAGGTCGGGTTGAGCCCTCAGGCCGTCGAGCGGTACCCGCACGAATTCTCCGGCGGTCAGCGCCAGCGCATTGGTCTGGCCCGGGCCTTGGCGCTCGATCCCAAGCTGGTGGTGGCGGACGAGCCGGTATCCGCCCTCGACGTGTCGATCCAGGCGCAGATCCTCAATCTGATGAAGGACCTGCAGCGCAAGCACGATCTGACCTACGTGATGATCTCGCACGACCTGGCCGTGATCCGGTACATGGCCGACACCATCGGCGTCATGTACCTGGGCAAGCTGGTCGAGCAGGGTCCGGCCAGCCAGGTCTACGACCACCCGGCCCATCCGTACACCCAGGGCCTGCTCGACGCCGTCCCGTCGGCGGTCGTGGTCGAAGGGGTCGAGCGCAAGGTGGCGGTGCGGGGTGAACTGCCTTCAGCGGTCAACCCGCCCTCGGGCTGCCGCTTCCGCACCCGCTGCCCGCGGGCCCAGCAGGTCTGCTCCGAGGTCGAGCCGACCCTGACCGACTTCGGCTCAGGTCACTTGGCGGCCTGCCACTTCCCGCTGCAGACCCCGGTCGCCATCGGCGCCCGGGCCGTGGCCTCTTCGTCCTAGTCGGGACGACTGCAGCTCAGCGCCGCTGGAGGCGAACTTCCAGCGCGTCCCGCAGGGCGTCGCCGATGAAGTTGAAGGCGATGACGACGAGGACGATGCACAGTCCCGCCGGATAGATCTGCCACCAGTAGCCGTCGGCCGCGCTCTCGACGCCGACTGAGAGCATGCTGCCCCAGTCCGTGCCGGGGGCCGGGATGCCCAGACCGATGAAGCCGAGGGCAGCCAGCAGGAGGATCGAGTCGGCCACCTGGAAGGTGGCGAAGACGACGATGGTGCCGATGGAGTTGGGGACGATATGGCGACCGATAATCCGTTTCCTCGTCCCACCCATGACCCGAACGGCTTGGACGTATTCGCGGACGCGCAAGGTCAATGTCTCACCGCGTACGAGTCGGGCCGGTATCAACCAGCTGACGAAGGCGATGATCAGGATGAAGAGGAGCTCGGAGGGGTGGAAGATGGTGGCCAGGGCGATGAGGAGGAACAAGACCGGGATCGACAGGAACATGTCGACGATTCGCATCATGACGGCGTCGACCCAGCCACCGAGGAATCCGGCAATCGCTCCGTAGATCACGCCGACCACGGTGGCTGCCGCGGCTGAGGCGAAGCCGACGATGAGGGAGGCCTGGCCGCCGAACATGAGTCGGCCCAGAATGTCGAAGCCCGCGATGTCGGTACCCAGCGGATGACCGGCGCCCGGTGAAGCGTTTTCCACGTTATTGAGCGCGGTCTCGGCGTTCGTCTGGTTGGTGTGGTACAGCCATGGCCCGATGAAACAGAACAGGACGAAGAAGACGATGACAATGAGGCCGATCACGGCCAGCTTGTTCTCGAAGAAGACGTTGACGATCTGACGGCCCATGCCACCGACCGAGGACACCTCGCCGCCTTCTGGCCCCACCAGATCGACGGGGTCGACCAAGTGGCCCATGGGTGTGGCGGCTGGTTGTTCGGGGAGATCCTCGGGCGAGGGAGGAATGTCGTCGTCGTGTGTCGTCATGAGGTACTTCCCAATCGGATGCGCGGGTCGGCAATGGCGTAGAGGATGTCGGCCAGCAGAGAGCCAATGACGGTGAAGATTGTGATCACCAACGTGGCGCCCAAGATGGTGGGGATATCGTCACTGGCGGCTGACGTCACGGTCAACAGGCCCATGCCGGGGTAGTTGAAGACCGTCTCGGTGATCAAGGCACCGCTGGCGATGGCCGGCAGCGAGAGCCCGATCAGGGTCAGGATCGGGATGAGCGCGTTGCGTAGGGCGTGTCCGTAGAGCACCCGGTTGTTGCTGGCGCCCTTGGCCCGAGCGGTCCGGATGTAGTCCTCGGTCAGGGCATCCATCATCGAGGACCGCATGTAACGGCTGAACGACGCGATGGTCAGGGCCGAGAGGGTGACCACCGGCAGGACGAAGGCTCTGGGGTCGGTGACGATCGTCCAGGCCCCGCTGCCGATGGGCGGCGAGACGGGGAAGAGGTGGAAGTCGAAGCAGAAGAAGAGGATGAGAAGGAAGCCCAGCAGGAAGGCGGGCATGGCGTAGAACAAGAAGGACAGCGTGGTGAGGGCGTAGTCGATCACTGTGTGCCGCTTGACCACCTGGAGGATCCCGAGCGGCACCGCAATGATGAGGGCGACCAGGGTGGACACACCGACCAGCGTCAACGTCTTGGGCAGGCGTTGACCGATCAGTTCGTTGACGCCCTCGTTGTTCTTGAACGAGTACCCCAGGTAGTGGTGCCAGAACAGGCCCCACAGATAGCGCCAGAACTGATCGTAAATCGGGAGGTCGAGGCCGTTGACACGGTTGAAGTTGGCCACCTGGAGGTGGGTGCGCCTCGGTCCGAGCGCCGCTGCGGCCTCGCCCCCAGGGATGAGCTTGCTCAGCAGGAAGACGATGAAGACCACGCCCAGCACGACGACGACGGCCTGCAGAACGCGGCGGATGATGTAGCCGAGCATTGGAGTGAAAAGCTATTCGACCAGAGATGACATGTCCCCCCGGCCCTGAGCACATGGGCTCTGACCGGGGGGACATGTCATCATCTCTTATTTTCTTTGGTGGCCGAACTCCTTCAGAACCTCTTTACTTCCAGCGCCAGTTCTCGGGCAGGATCGCCGAGAATGCGTTCTGCGGCACCACGCCGGTGAGGTCCTTGTTGTACTCGACGAGTGAGTAGGCCTCGTTCACCTGGAAGATGTCCGGCAGTTGCTTGGCCAGGTAGTTCTCCCACGTGGTGAGCGGTGCGTTGGTGTCGATGGTGGCGGTGATGTCGGCCTGGTTGGTGGCGTCGTTGTAGTCGCCGTAGTTGGCGGCTGCACCGAGTTGGAAGAGTTCCTCACCGCTGGGGTAGTAGTCGGGCGCGAACGTCCAACCACCGGTCCAGTTCTGCAGCTCCCACGAGCAGCCGTTGGGGCAAGCGACGGCATTACTGATCACCGTGTTGAAGGTGGCGGCACTGAGCGTCACGTTGATGCCGACGGATGACCACGATGCCTTCTCAGCCGTGACCTCTTCCTGCGAAGATGCCACGCCCGATGCCCACTGCTCGTTGAACTTCAATGGCGTGCCTGCTGGGATTCCAGCACCGCACTCATTGGCTGCCGATCCGGGCTTGATGCAGGTATCGGTCCCGTTAGCAACCACCTTCCAACCGTGCGACGTCAGCAGCGACTTGGCCTTGGACGGGTTGTACGGATACGGGTTCGACTTCTCGAGCTTCGATGCATATGGGTTGGTCGGGATGACCGGCACCGGGCCGTACGTCGGGACGCCATAGCCCTTGAAGATCTTGTTGATGTACAAGGGCTGGTTGATCAACAACTGCAACGCTTGGCGGAAATAGAGCTGCTTGAAGACGGCGCCGACTGCACCCTTGCCAGCGTTGGAGCTGAAGTTCTCCGGGAAGTAGTTGATGGAGAACAGGTACCAGGGTGCCAGATCGTAGGTGCCAGCCAACCGAGAGTTGTTCTTCCCTGCCTTCAGTGGGCTCGTGGTGCTGCTGGGTAGGTCGCCGACCGGTACGTAGCCGACACTTAGATTCCCACCGACCAGGGCATTGAATTCAGCCGAGTCCGCGGTATACGGAACCTCCGTGAACAGCTTCAGCGTCGCCTTCGTCGGGCCCGAGTACGACGGGTTGGGCACGAACGAGCACTCACCGTCGGCGTTGAAGGACTTCAGCTTCCACGGTCCGTCCACCACCTGCCAGAGCGGGTTGGTGGCATAGGTGTTCAGCGAGTTGTTGGCCGCGCTGGGGTTGCTTGGGTTGAAACCGGCCGCGTTCGACAGGAAGGTGTACACCTTGGTGCAGCCGGCGTCGTCGGCGGCGTAGGCGGCATTGGAGCAACCACCCGAACCGGAAGCTGCGCCAGCTGACGTGATGTCCCAGGCAATCGGCATGGGCGTGATCTGCGCCAGCTCGTTGTAGAGGATCCACTGTTGATTGTAAGCCTTATTGAAGGTGAAGGTCACCGTGCTGGCCGTGTGGGTGACGTTGGTCACGTTGTCAGGGAAGTACCCCGAGACGTAGCCACAGAAGTTGGCCTTTTGGGCGTGGTAGATGTTCATGAAGAACTGGACGTCCTGGCCGGTGACGGACTCCCCGTTCGACCACTTGTAATTCTTCAGGTTGATCGTGACGGTGGTGCCGCCATTGGAGTACGTCGGTGTGTTGGCCAGCGAGAGTTTCGGGTCAATCGTGGCCGACCCACCAGTCCCGGGCCAGTAGAGCGGCCGGTACATCATCCATTGGAACTGACCGGTGTTATCCACCGAGCACAGCTGCGCTGGGTAGAAGGGCAAGATGTAGTTCGGGGTCGCCCCAGGCGGCTCCGCCCAGGTTGCGGTCGTCGGGACCGCGGCCCCACTCGAGGTGGCCGGACCGGCCAGCGTGATCAGACCGGCGGTCAGCGCGCCCACGGCCATCGCCATGACGAGCGTGCGCCTCAATAAGCCCTTCATTCCCATAGCACTCCCTTGCTATAGGACCGCCGCTGTGACGGCCCCGGTACCCCGTCCTCCCCGCACCCCGCGGGGGAGATTCCGTAAACGTAACGCAACCGCCACATTGTCGAAAGAGTGACGGGCAATTTTCGGACATCAACTAGGCGGACGGGCGGTGCGGATCGGTGTGAAACACCGGTAAGCACATGATTCGTGCGTCAGCGCCCTGTGGCTGCGCTGAATACGCACTCTGAGCCCCAGCTGAGAGCGAACTGCACGATTTATGAAGATGGCCCGGTACTATCGCCGTCAGTCCGATGGTCTACGTCCTTGCGGTCGCGACGGCACTATCAAACGCTCTGACCAGTGTTTTCCAACGGATGGGCGTCGAGGACGCGCCGGAAGAATCGACCATGCGGCTAAGCCTGATTACTCATGCCCTGCGGCGGGGCATCTGGCTCCTCGGCTTCTTGTTCATGATTTGCTCGTTCCTATTGCAGGCCTTCGCGCTGCACGTGGGACGCCTTTCGGTGGTCCAGCCCATCCTGACCATGGAGCTCCTCTTCCTGGTTTTCATCCTGGGCACCTACTTCGGCTACAAGATCACCCTTCGCGAGTGGGTGGGTGCCACCGCCATCGTGCTCGGTCTCGCCGGCTTCTTGGCTTTCGCCGACCCGATGGGTGGGAACCGGATTCCCAACACCTTGAACTGGGGCGTGGTGGGCGGGGCCGCCGTGTTCGCCATCGTGGTGTTCGTGGTGGCTACCCGGTGGGGCCCCCGCTGGTGGAAGGCCGCCATGTTCGGTTCAGCCGGTGCCGTGGCCTTCGCCTTCACGGCCGCCCTGATCAAGGTGGTCAGTGACTACGCCGCCCGGGACTGGGTCACCATGCTCGGGCACTGGCAGACCTACGGGTTGATCGTTTTCGGCTTGGCCGGGCTGTTCCTGACCCAGAACGCCTACCACGCCGGACCGTTGGCGGCCTCGCAGTCGTGCCTGGTGCTGGTCGACCCCCTGGTCAGCATCTTGATCGGGATCGCCCTCTACCACGACAGCCTCCGGACGTCGGGTCCCTGGGGTCCCCTCGAGGCTCTGTCGTTGTTGCTCATGTTCGTCGGCGCCGCCTTCCTGTCGCACTCGCCGCTGGTGACCGGGATCAAGAGCGAGGGGAAGTCGCCCGAGTACGAGGAAATGCTGTCGCGGCGCGTCACCTTCGGGCACCACCAGGACGATGCCGTGCCCGAATCGGGTCTGCCCTTTTCCTCTATATAGAGGGAGCGCCCGATCCGGCGGTGGCCAGGGCGACCACCTCTCGGATGAAAGCAGCGAAGTGGTCGGGGTGCGACAGGTGCCCACCGTGGTGCGCCCCCTCGATCTCAATGGCTGCAGCTCCGGGCACGTGCTGGCCGAGCCAGGTCACGGTCCGGCGGTGGTGCTCGGCCCCCAGCCCGCCCATCCCGAAGAGCACGGGGACCTCCAGGGCCATGACGTCGAACGGAATGGAACCGCGGATGCCGGTCAGATCGGCCACCAGGGCTGGTCCGTCGGCCCGTCTCGAGGCCCGACCCTCATCGGTCAGCCGCTCCCACGCGCTGGCGCTGACCATCCGGGAGAAGAAGCGCTCAACCTCCTCATCGGGATCCTCGGCCAGAGGAGACCAGCCGCCGGGACGGTCGTCGCCTGGCGCGGTCCGACGGAAGCCCAGCCAGGGCATGGGTGGTTCGAAGGCACCGATGGCGTCAAAGGCGCGAGGCTCGGCCAAGGCCGCCCCCACCACCACGGCTCCGCCCAAGCTGTGGCCGATGGCCACCAGGGGACCCGAGCCCAGCGAGCGGACCTCGGCGGCCACCTCGACCAGGTCGGCGATGTGCCCACCCAGATCCACGACCCCGCCGGCCCGCGAGCCCTGGTAGCCGCGCCGGTCATAGGCGACGGTGGTCAGGTCGGGGAGCCGGCGCGTGACTCGCCGGAAGCTCTCGGCCCGGTCCAAGGAACCGTGGACGAGGATGACACTGGCCGCCGCCGGGTCAGGGGCCGGGCGTACCGTGACAGCGAGGGCGGCTGGGAAGCTCATGAGAGTTGCCGACGCTACCGGGCCGCCTTGTGGGTACCATCACCCCCGGTAGGGTGGGTCCATGCCTGAAGAAGCCCGCGCCACCGGCTCTTTTGGGCCCAACGCGTGGCTGGTCGATGACATGTACGACCGCTTCCTGGTGGACCCCAGCTCGGTGAGCGACAGCTGGCGCGAGTTCTTCGCCGACTACCGGCCCGCCCCCGTCCCGGCCCCCCAAGGCGTCCCGCTGGCCGCGGCGGTCGCCCCGCCGGCTCCAACGACCGCACTAACACCCGCTCCGGCTGCTCCGGCCGCCATCGCGGGCGAGAACGTCAGCGAAGAAGCAGTGGTGTTGCGAGGAGCGGCCGCCCGCATTGTGTCCAACATGGAGGCCAGCCTCGGTGTGCCGACGGCCACCAGCGTGCGCACGGTGCCGGCCCGCCTGCTCGAGGTCAACCGGCAAGTCCTCAACAATCAGCTGGCCCGGACCACCGGGGCCAAGGTCAGCTTCACCCACATCATCGGATACGCCGTGGTGCGGGCGCTGGCCGACGTGCCAGCGCTCAATGCCACCTTCGTCGAGGATGCCGGCAAGGGCAGCCCAGGCGTCATCCACCACAAGCATGTGGGTCTGGGGTTGGCGGTCGATCAGCAGAAGAGCGATGGTTCGCGCACGTTGCTCGTGCCATGTATCAAGGAGGCCGACACTCTTGACTTCCGGGCCTTCGTGCTGGCTTACGAGGACCTGATCCGCAAGATCCACACCAACAAGATCGCGCCCGACGACTTCGCTGGCACCACGGTCACCCTCACCAATCCCGGCACCCTCGGCACCATCCAGTCGGTCCCCCGTTTGATGCCCGGCCAGGGGGCCATCGTCGGTGTCGGCGCACTGGGGTACCCTGCTGGCTTCGAGGCGGCCGATCCGCGTGTCATGGCCCAGCTCGGCCTGGGCAAGGTCGTGACCATCACCTCGACCTACGACCACCGCATCATCCAGGGAGCGGAGTCGGGCATCTTCCTCGGCCGGATAGCGGAACTGCTCACCGGAGCCGACGGGTTCTACGACGCGCTGTTCGAATCGATGGGCGTCCCCTACGAGCCCGTGCGTTGGAAGAAGGACACCAACGCCGGCGAGGGCGACGAGGGCGAGCACGACAGGCTGCTCAAGCAGGTGCACGTGCAGACCCTGATCAACATGTACCGGGTTCGCGGCCACCTGATCGCCCACCTCGATCCCCTCGATGCGGAGCCGCCGCACATCCACCCTGAGCTCGACCCGTTGACCTACGGCCTGACCATCTGGGACCTGCCCCGTCCCTTCGTGGCCGACGGCCTGGCCGGTCGCGACGTGGCCACGCTCGACGAGATCCTGCACGTCCTACGCGACGCCTACTGCCGCACGCTCGGCATCGAGTACATGCACATTCAGGATCCCGAGCAGAAGCGCTGGATCCAGCAGCACGTGGAAGGCCAGCCGGCCACCCTGAACCTCGAGGAGCAGCGTCACATCCTCGACCGCCTCAATGCGGCCGAGGTGTTCGAGCGCTTCTTGCACACCCGCTACGTCGGTCAGAAGCGTTTCGGCCTCGAGGGGGCCGAGTCCACCATCGTGCTGCTCGACGCGCTGCTCGATGCGGCCGCCGGTTCTGGCGTTTCCGAGGTCGTCATGGGGATGGCGCATCGGGGCCGGCTCAACGTGCTGGCCAATATCGTGGGCAAGTCGTACAAGGAGATCTTCGAGGAGTTCGAAGGGAACCTGGACCCCGAGTCGGTGCAGGGCTCGGGCGACGTCAAGTACCACAAGGGGGCCCGCGGCATCTTCAAGGCCAGCGCCGGCGAAGAGCTCCCGGTGACGCTGTCCTCCAACCCCTCACACCTCGAGGCGGTCGACCCGGTGGTCGAGGGCATGACCCGCGCCATGCAGGACCGGTTGTCGCCGCCCACCGACGGCACCCCCCAGGCTGCTCGCGGCGGTTCGTTCGGCTTCCCGTGCATGTCGGTACTGGTCCACGGTGATGCCGCCTTCGCCGGCCAGGGCGTGGTGGCCGAGACACTGAACCTGTCAGGGCTCTCAGGCTACCGGACCGGTGGTGCGGTGCACGTCGTCATCAACAACCAGCTCGGATTCACCACCGCGCCGACTTCGGCCCGCACCTCGGTGTACCCGACCGATGTGGCCAAGATGGTCCAGGCCCCGATCTTCCACGTCAACGGTGACGACCCCGAGGCGTGCGTGCGGGCCGCCCGTTTGGCCTTCACCTTCCGCCAGACCTTCCACAAGGACGTAGTGATCGACCTCGTCTGCTACCGCAAGCACGGGCACAACGAGGGTGATGACCCCAGTTACACCCAGCCGCTCATGTACCAGCGCATTGACGCCAAGCGCTCCGTGCGCAAGCTCTACACCGAGACCCTGGTCCGCCGCGGTGACATCACGCTGGAAGAGGCCGAGTCGGCGCTCGACGACTTCAACGCCAAGCTCCAGGTCGTCCTCGACGACGTGCGAGGCGAGCCGTCCTTGGCTCCGACTCACCTGCTGACCCCTGAGTTGGGCGGCGCGCTGGCGCCGGCCGAGGCCACCGGCGTGGACGGTCGGGTACTGCGGGCGCTGGCCGTCCTGGTGCGGTCGGTGCCCGACGGGTTCACCATCCACCCCAAGCTCGAGCGCCAGTTCGCCCAGCGTGACCAACTGGTGGCCGGGGGCGAGGTGGACTGGGCCCTGGCCGAGGCGTTGGCCATCGGTTCGTTGCTCCAGCAAGGCATCGATGTGCGGCTAACCGGCCAGGACACCCGGCGAGGCACCTTCAGCCAGCGCCATGCCGTGCTGGTCGATTACACCACGGCCGACGAGTTCGTCCCGCTGGCCCATGTCGGGGAGGCGGTGGGCGCGGTGGATGCCGCTGCCCTGGCCCCGACCAACGGGGAGACCGGCCACTTCACCGTACGGGACTCACTGCTCTCCGAGTACGCCTGCGTTGGCTTCGAGTACGGCTACTCGGTGGAGGCGCCCGAAGCGCTGGTCGCCTGGGAGGCCCAGTTTGGCGACTTCGTCAACGGGGCCCAGATCATCATCGACAACTTCCTGGCCGCGGCCGAGGTGAAGTGGGGTCAGCAGTCCGGTCTGGTCCTCCTGCTGCCACACGGCTATGAGGGTCAGGGCCCCGAGCACTCCTCAGCGCGCTACGAACGCTTCCTGGCGCTGTGCGCCCGCGGCAACATGCGAGTCACCGTGCCGTCGACCTCGGCCCAGTACTTCCACCTGCTGCGCTCGCAAGCACTGCGGACGCCCAAGCGCCCCTTGATCGTGGTCACGCCCAAGTCGTTGCTTCGGGCCCATGCGTCACGCTCGACCTTCGAGAAGCTCGAGCACGGCTGCTTCGCTCCGGTGCTCGACGACAGCAGCATCGAGGACCCCTCCGCCGTCCGGCGCGTCGTGCTGGCCAGCGGCAAGATCGCCCACGAGGCCTTCGTACGGCGTAGCGAGCTGCCCGAGGCCGAGGCGGCCGGGGTGGCCATAGTCCGGATTGAACAGCTCTATCCGTGGCCGGTGGATCTCCTGAGCGAAGTCTTCGCTCGGTACGGATCGGCCGAAGAAGTGGTGTGGTTGCAAGAGGAGCCGGAGAACATGGGTGGCTGGTCATTCGTGCATGCCCGGCTCCACGCCTGCCTGCCCGAGCGTCTGCGGCTCCGTCACGTCAGCCGGACTGAATCATCGAGTCCGGCCATTGGGAGCGCCGCACTCCACGCGCTGGAGCAGGCCGACATCCTGCAACGAGCCATTGGTTAAAGCGCACCACGTCGTGGTGGACGGGTCCAACCTGGCCACCGAAGGACGCACGCTTCCCAGCCTCGAACAGCTGGATGAAGCGGTGCGTACCTATGCCGAGGAAGATCCCGGGGCCCAGATCACCGTGGTGGTCGACGCCACCTTCGAGCACCGCATCAGCGAGTCCGAACGCGAGACAGTGCGCCAGGCCATGCTCAACGGGGAGCTGGTGGCACCGCCGGCGGGCGCCATCGGCCGGGGCGACGCCTTCGTGCTGCGCATCGCCGAGCGCACTGGCGCGGTGGTGTTGTCCAATGACTCGTTTCAGGAATTCCACGCCGAGCATCCCTGGCTCTTCGAGGAGGGCCGCTTGATCGGCGGCAAACCGGTCCCCGGCGTCGGTTGGATCTTCACGCCCCGCCTCCCCATCCGCGGGCCCAAGAGCCGGGCCGCTACCGAGCTGGCTCGGGCCACCAAGAAGGGCAAGGGCGACAAGAAGGGATCAAAGTCGAAGACTTTGGCGCCGTCGGCCAAGTCGGTGGACGCCAGCTGGCCGCTCGAGCCGACCACACCGCCGCCCAAGGCCGGCCGAGCCTTGACCAGTGCCATCAAGGAGGCGGTGGCCGAGGCCATCGACCCCAGCGCGCCAGTCAAGAAGGCGGCTCCGGTGGCAGCGAAGAAGAGTTCGGCCAAGAAGGCATCCGGCGCGGTCAAGAAGGTCGCGGTCAGCGCCAAGCCAGACCGGACCACGTCCGACGCGGCCACTACCTCTGAGAAGGGGAGAGGCCGACAGCGCTCGCGCCGTCAGGTGCCACCCCCGGCTGTGAACGAGCCACTGGCCTTCATCAACTTCGTGGCCAATTACCCGATCGGTTCGGCTGTGGAGGGCACGGTGGTCTCGTTCACCTCGCACGGCGCCATGGTGGACGTGACGTTGCCTGAAGGGGATGTGCTCCACTGCTACATCCCTCTCGTCGCGATGGGGACACCACCTCCGATCAAGGCACGCCAGGTCCTGAGCAAGGGTGAGGTGCGCACCTTCACCATGGCCGGGCTGGACGCCCCTCGTCGGGTGGCCGAGTTGTCGCTGATTGCGCCGGTGACCGCCAAGGCGGCGTCGACCAAGAAGGCTGCCAAGAAGCAGGCGCCAACCAGGCCGCAGGGAGAGACGAGGAAGCAGGCGGCGGCGAGGAAACAGGCGGCCGCTCCCACCAAGGCCGCACCGACTGAGAAGACACCTGCGCCCAGGAAGACGGCAACCAAGAAGGCGACGGCCGGGCAGACGGCGGCACAAGCGCCCGCGCCGACCAAGAAGGCTGGGGCCAAGAAGTCAACGGCCGAGAAGGCCGCGTCGACGAAGAAGGCCATACAGACGAAGAAGGCCGCGCCGACCAAGAAGGCCGCGTCGACGAAGAAGGCCACACCGACCAAGAAGGCCACACCGACCAAGAAGGCGGCGTCTCCGGCCAAGAACGCAAGCAAGAGGAAGAGGGCGGCCCAGGTCGCCTCCTGAAACACACCCGCTCACTAACCTCGCCCCGATGGATCTGCCGCAGCCCGCCGACGTCCTGCCCCACCGGCCACCGTTCCTTTTCGTGACCTCGGTTTCCGCAGTCGAGCCAGGTGCCTCAGCGAGCGGCGACTGGGTGCTGACCGGTGAAGAGGACTTTTTCAAAGGGCACTTCCCGGGCCGTCCCACCTTGCCCGGCGTCCTCATGGTGGAGTCGTTGGCTCAGCTCGGTGGCATCGCCGTCCTGCTCGACCCCCGCTACGCCGGCAAGCTGCCGCTGTTCGGTGGCATCGAGAAGGCTCGCTTCCGCCGGCAGGTAGGACCGGGTGACACTCTGCATCTCGAGGTGACCATGGACCGACTCTCAGCCCGGGCCGGCAAGGGCCATGGCACGGCGTCGGTCGGAGGGCAGACCGCCTGTGAAGCCGAACTCCTGTTCGTCATCGTCGATGGAGCCGCCTGATGCGCCTGGCTACCTGGAATGTCAACTCGCTGGGGGCGCGCCTGCCCCGGGTGACGGAATGGCTGGGACTGCACGAGCCCGATGTCGTGTGCATGCAGGAAACCAAGTGCGCCGACGACAAGTTTCCGACCGACGTATTCGCCGATCTCGGCTACGAGTCGGCTCCGCACGGGGACGGGCGCTGGAATGGCGTGGCCATCCTCTCCAAAGTCGGCATCACTGACGTGCAAAAGGGCTTCGGCACTGCCGATGACGAACACGGGTGTCGCATCGTGGCCGCCACCTGTGGCGGGATGCGCGTGCACTCCGTCTACGTGCCCAACGGGCGCAGCCTCGACAACGAGTTCTATCCGATCAAGTTGGCCTGGCTGGCTCAGCTGCGCAGCATGCTCGATCAGCAGGACAAGCCGGCCGACTCGGTGGCGGTTTGCGGTGACTTCAACGTGGCTCCCACTGACGGTGACGTCTGGGACCCCGCCGCCTTCGTGGGGGCCACCCACGTGAGCGAGCCCGAGCGCCAGGCCTTGCGCACGGTGGAGGAGTGGGGCCTGATCGACATCTTCCCCCGCTTCAACGAGCCCAGGACCTTTACTTGGTGGGACTACCGGGCCGGCGACTTCCACCAGGGCCGTGGCATGCGCATCGATCTGGTGTTGGTCAGCCAGGTGCTGGCCGATCGGGCCACGGGAGCCTTCCGCGACCGCGACGCCCGCAAAGGGTCGAAGCCGTCGGACCACGCGCCGGTGGTCGTCGACGTCGCCGGCTGATCCCACTGGCCGGCCGGTCGATTCCCTAAAGCACGACCTCGAGCAGCGACGGGCCGACCTCGGTGTAGCTGACCTCCAGCGCGGCGGCCAGGTCGTCGGCCTCCTCGACCCGTCGGGCCGGCACGCCCATGCCCTGTGCCAACGACACGTAGTCGAGGTCGGGCTGGCGCAGGTCGAGCAGGCGCCGCGCCAGGGGTCCGCCGGCGTCGGCGCCGACCCGTTGCAGCTCGATGTTCAAGATGGCGTAGCTGCGGTTGACCAGCACCACTGTGGTCACGTTGAGTTCTTCGCGAGCCTGGGTCCACAGCGCCTGCAGCGTGTACATGGCGCTGCCGTCGGCCTGCAGATTGAGGACGGGCCGATCCGGCGCCGCCACCGCCGCCCCGGTGGCCATGGGCATGCCGATGCCGATGGCCCCACCGGTCAACGTCAGCCAGTCGTGTTTCGGGCATCCGGCGGTGGCACCGGAGACGAAGAGTCCCGAGGTGTTGCCCTCGTCCACCACGATACAACCCTCGGGCAGAGTCGCTGCGATCGCAGCGGCCAGCGATTCTGTGTTGACTGGTCCGCTGGGCCGATCGGGCCGCTGGGCTGGCGCCAACTCGGCGCTGTCGGCTGGAGCGCCCAACGCCTCGGCCAGGGCTTCGAGGGCGGTGGTGGCGTCCTGGCCCGGACGGACCAGGGTGTGCACCGTGCAGCCCGGTGGCACCAGGTCGCTCGCTTTGTCCGGGTAAGCGAAGAACGAGACCGGTGACGGCACGTCCACCAGCACCAGGTGTCGGAGCCCGTCCATCTGGGCCACTGCCATCTCTGAGAAGTACATCAACCGCTCGATGGCCGGGATGCCGGCACCGCGCTCGAGCCGGGCCGGGAAGGTCTCGCCCAGCAGCTTGGCCCCCGAGGTGGTGCAGACCCGGCTGGCCGCCACCAATGCGCCGGCCCGCATGGCGGTACCGCCCAGCAGCAGCCCGACCGGTTCGCCCGAGGTCAGGACCTTGGCGATCTCGTCTACCAGGTCGCCTGGTACCGCGCCCAGCCGTGGCCGCGGCCGCGGCGCGCTCGGACCGCTGGCCGACTCCGACCATGACGAGTCGGCCGGCAGCACCAACGTGGCCACGCACCCGGGCGGCCCGTAGGCCGCAGCCACCGCGTCAGCCGCGTCGGCCCCGACATCGTCGGCCCGGGCCGAGACCCGGTACCAGCCCGAGACGGCGCTGGCGATGGAGGCGATGTCCGATTCGAGCGGCGCGTCGTAGCGCTTGTGGTAGGTGGCGTGGTCGCCCACGATGTTGACCAACGGCGTGCGCGCCCTTCGGGCGTTGTGCAGGTTGGCTAACCCGTTGCCCAGCCCAGGTCCTAAGTGCAGGAGGGTGCAGGCGGGGCGCTCGGCCATGCGGGCATAGCCGTCGGCTGCCCCCGTGGCCACGCCTTCGAAGAGGGTGAGCACGCCGCGCATGGCCGGCACGTCGTCCAGCGCGGCCACGAAGTGCATCTCCGAGGTCCCGGGGTTGGAGAAGCAGACGTCGACGCCGGCATCGACCAGCGTGGACAAAAGGGCGCGGGCGCCGTTCATGAATTTTCTCCTATGGATCCGAGCAGGCGATCGGGATTGAGGATCCCGGCGGGATCGAAGGTCCGCTTGATCGCCCGCATGAGGGACAGCGAGGTGGGGTCCTGGGTCTCGAGGAAGTAAGGCAGCTTCTCGCTGCCAATGCCGTGCTCGCCCGAAATGGCGCCACCCAACTCCAACGCGCTGGCGAAGATGGCGCGGGTCAAGCGCTTGCGCACCTCGACGTCGGGCTGGAAGAGAGACAGGTGCACGTTGCCGTCACCGACGTGGCCGCACACCGTGATCAGTGCCTGGTGCTCACTGCCCAGCTGGCCCACCCGGGCCAGGTACTGAGGGATGGCGGCCCGGGGGAGGACGGCGTCGATGATGTCGTCGGATCCGGCCGCCTTGGCGGCAAAGAAGGCCTTCTCCCGCGCTGCGATGAGGGCGTCACCGGCTGCCGGTGGCAACACGTAGACCTCCAGGGCGCCGAGTTGATCGAGCAGGTTGGCCAGCGCCTCGGTGTCCTCTTCGATGCGGGCGGCCTGAGTCCCTTCGAGCACCACCACCAGGTAAGCCGAAGTCTGGGCTTGGACCTCGGGGGGCACGCCGAGGTCGAGCTCGGCACTGCGGGCGATGCCGGCCATGGCCAGGACGTCGATGTACTCGAGGATGCTGGGGTTCAGGCCGCTGGCCACGATCCGCGGCACCGCTTGTGCCACCTCTTCGAGCGTGGTGAAGGGAGCCAGCACGGTGGCCACCTCAGTGCAACGGGGTTCGACCTTGACGATCACCTCCGTGGTGACGGCCAGCGTGCCCTCGGACCCGACGAGCAGTTGGGTCAGGTCATAGCCCGAGGAGACCTTGGAGTACTTGCCGCCGGTACGCATCACCGTGCCGTCGGCCAGCACCACTTCGAGCCCAAGCACATGCTGGCGCGTCACCCCGTACCGCACGGCTCGCATGCCGCCGGCGTTAGTGGCTACGTTCCCACCGAGCGAACCGCTCTGCTCGCCCGGTGACACCGGGTAGGTCAAACCAAGTGGGGCCAGCTCGGCATTGAGCTGCTCGAGGGTGACGCCCGGCTCCACCACCGCCACCTGGTTGTCGACGTCGATCTCCCTGATGGTCTTCATGCGGTCGAAGGCGAGCAGGATCCCGTCGGGGCGTGGCCGGGCCGCACCCGAGAGCCCGGTCCCGCTGCCCCGGGCCACCACTGGGATGCCGTGCTCGGAGGCCAGGCGAAGAACGTCGGCCACCTCGGCCGTGCTGCGCGGACGGACCAGGGCCAGTGGCAACGCCGGCTCGGCGGTGAGCGCCTCGTCGTGGGTGTAGTCGGCATGGATCTCGTCGCCCACCAGCACGTGCTCCTGGCCCACCACTTTGACCAGCTGCTCGAGGATGTCGGTCACCTTCCGGTCGTCTCCCGTCTGTCCCTACCAAGGGACCAGGGATCCGACCTTAACGAAGCGGGCTGGGGACCGTCCCGACGACGCTCAGGCGCTGCCCTCGAGCCGGCGCCGGAGCTCGGCCACGTGCGCCGAGACCTGATCGGTCGCGGTGGGCCGCGCTTCGATCTCGAGCTGGCCGATGGTCTGCTCGATGGGGGCGAGCCACGGGCTCGGTCCGCGGGTCGGTGTTCCCGGCACGCCTTCGGCGCCCGACCAGCTGCACCACAGCTCCTCCTCGGCCCGGGTCAACGCCACATAGAGCAGACGGCGCTCCTCGTCGATGGCCTCCTGGGTCTGGGCCGCGCCCAGCGGCATGAGACCGGCGCTCAGGCCGATAACCATCACGGTCGGCCACTGCAGGCCCTTGGCCCGGTGAAAGGTGCTGAGCACCACGCAGTCACGGTCGGACGTGACCTCGTCGGCACCGTCCTCGTCCGCGTCGGCCGCCCGGGCACCGGGCCCGGATCCGCCGCGCAGGTCACTGGCCGGCCCCAGATCGGCCCCGGCCACCAGACACGGGACGCGGGCTGCTTCCATGGCCTGTTGCACCGCGACCAGTTGGGCGTTGGTCCTGGTCAGCACCGCGATGTCCGACCAGTGGCGACCTGGCAGCCGCGAGTTGCGGGCCTGGCGGGCCGTCCACAGCGCCTCGTCGTCATCGTTGCCGTGGCGCACCACCTGGGGCACCATTCCGTCGACCCGCGTGGTCGTCGGCAGGACGATCTCGCTTCCCACTATGGGCGAGCGCTCGCCGTCCTTGAGGACCGCGGTGGCCACCGCCACGATCTGCGGTGTGCAGCGGTGGTTCTCGTCGAGCCGGATCACTTTGGTGCCGGGCAACACGTCGGGCAGGCGGTCAAGCAGGGTGGGGTCGGCGCCGTTGAAGCCGTAGACCGACTGGTTGGGGTCGCCTACCACGAAGAGGTCGGGTTCGTCGGAGAGCAAGGACGTCAGCAGTCGGAACTGCGCCGGGTTCACGTCCTGCATTTCGTCGACGAAGAGGTGCCGGGTGCGCCAGCGCACGGCGTCGGCGAAGGAGGCGTCCCCGGCCAGGGCGTCGGCGCAAGCCACGATCAGGTCGTCGAAGTCGAGCAGCCGCCGCTTGTGCCGCTCGGCCTCGTAACGGATGAACGTCTCGACCACCTGGTCGGCCGCCACCCCCGAGCGCCGCTTGGCCCGGCGCGCCGCCTCGATGTAGTCCTCGGGCGCGATCAGCCTGGCCTTGGACCAACCGATCTCCCCGTCCAGCGCGCGCAGGCGCCGCGGTTCGTTGGTCGACACGTCGGCCAGGAGTCGCCGCCGGTCGGCCAGCAGCTGGGGCTCGGGTCGGCCCCGCAGGGCGCGGTGCTCGCGCAGCAAGCCCAGGGCGGTGCGGTGGAAGGTCCCGGCCTGCACGCCCGAGACGCCGAGGGACCACAGCCGGGTCCGTAGCTCGTCGGCTGCCTTGCGGCTGAAGGTGGTGACCAGGGTGCGATCCGCCTCCATGGATCGGTCGCGCACCCGGCGGGCCACCCGTAGGGTCAGCACCCGCGTCTTACCGGCGCCGGCGCCGGCCACCACGCACAGCAGGGGCTCGTCGACTTCGATGGCTAGGCGCTGCGAGGGCGTCAGCCGGCTGGCACCCGGCAGCTCCGACCACAGCTCCTGCTGCTCGACCATGACCACATCTTCACCGTAGCGAGAGGGTGCGCGCACTCGGCCTGGCCAGGGCCGAGGCCAGGAGGAGGTGGCAACGGCAGGGCTCAGCCCACCTGCCACCCCAAATGGGAGGTGGGGGAGGACCTCAGCGGTGCGTCCGCAGGCGGGAACGGCGCTCGAAGCGGGCGATCCCCAGCCCGATGACCTCGTCCACCAGCTCGCCGAGCGGGAGCCCGGCGGCAGCCCAGAGCATCGAGTACATCGAGATCGGGGTGAACCCGGGCATGGTGTTGACCTCGTTGACGACGAACGAGTCGTCCTCCCGCATGAAGAGGTCGACGCGGGCCAGTCCCTCCACCCGGAGGGCCTCGAAGGCGGCGCGGGCCAGCGCTTGTGCCTTGGCCAGCTGGTCGTCGGTCAGCTCCATCGGCACGATGGTCTTGGCCACGCCCAGCAAGTACTTGTCCTCGTAGTCGTAGAACTCCTTGCTGGCGATGATCTCGCCCGCCCCCGAGACCCGCACGTCCTCGTTGCCCAGCAGGGCCAGCTCCAGTTCGCGGCCACGCACGAACTGCTCGAGGATGACCACGTCGTCGAACTCGAAGGCCAGTGCCACCGCGGCCTCCAGCTCCGAGGGGTCCTTCACTTTGCTCACGCCGATGGACGAGCCCAAGTTGGCTGGCTTGACGAAGAGTGGATAGCCCAGGCGTGCTGCTTCGGCGGCCACCTGTGTTCCGTCATGCGAGGCCCGCTGGAGCAGTGACCACGGGGCCACCGCCAGACCATGCTGGTCCAGCACGGACTTGGCGATGCCTTTGTCCATGCAGATCGAGGACGACAGCACGCCGGCCCCGACGTAGGGCACGCCCAGGGCCTCGAGGTGGCCCTGGATCACGCCGTCCTCGCCGAAGGGACCGTGCAGGATCGGGAAGACGACGCAGTGCGCGGGCAGTCCGGCGCCCAGTCCGGGCAGTTCTAGGCTCGGATCGTCGCCCACGAGCACATCGGGTGAGGGCAGCTCGGCATGATCCTCCAGGTCGGCCAAGCCGGACTGGGCGTCGACCCAGCGCTTGTCATAGGTCATCCCGATGGCGGTCACGGTGTGCCCGTTGCGCGCCGCGGCCCGGGCGACATTGCGGGCCGAGATGCACGAAACCTCGTGTTCCGCCGACGGTCCGCCGTAGACGACGACCAGATCTCGAGGTCCAGGCACGGCTGGGAGGCTATACAATCCCGCGCCGAGGACACTGCGTGCGCTTCTCCACAGCTGAGCTTGCTGCCCACGTAGGCGGCGCCCTGGTCGGTCCCGACGTCATGGTCGACGGAGCCAGTATCGATTCCCGAGCGATCGCCGCGGGCCAGCTCTTCGTTCCCATCGTGGCCGAGCGCGATGGCCACGACTTCATCGCCGAAGCGCTGGCGGCCGGTGCTCCCGCCTACCTGACCGCGCACCAACCCCAGGGTGGCACGGCCGTCACGGTCAGCGACACCGGCGAGGCGCTCATCGCCATCGGGGGGTTCGCCCGCCAGCGCCTGGCGGCCGATGTGCTCGCCATCACGGGATCGGTGGGGAAGACCACCACCAAGGACCTGGTCGCCGGCTGCCTGGCCTCGACCTTTCCCACGGTGGCCAGTGAGAAGTCGCTCAACAACGAGCTGGGCGTCCCGTTGACACTGTGCAATGCCCGAGAGGACGTCCGGTGGGTCGTGCTCGAAATGGGCGCGCGCGGGCCGGGCCACATTGCCGCACTCACGGCATTCACCTTCCCCAAAGTCGGTGTGGTCACCAGGGTGGCCCTGGCGCACATCGAGACGTTCGGTGATCTCGACGGTGTCTTCGAGGCGAAGCGGGAGTTGGTATCGAGCCTTCCCTCCGATGGTGTGGCGATACTCAACGCCGACGACGCGTTGGTGGCACGGATGGCCGACGGCGCTCCCTGTCCCGTGCTCACCTACGGCATCGAGCAGCCAGCCGAGGTGCAAGCCGATGGCATCGAATTCAATGGCAACCTGCAGCCGACCTTCACTCTCCACTCGCCGTGGGGCAGTGGGCGCGCCCATGTCCGTCTCCACGGGGCGGCGCAAGTCTCGAACGCGTTGGCCGCAGCTGCCGCCGCTTTGTGGTGCGGCGTTCCGTTCGACGCCGTGGTCTCCTCGCTGGCCGAAGTGGCACCTTCGGATCTGCGCATGGATGTGCGTCGCCCGGCATGGGGTCCCGTCCTGATCATCGACTGCTACAACGCCAACCCGGCCTCGACCGAGGCCGCCCTCCGCTCGCTGGCCGCGCTCGAAGGTCGGCGCAAGGTGGCGCTGCTCGGCCGGATGGCCGAGCTGGGTGACGAGACGGAGCGCCAGCACCGCGCCATGGCTGAGTTGGCCGCGGATCTCGGCGTGGTCGTGTTCGGCTATCAGACCGACCTTTACGGAGGTGACCGGATCGATACCGTCGAGGAGGCGGTGGTGCGGCTGATCTCGCTGTCACACGAGGACTGCGCGCTGATCAAGGGAAGCCGCGCCGTCCATCTCGAGGACGTGGTCAGCGCCTACGGCCAGGCCATCGGCGAAGAGTTGGTGTGACACCGCCGCCGTAGCCTGCGCCCATGATCCCTCAACGATTGAGTGCGGTGACGCTCGGCGCCCGGGACCTGCCTTCCTTGCGGCGCTTCTACCGCGGCCTGGGTTGGCAGGAGATCACCGGCAGCGACGACCACTGGACCTCGTACCTCGCCGGCGGCGTCCTGCTCGCGCTCTTTCCCGAAGAGGAACTCGACGCCGAGGCGGGGGCGCCTGATGGTCGTGGCGGGTTCACCCTTGCTCTCAACGTTGACCAGGTGGATCAGGTCGATGAGGTCTACAGCCAGGCGCTGGCCGCCGGTGCCACCTCGTTGGCTGAGCCGCAGGATCGGTCCTGGGGAGGTCGTTCGGCCTACATCGCCGATCCCGAGGGAAACCGCTGGGAGGTCGCCTGGGCCCCCGGTGTGGTCTTCGGCGAGCGGGGCGACGTCGTCTCGTTCGGTTAGAGGTCGCCGTCAGCGGGTCAGAAGCAGGTCATCATGTAGGTGGCACGGCCGCACTGGCCGTCAGAGAGGGTGCAATGTTTCGCAATCGGAGGAACCGGAGGTTTGAGGTCCTGACCAGGGAACCGGCCCGGGAACCCAACCCCGGATCGGCGGTTCCGCACGTGCGCATCCTCGATGCCACCGACCCACCCAGTGGCGAAGCCTCGGTCGAGCCAGCCCCTTCAGGTCCCGAACGGCCGCCAGAGGATCTCCGACCGCCCCCGTTTCAGATCCGGGCGGTTCCGATCGACGAGACCCTCCGAGCGCACTGATTTCATCAAACCAGCACCTCGCGCGCCAGTTCGCTGTAGAGGCGCTCAGTGTGGAGGGAGGGGGTGCTGCCGGGGTCGAGTTCGTCGATCCGGCGTTGGCATTCCCGCCATTCGTGGCGGAGTCGATCGCCGTCGCCGGCGGCCGCCGCTACTTGCATGGCGGCTCGTGACAGGGCCTCGCTGTAGGGATCGACCAGGCGAGCCTGCTCGATGCCTCCATGAGCCATCTCGATGAGACCATCGGCGATGGCCAGGTCGGCCAGGGTGACGGCGGCCCGCACCAAGGCGGCGGCAATGCGACCGCCGTGCCCTTCGGACTCCCACCAGAGGTAGCCGGTCAGTACGTTGGCCATGGGTTCGCCGTCGATCAGGTCCAACGCGGCGCGCAGCAACGCCATCGCTTCTTCGGGGTTCTGGCTGGCGCAACCCGCCGCGGCCAGGCTGATGGCGCGCTGGGCGTCCACGGTGACCGCCTCGGTCAGGTGGTAGCGGCCGGTACGGGATCCGGGCGGGAAGAGGGGCTGATCCGCGTCATCGGTGCCCAGGGCGCGGCGGGCCGCGGTGGCGATATTGAACAGTGTCTTGGCGGCGGCATCGGCGTCCCCGGATCCGAGCACACGGGTGCGCAGCCGATCGCTGGTCACCGCATCGGGTCGGTGCAGCGCCAGATAAGCGATCAGTTCGGTGGCCCGGCGCTCCCGGTTCGCTGGCAACGGTTGCGCCAGTCCCTCGAGGTGCGGCGTGGCGGTCAGCAATTTCACCTCGACTTGACCCGCTTCGAGGTGGGCCACGACGTCGTGGTGGTCGAGCGTCCCGACCACCGTGAGGTCGTCGACGCGGTCCGGGTCGGAATCGGCCTCGTCACTAGAGCGGGGGACGGGCTGCACCAGCTCGTCGATGCGGGCCGCCACCTCGTCGGCCATCAGGTGAGGCCGGACCGTGCGGGCCAAGGGGTGGAGCGACGCCGCCTCGTCGTCCACCAAGACGGTCAGATCCGAGGCCGTCCCGGTGGCCAGTGTCACCACCGAGGCCAGGGCGGCCGTGCCCGGGGCCAAGCGCGACGGGTCACCGATGTAGAGGACGGCCAGGTCGTCGCCCAGCGCGGCCCGGGTCTCCCGGTCGGCCACTACCGGATCCTGGGTCACCGTGACCATCTCGGCCCAGGCCCACGATTCCTGGGCCCGCCAGACCGCGTTACACAGCGCGGGGGCGGCGGGGCCCAGCAGTGGAAGGCAGACACCGACCGGGACCGGGACCAGCCAGGTACCGTCCTGGTCATCGCCGACCGGGAGGACCACCGGAAAGGCCGGAGGACCTGAGGTGTCGCCGCGGAGATCCCCATGGGCCACGCGCCAGGCCCGGCCGTCGGCGAAGAGCTCGAAGCCGGGTGGGGGAGGGGGTGCCGTTGGCGCACACCAGAACTCCACCCCGAATGTCCCGACACAGATGGCGCGGGCACCGAGGGTTTCGACGGGCAGCCCTTCAGCGGCCAGCGCGCGGGCCAGCGCGACGTTGGCCCGTTCGAAGGCGTCGAGGGCAGGGACGTCGCGGAACTGTTCGAGGGCGATGTCGGTGTCGATGGTCGGTGCCGAACGCACCGGCGTAATCGGTTGTGAGGAGAGTTGGTCGAGCAACCGTCGTCGCCGGGCGCGGCGGGCCAGCGCGGCGCAGGCCACCGCCCCGATCCCGAGCATGCCCAGTTCGGGCAGGGGGTCACCGCGATGGACCGGGTGGTGGTGCTGGACGGCGACCGAATGTTGATCGGGTGTTCGCCTCGAAGGTGAGGGCGAGGTTCTCGTGATGGGTGTCGTCGATGTGGTGGTGGTCACACTCGGCTGGGGTGGCGGTGGCGGAGTGGGGTCGGCCAGCGGCACGACGATGTCGGTGGTCGCTACTCCTGGCTGGTTCGTCGGTAACACGAGTGTCCAGCCGGCATGGATGAGGCTCGGATCGACGAAGACCTCGCCGCCCGCCATCGAATGACCAATGTTCAAGGCGGCGATCTCGGTCCAATCCGCACCGTCACCCAGTTGGGATTGTGCGATCGACCACAGGGAGTCACCTGGCTTCACCATGTAGGCCGCCGTGGTCGCATCGTCGAGCATGGGCGACGCCGAGGGCGCGGCAGTGGTGGGCGCTAGCGCCGACCGGGGCGCCACTGCCACGGTGGCGGCGCCGGCGTTCGTGCCGGCGACCACCACCGGGACGCTGATGGTGGTCATGGCCAAGATCCCGACCGCGATCCGCGCCGCCACCCGATCGGTCCACCGAGCATCGAGAGCCAGTCCGGCCTGGCCCCGGCGCACCTGATGCGTCACCGACCGGATGAGTTGGCCCGAACAGGCGGCCCAGGCGGCCCAGGCCACCAGGGCCAGGACCGACAGGGCGAGGCGCGCCGTGTGACCCCAACCGTGCCCGAGTCCGCCTCCCAGGGGATCTCCGACCAAGAGGGCCAGCACGGCTGGCACCGCGGCGAAGACCACCAGCGCGGTGACGGCCGATCCGACCACATCGCCTAGCCGCGAGAGTCGACGTCGTGCGCGGCCATTATCCATTGGGGCTCACCTCGATGGTGTAGTCGATGGTGTCGGCGGTCGAGCTGGGATCGCTCAAGGTGGCTTGGCAGTCCCCCTGCGCGTCGGGCACGCTGATCGCCGCGGCCGACGAGCCCCCCGTGCTCTGGCTGAACCCGCTGCAGGCGACCGACAGCGTCATGTAGGTCGAGTCGGACCATGAGGCGGTGACCCGACTCGAACCGGCACCGGTGAAGCCGTACTGGGCCGTCGCGTCCGCCGGCGGTTGGAGGACGCCTTGATACGACGAACCGGTCGGGGCGGGTGAAGACGTCGTTGTCGTGGTGCTGGTGGATTCGACGTGCGGTGGAGTGGTCGAGGTGGCGGGCCCCAGGACGGCGGACACGTTCTGACTCGAGTGATCCGACCCCGTTGGATCACCGGCGGCCTCGGTGGTGGGGGTGACCACGGTTGTGGTCGAGCCGGACGTGGCACCGGGACCCGCCGCGGCGAGGGTGGTGGTGGAGCCGGCGGCCTCTGGCCGGGACGCCGGCGGGCGTCGGCCACTGCCGTTGGAGTGGACCGCGGTGGCGGCGACGAGGGCCATCAGGGCGAGCGATACCGCCAGGACCACCCACCAGGTTGGGCGGCCACCATCTCGGCCAGCACGGTTCGGTAGTGCGGATGCACCATCCGGGACAACCACAGGCAGACGATACGCACGTGAGGCATCCATGCGCGCCCGGGGTCAGGCGCAAAGTCGGCGCTGGCCCCGGTCCCGTCGCGCCGCCATGGCGCGGCGGTCATAACCGGTGACTTCTGCCAGTTCCTTCAGGGTGTAGCCGAGCACATGGTGGGCGTAGAGGACCTCGATGTCGTCAACCGGCATTCCCTCGGACTTCAGCTCGATGAGGCGGCGGGTCAGGAGTTCGAGATCGGTCTCGGAATCGGCGCTCAGCTGAATGGTGTGGCGCTCCGTCAGCGTGGTGGTGTGCTGACTCAGGTCCTTGGATCGCATGAGCTGGCGACGCAACCGGCAGCGGACGGCATTGAGCAGGTCGAGCACGGCATAGGGACGGTCCTGGCCCGACCACTCCTCGATCGTCATCCAGGTGGTCGAGAGGAGGTCGCCGAAGAAGTCGCCGCCGTCGGCCCACTCGCCACCTCGCCCCCATTGCAGCTTGGCGGCCACCCGGATCAGTCCGGGCAGGAGCGCTTGCACCAAGATCCGGGGGACCAGTTCGTGGGCGTCCGCTTCTCGCAACAGGATCCGCAGCAGTTCGGCCGCCGCCTCGCGCTGCACCCGGCCGCTGGCCTGGTGCATGACCTCCACCAAGTCATAGGCGGTGCGACATGCCGGCGCCGTCGGCCCCGACCCGAACACGAGCCGGGCGATCACCGGGTCGCGGTCGGCCAGCGCATGGAGCGCGCTGACGGCCTGGGGCGAGCGCCCGAGCGAGCGCCATTCGGTCTTGAGCTGTGCAATCGGAGAGCAGGTTGGTGGCATGGCGCTCACCGTTGCCGAGGTGGTTCCCCCGATCCCTCCCACCGGGTCCGCCATCCGGCGCCCATCGCGTCGATCCAGGTGAGGGTTAGTGTTCCGCCGTGAATATCGACCAGTTCTACGAAGAGGACCCCCGCCGGCGGGCGTCAGCCGAGATCGAGTTGGGCCACGACTGGGCCGACAGCCACGGTGTCAGCTACGAGCTGAACTACGTCGAGGACACCGGTGAGCTCTATGTCATGCAGGAGCCACCGCCCCGGGAGTGGATCGACCCCTTCGGCGGCATCCACCCCAATTTGGATCATGACGACTCGGGACTCCTGGTCCGGGTGGTGGCCCACATCCCGACGGTCGACCAGCTGCACCAGGTCATCGAGGGCTGGCAGGAGCAGATGCTCAGCGGCGGCGTCGAGTGGTTGGCTGAGCGCTTACGGGCGGCCGGAGTGGCGACCGCCGCCAGCTAAGTCGGCCGACGGGGCGAGCCGACGGTCAGGTTGGCGGCGGCAGCTCCAACAAGGTGGCCAGGAATTGGGTGGCCAGATTGTTGGTCGCCATGTCGGACTCCTGGGGCAGGACGTCGCTTCCCACCAACAGGTCGGACAGCCGCAGCATGACGATGGCGAAGCGGAAGCCGGAGAAGACCTCGTAGAAGAAGAGATCCTGCATGGGTCGCCCCATTAACTCGCTGTAGCGGGCGATGGTGTCGTCGTGAGAGGCGAAGCCGGCCGGCCTCGGCACCCCCAGTCCCTCGGAGAACTGGCGGTCGAAGTAGAGCCACCACCCCAGATCGAGCTCGGGCTGACTGAGGGTGGCCATCTCCCAATCGAGGACGGCGGCGCAACGGAAGTCGTCCCAGATCATGTTGCCGATGCGGCTGTCGCCCCAGCACAGGACCACGTCACCCTGCTCGGCCGGCTGGTGCTCGAGCAACCACTGCCAGGTGGATTCGATGACCGGCACCGTGCGGCCGCCGCCGGCCCAGTCGAGAAAGCGCCGGTAGTAGTCCATCTGCTGACCGATGCCGGGTGTTCGGTTGGTTGGCACCAGCCAGTCGAGTCCGAGGGCTCGCCAGTCGGCCCGGTGGACCTGGGCCATGGTCTCGATCCCGCTCCACCACATTCGCTCCTGCTGCTCGGCCGTGGCCTCGATCACCCATCCGTCCATGGTGTACGGCAGGTTGTCGGCCGGGACCAGGCCGTCGACCCGGTCCATGGTGAAGAACGGCACGCCCAGGTACTGGGTGTCCTCCTCATAGGGGCCGAGGGGCGGCAGCGGAACACCACTGTGGCCGTCGGCCAGTGTGCGCATGACCCGGTACTGGGTCGAGAAGGCGGCGTCGAGGAAGAGGAGGTGCTTGGTCGGCGCCACCCGGACGACCAGCGGGCGCTCCTCGGCCGAGCCGTTGGTGGTGGTGCGGGTCTGGCACAGGATCGTCTCGTTCGAGAACCCGTTGGAGGCCGGGGCCTCCACGTCGAAGACTTCGATGGCGGCGCCCGGGCCGGCCTTCGTGCTGAGCCAGCGCCCGAGGGTGGCCGCCACCTCAGCTGGGTCGCGCTGATCGATGTCCGGCATGGGGCTAGGCAGTGTATCGAGGGTGGTGACCTGGAGTTCTGTCTATGGTCGCCAACCATGCGCATCGTTATCGACCGCAGCTACGACCGCATCGAGCTCCGCGAGCCCGACGAATTCAGCCGGTTCTCGGTGGTGGTCGAGGGTTCTGGGCCGGACCCGCTGGCCGAGGTGGTGGCCCGGGCCGGGTTGGGGCGGCTGAGCGACGACGGTCAGCACGTCGTGGTCGATCCGGTTGCGCTGCGGGCGCTGGCCGGCGACGCGGCCACTCCGGCCTGGGACGAGGGCTTCGCGGCCATGGTGTCCTATGCCGCCGGAAAGGGCTGGGTGGAAGCCGACGGGGGGATCCAAGCCCACATCGAGTAGCGATCGGGGCGCTCAGCCCGGCTGTCGAACGTCGGGTGGGCAGCACTAACGTGTGGCGTCGTCGCACCCACACTGCGGCAGGGGCGGACGCCCCACACTTCCGGGGAGGGCGCATGGCGATCCGTGACTACGACCAACTGTTCATCGGGGGCGACTGGGTGGCGCCGGAGGGCACCGAGCGCATTTCCGTCATCTCGCCGATGACCGAGGAGGTCGTGGGTCAGGTGCCCGACGGGACCGAAGCCGACATCGACAAGGCGGTGGCCGCCGCCCGCACCGCCTTCGACCGGGGGCCGTGGTCGCGCATGTCGCCGCTCGAGCGCGCCGAGGTGTTGACCAAGGTGTCAGCGCAGATCACGGCCGAGATGGGCGACATGGCCGCCATCATCACCGAGGAGATGGGGTCGCCCATCACCTTCGCCACCCTGGGTCAGGTGCTGGCCCCGACCATGATCTTCTCCTACTACGCCGAGCTGGCCAAGACCTTCGCCTTCGACGAAGTGCGCGCCGGCATGCTCAACCCGCAGGTCCTGGTGACCAAGGAGCCCGTCGGCGTGGTCGGTGCCATCGCACCGTGGAACGTGCCGCTCTTCATCGCGGCAGCCAAGCTGGCCCCGTCACTGCTGGCCGGCTGCAGCGTCATCTACAAGCCGGCGCCCGAGACACCTTTCGACGCCTTCCGGCTGGCCGAGATCTTCGCGGAGGCCGGGCTGCCCAAGGGCGTGCTCTCGGTGGTGCCGGCCGGGCGCGAGGTCAGCGAGTACCTGGTCAAGCATGACGGCGTGGACAAGATCTCTTTCACCGGTTCAGGGGTCGGTGGCAAGCGCATCGCCTCGCTGTGCGGAGAGCGCCTGAAGCGCTGCACGCTTGAGCTCGGGGGCAAGAGCGCCGCCATCATCTTGGACGACGCCGATCTGGCGACCACCATGACGCAGTTGCTGCCCAACGCCATCATGAACAACGGGCAGGCCTGCATCGCCCAGACCCGCATTTTGGCGCCCCGCAGCCGCTACGACGAGGTGGTCGAGGCCGTGGTGGCCGGCGTGGGTGCCATGGTTGTGGGCGACCCGATGGACCCGGCCACCGAGGTCGGTCCCGTGGTGGCCGAGCGCCAGCGCACCCGGATCGAGGGCTACCTGGACTCGGGTCGCGAGGAAGGGGCCACGGTGGCTCTCGGCGGTGGCCGCCCGGCCTCCCAGAGCAAGGGTTGGTTCGTCGAGCCCACCGTGTTCTCCCACGTCGACAACAAGATGAAGATCGCCCAGGAGGAGATCTTCGGTCCGGTGCTGGTCGTCATCCCCTACGACGGGGACGAGCAAGCGGTCGACATCGCCAACGACTCCAGCTACGGGTTGTGCGGTTCGGTATGGACCGGTGACAACGACCGCGGTCTCGGCGTGGCCCGCCAGGTCCGCACCGGCACCTACATGCTCAACGCGCCGGTGCCGATCGACTTCTCCACTCCCTTCGGTGGCTACAAGGAGTCAGGCATTGGTCGCGAGTTCGGGCCCGAGGGACTCGAGAGCTTCCTGGAGAAGAAGTCCATCGCCCTGCCGGCCGGCTACACCCCGGAGGTCTGAGGCCGGGACAGGAGGAGCGGGCGGGGGCGGGACCGAGATGACGATGGCGGGGGCGGATGAAGCGGGTGTCGTCACCGACGCGGAGACGCCGCACGTAGCCAAGGTCTCCAACTGGCCCATGTGGGTCATCGGGTTCACGCTGTTCATCGACAACATGGACCAGTTCGTGGTCCGGGGCGCCCAGAACCAGATCAGGCATGCCTTCCACGTCAACAACGTGTCGATCGCCGTGCTGTTCTCGGCCTTCATTCTGGTCAACGGCATTTCGACCATGCCGGCGGGCTACCTGGCCGACCGCTGGAACCGGACCCGGGCCATGGCCGTCACCATCGCGGCCTGGTCGGTCATCAGCGCCATCGGGGGCCTGGTTCCCACCGACCTCTTCTTCCTGCTGGTGCTCATCCGCGGTTCGCTGGGCTTCGGCCAGGCCTTCACGGACCCATCGGGCAGCAGTGTGATCGCCGACTTCTATGGCACCGAACGCCGGGGGAATGCCTTCTCGCTCCAGCAGTGCCTGAGCTTCGTCGGGCTGGGTCTGGGGCTGGGCATCGGCGGGGTGCTGGGACCGCTGCTGCACGGGAGCGGTTGGCGCCTGGCCTTTTTCGTTTCGATCCTGCCCGGTTTCGCCGTGGCCTACATGTGCTGGAAGCTGCCCGAGCCGAGCCGCGGCACCGCCGACCGGGCCCACGTGACTCACAGCGACACCATGGAGGTCGTCGACGAGCGCCCACCGCTCTTCCCGCACGGCGTGCGCCAGTTCTCGGCCGACATGGTGGATGGCCTCAAGAAGGACGTGGTGACCATCCTGCGCATCCCGACCATGCGCTACGCCCTGGTCGGCGTCTCGACCGTCGGGTTCGTGGTGACCGCGGTGGCCACCTGGATCCCGAACTTCTACGAGGACCAGTTGGGCCAGAGCCAGCAGTCGGCCATCGGCGTGTTCGCCGTGCTGGCCATCCTGGGCGGCATCCCGGGCACCCTGATCGGCGGCCGCATGGCCGACCGGTGGGTGACCAAGTTCATGGGGGCCCGGGTGGTCATCCCGGCCGTCTGCATCTTCATCAGCGCCGCGCTCTTCATGCTCTCGTTCATCCCGATGCCCTTCGGGCTGGTCTTCGTGCTCCAGCTGCTCGGCTTCATGGCGGCCACTGCCTGCGTCCCGCCGCTGCGGGCCGGGCTCTCCGACGCCGCCCCGGCTCAGGTGCGTGGGGCCGGGTTCGGCGCCTTCAACCTGGCTTCGGTGGTCTTCGGCTCCGCCGCGGCACCGCTGATCACCTCGATCGTGGCCGCCAACTTCGACAACAACTTCCGTACCGCCTTCTTGATCCTGATGCCGATTGCCTTCCTCGGTGCCGCCTTCTTGCTGCTGGCCCGCCAACACATCGAGGCAGACGCGGCCAAGGTGTTCGAGGCGGTGGTCACCGCCATGGCGGCCAACCAGGCCCAGGAGCAGGCGTATGCCGCCGCCGAAGCAGCGGCCAAGACCGGCGCGGCCGCCGATCAGGAGCCCGATGATCCGGAGGGCGCTTCGGGCGACACGTAGCCCGAGATCTTCGAACCGCTGCCGCCTTTGGTGTCGGCGTAGACCTGCTTGCTTCCGGTCTCCACCACGCTGAAGCCGGTGCGGTCGCCGTCCCCGTTGATGACGTCAGGCGCATCCTGGTGTGTGGTGGCCGCGGTGACGATGGCCACGTGATCAGCCGTCACGGTGCTGGTGTCGAGCCCGTAGATGGCGACATCGCCGGGCTGGGGCGTATACGGCGTCCCGATGGGGTGCCAGGTGTGATGGTTCAGACCCCAGACGTAGAAGCTGGCCGAGTCCGAATTGAGGTAGCCCGGGGCCAGTTGGTACTCGACCTCGGCACCGGCCTGCTTCCAGACCCAGGCGGCGAAGTCGGCGCACCATTCCTCATCGAGGTTGGAGTTCCCGCAGTCGTCGGTGCCGGCGTCCCAGTACGCGCTATAGCGGTTGCAGTAGCTGTCGGAGGGGTCGGTCCGATAGCCCAGCTGGCTCTGGGCGATCTGAACGATCCGGGACCGCATTGGGCTCAGAGCAGGCCCGTCATCGACCCGGTGGTCCACCTCGAGACCCACCCCGACCAGCACCGCCACCAGGGCTAACAAGAAGATGGAGGAGGCGAGGCGGCGTCGGCGGGGGGGACGACGTCGGGGGGCCAACGGTCGGGCCATGGGGCGGTTCGAACTCAAGGCCCGATCAGGGTAGCCAGGGGGTACCGCCCGGGGGTGTCATCGCCGATCTGCGAGAATGTCGGCCCGCACGGGCTGGTCGTGCGCGGAGTCATGGAGTGATGGCCCGGGGATGAGCGCGACAGCGGACGAGGTCAGCGAGGCACAGCACCGCCGCCTCGCCTACCTCCCGGCGCTCGACGGCATTCGGGCCTTCGCCGTCGCCGCCGTCGTCATCTACCACGGCGGCCCTTTCTTCGCCACGGGCGGGTTCTTGGGCGTGGACACGTTCTTCGTCCTCTCTGGCTTCTTGATCACCTCGCTGTTGATTTCGGAGTGGATGAAGAACCTGGCCATCAAGCTCAGCGCCTTCTGGGCCCGCCGGGCTCGGCGCCTACTCCCGGCGCTCTTCTTGATGATGCTGCTGGTCGCCTTCTACGCCTCGGTGGTGGTGTCGAAGGGTACGTACCCGGGACTCCGCCTCGATGCGCTGTCCACCTTGCTCTACGTCAGTAACTGGCACTTCATTCTGGTCAACTCGAACTACTTCGCCGAGACGGCCAAGGCGTCGCCACTGCTTCACACCTGGTCGCTGGCCGTGGAGGAGCAGTTCTACCTGGTGTGGCCGCTGGTCGTTCTGGCCATCATGAAGTTCACCCGCAGCCTCAAAGTGCTGTTCGGGGTCTGCTGCACCTTGGCGGTGGCCTCGGCGATCGAGATGGACATCCTGTTCCATAACGGGGCATCGACCAATCGGTTGTATCTCGGGACAGACACCCGTTCACAGTGCCTGTTCATCGGGTGCGCGCTGGCCGTCGGCCTGGTGCTCTTGACCAAGCGGTCGCACGCCGGAGGCCGCCTCAAGGAGGGCGAGTTGTGGCGGCCGTCCACCAGCCAGGGCCGCACCATCTGCGCGGTGGCCGGAGTGATCGGCGCCGCCCTCTCCATCGTGCTCTGGACCACCACCTCGACCACGTCGGGGTTCCCCTACGAAGGCGGCTTCTTCCTGATCGGTCTGGCCACGGCGGGCGTCATCGCGGCGGTGGTCGGTGCACCGCGCAGCCTGGTGCCGCGCTTCTTGTCCCTGGCTCCCATCCGCTACATCGGCCGCATCTCCTACGGCATCTACATCTGGCACTGGCCGCTCATCATCTGGATGACCGAAGCCCGGATGGGCTTCGGGGGCGCCGGTCTGTTCCTGGTCCGCTGCGTGGTGACCCTGGCCGTCTCCATCGCGTCGTACCACTTGGTCGAGCAGCCGATCCGACGAGGCACCTTCCTGCGCGAGTGGCGCACCTATCTGGTCGTCCCGGCCGCCGTGGCCGTCGTGGTGGTGGCCACCGTGGCCTCCACCGTCGGCGCGGCCACCGGTGTCGACGTGGGCAGTGGGACGATCCCGCCCCCGATCACCGCCACCACGTCCACTACGCCCCCTGGTGCGCCCACCACTTCGCCGGCGGCTGCGCCGGTGCGGGTGCTCCTCTTCGGCGACTCGGTGGCCTTGACTTTGGGTATCGGACTGGGTACCGACACGGCGATGGAGTCCAAGTACGACTACTCCCTCTCGGACGAGGGCATTCTCGGCTGCGGCGTGGTCGACGGCCCCGAGGTCGAGCTGATGGGGGTCCGCTACCAAACACCCGAAGCCTGCAACGGCTCAACCCAGACCAGTGGCGTCCCGCTCAAGGATCAGCCATGGCCGTACCAGTGGCTCAGCGCCATGGCCAAGACGCAACCGAACGTGGTGGTACTGCTGGCCGGACGCTGGGAAGTGGCTGACCGCGAGTACCAGGGCAAGTGGACCAACATCTTGAATCCCGCATTCGCCGCCTACGTGAAGAGCCAACTCGAAGCCAGCTCGGCCTTGGTCACGGCTTCCGGGGCGCACATGGTGTTCCTGACCGCCCCGTGCACCGACGAGGGGGAGCAGCCTGACGGGGCCCCCTGGCCCGAGGACAATCCGGCCCGTCTGGCCATCTACAACGGGCTGGTGCGTGAAGTGGCGGCCGAGAATCCGACGACCGATTCGGTCGTCGATCTGGACGCGGTGACCTGTCCCGGTGGGAAGTTCACCACCGACATCGACGGTGTCGCGGTCCGCCGCAGCGATGGCGTGCACTTCACCGATGCGGCCGGCCCAGTGCTCGGCCCCAAGATCATGCCGGCCATCGTGGCCGCCGGCCGGGCCCAGATAGCGGCGACCACTTCCACGACCACCGCGCCCTAGCCACCTGGCGCGATGGCGGGTCGGCGTCGGTCCGTCTGGTCCTGGTCCAGTTAATCATGCGGGTTGACGTTGGCGGTGTCGATGGTGGTCGACGAGTTCGAGCTGCTCCCGCTGGTGTTGGTGCCATTGTCTGAGCCCGACGGGGTCTGCGGGTTGTCGGGGTTCACGTTCTCGTTGGCATCGGCCACCGAGCACTGGGCGTCGAGTGAGGGGATGAGGTGGTTCTCATCGACGGTGGCGCTCTCGGAGATGGCCGTCATGAGGGCATTCCACGAGCCATCGTCCGAGTTGGCGTCGGCGGCCAGGGGTAGGGCGTCGCGCAGTTGCTCGTCGGCTTCGCGCTGGAGGGTGGAGACCGTCTGCGCCGGCGTGCCCGAGACTTCGGCGGAGCGCCAGTCGCTGATGGAGCGGTGGACGTGGACGCAAGCTTCCTGAGCCAGCACCTGCCCGCTGGAACCCGAACAGGCGCTCAGCACGGGGACCAGCGCAACCAGGGCCGCACCAGCCAGGACCTTGGTGCGGCGACCGGGATGCGGCCGGCCCACCTCAGTTCAGCCAGTTGTCGGCGGATTCGAGGAGGAAGCGGCTGACGGCGAGGGCGCGGTCGAAGACGTCGCACAGGAGTTCCTCGCCGCCCAGGACCCGGGCCAGGGAGACCGGGTGGCGGGCCACGATGCTCAGGCGGCGCTCGGAACCGTCGGTGGCATTGGCGAAGGAGTCGATGGCCGATACCTCGAGGGGCAGCTCGATCCCACCGACTCCGGCCAGGTCGATGGCCAGCCGGAGCAGGTCGGGCCCGCTGGGCAGTGGGGGCAGAGCCCAGGTGAAGGTGAGCGGGAAGTGGAACTCGTCCGGTGGATCCTCGTCCTCGGCCAGCAGGACGACGGCGTCCTCGAAGGAGAGGAGGACGCGGGGGTCGACATCGAGTGCGAGGTGCAGATCGAGCGGGCCGCCGCAACCCTCTTCGGGGTGCAGATCGACCTCCCAGACCTGGCGCAATGAGTAGGTCTCGACGAAGTGTCGTTCGTCGTGCACGTGGAATCCGTGATCGACCGAATGATCTTTGAGGTCCGCCACATAGCCGGCGACATCGATGGCAGCCACTGGGGAGCCAGCCTAACGACTTCGCCGCCCGCTACGTTCTGGCTGGTGAACGAGACCCAAGTGCTCGCCGTGCTCGAGGACGCGGCCGAGGCCATCCGCCACGCCCTCGACCAGCTCGACGATTGGGGACTCTCGGGACTGAAGCCCGGCCAGTACAAGCTCGACCTGGCGGCTGACGGGGCCGCCCTGCCCATCCTGCACGGCGCCGGCCTGGCCGTGCTCTCCGAGGAATCCGGACTGACCGGTGACGGCGCCAGCGGCCTGCTCGCCGTCATGGATCCCATCGACGGCTCGACCAACGCCCACCGGGGCCTGCCCTTTTACAACACCAGCATCTGCGTGCTCGACGTCGAGGGTCCGCTGGTCGGTCTGGTGGTCAACCAGGCCAGCGGTGTCCGCTACCGCGCCGTCCGGGGCGGGGGCGCCGAGCGCGACGGCCAACGCATCTCGCCGTCGGGCTGCACCGCACTGTCCTCAGCGGTGGTGTCGATCTCGGGCTACCCGGGGCTCAATCCGGGCTGGGCCCAGTTCCGCGCCCTGGGGGCGGCCGCACTGGAGTTCTGCGCGGTGGCCGACGGCAGCCTCGATGCCTACATGGTGGTGAGCCGGCACACCCTCTATAACTGGGACTATCTGGCCGGGATGTTGATCTGTGACGAGGCCGGCGCCGTCACGGTTGAGCGGGACGGAGCGGACTTGGGGGTCCGCGACGCCACGCCTCGTCGCCCCATCGTCGCGGCCAGCAGAGTGCTGGCCGAACAGCTCCTGAAGGAGGCTGCACTATGACCACGAGCGAGGCGGCGCTGCTAGCCCGCAAGACCTGGCGCACGGTCGAACCGTTGCACGGGATCATCTACTTCGCACCGGAAGCCGCGGCGGCCTACGCCGAGCTCGGCATCGTGGACCGGGACGGCTACTTCGCCTCACGGGCAGCCCCGATGGGCGCCGTCTCGGCCGAGGTGGTCATCGCCACCTTCTTCAACTTCAACCCCGAGCTGGTGCACCACGCCCTCCCGGCGGCGTGGGGAATCACCACGCCCGGGGAACTGGTGGCGGCCCGCTTCGATGCCGTGGATGCGGTGTTCCGCCGACTGCTGGGTGACGACGTCGTGGGGTCCGACGAGATGCAGCGGGCCGCCGACCTGGCCCGCGCCGCGGCCGAGGTGGCGACCCAGCATGTGGACGGGCGGCCGCTGGCGGCGGCTCACGCTGAGCTGGCGTGGCCCGAGGCGCCGCACCTGGTGCTGTGGCATGCCCAATCCATCCTGCGCGAGTACCGGGGTGACGGGCACATCGCACTGCTGGTGACGCACGGGCTCTCGGGCATTGAGGCGTTGATCTCGCACGCGGCGTCGGGGGACATCCCGGCCCACCTCTTACGCGGCTCGCGGGCCTGGCCCAAGGAGAACTGGGCGGCTGCCGTCGAGTCCATGCGGGCTCGGGGTTGGTTGACCGCCAGTGATGACCTGAGCTTCACCGAGTGGGGCGCGGCCCAGCGCCAGGAGATCGAGGAGCAAACCGACGAGCTGGCTATCGCACCCTATGCCGCCCTCGGCGAGGAGGCCTGCGCCGAGCTGCGCACGCTGACCCGGCCGTGGAGCAAGGTCTTCTCCGAGCACCTGATGCGCTGACCTGACCTTCCACCGCCGAATTGTCCGCCGTCGAATTGTCCACCGCCGAATTGATGGTGGTGGTGAAGCCGCCCTCACCGGTTTGAAAGGGTGGAGGCCAAAAGATGATCGGACGATTCGCGGTGCTGGACAACGACACAGGCGCGCGCCGATCGGCCGTGGCCGAGTTCGAGGCCTTCGTGGCCCGGCACGAACCACATCTGCGCCATGCGCTGGTGGCCCACTACGGCCCGGAGGAGGGGCGGGACGCCACCGCTGAAGCCCTGGCCTACGCCTGGGAGCACTGGGAGCGAGTCAAGGTAATGGCGAACGCGCCGGGCTACCTCTACCGGGTAGCTCAGAGCCGGACAAGAAAGCGACGCCAACCGGCCGTCTTCACGCAGGCCGAACACGCCGAACCCTCCATCGAGCCCGGTCTGCCTGACGCGTTGCGCCGGCTACCCCAATCCCAGCGCGTCGCCGTCGTGTTGGTGCACGGGTTCGGGTGGCGGGCCACCGAAGTGGCCGAGTTCACCGGGGTCAAGCCCACCACAGTCCAGAATCATCTCGAGCGCGGCCTGCGCCGTCTCCGTAAATCCCTAGGAGTGCCTGATGCCAGTTGACCTTGCTACTCAGATCCGCGACCTGATCGACGGGCCGACGACCGTGTCGGCCGACGAGGCGATGACCCGTGGCGTCGCCGTGTCCTTCAGTGAGCACAGCCGTCGGCGACACCTGGCGCCGGTCGTCGCTGTGGCGGCGGGCGTGGTCACGGTGGCGGCCGTCGGTGTCGTCGTGACCCGGGGCACCGGGGACCCAGCTTCGCCGGGCGTGGTCACGCCGAGTCACATGATCCTCACGGCAGCCAAGGTGCACGCCATCGCCGCGAGCTCAGCGGCGGCCAGCGGGTCGAGTGGGACGGCTCAGGTGAGCGAACGCACGCTGCAGAATGGCTCGGCGCAGTCCGACAATGAAGTGGCAGTGACGTTCGACGGCGCCAACATCGACGAGAAGATCACGGTGTACCCCGAGCCTGTGGGGTCGGACAAGGTTTTCACCACCGACGATCGGCTGGTCGACGGCGCCTTCTACATCTACACGCCGGGGCCGAATGACGTCCTGGAATGGATGCACGACACTTCGAATGACAACGCCGACTCGATGCAGTTTCCCGACCCGCGCACGCTCTACGGGGCACTGTCACCCGACGCCGACTTCGAAGCGGTGGGGACATCGTCCGTCAACGGTGTCACCATTACCCGCCTCGAGGCCATACACCCAGAGGCCATTTCGGCCAGCACCCTTGGCAACTTGGCCGCTGGAACCTTGGCCTCGTTCGAGATGTCGATCGACCCCAACGATGTGGTGCAGCAGATGAGCTTCAGTTCGTCGCAGACCATGAAGGTCTGCGTATACGAGCTCCCCGGAGCCAATGGGGCAGTCAAGCGCATCAACGTCTACGGGGCGGGCAAGCTCTCGACTTCGGTGCTGGACAAGAACAAGGATGCGGCCGGGGTGCAGGTCCAGTGCAGCCCGCAGACCACCACCACGGAGTCCAACGTGGCCTATTCGAACCTCGGGCTGCCTCAGTCGGTCCCGGTGCCACAGGGGGCGGTCGACTTCCAGGGTAAGGGCTGAGCTTTCGCGCGCACGTCAGGTCGTAAATCGATCCGAGAGCGACTGAGTAACCTTGGTCCCTCGCCTTTTTGGAGCTTTCAAGGGGTGAGTTGTGTCCGGGCGCTTAGCTCAGTTGGTTAGAGCAGCTGGCTTACAACCAGCAGGTCGGGGGTTCGAGTCCCTCAGCGCCCACTCAGTAGTGCCTGGTCAGACAGTGATTTCAGACCTGCCATTTAGCGATGGCCCCGTGTGGGTGATGAAACCGCGAGCTATCCGAATATTGATTGGTTGGATAACCGCATGTCCATGGGCTGGACGAACTTGGCGGCGACAGGTCGCTGGTGTCATTTTCACCCCGGATCTTCCGGTCGCCGCTTGTTCGTCTTCGGCCCGGCAAAGTACGCATGAGGGTTGATTCGCACCTACACTTACCGCCACCGTGCGATCACTCGCAGGTGAGGTCTTCATTGGACCTGTCGCCCGATCTTTCAGGGGCCGGAAGGCGCGATGAAGGAGTTCGGTATGCGGGTGATGCCTCGTAGGCAGCTGCTGCGATCTGGTGCGGCATTGCTGGTGTTGGCGGCTGCAGGGAGTTTGGCGGTTGTCTCGGTTGTCCCGGCTCAGGCCACTGGTGTTGGTGGCTTTGGCGGTAACGCTGTGACGTTGGAGAACTGCCTAGGTTCGGGGTGGACGACGTTGCAGACGTCGTCGGGAAAGTCGTTCACTAATCCGTTGTTATGTGTCGTGTATTCACTGCTCGGTGGACAACTCAAACGCGACCAGACGGTGAAGTTCACGACTACCGCGCCCACGCGGGCCACTATCGGCACCACCTACCGTCCGGCAGCGACAGCATCTTCAAGTCTGCCCATCTCGTTCTCCCTCGATTCAGCCAGTCACGGCTGCACCATTACCTCTGGACTGGTGTCATTCACTGCCGCGGGCACCTGCGTGATCGATGCGAACCAGGCTGGGAACGGCACCTACGGTGCGGCGACGCCGGTGAAGCAGTCGATGCCGGTGGTGAAGGCCAACCAGACGATCACGTTGACCTCAACCCCGCTCTCGCCGTCATATTCGGGCTCAACGTATCGGCCGTCAGCGACCGCGTCCTCAACGCTGACAGTGGCCTTGTCCTTGGATCCAGCCAGCACTGGCTGCTCGTTGGCCTCTGGTCTCGTAACCTTTGTCGGTACAGGCACTTGTGTCATTGACGCGGACCAGGCCGGGAATGCCACCTATCTGGCCGCTCCCCGAGTCACGCAAATGATCCAGGTCGTCAAAACCGCTCAGAGCGTCTCGTTCACTTCGACGCCAACCGGTCAATCGGTCATCGGCGGGACCTACACCCCGACCGCGTCCTCAACGTCGGGATTGTCGGTCGCCTTGATGTTGGATGCGACCAGCATCGGATGTTCGATCTCGGCATTGGGCGTGATCACCTTCACGAGCAATGGGACCTGCGTGATCGACGCCGATCAGGCAGGCAACGTCAACTTCCTGCCCGCCACCCGCGTGACCCAGTCGGTCCAAGTGTTCAAGAAATTGCAGACGGTGTCGTTCACCTCCTCCGCTCCGGCACCAGGCACGGTTAATGGGACCTATACGCCAACCGCGTCGGCCACCTCGACACTGCCTCCGACAATCACCTTGGACGGAGATAGCACTGGCTGCACGTTGAGCAACGTTGGTGTGGTCACCTTCACTAGTTCGGGGACGTGCCTGATCGACGCTGACCAGGTTGGCGATGACACGTACAGCGCGGCCACTCAGGTGCAGCAGTCCATCCAAGTGGTCTTGCTGACCCAGAGCGTGTCGTTCGGTTCGACCGCACCCACTCCTGGCGTGGCCAACGCCACTTATAGCCCGATCGCCTCCGCCACCTCCGGGCTGGCTGTCACCTTCAGCCTGGGCGCCAGCAGCACTGGCTGCAGTATCAGCGCTGGGGTCGTGACCTTCACCGGTGCTGGCACCTGTGTGATCGACGCCGACCAGCCCGGCAACACGCAGTACTCCGCCGCCAATCAAGTGCTGCAGTCCATTCAGGTCATCCAACTGACTCAGACCATCACGCTGATCTCGGCACCGCCGACAGGAGCAACCGTTGGCGGTTCTTACGCCGCGACCGCCTCCGCCACCTCCGGGCTGGCTGTCACCTTCAGCCTGGGCGCCAGCAGCACTGGCTGCAGTATCAGCGCTGGGGTCGTGACCTTCACCGGGGCGGGAACCTGTGTGATCAACGCCGACCAGTCCGGCAACCCCGCCTATCAAGCCGCCAGCACGGTGCCCCAGTCCTTCGTCATCACCGTCGCCTACGTCGCCCCCACCGTTCATGATGACTCGTTCACCGTGAACAAGAACCTCGACACCACCGCGGTCACGGGCACCACGCTCGACGTGTTGGCCAACGACGATGCGGGCAGCACTCCCATGTCGATCACCGCGGTTACCCAACCGGCCAACGGCACCGTGACCATCGCCGCTGACGGCCAGAGCATCCGCTATCTGCCGACCCTGGATTACTGCAACCATTCACTGGACCCGAACGAAGCCGACACCGCTGCCGACACCTTCACCTACACCGTCAACGGTGTAGCGACCGGCAATGTCGCCGTGACTGTCGATGCAGTGGACCAGGCACCTATCAACCGCCAGATCTATCGCATCCGCGGCCCGCAGAACACCCTGATCACCACTTACACCGACCGCACCGCCAATACAGTTACCAACTCGAGCAGCTCGGGACCCACGAACCTCAACGCCACCGACACTACTGACCCGGCCACCTGCGAACCCGACGGCTCCGGGCTGACCTACCACTGGGTGATCAACTACCTGTCACCCAACGAACTTGTTACAGGAGGCGACCAAGCCTCGTATTCCGACTTCGGAATGACGGGCTACAAAAGCTCGACACTCACCATTGCGTCCAATTCCTTGATCCCCAGTCAGTCCCCAAACTCAGGGGCACACTTCCAACTCACGACCACCTCCCCAGTAAGCGGCCTGTTCACAGTCATCGACATCCAGGCCTACGTCGTGTCCACCACGCTCACCATAAGCATGTTCCAGGCCTGCCAGCAGGGCAGCACCTCATGCACGGTCACCGCCGCCAAGCCCGCACCAGCAGGTACCACGTAAACCAGAAGGTGGACTATCCACTCTGGTCTCGTTGGATATCGATGTTGAGATCCCGAAGCTAATGCTGATGTAAGGAGCCAGGTCGATCATGTGGTCCCCTCATCCTTACTCCGGCACGGATGAGAGCTTGACGGATTGTCTCTGCGCTGAAGCCGAGCAAAGAGCCAATGTTCACAGTCGACCTTCCCTTTTGGTAGAGGTCGATCGCCCTCCCGACCTCTACCTCTGATGGACCCTTGCCACGTCGTTCGAGGGCGAATCGATCAAATAGTGCCAGTGCCGTCGATCGGTGGATGTGAAATTTGGCGGCCAGCTCGGCGATGGCGGCACCGTCCTTGTACTCCCGACACAGAAGTTCAACTTCAGGCGGGGTCAGACGATGCTGCTTCTGCCTGCTGATTCGAATCGCTTGATGCTTGGAATTTAACAAAGTTCCTGGTACAACGGACATATGGGCTTGAGCAATCCGAAGAAATCGTTCAAAGGCAGGGCTGACAGAAGGGTTTGAACATAGTGTCGTTGCCTCCACCAAATCGCCGTATTCGAACTCGCTCGTAGAAAAGAGCAGGTCGAACGGCGGGTGGTACACCACGGCGGCGATCTTGCCGTCGCGCACGTCGATGCGAGAGAAGACGGCTTGATTGAACCGGCGCCGGGTCGGCGCCGAGGCTCGGGCGTAGGCCTTGGCGCAGTTGGTGGCAAAGCGCATGGCGGTTTCGAGGATCTCCTGCCACTCGGCCAGGTGGGCGTCGACCGCGGCAAGGCGTTCTTCGGCTGATCGGACGTCGGCGGCGATACGGGCCTGCTCGGCCTTCAACGTGGTGACGTCGATGGCGTTGGCGTAGTAGGCATCGAGGAGCTTGCGTCGTTCGGTGTCGGCCTTGGCGAGCTTGCGGGTGAGGAACTCGCGCTCGGCGGCGTTGCGGTGCTGGCGGGCGGTGATCTCGGCTTCGAGTTCATCGCGGAGGCGCTTGCGCCAGGACTTGGGTAGCTCGATCTTCTCGTAGAGCTGTTCGACTTGGGCTTCGAGGTCACCGGCGGGCATATAGGGCTCCTGGCAGCCGGTGGGGTTGCGGTTCTTCTGGCCCAGGCAGTACAGGTACTCGCAGCGGCCCTTGGCCAGCTAGAACGAGAGGCCCCGTCCGCACACCCCGCAGAACAGCGTGCCCTTCAGGTAGTGGTTGTGGCGGCGCTCCCGAGTCCCCCGCGCGGCGCGGGCGGCCAGGAGGTCTTGGACCTTGTTGAAGGTGGCCGTGTCGGTGAGCGGCTGGTGCAGGCCCGGGTACTCGATGCCCTCCCACGAGACGATCCCGGCGTAAGCCTTGTTCGAGAGGATGTTGGCCAGCGCGGAGACGCCGATGGGCTGCACGGCGCGGTCACGCCGGCCCCGGTTGCGCAGGCCCCGATGGCCGAGCTCAGCGACGAGGCGTTCGAGGGTCCACTCGCCGGTTGCGTACAACTCGAAGGCACAGCTGATGTGCGGGGCGCGTTCGGGGTCGGCGACGATGTGGGCGACCTGGGGCCGCCGATGGTCTCGCGGACGTTGGTGTAGCCGAGCGGCGCGGAGTGGGGCCAACCGCCCATCTTGGCTTTTTGGGACATGCCCTTCTTGATCTCGGTGGCCAGGTTGGCCGAGTAGAACTCGGCCATGAGGGCGTGGATGCCCTCGACCAGGCGGCCCGACGCGGTCTCTTCGAGGTTCTCGGTGACCGACACCAACGTCACGCTCCGACGACGAAGCAGGGCGCGGATGGCGACGTGGTCCTCCATGTTGCGCGCCAGGCGGTCGATCTTGTGGACCACGACCGCGTCGACGTCTGCGTCCTCGGCGAAGCGGGCCAGCATCTCCTTCAGCTGCGGCCGGTTCGCGCTCCGCGCCGACTCGCCCCGATCCGCGTACTCGTCCACCAGATCCCAGCCCTTGTCTCGGATGTGGCGGACGCAGGCTTCGCGTTGGGCGGGGATGGAGGGTAGCTGCTGAGGAAAGCCGGCTTACTCACTTCGCGTCGTGGGAACCTTGACCGAGCTCTTGGGGAGACTCGATGCTGTTGACTACACCGTCTGGGCGCTATTCGCTCTCGAGTATCTGATCAAGCTTTGGCTCTCGCAGTCGGACCTCTCCAGGACGCCTTCTTACGCTTGTCCAGGGCTAGTTGAAAATGGGGGTGGCTTGACATGAACACCGCAGACGGTTCACACTCCGAAAAGAATCAGCAGATTGGGTGTGGCAATGAATCTGGGCGCTTCGGTGAGACCGATTCGATACAACCTGATCCGTATAGCGGCATTGTTTGCACTGCTCGGGACGATATTTGCGATAAGCCAATCGGGAACAGCGACAGCCAACGCGTCATCGTCTGCGGTTCAGTCGTCCAACCCAGCAACGTGGCCTATCTGCACAGGAGGGCCATACGAGGGCTTCACGCCCGCTCCGGGACCTCCGTCAGACATGAGTATCCCCCATTGTCGCGCCAACCCCACCACGATCACGCCAAAAGGCTCAGCTGTAACTACTCATATCTCGACACCCACGCCGTCTGTTACTGGGCATATCTTTAATGGCGCCACTGGAACGGTGGAAACCGGTCAGAGTCTCTACGAGATCTATGGCAACCTTGAGTCCGTCGATGCCACTTTGTATAGCGGAGCGACACAATTCGCAGCTGGCTGGTACATGGTCAACGACAACGCAGCGACGACTTGTGGGGCCGGAGGAAACCTCATCCAAGTTGGATGGGCACAAACAAGTTTCAACAATCCCAACTCGCCGGAAGTATTTGAGTTCGATTCTGTAAATTGTACTTGGGAGTGGTTTAGCCAGTATGGCATCGGCAATGACAGCTTGGTTCCGTACGCCGTGGCTGACCCAACCGACACCGACTCATGGAGCACGTACATCTATTGGAACGACGAGTGGAACCTACTGACTACCGAGACGATGCCCTGGGCATCACCGCCATACGTCGAGCAGCAGCTGGAAGTTTACAACTCTTCGGCATCAGTTGCAGATCCGAGCGTTCCTCAACAGGAGAACACCGCCACCGAGGTCTTTATCGGCGGCGGCTTTGAATACTGGACGTCCAGCACTGCGCTGGACACTGCGGTGTTTGACGAATCCCCGTATTGCGTGAACTTTTACTCCGAGTACTACAACTGGGCAGTGGGGAACACTTGCGACGCATAGCTGATCGAGTGTCGGATAAGGCACGCGCGTGACGACCAATCGCCTTTTCCGCTGGACAGGTAGCGTTGGAGCGGCCACGCTGCTCGTCGCGGTGATGATCGGTGCCTATGCAATGTGCGCCCAGGCAAAATCAGAGCCCAGTTACCAACAGCACGTAGCATCGGCTACCGTCGGCTACTGGTTGGCAGCTTCGGATGGCGGCGTCTTCAGTTTTGGCGACGCCCAGTTTTATGGCTCGTTGCCTAGTGACAAAATCACTCCAGCGGCACCCGTGGTTGGCATCGCGTCCACTCCCGATGGCAAGGGTTATTGGTTGGTGGCCGCGGACGGCGGAGTTTTTGCCATGGGCGACGCTCATTACTGGGGATCGTACGGAGATCCTCCAGTTTCGTGCGGACCTCCCTGTGCGGCGCCGGCGCCGGTCGTCGCTCTGGCCTCTACATCCGATGCCGGGGGCTACCTTGTAATGGGCAACGATGGATCGGGCCGGTCCTTCGGAAATGCTCCATTCCTCGATACCGCATTGCCGCATCTCTCAGCGCCGTTAACAGGCCTCGCTATCGACGGATCAACTGATGGCTATTGGCTTGTTGCGGCCGACGGTGGTGTGTTCTCCTATGGTGACGCGTCGTTCTACGGCAGTATGGGTGGCCATCACCTGTCGGGTCCCGTGGTCGGCATGGCAGATACAGCGGACGGCAATGGATATTGGCTTGTGGGCGCCGACGGCGGGGTGTTCAGCTATGGCGATGCCACGTTTGAAGGCTCGCTCCCGAGCAATGGGATTGTAAGTTCGTCCCGGATCGTCGGCATGACGGTTGCGAATTGACCTTTTGACCGGGTCCCCGTCACTTTCGGACTCCAGAGGGGGTGACACCGACTATGGGTTCCACCCTCTTTCGCTGGTGATAGTTACCCGAATGAGGAAGGAATGCTTGTCCAAGGCCCAGAACGCGTTGTCGCAACTCCTGGCGGTTTGAATAGGAGATGGTCTTCTCCACCCGCACGAGAGCCCCACGATGTCAGCTCGGGAGGGCGGCAGCCAGGGAACGCCATTCTGTGAGAGGAACGTCGGCCAGGTTCGACCCCAGCACTTGGACGCACACGTGGTCGGCTCCGGTTTCGAGATGGTCGTTGACCTTCTTGAGGACCGCTGATTCGTCTCCCATCGCCACGAGAGCGTCAGCTAGATTGTCTGATCCGCCCGGGACCAAGTCCTGCTCGGAGAAGCCTTCCCGTAACAAATGATTGCGGTAGTTCGGGAGTTCGGTATAGATGCTCAGGTTGTCGTGCGCTCGCCGCAGAGCTTCTTCGCGATCCTGATTGAGCACCACGGCCTGCACGACCACGAGGAGAGAATCCTCTCCGAGGATCTCGCGAGCAAGGTGGGTGTGCGCGGGCGTCATGAGGTAGGGGTGCACAGAGGGACCCGCGGTGCGGTCACGTGAAAGCTCGAGCATCTTCGGTCCGAGAGCAGCCAGGACGATCGGCGGGAGATCGGCGTTGGCGCCCAGGTAGGTCGCCCGCTCGATGCCGTCGAGATATTCGCGCATGGCGGTGATCGGAGGGGAGTAGACCATTTTTCGGCCGCTTTCGACCAGAGGCTGGTGACTGACTCCCAGACCGAGGATGAAGCGACCCTTGGAGAAGGCATGGGTGGTGCGGGCCGCCCCGGCAGTGGCCATCGGGCCACGGGCATAAATGTTGGCGATGCCGGTCCCGATGATGAGCGACGACGTGGCGGAAGCCAGCAGCATTGCGGTGGTGAAGCTCTCCCCGCCGTAGGCCTCTCCGAACCACATCGAGCCGTACCCGAGGTCGTCGAGCTCGCTCGCCACGTCGAGGGTCAGTGATGCCGGTATGGCATCAAGCACGCCGGTCCAGAGGCCGACCTCGCCGTCTACGAAGCTCTTCTATGGCCGTCATCTGGTATAATATATAGACCGGTCTAGAGAGTCGCAAGGAGAAACCATGGCGGCGAGGGAACGAATGCTCTCGGCGGCGATGCGCCTCATCCAGTACCAAGGCGTCGAAGCCACCGGCGTCCTGCAGGTGCTGGCTGAAGCCCACGCCCCTCGGGGTTCGCTGTACCACCATTTCCCCGGCGGCAAGGCACAACTGGTCTCCGAAGCGCTTGAGCTCAATGCTGAGCAAGCGATCCAGGTGCTTCAAGACGTCATCGACCGCACGCCAGATGCCGCCGCTGCGCTTCATGAGTTTGCCGAGGGCTTGGCGGCGGGCCTTGTGAGCACCGACTTCCAAGGGGGCTGCCCAATATCGACCGCTGTTTTGGAGCAGGCGGCGACCAATGACACCCTGGCTGACATCGGCGACGGAGCCTTCGACTCGTTGCGGATGATCGTCGGGGACGAACTACGCCCACTTGGAGTGGCAGAGGCGGACGACCTGGCACTGCTGTGTGTGGCAGCGTTCGAAGGAGCACTCATTCTGGCGCGGGCCAAGAGAGACGTCGCACCCCTCCACGGGGTTGCACAGGCACTGACCACCTGCTTCGAGCGCGCCGGTGTTGCCTGACCCGCATTCGGTGCGGAGTGAGCGCTTAGGAGGCTTTCCGGCCCGGTGGCCCTGGCCGCTACCTTGCTGGCGCACCATCTTCATGCCCTCCAGGTCTTGGCGACCGTCAGCGGTCCCGGTCGCGATCCCGGTAGACCTTCCGGTTCGCTTTGGTTCGAGCCTTCCAGATCCGTGCCTCCTCGGCGTGAGCCAGTGGATCAGTGCGCCAGCGTTCGAAGGCCGTCTCACGTAGGAGCTTCTGGTAACTGGCCAGCCGGGCCGGGTCCAGTCCGCCGCCCGCCGCCGCCTCCGTCACGGCGCAGCCCGGCTCGACCTCGTGGGCACAGTCGGAAAACCGACAGTTGGCGGCGAGCTCATCGATGTCGGGGAAGGCCGCCGCGACGGCCTCCTCGCTGGCATCGGTCCCCAGGCTGCGCAAGCCCGGCATATCCACCAGGGACCCGCCCGAGGGTAGGGACACCAGCTGACGGGATGACGTGGTGTGTCGTCCTCGACCGTCTTCATCGCGCACGGCGCCCACACCGAGGCGGTTCTCGCCGAGCAAGGCATTGATCAAGGTGGACTTACCGGCACCCGAAGGCCCGAGCAATGCGGCTGTGAGCGGCGGAACAAGCAACACGCGTAACTCGTCGAGGCCCGAGCCGTCCAGCGAGCTGGTTTCAACGACGTCGACCGTACCGAGGCGGGTCGTCAGCTGATCGGCGAGGCCGGGAGGTGCCAGGTCAAGTTTGGTGAGTACGACCACGGGTCGGGCCCCACTGTCCCAGGCCATCACCATCTCGCGTTCGACACGAGAGAGGGAGAGCCGGTCGGCCGGGGCGGTGATGAGGACGAGGTCGATGTTCACGGCCAGAGCCTGGCGCTCACCCTCGGGACCGAGGCGCCCGAGGACCGACCAACGTGGCAGTACCTCACCAATCTGGTCGTCATCGAGTCCGACCCAGTCACCAACGGCCAGGCCCGGGATCGGCAAGGAGCGTTCAGAAGTGGATGTGACCACGCGGCACCAACCTCGGTCGACACCGACCACGCGGGCCGGGACAAGGGTGAGGTCCACCAAGGTGGCGAAGAGTGCCTGGACACGGTCGGACCAGCCGACGGCCAGGAGCTGATTGGGGATTGGTTGTGACAACGGGAGCTTCCTAAGAAGGGAGCGCCCCCACTCGCGTCAGCGGCCGAGAACGCCCATGGACTGGAATCGGGTGGCGGCCGTGGTTGGCGACCGGAAGTCACTTGCAGTCATCGGCATCACATCCCTCCCAGTCCCGTGTGCCCCCACTGTCGGAGGCGTCGCTGCGTACGTTACCCCTGTTCTCCGGCGCCGTCGGCTCAGCGAATCCTGGCCGCCGAATCTCAGTACGCTCGCTATCAATGCGAATAGGGGTGCTCACGGGCGGAGGGGACTGTCCTGGACTCAACGCCGTCCTTCGCGCTGTTGTCCGAAAGGGCGTAGGGGTCTACGGGGACGATTTCGTCGGATTTCGTGACGGGTGGCGCGGCCCTCTCGAAGGCGACACCATGCGGCTCGATGTGGCAGCGGTACGCGGGATCCTGCCTCGAGGTGGGACCATCCTCGGATCGAGCCGGACCAATCCATACGCGACCGACGATGGTGAAGAACGGGTGCTCGACCAGATCAGCCAACTGGGGATCGAGGCCCTCGTGGTTATCGGGGGTGAGGACACTCTGGGGGTTGCGACTCGACTCGCAGCGAAAGGAGTACCGATCGTCGGTGTGCCCAAGACGATTGACAACGACTTGGGGGCGACCGACTACACGTTCGGGTTCGACACAGCAGTGATGATCGCCACTGAGGCTATCGACCGGCTCCACACCACGGCGGAAAGCCATCATCGCGTGCTCATTGTTGAGGTCATGGGACGGCACGCCGGATGGATTGCCTGGCACTCAGGCGTGGCTGGGGGAGCCAACGTGATCCTGATACCCGAACAGCCATTCCACATCGACGAAGTGTGTGCGTTCATCGAACAGCGGTTTGCCAGCCACTACGCGCCGATCGTCGTCGTCTCCGAGGGGGCACTCCCGGTGGAAGGCACGCTGCCGGAACGCACTGGAGAGGTGGATTCGTTCGGGCACGTGCGGCTCACGGGGATCGGCAGTCTGTTGGAGTCCGAGATCTCCCGACGAACGGGGAAAGAGGCTCGTGCGACGGTTCTCGGCCACGTCCAGCGTGGGGGTAGTCCAACCGCGTTTGACCGCGTGCTCGCCACCAGATTTGGACTCCACGCCATCGACGCGCTCCATGACGGCGAGTTCGGTCAGATGGTGGCGTTGCACGGAACCTCTATCGACCTCGTCGATCTGACCGAGGCAACGGCGAAGCTCAAGCTGGTCCCTCCCGAGCTCTATGCCGAGGCCGAGGTGTTCTTCGGATAGAGCAACTCGTTGCTGGCTCAGGAAGTCGAAGCCGCTGCCCGCGCCATCTGCCGACGGCCCAGCGCCACCATTTTCGGCCAGAGGCGCGAGGCGAAGACATTGCCACCGTCAAAGGTGAAGTGCACACCGTCTGACTCCCTGACCTGCTGGCCGTCCATGTCCTGCTCGTAGTGACCACCCGGACAGGCCAGGGCATTGAAGTTGAGGAGCGAGGTGCCGGGCACTTGGGCGGCTACCTGGCGAACCAGGTTGTTGAAGATGGCCAGACGTTTGGGTGCGTCCTCGGGCCACGGCGCACCGTTGGGTTGTTCGCCGCTGTCGTAACAGGGGGCGGTGAGCAGTACCACCTGCGCACCGCCGGAGCCAGCAACATGGACAGCGCGGACGAGTTGGCTCTTCACGTAGGCGGCATAGGACGGGTGCAAGATGTTTGTCCAGTGTCCTCGGTAGGTGCGATTCACCGTCTCCCAGCGCCCGACGAGAATCATGACGACGTTGGGACGGAACACCGATATCCGGTAGGCCCACAACTTGTTCCACTGGAAACCGGGTGGGGAGCCCGAACATTCCGCAGCCATGGGAGCGTCGACACCCTTGAGCTGAAATTCGGCGCCCGATGTCACACCGCAGCCGAGTATCCCGCCGTTGTAGGGCTCGACTCCATAGTCGCTGGCGAATTCGTTGAGGCCGATGTCCAGTGTGAGTGCGGTCGAGTCGCCGACGACCAGCACTTTGACGGGCGGCCCAGCTGGCTTCGTGGCCTGGTTCGGTGCCAGGGTCGGTGCCGCCGACGGTCCGATCGTTCCCAACACCAGGGCCAGCGCAGTGACTGACACCGCGACAGGACTGAGCACCTGGAGTGAGCGCCTCGAAAAGAGGTTGCCCCGGCGGATCGGGAGCTCCACCAGGTAGTAGGACGCGGTGGCAATCACGAGAGTGGCGGCTACCCGGACAAAGAAGAGGGGATAGCCGGTGACGTGCACGCGGGCACCGTCCAGGTAGGTGAAGAGCGGAAAATGCCAGAGGTACATGCCATAGGAGATGCGGCCGACATAGCGCAACGGGGTCCAGGTCAGGGCGCGGGCCAGGATGGACCGCTGCACGGTCACCACGCTGAAGAGGACACCCGATGTGGCCAGTGCAGCCAGCAGAAATCCACCTCGGTAGGCGAAGGCGTCGTTGTACGAGACCGTGATCCAAAGGATCAGACTCCCGGCCACGCCCCCCAGACCGATGAGAAGAGCCAGGCGGCGACTGCGGGATGTGTGCAGCTCCCAGGTCGTTCCATCTTCTTGCTCCGACGAACGGCGGTCGGCCCACAGCGAGAGCCCCACCGCCAGGGCGGCGCCCACCAGCAGCGATTGGGCACGGGTGTCGGTGCCGTAATAGATGCGGTTGACGTTGGCCACCGAGTACAGCAGGGCCATTTCCAGCGCCGACGCCAGTGCACCGACGACGCAGACCGCCAGCAGCAGACGGCGGCTCCGCGTCAGTGAGAAGAGGCCCAGCACGACCAAGGGCCAGACCAGATAGAACTGCTCCTCGACGGCCAGGGACCACATGTGGGTGAGCGGCGAGGTGAGTGCGGTCTGGTCGAAGTAGTTGGAACCGGTGGCGATGAAGTGCCAGTTGGCCACATAGAAAAGTGAAGCCAGCCCGTCGCCCCGCAGGGTGGGGTAGGTACCGGCCGACACCAGGAAGGCCGCGAAGAGGGCGACACCCAACAACATGAGGAGAAGCCCAGGGAGGAGCCGGCGCGCTCGGCGGACCCAAAAACGACTGAGCCGTATCGCTCCCGTGCGTTGATGCTCGGAAACGAGCAGTGTCGTGATGAGAAAGCCCGACAGCGCGAAGAAAGTGTCGAGAGAGTAGAAGCCACCTGAGGTGAAGAAGACCCCACCGTGGTATCCCATGATGACGATGATGGCGACGCCGCGGATCCCGTCGAGGGCCGGTATGTAGGCAATGCCCGAAGTGGCGCGGGGGCCGGTTTCCCCCGCCACGGTCATGGTCGAAATCTACCTGGGGACCTCCGGCAAGTAGGAGCGGGGCCTCAGGCTGTGATGAGTCGTCGACGACCACCGCTCACAGCGTCCGAGTCCCGTCCGCTGTTCCCGACCGGGCCCCCAGTATCATCGGTCTCTTGCCTCGAGCACCTGGCCGGATGACCAATGCGGGCCCGAGCCGACACAGTTCCCATCCCCCCCGAGAGAACGGATGTAGCCGATGTCGTCAGGCGAGCATGTGCCCCAGGGTTCCGCCGCGAACCCAATCCAGATCACACCGGCCGACGGGCGACTCGCTGTGCTCTGCGTGGGACTCGGCGCCGTGGGGACGACGCTGATCGCCGGGGTCGAATCCATCAGGAGTGGTTCGGGCCAGCAACCGATCGGCTCACTCTCCCAACTCGGGACGGTGCGCCTGGGCCGACGTGACGAGCAGCGGGTCGTCCGCATCGGCGACCTGGTTCCTCTGGCCTCACTTGACCAACTCGACTTCTGCGCGTGGGATCCATTTCCCGACGATGCTTTCGTCGCCGCCAGCCGGGCCGGAGTCCTCGATCAGCCGTCCATCGAGCGAGTCGGCGCCTACTTGCGCACGATCCGGCCCCTCCCAGCCGTGTTCGACCCGACCTACGTCAGCCAGGTGCACGGAAACAACACGCGGGGCGACGAAACCCATCGCCAACGGGTCGAGGCGATCCGGGCCGACATCGCGTCCTTCATGGAAGCCAAGGGGTCAGCTCGGGGCGTCATGGTGTGGTGCGGGTCGACCGAAGCCCTGGTCCCTGATCATGAGGCGACCACAGCCTCGAGGCGTTCGAGGCTGCACTCGATCGGAGCGACCACGCCATCGCCCCGAGCATGCTCTACGCCTATGCCGGACTCGGCCTCGGGATCCCCTTTGTCAACTGCTCACCGAACTTGTCCATCGACACGCCGGCGCTCACCAGGTATGCCGCCGAGCACTCGGCGGCCATCGCCGGCAAGGACCTCAAGACCGGCCAGACCATGGTCAAGACGGTCCTGGCCCCGATGATCAAGGCCCGGATGCTCGGGCTTTCCGGCTGGTACTCGACCAACATCCTGGGGAATCGCGACGGCGAGGTCCTCCAGGACCCCGACAGCTTTCGGGCCAAGGAGCAATCCAAGCTCGGCGTGCTCGACGGCATCCTGCAGCCCGAGCTTTACCCCGAGCTCTACGGCGACATCGAGCACCAGGTCTCGATCAACTACTACCCGCCGCGGGGCGACAACAAGGAGGGGTGGGACAACATCGATATCTTCGGATGGCTCGGCTATCCGATGCAGCTCAAAGTAAACTTCCTCTGCCGTGATTCGATCCTGGCGGCGCCGCTCGTCCTCGACCTACTCCTCTTCAGCGACCTGGCCCAGCGGGCCGGAATGTCCGGGATCCAGGAGTGGTTGTCCTTCTACTTCGAGTCTCCGCAATCCGCGCCCGACGTCTACCCTGAGCACGATCTCTTCATCCAGGTCACCAAGCTCAAGAACACGCTTCGCTTCCTGGCCGGTGAAGAACCCATCACGCACCTCGGCCTCGAGTACTACGACTACTTCTCCTGAGTCGGTTTCGCCTATTTGTGCGAGCGCCCGGGGAGGCTTAGGGATGGTGCGAGCCGGATGGAGACATAGGCGACGACGGCGCCGACCAGCACGATCCAAGTGATCGCCGTCACCACCGGGTCCGATGTACCAAGCGAACGAGCCGGCGGCACGTCAGCGAAGCAGGCCACGGCGGAAAGGGCGAGCACGAGTCGCAGCGTCCGACCTTCGGCGACCACCGCCAGCACTACGAATCCCCAGGTCTCGTACCAGGGCCACACCACCGGTCCGAGGGCCACGAAGAGGAGGAGGCTCCACCCCAGAGCTTCGATCTCTCGCCGACGACCCGAACGGAGGAGCAACCCGAGCGAGAGGATGGCGGCCAACCCGAGGCCGACGCTCCGTGAGATCTCGATCAGTCCGGCTGTGTGTCCGCCGACACCGAGGGCGCCGGCGGCGTGGCCGAGGGCCAGTCCGAGGGCTGTGGCTGGGTCAAGCCAGGAGACCACCGTGCCCGGATTGGCCAGTCCGTTCAGCCAGTGCCAGCCCAGGTTCGAGGCCTCACTGATCACCCCCATCAGCACCACCACGATCGTCACCGCGGCCACCAGGCGGGGGACCCGTTGGCGCCAGCCCCCTCTGTCTTCGCTCCACCACCACCCGATGAAGACGGCGCCGATGAGCGCCGGCAGCTTTACCTGCGCGGCCAGTGCGCACAGCACCAGGCCGGCCAAGGCATGGTGCCTTCGGGCCAGAGCGCATCCGGTGACGAGGAGGCCCAGCATCAGCGCGTCGTTGTGTGCGCCGCCGACCAGCACCAGAAGGAGGAGTGGGTTCAGCGGACCGAGCGCAAAGGCGACGTTCCCCGGGCGCCCTACCGATCGGGCCAGCGAGGGGACGGCCCAGGCGATCAAGCCGAGGCCGATCAGTGCGACCAGTCTGAATCCGGCCACGGCCGTCGCCACGTCATGGCGCGACAGGGCCACGATCGCCCCCGCCAGCCGCTCCCAGGCAGGGCCGTAAGGGGCGGGGGCATGGCGCCAGAGAGGATCGACCAGGTTCAGGAACGGACCACCCCCGAGCGCGCTCGGGGTGTGTAGGTAGGGGTTGAGTCCGCGCTGCACCATCTCGCCCTGCGCCGCGTAGCTGTAGACGTCCCGACTGAACAACGGCGGCATGACCAGGACGGGGGCCACCCAGGCCACGAGGATCGGCACCAACCGCGGCATCGGGATGGACGGTTGGCGACGGACCGTACGGACGAGCTCAAACCACGCTCCGAGCATGAGCGCGAGCCCGATGTAGACCAATACGACGCCGAGGAACCCGCTTCCCGACGTCCGCGCTCCAGCCGCCGTGGCGAAAAACCAGGCGCCCGGCTCTCTGAGCGCAAAGGTCGTGCCGACTTGCCGGAGCCCCAACAGCACGGAAAGGGACCCCAAGAGGCCGATGATCCCGCAGAGCTCGACCGAGATTGGTTGCAGGTCCCGGCTCCGGCCCGCTGAGCCAAAAAATGCTGCGGCAGGACCTACCGATGCCGTCGGCCTCGGGACGCGAGCACCCGTGGGGTTCGACACGTCCCCAACGGTACTTTCCAGCCTTGCGACCACCATGCGTTCCCGACCAACGGGGTGCGTGCGCTGATGTCGTCGAATTGTTAGTCGAGACTCTCGTGAGCCAAGGCCGCACCCAGCTGGTCAACCAGAGCGACGGCGACCAGACACTGTTCTTGGCTGATCGGCGCCACCGGGGTAGGCGTCAAGAGAAAGGTTCCGAGAACCTTTCCTCCGCCTCGAACGGCCAGCTCGACTTGCTTCGTGGGCAATCCAGCCGTAGCGGTCGGCCATCGGAGCGGATTGAGCCGAACCGTTCCATCATTCGCGATCCATGCTCCTTTCCCGGAGGGTTGCTCGCGAACGAAGCGGCAATCTTGGAGGTTGAGCAATTGTCGCAGCTCATTGGCCACTGCGATCAGGACGAATTCGGGCTCCTCGCCGTCGGCGATTCGTTCGCCCAGGTGGTGGATGCGCGAGATCTCGCGCCGACCGCTGGCGGCAGCCATCTGGTGTCGCCTGCCCCGGGCGGCCAAGTCGCCAACCAGGAGTCCGACCGCCACAAAGAGCAGCTCGGTCGTCACATCGACGGTACGGCTTATCCGGAATGATTCATATGGACGGGTCAGTAGGAAGTCAAAGGCGGCTGCCGCGATGAGCGCGGCCAGTGCCGCCGCAAATCGATTTCCGCGTGAGGCGATCGCCACGGTCACTACGACCAGCACGAGAGCGTCATCGGCCGCTCCGATGTGCCCCCGACTGGGTATCAACAACGCGGCGACAGCAATCGGTGCCGCCACAGCGGTCAGCCAGATCCACCATTTCGCCGTCACGTCACGACTCCACGTCCGACGGAGCTGGGGATACGAACTCGAACGCCGGATTTATCATGGCCAGTCTTCCATGGTGCTTTCCGACCATCCCTTCGACCCTCAGCACTGAGCCACTCCTGAGTCCACTGATCGATCGCTGCCCGAGGAAGACAAGGGTGATGGCCTCGCGGCTCTGGTCGACTAGCACGCACTCCAAGCTCGGGACGTCGGCAAGCGACCTGACTCGAACACTCCTGACCTTCCCGACCACCTTGGCTCGAGATCGCCATTGCAGGGCCGAGATCGCTTGGACCTCGTTTACCGACGTTCCTCCGAATTGGCGTGACGCGGGACTTTGGCGGGTCTCCGCGATCTCATCGGGTGGCCGGAAGGCCGATAACTCAATCTCGTAGGCGGCGGCAGTAGTCAGTCCTGGTGCGACGTGAAATGGCACGATCGTTGCATTTACGTGAGGCAATTGGCTAACCACGTCGACGATACGATCCGCGGTCTGATCGTGGAGAAAGCGACGCCAGGTCTTTCCGTATGAGCGCCGGGGAAGGAGCAAACTCACCTCGGTCGTCCCATCTGTGAGCTCGGCTGCCAACTCCAAAGCGGCCCGACCAAGCCTGCGGTCGGGGCAGTCAACGACGTCCAAGGGAAGCCCGGTCAGTCCGAGTTGCTGCCACCGTGAGATGAGAAGTTCAGCCCGCTTTTCGTCGATATTGAAGTGTGCTGCGTGCAGGTCGTCTGGGGTGAGTGTCCGGGCGTACTGGATGGCCCGAGCGGTGGCCAGGTCGATCTTGTCAACCAGGACCACGACAACATGACGCCTCAACACCTTGGCCTCGCAGGCTGCGACCGCGGCGCCTTCCTCCAAGATGGCGTCTTCCTCGCGATATTCGCGGTTGGTTCGCACCAAAGTGAAAATGATCAAGGGCATGACCACGACCACCACCCATGCCCCTTGGGTGAATTCGGCGATAGCGAACACCACGACGACGACCGCACAGACGACGGCGGCCACGGCGTTGACAGCGACGCCCTTGCGCCAGTGTTGCTCGCGCTGACTCCAATGGTGCTTCACCATGCCGGCACCCGCCATGGTGAAGCCGGTGAAGACGCCAATGGCGTACATCGGGATCAACGCGGAGACTTTGGCGTTCGTTGCGAGCAACAAGGCGATGGAGGCGCCGGCAAGGAGGAGGATGCCATTCGAGAAGACCAACCGGTGTCCCCGCACCGTCAGTTTGCGGGGGAGGAAGGAGTCCTCGGCCACGAAACTCACCAAGAAGGGGAATCCGGTGAAGCTCGTGTTCGCCGCCAAGATCAGAATCAGGGCGGTTGCCGCCTGGAGGAGATAGAAGAGGAGGCGACCCACTGGACTGGTGCCATAGACCACCTGGCCGATCTCCGAGACGATGGTGGGTGTGCCCGAGGTGAAGGGCACCGAATGGGTGAGCGCGGCCAGTACCGATACGCCGAGGAACATGGCCCCGAGGATGGTGCTCATCAGAACCAGGGTGGTTCGGGCGTTGCGTGCCTGTGGTTCCCGAAAGATGCTGACGCCGTTCGAGATCGCCTCCGTACCGGTCATAGCAGAACTGCCATTAGCAAACGCCCGCAAGAGGAAGAAGGCAGAGATGCCAAGGATCACCCCGCCACTCGCATGCCCGAGATGCAGCATGCCGTGGGTCGGTGCGGATTTGGGAAGATCGCCAGCGGCCTCTCGGCTGAGCCCGAACACGATGAGGAAGGCCATATTGGCAATGAAGAAGTAAGTCGGAATGGCAAAGACCTTTCCTGCCTCGCGAATGCCGCGCAGGTTGCCAAAAGCCAGGATCACCACGAAGGCGATCGAAAGTGGGACGGCAAGTCGACTCAGTGCCGGTGCAGCCGAAATGATGGCATCAGCACCGGCGGCAACTGACACAGCCACCGTGATCGTGTAGCTGATGAGCAGAGCGGCCCCGGCCACCTGGGCGACGTTCGGGCCGAAGTTATCCCGGCTGACGACGTAGGACCCTCCAGCTTTCGGGTAGGAACGCACGACGTCCCGGTAACATATGGTCACCACCGAAAGGACGCCCAGAATGGCTGCGGTCATCGGCGTAATGACAGAGAAGGCGGCGAGACCTGCAATCGGGATCAGGATCCGAAGCATCTCTTCGGTGGCGTAGGCCGAGGACGACATGACGTCTGAGGAAAGGACGGCCAGGGCGGTCGGCTTTCCGAGCCGCTGACCTTCGAGCTGATCGCTGACTAGCGGAGGGCCGAGGAGTACGCGCTTTACCCGGTAGCGACGACTCTCCGGCAGGGTCGCCGCCAGTGCGGTATCGGTGCGCATGGGTGAGCGGGTCAAGTCGTGGACCGGACGGCGAACCTCCGGATCAGTGGTCTGCGGGTTCGCCATGGCGACCGTTCTAGCGCGAATTGAAGCGATGACCATGGAGTGCGTCACAGACTCTCGGGGGCGACAGCTGGCTCCGCCGGACCACGGGTGGCCTGAAAGAATCCTCCGATGTTCTTCATGCGGTTCGATATGCGTGCCCCGGTGGCCGGTGCCCCGACGACGGAGCTCTACGCCGCTGCCCTCGACATGTCTGTCTGGGCTGAATCTCGCGGCGCCGTCGCCGCCATCGTGTGTGAGCACCACGCCATGCCTGATGGCTACCTCCCGTCGCCTCTGATCTTGGCCAGTGCCATGGCGGCTCGGACGACCACGCTGCCGATCACGGTGGCCGCCGTGATCATCCCGCTGTACCAGCCGGTTCGACTGGCCGAGGACATGGCGGTGCTCGACATCATCAGTCGTGGCCGGGTGAGCTACGTGGCCGCGATCGGTTACGTCCCTGAGGAATACGAGCAGCACGGCGTGGCCTTCACCCAGCGAGGCCGTATCGCAGACGATTGTCTGTCGGTGCTCCTCCAAGCCAAAACGGGCCAACCGTTCGAGCACGAGGGACGGCGCATCCATGTCATGCCCCAACCGTTCACTGCCGGTGGCCCATCCATCGCATGGGGTGGTGGCAGCGTGCCCGCGGCGCAACGGGCCGGTCGTCACGGACTGGACTTCTTCGCCCAGGGCGGCGATCCCTCGCTGGCCCAGGTCTACCAAGAGGCGGCCCGGGTCAACGGGCACGAACCGGGTTTCGCCATGATCCCGCCGGTCGACATGGCGACCACGGTGTTCGTCACCGACGACGTCGAGCGAGGATGGGAGGAGCTCGGCCGCTACATCCTCCATGACGTCACGAGCTACGGCCGGATCAACCAGGGCAATACGCACACCGCCAGCATCTCGGCGGCCCCGTCGGTGGACGAGCTTCGGGCTGAGGACCGGACGCACCGGATCATCACCGTCGCCCAAGCCACCGAGATGATCCGATCGGGCCTGCCGTTGCCGCTCCAGCCCCTGATCGGAGGCCTGCCACCGGAGGTCGCCTGGCCCTATCTCCGCACCGTGACCGACGTGGTGATGCCGGCGGTCTCGACTAATTGAGGTGACCGACCGGCTCCGCCGGTGCTATACCGTATAGGGGTATCGAGTACCTGGAGGAACCGTGCGACCTGGCTACATCGACGAGAAGGAGCAGCTGCAGAAGCGGTTGCGCAAGGTAGAGGGACAGATCCGCGGCATCCAGCGGATGGTGGAGGACGATCGCTACTGCATCGACATCCTCGAGCAGGTCTCGGCGGCGACGAAGGCGCTGCAGGCGGTGGCGCTCTCCCTCCTCGACGACCACCTGGCCCACTGTGTCTCCGACGCGGTGCGCACGGGAGGTGACGAGGCTGCCGAAAAGCTGAACGAGGCTTCGGCGGCCATCGCTCGTCTCGTCCGTTCCTGATGCACGTGCTGGCCACGTCAATCGTGGTCCTCGACGTCGGACGTTCACTGCGCCAAGCCTTCTTCATGTTCTGGGAGACCCTGTGGCCGTTGGTGCTGGGTTTCGCCCTTTCCGGAGTGGTCCAGGCCTTCGTGAGTCGCCAGTCCATCCAGCGCCGCCTGGGCGATCACGGCCCGATGGCCATCCTCCGAGCTTCGGGCTACGGCATGGCTTCATCTTCGTGCTCGTACGCGGCCACGGCCATGGCCAAGTCGCTCTTCGTCAAGGGTGCGGACTACCTCGCCGCCATGGTGTTCATGTTCGCCTCGACCAATCTCGTCATCGAGTTGGGCATCGTGCTCATCGTCTTGATGGGATGGCAGTTCGCGCTGAGCGAGTTCGTGGGTGGCGCCATCATGATCGTGCTGTTGGCCACCTTTGGATCGTTGTGGTTCAGGGGCCGCCGTATAAGCCAAGCCCGAGAACGCCTCCTGTCCGAGCAGGAACTCGAGGCGCCTGGCCACGACCCCGAGGCTTCGACGCCTGGCTCGTTGCGGAATCGGCTGCGTTCAGCCGCCGGCTGGGCCGATGGCGCCAGTTACACCCTGGCTGATCTGCGCATGATCCGCCGAGAGCTGGTCATCGGCTATGTCGCGGCCGGATTCCTGGCCGCGCTCGTTCCGGCTTCGGCGTGGCATTTCGTCTTCGCGACCGGACACGGGTTCTGGACCGATCTCGAGAACGCGATCGTCGGGCCCTTCGTCGCCATCATCAGCTGCGTGTGCTCCATCGGCAACGTGGCGCTGGCCGCCGCGCTCTGGAAGGGCGGGATTTCGTTCGGTGGGGTGGTCTCGTTCATCTTTGCCGACCTCATCGCGCTGCCTCTGCTGATGATCTACCGCCGCTACTACGGCTGGCGGCTGATGCTCCGCATGCTCGCCGTGTTCTGGGTGCTGATGGCGGCGGCCGGACTGTTGACGGGGGGACTCTTCTCGGCGGCTGGGCTGGCGCCCACCACCCATCGGGCCACCATTGCGGTCGATCACTTTTCGTGGGACGCCACCACCTATTTGAACATTGTGGGCCTGGCCGTCTTCGGGCTCTTGGTGTGGCTCGCCCACAATCGCACGCGATTCGGCGGGGGACAGCAGTACGCCGCCGATCCGGTCTGCGGCATGCAGGTCGAGACGATGCACGCACCGGCGTCAGCTCTCCACGACAACCAGCGCGTGTTCTTCTGCTCGGACCGTTGCAAGGATCGCTTCGTCGCCGATCCAGTCCTCGATCTTGTGTCGTCATCAGCCGGGGTTGATGCGGACCACGACAGAGCGCAGGTCGCCGAGCATCCCGTCCGATGAATGGCGCCAGCGACGAGCAGATGGACTCAGGGGACCAGCACGGTCCGAACGCCCGGCGCCTCGGCTGAGGACCACGCGGTCTCCACCTCTGAGAGGGGCACGGTGTTCGTTCGGATGCTGAGGCTGCCGGCTGCGATCGCTTCGATCAGCGACGGCAATTCGGCCAGATAGGCCGCCGGGGATACGGCACCTTGTCCGTTCCCTTGGATACGGAGGTTGGCCGAGCGGAGGGCCACCGAGGGGAGTTCAAGTGTCGGTCCGGCGATGGCGCCGATCTGGATCCAGTCCAGCGCCCTGCTCCGGTCCGAGCGAGCGGTCAGCAGCGCCATCATCGCCGCCTGTGCCGGTTGACCCCACAGGTAATCGATGGCTACGTCCACCTCGGCCGCCGCCGCGGCCAGCACCGTGCCTGTGGCCTGGCCGTCTTCTGTGAGCTGGACGATCTGATCCGCGCCCAGTTCGGTCAGAGCTTCGAGCCGGGCCCGGTCGCGGCCAGCGGCCACCACGGTCCCCGCGCCGAGCAGTTTGGCCACGCGGACAGCCATGGTCCCGGCGTTCCCGGTGGCCCCCAGCACGAGGACGCTCTGCCCTGGTGTGATGGGAACCCGGCGCCGCAAGGCGACCCACGATGACATGGTCGGATTCATAGCCGCGGCCACGTCGACCGCATCAACACCATCGGGGAGTGTGATCGAACGGCGACGGTCGACGATCGTCTTCTCCGCCATGGTGCCGATGACATCGTCGTCGGCGACGAAGTAGAGGCGCTGGCCGTCACGCGTTCTTCCGACACCGTCGATGCCAGGGATCATGGGCAGGGTGCCCGTGCTGCTGTAGTGGCGTCCTTCGGCGCCGCTGCGTACCCGGGGGTGAAGTCCAACGGCCAGCACGTCGACCAACACCTCATCGTCATCATGGGGCTCGGGCTGCTCGAACTCCAGGTAGTGGGGCGGCTCGTCGAACGAGGTCACCACGGCTGCTCGCATCGTCGTCACGTGGCCCTCCTTCCATCTACACAAAATAGTTTGTACCACTAACCAAGATAGTTGGTGGAACAAACTAAGTCAAGTAGGCTGGTGTTGTGACGGGCCGTCGATCACCGAGGACAGATCCTGTGGCGAGCGGCGGCGAACTACCCGTCGTCGATGGGTTGGCCCAACTCTCATTCGTCGTGTACGGATTGCTCGAACGCCGGGCCGCCGAGGAGGAGGTGTCGATCATCCAGACGCGCCTCCTCGGGGTGCTGCGGGATCGCCGCCCCACCATGCTCGAACTGGCCCACCTGCTCGGGCTGGACAAGTCCAGCGTGAGCGGATTGGTCGACCGGGCCGAACACCGAGGGCTGGTGGAACGTGATCCGTCCGCCGAGGATCGACGGGTCATCCGGGTGGCGTTGACCGCGGCGGGTCGCGCCAGGGTCGACGAGGTGGCGGCCCGATTCGAAGCTGACGTGGCATCGTTGCTCGAACATCTGGCCCCGGCGCAGCGCCGGACTTTGAGCCGCCTTCTCAGTCACCTGTTGGTCTCCGATGCTGCCGATCACGGCGTGGATCTCTTCGACACGATCGAGGAGGCCCCTCACCGGGGTTGACCTGAGGGCTGCTCTCGAGATTCTGGCCGGCCTGGGCACTATCATCCCGCCATGGCCAACGTGGAGGACGTGCTGGCGCAGGTCCCGATCTTCTCAATGCTCAAGCCCAAGGATCTGAAGTCCCTGACGGCTGATGCGCATGACCTGACCTACCCGGCGGGTACGACGCTGGCCGACACCGATGAGTTGGGATCCACCTTCTTCGTGGTCGTCGAAGGGACCCTGCGTGTCCTGGTTGATGGCAAGCAAGTCAGGTCGATCGGTCCAGGTGATTTCTTCGGCGAGATGGCGCTGATCGACCACGAGCCCCGCTCAGCCACCATCGTCACCGATACCGATGTGCGCTGCTTGGTCTTTTCTTCGTGGGTGTTCCGGCCGTTCGCGCTCAAGCATTCCGAGGTGGCATGGGCCCTGTTGGAAGTGATGGTGGCGCGGATCCGCGAGGCGGAGAAGCGCTAGCCGGCCGTCGTGCGGGATAGGACGACCAAGACCTCACTCTCCTCTTCACTGATATCAATGGTTCGACCGCACTGCTGCAGGAGGTGGGAGGCGAGACACTCGCCGAGATTCTGGCCGATCATCAGCCTTTATCCGAAAGTCCATCGCAGCCCATGGCGGGACCGAGCGCGATACCGCCGGGGATGGATTGTTTCGCATTCGATGCCCCAAGCGGCTGCATCGCCGCCGTCCAGCTAGAGCCTGGACCGCCTCAGCTCCGATCGATCCGAAGGATCAGGCCCTGGTGCGACCCGAGCCGGTCGGAGTCGGCGAGCTGTTTTCCTTCCCGGTCGCGGTCGGTGCACAGCTCGACCACCCCGGCCAGTCCGCTGATCGGTGCCGACTCGGCCGAGAAATTCAAGGCAACGGCGTGATCATTGCCGCGACTCCAGGCCCACACCCCCTCCGAGGTGGGAATGGTCCGGTAGTCGCCCAGCGTGAACTCCCGATGGGCGTGACGGAAGGCGATGAGGTCGCGAGCGAGGAAGAGGATCGATCCGGGATCGTCGAGCTCGGCGGCCACATTGGCGTCACCGAGCTGGCCCAGAGGCAGCCATGGTGTGGCGTCCGGCGTGGTGAAGCCGCCGCCCGGTGCGTCCTCCCACTGCATCGGCGTCCGGCCGGCGTCCCGTCCCTCGTAGTAGGGATAGAACTGGACGCCGAGCGGGTCCCGGAGATCCTCCTGGGCCAGCCGGGCGTTGCCTTGGCCGATCTCGTCCCCCTGGTAGAGGACAGCCGTGCCCCGCAGGCTGAGCAGCATGAGCAGGGCCAAGCGCACCAGGGCGGGGTCGTCATGGGCCCACCGCGTGGGGAAGCGGAACATGTCGTGGTTGGAGCCAGTCCAGGCTGGCCAGGCTCCCGCCGGGAGGGCGGCCTCGGTCTCTTCGACGACGGTGCGCATGGCGTCGCGCTCGAAGTTGGCGCTGATGAAGTTGAAGTTGAAGGCCAGGTGCAGCTCGTCGGAACCGTTGCCGTAGTAGCGGACGAGATCGTCAATCGGCACCGGTGTCTCGCCCAGCAGTAGGAAGGGATCGGGACGGGCCTCGGAGAGTCGCCGCCATCTTTGTAGCACCTCGTGCAGTTCGGGTCGGTTGGCGTTGTAGACCGGTCGCTGCCCGAACATCTGGGTCTCGAAGTCGTCCTCTTCGGTGGCCGGCGGGTTGTCGCGAAGCTCTTTGTCCTTGATGAGGATGTTGCAGACGTCGATCCGAAAACCGGCGGCGCCCCGATCGGCCCAGAAGGTGAAGATGTCGTCGAAGTTGTCGCGGACCTCGTCGTTCCACCAGTTGAGGTCGGGCTGCTCGACTAGGTGGTTGTGGAAGTAGTACTGACCGCTGACCTCGTCGAGGGTCCAGCCCGGTCCCCCGAAGCTGCTCACCCAGTTGTTGGGAGCTGCGCCGTCCGCTTTGGGGTCGCCCCAGACGTACCAGTCTCGGTGGTCGGAGGTCCGGGACGAACGGGCATCGACGAACCACGGATGCTCCGCGCTGGTGTGGTTGGGTACGAAGTCCATCACGATGCGGATACCGCGGGCGGTCGTTTCGGCCACCAGGCGATCGAAGTCGGCCATGGTGCCGAGCTCGGGGGCGATAGCGCAGTAATCGGAGACGTCGTAGCCCCAGTCAGCGTTGGGGGAGACCGTGACAGGTGAGAGCCAGATACCGCTGACGCCCAGCCAGGCCAGATGGTCGAGATGAGCGATCAGCCCGGGCAGGTCGCCGATGCCGTCACCGTTGGAGTCGGCGAAGGAGCGGGGGTACACCTGGTACAGCACCGCGGTCTGCCACCACGGCGCCTCGGTGGGACTCACGTCGGCGCGTCCACCGCCTCCCGCCACGGGGTCAGGTCGAGGAGGGGGTAGCGGGCCGCCACCCCGGCCAACGTCTCGGGCGTCCAGTAGGGATGTCCGGGCTCTGGAAAGCCGAGCACCGTCAGCTGTTGTTCGGTGGCATGTTGTACGAACACGTGCCACTCGAGGTCCTCGCCGGCATTGGGGAGGGCATGGGAGTTCAGCCAGTCGGTGGCCGCCGGCTTGTATGAGACGTGCAGCATGAAGCGAGCTGCGCCGGGTACCAGCATGCGGACGCCGCGGTGGTAGACGTCGGGCCGGTAGACCAGGATCGACCCGGCCGGACCTAAGGCCGGCACCTCTGCCGCGTAGAGGTCGGCGTAGTCAGCCGAGCTGAGATAGGCCCGCTCGATCGGGATGCCATCGGTGAGACTGCGAGACACCATCCGGGTGGCCGCCGTGTCGGGCGTCACGTCGCTCAGGTAGACGAACATCTCGAGCTGCTGGTAGCCCGGATCAGTCCGGGGCACGACCAGGGTGTGGTTCCCGTAGTCGACGTGCAGCAGCTGCTCGTCGTCGGCTGATCCCAGCCCGTACTTGGCGCTCAGCATGGCCTGGTAGAGGCGCAAGTGCCGGTAGTCCAGCCCCAGGAAGTCTTCGGCCAATCCGATGACGCGTTGATGCAGGGCCAGGTCGTTGTAGGACTGGTCCGCGAAGGGGAACTTCGGCATGACCCGATGCGAATCCTCGCGGAACGGTTGGTTCCGGGCCGGATCGGCATCGGTGGCGAAATCATGTGCCGTGGGGAAGAGCGACGGCAGCCCGTCCTGCGCCGCCTCGATCAGCGCCTCGGGCAGCAGTTCTTCGAGGACGCACCAGCCGTCGGTTTCCCAATTCTCCTTTGCCGTCTCGATCGAGGTGGTCATCCTGATTTGGGGAGCGGCTTCCATCCTTGGACTCGGTGCCAGCACCGGCCTTGGGGGGGCAAGGTACCCAGCGGCAGTCGGCACATGCTGCTCGGCGGCACGTCGTTGTGCAAGGACACGACCTGGTACTCGGTGGGGCCGGAGAACTTGTCAGGGCCGAAGCCGAGGACCGAGGAGTACCCGCCCGGGTAGTTCGTGATGCGCGACATCGCCTCGACGAAGGTGCGGCGGTTGAGGTTCTTGCCGGCCGCCTTGGCCGCCGTGGCGAAGAGGTTGATCTCCTGGCACCAGCCCTGCACCGGCCCCTGTTCCTCGATGAAGTCGTTCATGTTGCCCTTGGGCGTCTGTGGGTAGGCCGCGTGCCAGATGTTCCAGCAGGCCCGCACGCCCGGGTCGTAGCCCCCTTGGGACTGCGGGCGGTCGTCGTCGATGCCGCCGAGGGTTTCGGTGGTGACGCCTTTCTGCCCGTTCAGCTCCTTCTCGAACGGGATTGGGATGAGGCCGAGCGCATCTTCGATGGTCGACTCGTAGTCCGATAACAGGAGCTTGGGGTAGTAGTGCTGGCTGTTCTCGGCCGACAGGACCGGGACGAAGGCGTTGAAGGGGAGGATCGGGATGACGGAATTCACCCCGTCCGCCTTGAATTTCTCGATGATCAGTGGCGCTTCGCTGTCGGTCGACGCCGTCTCGCTCGGGTTGGACGCCAGGGTCTGGACCACCGGGGTCACCCCGATCTTCTTGAGGTCGGGCAGGAGGTACTGGGTCAGCGCGACCTGGTCCTCGGCCCGGTCCCCGGCGATCACCCCGACTTTGCGTGACCCGCCGAGCAGGTGGGCGCTCTTGCCCCAGGTCACGAGGGCCTGGAGGATGGCGGTGTCGTCGGCTCCGGTCCACCACAGGTAGGGCGAGCCCTCGGTGGTGAAGTTGGACACGTTGGACCACTGCCCGATGAACGGGGTGTGTCCCAATTGGGTGACGCACAGCTCTGGGTCACCTTCGAAGGTGCCGACCCCGTCGAGCACGGCGAAGACGGGCGGGTTGCCCTGGGTCCACTGCCGGCAGAGCGCCTGCATGTCGACCTCGCTGGCGGGGTTGTACAAGGTGATGAGCGGATGGATCTTCCGGCCGTTGATGCCACCCTGGTCATTGATGTAGTTGACGAACAGGGAGATGGCCTTGCCCTGTTCGGTGTACTCGACGTCGCCGGCGAAGCCGTACTCCTGCGAGAGGGCGGCCAGGTTGACCACCGGGAACTCGACGTTGATCTCGGTGGCACTGACGCCTCGGCTGCTGGTGCTGGCTTGGTCGGGGGGCGTGATCCCTGACGAAGACGCAGCCGAGGGTCCGATACCGATCGACACCGTCCCCACCAGCGTCACCATCACACCGACGAGTGCTGCCAGACGGCCCGCCCCCCACTTCATGTACTCACCCCCGAGTGTGTCTGTGGGCGTGCACGCTAACGGGTGGGCTTGGCCTGGACTGAATTGTCATCGGCCCCGGACAGGTCGATGCCGAGCAGGGCGCTGAGCTCGGAGAGGGCGATCGCCGGATCCGTCACCTTGATGGTGTGCATACCCAGAGCCCGCGCCGGTTTGAGGTTCACGCCGAGATCGTCGAGGAACACCGACTCCTCCGGCTGGACCTCGAGCGCCTGGCAAGCCAGTTCATAGAAGCGCGGGTCGGGTTTGCGGACTCCCAGCACCCGCGACTCGAGTACGGCGTCGAACAGGGCGTAGACCTCGGCCGTCCGCTCCGAGATCAGGGCATCGGATGAGGCGAAGTTGTTGGTCAGGCAGGCGGTCTTGAACTGGCCGCGACAGGCGCGGATGGCGGCCACCATCTCGGGCCGGATCTCACCGGCCAGCCGAAGGAGTACCTGCCGTCCATCCACGTCGTGTCCCAGGCTCTTGGCCTCAGCCGACCACAGGACGGCGAAGGTCTCGAGGTCGACCTCACTCCGCTCCAGCTGGGCCCACGCATTGGTGTCGGGGTTGGTGGCGTTGACCGTGCGGATGAAATCGGCCGGCAGCCCCAACGCGGTCTCGAACCGAGCGAAGGCATCGAACGGGCTTGACGAGATCACCCCGCCGAAATCGAACATGACGGCCCGAATTGCCACCTATTCCTCCTTGTGCCTTGGCCATTGTGACGCGTCTAGAGCAAGATGCGGGGCGCTCGGCCGTTACAGAACTGGCGACCAACATTCGGAGGGCTACCGGCGAGGCGGCCGGTAAACGGAGCATGTGAAGCAGCTGACGGAGCATGTGAAGCAGCTGAGAGCTTGGGCCACGGGCATCCGATGCCCCGTGGTGAGCCGGCGCGCCCGGTTCGGCCTCCGGACGGCGAGCACGCTGACGGCGCTGATCGGATGGGTCGCTCTGCTTTCCCTGGCCGCTTCGCCGGCGTCCGCACCGCTGAATCAGCAACCGCCCCCCGTCCTGGATGCCGATTCGCCCGGCATTGTGCTGGCTCAGGCCCCCTTCGATCTGGCCGACCCCTTCCTGCTCGACACCGGTCACTCCTACGACCTCTTCGTGTCGACTGGGTTGGGCGACACCACGCAGAACGTGCCCGTGCTCGAGGGCCAGGCGGGGCAGTGGAGCGAAGCCGCCAACGCCGTTCCTGCCTTGCCGACCTGGGCTGACCCGACCGGGACCACGCCGACTTGGTCCAACCCCTCAGACGGCGAGGTACCCGGAGAATCGTGGACGCCGGCCGTGTACCGGCTCGGCGGCCGTTACGTCATCTACGTGGCACCGACGCTGCGCGAGGCACCGCACCATTGTCTGGCCGTCGGGGCCTCCACCTCGCCCACGGGGCCGTTCCTGTTCGCTCCACAGCCCCTGGTCTGCCAGTTCAACCAGGGCGGGGACATCGATCCACAGCTCTTCGTCGATCCCCAGGGACCCGACGGGCCTGCACACCCCGACTACCTGGTCTGGAAGTCGGACAACAACAGCTTGCCGGGCACGGGGGCGCCCACCATTTGGATCGCCCCCCTCAGCAACGACGGGCTCAGCCTCGACGGGTCCCCGGTGGCGATCTTCCAGCCCGATGAAGCCTGGCAGGACGGTCTGGTCGAGGCGCCCCAGATGGCACTGGCACCGGACGGTTCGGTCTGGCTCTTCTATTCAGGCGGGACCGGCTTCTTCAGCTCGGACTACGCCATTGGGGTGGCGCGCTGCGCCGGCGTACTCGGTCCGTGCCACGACGTCAGCCCCAAACCCCTGCTCGGCAGCAACAGCCAAGGAAGTGGACCCGGCGAGGAGACCTACTTCACCGCCAACAACGGCAGCGACTGGCTGCTCTACAGCCCGATGCATTTCGGTGGACTGGCCGGTTTGGATCGACCGATCGAGGCGGCACGGATCGGCTGGTCCGCCCTGGGGCCCTACCTGGCCCAGGCGGGCACTTTCCCCGCCCCGTGACGGTGGGTCTGGGCCCCGATCGGCTCAGTGCCGGAGGTCGAGCCCGGCGAAGGTCCCCGCTGCCCTCCACTCGTCGAGGAGTTGGAAGAAGGCGATCGGCCCCAGGCCGTAGGAGCTGCCGATAAAACCTTGCGAGGTGGGCTGACCTTCGTTGTTGTAGTAGCCCGGCGTGCACTGCTCTTGGAAGGCCACGATGTTGCGGGAAGCCTGAGCCAGGGTGGTGAGCCACTCGGCCTCCGCATCGGCCTGCACCTCCACTTCGGCGACGTCGTCCGCCACGGCCTGGCTCACGATATGGGCCATGTGCGCACAGGCTTCATCGAGCAGATGCGGGTAGTTGACGGTGAAACCGCCTTGGGTGTGACCCAAGACGAACATGTTCGGGAACCCGTGCACATGCATGCCGTGCAGCGACTTCATGCCGTCAGCCCAATAGGCGGACAGCGTCGCTCCCCGCGAGCCCGTGACGTCATAGCCAGCCCGCCGGGTATGCGCGGTCCCGACCTCGAAGCCGGTGGCGAAGATGAGGCAGTCCAGCTCGTACTCCACGCCCGCGACGACGACCGCGGTCGGGGTGATCCGCTCCACGCCGCGCCCTTCGGTGTCGACCAGCTGCACGTTGGGCCGATTGAACGCCTGCAGGTAATCATCGTGGAAGCAGGGACGCTTGCAGAACTGGCGGTACCAGGGCTTGAGGGATTCGGCGGTGGCCGAGTCGGACACCAGCTCGTCGACCCGGCCCCGGATCTGCTCCATCTTGTCGAAGTCGGCCAGTTCCAGCGCCTGGGCGATGTCACCGGGACCGTTGGCTCCACCGGCGTCGCGGAGCCGGGCCAGGAGCTTGCCGATGATGTCGGTCCACCCGTCCATGACGAGGTCCTCGGCGGCCAGACCCCCGGAGGTGAGGATGGTGAAGTTCTCCATCCGTTTGCGCTGCCAACCCGGTTCGAGCGTTTGGGCCCATTCGGGATCGGTCGGCCGATTGGCCCGCACGTCGATCGACGACGGAGTGCGCTGGAAGACGAAGAGTGACTCGGCTGCCGCAGCCAGGTAGGGGACGGCCTGTACTGCGGTGGCGCCGGTGCCGATGATGCCGACCCGCTTGTCGGCCAGCCGGTCGAGGTGCCCGTTGGAGTCGCCGCCCGTGTACTCGTAGTCCCACCGGCTGGTGTGGAATGTATGTCCGGTGAACGTCTCGATGCCGGAGAGGCCGGGCAGCTTCGGCCGGTGGAGCGGACCGTTGCCCATGACGACGAACTGCGCGGTCAGGCGGTCGCCGCGGTTGGTCTCGATGACCCAGCGGCGCCCTGCGGCCTCCCAGGTGACCGCGGTCACTTCGGTCGACAGCATCGACCGGGGGTAGAGATCGAACATCTCGGCGATGCGGCGGCAGTGCTCGAGGATCTCCGGTGCCCGCACGTACTTCTCGGTCGGGACATAGTTCGTCTCCTCGAGCAGCGGGAGGTAGACGTACGACTCGACATCGCACTGGGCGCCCGGGTAGCGGTTCCAGTACCAGGTGCCGCCGAAGTCGCCACCCTTTTCGATGATGGCGAAGTCGTCCACGCCGGCTTGACGCAACCGGGCCCCGGCTACCAGCCCGGCAAAACCGCCCCCGATGATGGCGACGGTGACGTGGTCTGAACGGGGAGGCCGTTCGGTCGCCACCACGTAGGGATCCTCGAGGTAATGGGCGAACGGCCCGGTCATCTCGATGTACTGCTCGTTGCCGTCCTGGCGCACTCGCTTGTCGCGTTCGAGGCGGTACTTCTCCCGGAGCGCCTGCGCATCAAGGTCGTCCGTGCGCCCGGTTTCCTGCTGCGTGTCGGTCATGCCCTCACCCCCGGACTCGAACTCTACGAGGCCGCCGGCTCCGGCAGCGGGTGGCCGAAGCGGATGACATTGCCGTCGGGATCGGTATGGATGCCCTCATGCATCTTCCACGGCATCGGCCCCGGTGGTTCGGTTTGGCCCAAGATCCCAGGACCGCTCCACTCGGCGTAAAGCGCGTCGGCGTCACGCACGAAGAGATAGGCCCTCGAACCGTCTCGACCACGGTCGTGCTCAGGATGACCGCTGAGCTGCAGGCCGATCCCGTCACGATGGGCGAACCCGTAACCCGGGTCGTAAGACTCGGTCCGGAAGCCCAGGGTGCCGTAGTGGTTCATGGCGGCGGCGACATCCTTCACGAAGAAGATGGGCTCGAACGAGCGAAGCTGCCGGTCCTGACGGGAGCGTCGATCCCGCCGCTCGCCCCTTCCGGCTTTGATGCTGGCGCTTTTGATCTCGCCCAGGGCATGGAGGCCCTTACGCAGGGCTGTGATCTGCTCGGCGGTGACCTCCTGGGCCAGCAGGGCATCCACCTCGTCGCAGCCGTCTTGCACTTTTTCAACCACCAGTTGGCCCTGCTCGGTCAGCTCCAGCGCGTTGCGCCGCCGGTCCTGGGGATCGGCGTTCCTGCGCAGGTACCCCCGGGTGACCAGCAGATCGACTGCCTGGCTGACGGCCTGCTTGGACACGCCCAGATTCATCGACAGCTCCGGGTTCCCTGAGTAGGCGATCTGGGTGAGGATGAATCCGCCGTTGCGGGGCAGGTCATCGATGCCGGCCGCCTCGAGGTGGGCCCGGGTGGATCGGGCGTAGGCCCCCCGGGCGCCCCTCATCAGCGATGGGATGGGTGTGTCGTCGGATTCGGCGCTCATGCCTCCACTATGTAGTCAAGGACATTGAGAGTCAAGATAATTGACGAATTACTCCCATCAGCTGAACTGACCCCAATAGGGGCGGCTGGTGTCGCTCTTCTCGATCAAGATGAACACGGTGCCCAGGGGTCACTGAACCAGGTGGTTCGAAGCCGGGCGACGTCGGCCGTCCCCGCGGTGAGGAAGGTGACACCTCTGTCCTCGAGCTGGGCCCGGGTGGCGGAGAGGTCGTCGCAGACCAAGCCGATGTGCGTGATGCCATGGCGGGTGACGACTGGGTCGGCGGTGCCCGTGATCCCGGCTTCGGGGTGCTCGATCAGCTCGATCACTCGATCTTCCCGGCCGAAGCCGACAATGGAAGCACTCACCACCACAGGTGAGGGCACCAGCTCGCCCATGTCCTGCTCGATGCTTGGGCCCTCCATCCGGTAGGGCGGGGACAGCACGGTGAACCCCAGGACGTCGGCGTACCAGACGGTGGCCGCCTCGACGTCATGGACGCACACCGCCGTGTGCGCCATGCCGGATATCACGCCGAGAGCGTACGGGCAGGCGGTCTCGATGGGCCACACTGGAGCCATGCCAGCCCAATTCATCTTCACCATGCGCGACTTGCGGCGGTTCTATCCACCTGATCGCGAGGTGCTCAAGGGCATCAACCTGTCCTTCTATCCGGGGGCGAAGATCGGGGTCATCGGCTCCAACGGTTCGGGCAAGTCCTCGCTGCTCAAGATCATGGCCGGGGTAGATGATGAGTTCACCGGTGAGGCCCGGCTGACGCCCGGATTCACGGTCGGTTTCCTGTCTCAGGAGCCCCAGCTCGACCCGAGCAAGGACGTGGCCGGGAATGTGGCCGACGGCGTCGGCGAGGTGAAGGCACTGCTGGACCGGTACAACGACGTGTGCGCGGCCTTCGGGGATCCCGATGCCGACATCGACAAGCTGCTGGCCGAGCAGGCCGACCTGCAGACCAAGATCGACGCCGCCGGTGCCTGGGAACTCGAGCGCACCTTCGAGATCGCCATGGACGCGTTGCGGCTGCCACCCGGAGACGCCGATGTGACCACGCTTTCGGGCGGCGAGCGCCGCCGGGTCGCCCTGTGCCGTCTCCTTCTTTCCAAGCCCGACCTCCTGCTCCTCGATGAGCCCACCAACCACCTCGACGCCGAGTCGGTGGCCTGGCTCGAACGAACTCTGCAGGAGTACCCGGGCACAGTGGTAGCCGTCACCCACGACCGTTACTTCCTCGACAACGTGGCCGGCTGGATCCTCGAACTCGACCGCGGTGCTGGCATCCCATGGGAGGGCAACTACTCGTCGTGGCTCGAGCAGAAGCAGGCTCGTCTGGCCGGAGAGGAGAGGGCGGACAAAACGCGGGAAGCCGCTCTTCAGCGCGAGCTCGATTGGATCCGGATGTCGCCCCGGGCCCGGCAGAGCAAGGGCAAGGCGCGCATCAACGCCTACAACGAGCTGGTGGCCGAGGCCGAGGCCTCAGAACGGCGGGCCGACAAGATGGAGATCGCCATCCCGCCGGGGCCTCGCCTCGGTGACCGGGTGGTCGACGCCACCGACTTGGTCAAAGGTTTCGGCGACCATCTCCTGATCGATGGCCTCTCGTTCCTTCTGCCGCCTGGTGGCATTGTCGGCGTGATCGGTCCCAACGGTGCGGGCAAGACCACGCTGTTCCGCATGATGGTGGGCGATGAGAAGCCCGACCGCGGCACGCTCGAAGTGGGCTCTACGGTGGTCCTGGCCTACGTCGACCAGTCCCGAGACAACCTCGATCCCGAAGCCACGGCCTACGACGAGATCACCGGCGGGGTGGATCGTATCGTCGTCGGTAACCGCGAACTGCACGGCCGGGCCTACGTGGCCAGCTTCGGATTCAAGGGCAGCGATCAGCAGAAGAAGGTCGGGGAACTGTCGGGTGGCGAACGCAACCGGGTGCAGCTGGCCAAGGTGCTGAAGAGCGGTGGCAATGTCCTGTTGCTCGACGAGCCCACCAACGACCTCGACGTCGACACCCTGCGCGCTTTGGAGGACGGCCTGCTGTCGTTTCCCGGCTGCGCCGTGGTGATCAGCCACGACCGCTGGTTCCTCGACCGGATCGCCACCCACGTGTTGGCCTTCGAGGGCGAGTCGGAGGTCCGATGGTGGGAGGGCAACTTCAGCGATTACGAGGCGGACCGCCACCGCCGGCTGGGTGTGGAGGCCGATCAACCGCACCGGGTCCGGTACAAGCCGTTGGTGCGAGGCTGACCTCGGCGCAAGCTGAGTTGTACAGTGCCTCTGCGATGGCGTGGAGGGGATGGCGGGGGGTACTGGCGGCCGTGTGTCTGCTGGTTGGCGTGGTCACCTCCGTGCCGAAGGCCGGAGCGGCGACATCGTCGCCCGCCCCGCGCTACGGCACCAACGGCCTGTGGATCACCGATGCGCAAGGGCGCGACCTCTTCCTGCGCGGTGTTGATGTCACCGGGGCTGAAGATGCTCCGACGAGTGCTGCGTTGCCCTACAGCGCAGCCGACTTCCGAACCATGCGGGCCGATGGAGTGACCGTGGTGCGACTCCCCATCGCCTGGGCCAACATCGAGCCGGAGCCCGGCGTTTTCGACCAGGCCGCCATCGACCGGGCCGTGCAGATCGTGGATTGGGCTGGGGCCGCCGGTCTGCGCGTGGTCATCGACATGCACCAGTACGAATGGTCACCGTGCTTCGGCGGCAACGGGATGCCGGCATGGGCCGTGCCCGACTGCCCGGCCACCCGACCGAGCAACATCGTCCAGGTCGAGGCGGACGCGCTGATCGCCCAGAACGCCTTCTGGCACAGTGCGGCGCTCCAAGAGCAGTTCACGGAGGCTTGGGTCCTGGTGGCCCGCGCTCTCGACCACCCCTACTTCCTGCTCGGCTACGACATCTTGAACGAACCGGGCCAAGGCCTGATTCCCAACGAACTCTTCGAACAGGACTATCTGGCTCCCTTCTACCGCAAGGTCGGCACGGCGCTGCGGGCCGTCGACCCGGGCGGGCTGCTCTTCGTAGAACCGAATGTTCTCAACGGCGAAGTCAACGGCAGCTCCCAGTTTCTCGGCCCCATCGGATTACCCCGGTTGGTCTACGAGCCGCACCAGTACGGCGTGGTGTCGCTCAACGCCGATTCCACGGCGGGCGTGATCGACCTGGCTGGACCTGGTCAGTTCATCCCGGACCTCACCATCGACACGTTGGTGGCCGAGCGGATGGATGCGGCGTTGTGGCTGGGTGAGTGGGGCGCCATCAACCCGGCCGCCTCGTTCCACTCGACCCAATACGTGAACGATGACCTGACGGAGCAGGACGCCTTCATGATGGGTTCGGCCTATTGGTCGTACGACTCGTCGTTAGTTGGTCCCAACACCGCCATCGGTGCCGCCTTGACCCGCATTGCGCCCGACGCCATCGCCGGTCGGCCTCTGAACATCTCGACCGGGACCACGCAGGCCACGTTGTCGTGGGTCTCGAGCGGCGGCCAGACCCTCATCTCGTTCCCCGCCTCCTGCACGCCGGTCACCACCTTCACCCGCGGCACCGGCTCGGCGCAGGTGCTCGCTTACGACTACGTCTCGGCCACCACACCGGCCGGCCAGGCCACCACCGTCGTCGTCCGCTGCTCATAGGCAGATCGGGTCGGGTTCGGCCCGGGTCGCCGAACTCCCGACCCAGGCGAAGTGGGATACCCACGATGCGGATGGGTCGACATCATCGTCGCGCGCAGAAGGGGCCCGAATGGCCCCTTCTTGCCGACTGCCTCGTTCTGACTACCCCCAATATTACTGGAGACATCTTGACTTCGGTCGACCGTTACTTGTGATGCCCTGGGTCTGGTACTTGTGATGCCCTGGGTCTGGACGACTGCCTCGTTCTGACTGAGCGGGTTGCACCGGGTTCGGTTCCTGGCCGGGGCGTCCCACCCGAGAGTCGGGCTGCTGATGGCCGGTCACCATCGATACGGCAGCCCGACACTCCGGGTAGCGGTCGCACGCCAGCTCGGCGGTGCGTGTCAACCTTTTTGAGACGGTTTCTTCATCGATTTAGTGAGTCGGGACCTCCTCTGCGGGTTTATTGATCCACGCCGCCACCGGAAGAGCTGGGGGAGTTGGAATCTGGCGAACGAAGCGTTCTGGGTGCTG
>DASXFC010000017.1:0-9615 GCA_036489775.1 Acidimicrobiales bacterium | reverse complement strand
TCATCTTCCCCAAGAGTCCATATCGACGGGAAGGTTTGGCACCTCGATGTCGGCTCGTCGCATCCTGGGGCTGAAGCCGGTCCCAAGGGTTGGGCTGTTCGCCCATTAAAGCGGTACGCGAGCTGGGTTTAGAACGTAGATCACACTGCGTCCCCAGAGAGTAATTTCTGGGTGTTTACTGGCTCATATCGGTGAAACCCTGACATTAGTCAGGGCAATACCGAGGGAAGGCCAACACAAGGAGCGCATTCAAGTGAATGCGCTCGCAATCCTAAACTGTTCGGAAACGAAGCGGATTTCCGCCGCAGATGTCGAGCAACATCTGCGCAGCACGGGCGTGTTGTGCCCCTGTAACGACTTCTTCGTCAGCCACAACGAAGAGATGGCTTCTTAAGATCAAAACCGATCCGCAGACCCCTGTGGAAGCCATAACACGCCAGCCCCTCGAAAGAGGGTGGAGGTATAGTCTGTGCCCGTAGTAATACGGGATTCACACGCGTGAGACAGTGGATAAAACCGCGCTGTCTATAAACTTGGCTATTTGCTGGAAACGCCGTTTGTATCCTGCGCTACTCGCTCTTTGAAGGTCATGAGACACCCGCTAAGTACGATGCGGGCATGGACGCAAGGAGCAGTGATAATGCGTCAGGTGCGGCCAATCAGCAGGAAAGACTGGAGTCGTACATAGCCGGATTTGTAGACGGAGAAGGATGTTTTCATGTTGCAATCCAACGGAACCCCTGCACAAGAAGCGGTTGGCAACTTGTGCCGGAGTTTCGTATAAGTCAGGACGAGTCTCGAGTCAAGGTTTTGAACTTGGCGAGGGAGCTTCTCGGCTGTGGAGCGCTTCGTGAGAACCATCGGAACTCGAACGATCACACGTATGTGCTGGTCGTGCGACGACGAAAGGACTTGCTCGAACGAGTGATCCCCTTCTTCGAACGAAATTCGTTACTGAGCTCAAAGCAAGGCGAGTTCATCACGTTTACGTCCATCGTGAGAGCGATGGACTGTGGTGAGCACCTTGTGAGGGAAGGGTTCGAGCGGCTTGCCGCAAAGGCTCTTCAAATGAATGGTGGTGGTCGATACCGTCGGCTCCACCGAAGCTCAGATTCCAGAATCCTCAGAGACCATATGCCAAGCACCTTCGCTAACTAGTGAAGGTGAAGATATGGTCCGATCTGCATGGCGACATGCAGAGCCAGGCAGAAATGCCCTGGCCCCCGGCCGAGTGAGGTCGGTGGTAACAGATATGTCGGTCCCTATCCGATGCAGCCGTAGGAGATTTGAGAAAGGCTGTCCCTAGTACGAGAGGACCGGGACGGACGTAGCTCTCGTGTGCCAGTTGTCCTGCCAAGGGCACTGCTGGTTTGCGACCTACGGGTGGGATAAGCGCTGAAAGCATCTAAGTGCGAAGCCCGTTTCGAGATGAAATCTCCCACAGGGTTAACCTGGTAAGGCCCGTGGCTAGACGACCACGTTGATAGGCCGGAGGTGTAAGTGCGGTAACGCATTCAGCCGACCGGTACTAATCGGCCGAGGGCTTGGAGACATCTGCCGCTCGTGCTCGCTTTGGAACGCTCAGGGGTTGCTACGCAACCTCGGGCCGGCTCGTTCGCGTCATTACGCGGACTTGAGCCTGCCGAGCGCACAGTTTCCGGTGGCCATGGCGGCGGGGAAACACCCGTTCCCATTCCGAACACGGCAGTTAAGCCCGCCCGCGCCGATGGTACTTGGGGGGAGGCCCCCTGGGAGAGTAGGACGCCGCCGGGATTTCGCAGCAAAGACCCCTTCGACTTCGGTCGGGGGGTCTTTGCAATTCAGGGCCTAGTCGGGATGGAGAGCTTCGTTCTCTCGATTGGGAGCATCATCAAGTCGGCCCAGTTCATTAACCGTTTCCAGTTCCGAACCTGCCACCTGATCCGTATTCGGCTCCACCACTTCCGCCGCCCGAGTTGCCGCAGCTATCCGCGCATCACGGGTTCGCAACGTCGGCAGGATCATGCTCCCGAAGACCAACATGCCGGCGCCGAGGACCAGGATGATGAACCCGAGCGCTTCGAAGCCGTCCGCATGGCCGCAGAAAGAGGAACCGGCCGCCCCAACCGGGTTCGACAGATTGGTGGCGGCATTGCAGGTCGTGTCGCCAGCAACGAACCCGATGGTGATGATCAGCCCCAAGATCATGAAAGCCACGCCCAGCTTGATCAGGATCTGGGGGAGCGCCGCGCGCAGGGGCGAAGGCGACAAGTTCGGTCGTGGCGCGAGCGGCACCAAGACATTCTGGCGTTCCGGAGCCTTCGGGGACAGTTCGAGAGAAGGCGCCGCCTAGACTTCCTCGATGCCCTCGGACTCGGACAGGCCTGATCGTCGCGCCCGTCCACCTCGTCCGAACCCAAGTCGAGGGGGATCGGGCCGTCCTAGTGCGGGCCAAGGCCGACCAAGTTCCAGTGCCCGAGGCACCGGCGCCCGTTCGACGGGCAGCGGGTCTCGTTCTGGAGGCGCTCCTCGAGCCGCCGGTCGCAGCCAATCCACTGGTGGCGCCGGCGCAACGCGCCGATCCGGCACGGGTGGGACGGGTGACGGCCGCCGGGGCACCACTGGCGGTGCCACACGGAGTTCCGGTGCCCGAGACGGTCAGCGCTCTGATGCTCGGCCGAGCATTCGATCTTCGGCTTCTGGTGGATACAGCCGCGCTTCGACTACTCGAACCGGCGGAGCGAGCCGCACCACTGGAACGGGCAGACCATCCGGCCGACCGAGCAGCGCCGGCCGCCCAACGGGAACGGGCCGACCGAGTGGCACGGGGAGACCCAGTGGAACAGGCCGACCGAGCGGTCCCCGGAGCGCTGGTTCCTCCTCGAGCTCTGCCTCAGGTAGCGGCGCACCTCGATCCCGCGCTGGGGGCAGCACGATCGGCCGGGGCAGCGGCTCCGCCCGACCAGCGCGACCAACCAGCGCCGGAGGGCGTCCGGGAGGCAGTCGATCCGCGGGCCCCTCCGATCGCCGATCGAATTCGAGCGACAGCCCGCGTTCGTACACCAGAACCGGCACGCGTCGCCCCGCCGCGGGCGGTGACCGGCGGACTGGTGCCCCGAGCCGTGGGCGGCGCGACGAGTTCGACCAGGGGGATCGCCCGTTTGATCGCGACCCGCTGCCGCCCCAGACCAAGGGCTGGGGCAACGTCGCCCGCCGTGGTGCCCGCGAGGTCAGTCGACGCCAGGCCGATGGATCGCAGCCCACGGCTGCCTTCAGCGACGACCAGTTCGGTCGTAATACCCCGGCGCCGCGCCCCCAAGCCCAGTGGGAGCGCGCCGACGGTGCTCGCAGCGAGTGGCAAGAAGATGACCGGCCAGCACCGCGCTCGCGAGGAGCCAACAAGGCCGCCTCCGCTTCAGCCAGTGCACCGACCGGTCCGATGCCCCGCACCCCGCTGCCGGCCGAAGTGGCGACCGAGATTCGTCGCTCCGCCGATGTAGCCACGCAGCACCACAAGAACGTGTTGGTCGAGCGGGCCGAATCGGCCTACGCCGCCTACCTACGTGGACGATTCAGCGATGCCCTGCGAGCCATCAAGCCGGTAGCGGAAGAGGTACCGATGGTGCCAGCGGTGCGTGAGGTGGCCGGCCTGGCTGCCTATCGGTCCGGGAAGTTTCGCGATGCCATGCGTCATTTGCGGGCCTACATGGACCTGACCGATGACATTGAGCACCTGCCGGTGATGATGGACTGCCAGCGGGCGCTGCGGAAGCCCAAGAAAGTGGTCGAACTCTGGACCGAGCTCCGGCAACGCTCGCCCGAACCCGACGTACTGGCCGAAGGCCGACTTGTCGCCGCGGCCTCATTGGCAGATTCAGGCGAGCTCGAAGATGCCATCGCCATGCTGACCAGTGCCGGCGCCGCCAAGGCATTGCGGAACCCATCGGACCGACACGTACGCCAGTGGTACCTCTTGGCCGACCTCTACGAACGCGCCAGCGATGTGCCGCGGGCCCGCGAATACTTCGAACGGGTGGCCAAGGTTGACCCGGAGGCCTATGACGTCGCGCAACGCTTGGCCGGTCTCGGTGGCCGACCAGCCAAACCTCGCCGCCGGCCGCCGGTGAAAGCGGCCAAGCAGGCCTAGCGTCCCCTACGGAGCGGTGGTCGCCGGCGGCGCTGGCGCTGCCGTCGTCGTGGTGGTCGGCGGGGCAGTGGTCGTGGTGGTCGTGGTGGTCGTGGTGGGCAGTCCCGGCGTCGCCGGCCCCTCGACCGTCACCAGCGTCCCGATCGGGGTCAGCGGCCAGACGACCGCAGCATTGGCGTAGGACATCTCGACGCAACCATTGCTCTGGGGGAAGCCGTACTGGGCCCGGATGAATCCGTGCAAGGCGTCGCCCCCATTGAAGTAGCTGGCGTAGGGCACGTTGGGATCGTTGTACGTGCTGCCGTTGGGGTTGGTGCCCTTCATATCCGAGAAGCGGACATGCTCGAAGACGGCGTAGGTCCCGTCGGTGGTATCGGCTCCCGGTGCGCCAGTGTTGACCAAGATGTTGGACAGGTCCACCACCCCGTTGCTCCACAACGTGAGGTTCTCGGGCTGCACCTTGTTGACCAAGACGTACACATAGGGCACGTCGTCCACCTTGTTGGTGGTCAGGGCGGCGAGCAGGGCGGTCCACACCTCAGGTCCGGCGATGCCATCGACGGTGAGGTTGTTCTGGCTCTCGAAGGACTCGACGCCGGCCCGGGTGATCTCGTTGAACTGCCCCGGCGTCCACTGCGAGGTGAGTGCGGCGGGCAAGTTGGCCCAGCGGAAGTTGAAGGTGCCCTGCTGCGGCTCGGCCAGCTCCTTGGGGGCTGGTGCGGCGCCGCTCGGTGCGAAGCTGACCGGGAGATAGTTCAGATCGGCCAGGATCTGCTGCAGCCGGGTGTAATCGCCGACGGCGACGGTGAACTGGATCGGGGTGGGGGAGACGAGAATCCCGTCGTTGTCGCTGCGGATCCCGTTGGTGCCCTCGGGCAGGGTGACGGTCTCAGTGCCGCCCGGAATGAGTACAGCACTGGTGACGTAGGTCCACGAGGTCCGCGAACTCTGCTCCCAGGTGCCGGCCACCGGAGGGTTCAACGTCGGGTGGACCGACCCCAACGTGACCGGGGTCGAGAAGTTCAAGACGATGTTCGAATCGGAGGCGACGCTCGGGGCACCCTGCGCCGGGGTGGACGACGCCAGGTAGAAGTCAGGGTGGCGTGGGCCGGATGAGCCCTTCTTGCCGGACGAGCCCCCCGACGATGCGTTGGACCCCGACCCGGAAGCGCCATGGTGACCTGGCCCCGATCCGTCCTGGGTGAAGACCACGACCAGCGCGATCACGACGACGGCGGCCAGCACCAGGACCCATGGACGCGGCCGCAAGAGCCGACGTGCCGGGGTGTCAGCTTCGTGCATCCGTCGTTCTTCCCTCCGCCGCTTCCGGCCGCGCTCTCAGATCGTTTTCAGCGTACGCAGGCGAATCGGCGCTGTGGCGTCAGGGGTGTGAACAAGTGCTCCAGGCCGATGCGGACGAGGACGCTGACGAGAACGGTCGACGGCACACAACCTGTTGCAGGGGAGGTGTCACCAGGTCGGGAAGAACCGCCCTCGCGCCACTCGGAGCCGAAGGGGGCCTCTTGTAGGCTGACGCCATGAGCCTCGATTTGCATGCCCTGCTTGGTGACGAAGCCGATTCCCTGCTCAGTTATACGGCCAAGGCCTTTCCGGCTGAGGGCCTGGTGCTGCCGGGACCGGACTATCTGAGCCGGGTCTTCACCGATAGTGACCGCTCGCCGGCGGTGTTGCGGAACCTCGCTTCGGTGTTCAACCACGGGCGCCTCGGTGGCACGGGTTACCTCTCGATCCTGCCGGTGGACCAGGGCATCGAGCACTCGGCCGCCGCCAGTTTCGCGAAGAACCCGGCCTATTTCGACCCGGCCAACCTGGTCGAGCTGGCGCTGGCCGGCGACTGCAGCGCGGTGGCCACCACGCTGGGTGGACTGGGCATCGTGTCGCGGCGCTACGTGCACAAGATCCCGTTCATCGTGAAGCTGAACCACAACGCGTTTCTCCACATCCCCAATACCTATGACCAGATCATGTTCGGATCAGTCCAACAGGCCTTTGACCTGGGGGCGGTCGGGGTGGGGGCGACCATCTACATCGGTTCGGACGACGCCGATCGTGAGCTGCAGGAGGTGTCAAAGGCCTTCGCCCGCGCCCACGAGCTCGGCATGTTCACCGTGCTTTGGTGCTACATGCGCAACGCGGCCCTCACCAAGGACGGGGTGAACTACGAGTTGTCAGCCGACCTGACCGGTCAGGCCAACCACCTGGGCGTGACCATCGAGGCCGACATCATCAAGCAGAAGCAGGCGGAGAGCAACGGCGGGTACAACGCCATCGGCTTCGGCCGGACCGACCCGCTGGTCTACGACGAGCTGACCACCGACCATCCGATCGACCTGACCCGCTGGCAGGTCGTCAACTGTTATGCCGGTCGCATCAGCATGATCAACTCGGGCGGCGAATCGAAGGGTGCGGGCGACCTGGCCCAGGCCGTACGCACCGCCGTCATCAACAAGCGGGCCGGTGGCACGGGACTGATCGTGGGCCGCAAGGCTTTCCAGCGCCCGACCGACGAGGGTGCGGCACTGATCCACACCATCCAGGACGTCTACCTCAGCAACGACGTCACCATCGCCTAGGTGGCCTCCGACAACCCGGCTGCCCCCGACCACTCGGCCACCGCCGCCACCACCGCCGCCGCCGCCGCCGGCGACATCAGCACCGGCGCACGCGCCGCCTTCGACGCCGCCGTCGACGACTACCTCCACCAGGTCTACGACGAGGATCCGGCCGAGGCCAGCTTTCTCGGGCTGACCGAGTACGACCATCAGGCCAAGGAGCTCACAGCGGCCGCCTTCGCCCGGCGGGAGCGCGCGCTGCTCGGTTGGCTGGACCGTTTCGAGTCCTTCGACCTGGCCCCGCTGAGCCACGATCAGCAGGTCGACCTCAACTTGCTGAAGGCCTCGCTCGGTTCACGGGTGGCCACCCGTGACTTCGAGGGCTGGCGCCGCAGCATCGCCCCCTATCTGGGCAACGGCGTCTTCGAGCTCTTCGCCCATGGCAACCGGCCCGAGGAGGAAGCCGTGGCCGCGGCCATCGACCGCATCGGGGCCATCGGCGACAGCGTGGCCGCGACCAAGGCCAACATCGACCCCGAACTGGCCGATCCCACCATGTGCCGGGAGTGGGGTGTGCGCAACGCGGCCGCCCAAGCCTCCTTCCTGCGCCAGGGCCTGGGCAGCTTCGTGGCCGACGACAAACTCCGAGCCCGCCTCGAAACAGCCGGCGCCGGCGCCGCCGTCCATTACGACGACCTGGCCCAGTGGGTGGGCGAGCTGGCCGACCGGGCCACCGGCTCTTTCGTTTTCGGCGAGGCGCGCTACGACGCCGTGTTGCGCATCGGCGAGGGGTTCGACTTCGGCGCCCAGGACGTGCGGCGCATGGGCCACGAGGAGATCGCTCGCCTCGATGCCGAGATGTCCACTCTGGCCAACCGGATCGGCGGCTCGACCGACTGGCACGCCGTCATGGCGAAGGTGTCAGAGACCAAGCGACCGCAGTCGATGGACGACATGCTCCGCATCTACCGCGACGAGACGCACCGGGCCCAGGAGTTCGTGCGGGCGCAGGGCATCCTCAAACTCCCCGCCGGCGAGTCGTGCAAGGTCGAGCCGTCGCCGCTGTTCTACCGGGCCGCCATCCCGGTGGCCAGCTACTACCCGCCGGCCTTCTTCGGGCCGCCCACCGCCGGTCAATTCAACGTCCCCTTCACCCTCGATACCGCCACCGACGAAGAACAGGTCGACCGCCTGCGCTCCAACTCGTTCCTCGAGATCCCGGCCATCACCGCACACGAGGCCTACCCCGGGCACCACGGGCACTTCGCCATCTTGGCCACGGCCGGACTCAGCCCGATCCGGGCCGTCCTCGGCAGCACCTACATGATCGAGGGCTGGGGCCTCTACGCCGAGCAGATGATGGGCGAGTTCGGCTTCTACGAGACCGACGTGGGCCGCCTGGGCCAGATGGGCACCCGCATCTTCCGGGCCGGCCGCATGGTGGTCGACACCTCGCTGCATCTGGGCGAGATGACGCCCGAGGAAGCCGTCACCTTTATGGTCGAGCGGGTCGGCCTGCCCGAGGCGACGGCCAGGGGCGAGGTGCTGCGCTACTGCATGCGGCCCACCCAGGCCTCGGCCTACCTGACCGGCGCCATGGAGATCGAGCGCATGGCCGCCCGCTGGGTCGAGGGCGGCCGGGGCACCCTGCCCGACTTCCACCTGGCCCTGCTCTCCTCGGGCATGTTGCCCCTGGGCGTGGCCGCCCAGGCCATCGGCCTCTCCTGAACCGGACGCTCGGATTAGGAGTTCTGGGAGAACCGGATCTGTCCGCCAGAACCGGTTCGGGCGGGGAGGATCGGCATCCCAAAGACGCCGTCGGCCCGGTGGCAATGGCCCGAGCTGGGGGTTGGCCCCGAGTAAGCTGGCAGGCCGAACACGATTCGGACGGCGAGCGGAGCGCGCCTGGTTGCTGGGCGCAGTGGACCCAACATCGGGGGGTACCGGGCTTCCGGGCCTGTCCATGAGATTGAGACGAGGCAGCCCGTGGCATCGGGATCGCAACAGGTGACAGAACAGCTCGACCAGGTCATCGTCCGTTTCGCCGGCGACTCCGGTGACGGCATGCAGCTGACGGGGGACCGCTTCACCACCAGCTCGGCCCTTCTGGGCAACGACCTGTCCACCTTCCCGGACTTCCCGGCCGAGATCCGGGCCCCGGCCGGGACGCTCAACGGGGTGTCGGCCTTCCAGGTGCACATTTCGGACCACGACATCCTCACGCCGGGCGACTCGCCCAACGTGCTGGTGGCCATGAACCCGGCCGCCCTCAAGACCAATATCGACATGATGGACAAGGGGACCATCCTCATCGTCAACTCCGACTCCTTCGAGGAGCGGGACCTGCAGAAGGCGGGGTACACGTCGAACCCGCTGACCGACGGCTCGCTCGGGGCCTACACGGTCTACGAGGTGCCCATGACCTCGATCACCCAGGAGGTCTGCAAGGAGGCCGGGGTCAAGCCCCGCGACGCCGAGCGCTCCAAGAACTTCTTCGCCCTGGGTCTGGTCTCGTGGATGTACACCCGGCCCACCGAACCCACCATCGAGTGGATCACCGAGCGCTTCGGGGCCAAGCCGCAGGTGGCCGAGGCCAACACCCGGGCCTTCCGGGCCGGCTTCGACTTCGGCGAGACCGCCGAGCTCTTCGAGTCGACCTACGAGGTCCGCCCGGCCGCCTTCGAGAAGGGCGAGTACGTCCAGATCACCGGGAACTCCGCCCTGGCCTGGGGTCTGATCGCCGCAGCCCGCCAGGCCCGCCTGCCCCTCTTTTTGGGGAGCTACCCGATCACGCCGGCGTCGGACATCCTCCACGAGCTCTCACGCCGCAAGGAGTTCGGCGTGCGGACGTTCCAGGCGGAGGACGAGATCGCCGGGGTCGGCGCCGCGCTGGGCGCCTCGTTCGGTGGCTCCCTC
>DASXFC010000033.1:0-5049 GCA_036489775.1 Acidimicrobiales bacterium | reverse complement strand
AGCCTGTACTGACTCCCAGACTTCAAGCCACGTACGTTGGTGTCTGTGTGAATCTTTATGTCCGGGCCATACGTCATCATGGTTGCCGGTGATCAAATGCTTGTGGCCGTTGAGTCGGGAAACTTTCTCGAGGATTCCCGCTTCCGGACCCATCCCGACATCCCCGAGATGCCAGACTTGATCTCCCGCGCGGACGATCTTGTTCCACTCTTGGATCAGATGCTCGTCGTGTTCTTCGACTGTCTCAAAAGGTCTCCAGCCTTTACCCTCGGCGGCCATAGCTTTGTGGCCGAAGTGGGAATCGGCCGTGAACCAGATTTCAGTCACTCAAACGTCAACTTTCCTCCGACACACATATAGTCGATCGTGCAGTCCAGCCCATTGCGGGATGTCCACCGATTCTATCTCTTCGAAGAGGGATTCAGTGCTGCAGCTATCGCAAGTTTCTTGACCTTCGTCATGCCAGCAGTTGTCACTCAATCCCAGAAGTGAATGCATCTTGTCGTCTCCGGTGCATCCACCATTACCTTCGCCGATATAAATTATCGTATCGCCGGAGTAGAGTTCCACAACTTCGTGCGTCCAGTCCTCGGAATAGCAGGGCCAACAGAGGAGTAGCGTACGATTTGGCGAACCGATAACCACGGTGTGATCACCAGTCAAGACCTCGGTGAAAGGTTCCGAAAGCGACCAAGTGTCATCCCCGGGAGTCTTGTCGAACGCGAGCACATCAAGTCCGCGCTGGCGAAGAAGCGAAGCCCAATAACCCGCACCGGCACCGATCTCAATCAGGCCAGTTGGGGAGTAGCGAATGATGGCATCCAAGGCTTTGTCATTCGGAATGGCCCAAGACCATGTCCGACGTTTTTCGTGATGCTCACCGTAATCTCGACATTCGATGCAGTATTCCCACGGCTGTCGTATATCTCCGCATAGACTCGGCATCGCGGAACCGTGACTCATCTGATGGTTGAGCATGCGTTCGTACTCGTCCAGATATGGGTTGTCTGCAACCATTTGCTCAGTCATCGACGGTTCCAATACCGATCAGTCTTCTCACATGTGTGAAAGAAGGATGCGGCTTTAACATCCTCGACAGGACCAGATGCGTTCCAGCCACAGGGACAGTTCACGGTCATCTCGCGTTTCAGTTCGGGGAGGTGGCCGCGATAGAAGTTCGGAGGCAGAGCACGTGCGGGAACCTCGGTAGGCAGCGAAATCTTCGGCGCGAGTTGGCGACCACCTCCCTTGATTATGCGCTTTTCGGCCTGGCGCCAAATCTCTTCATGCTTCCTCGGGTATTCACGTCGTCTCTTACAATGGTAGCCGATCACAATACCGTTAGCCACCACGAGAAGAAACACTAATGCGCACCACATCCACCAAGGATGTGGCATGACAAAAGCGAATATCGCCGAGGGAATGAAGCTTGTGATAATCATGGACTCTGCCAGCGTTTTAGTTGACAGTCTCGATGGGTATACCACTTTAGGTGGGGATGGTATGAATACCACAGAGTTGGGCGGTTCCCATCCGAGCTTGCCCGGCCATGCGCGATCTTCACTGGTGAGAGCAGCTAGCGGATCGTCAGTCACTCCAGCTCAGCCTTCCGGATGTCGATCTCCGCGAAAATCTCGGACCACAGGTGCTCGAGGTCGACGTTACTCATGATCTGACATCTCGCTCGAACGACGCGACGCCGCCAAGCCAGTCGCGGCGCTGTCGAACGACGCTGGTGCCCAGGGCCACGCCGATGAACACCACGCCGAGGGAACCGACCAGCCACTCCGGCAGGTGCACGCCGTACAGCTTCAACAGCATCACCACGCCCAGGAGCAGAATGGCCCAATGGGCGCCGTGTTCGAGGTACCGGTACTTGGCGAGGGTGCCGGTGCGGACGAGATGCACGGTCATGGACCGGACCCACATGGCGCCGGCTCCGAGACCGGCCATGATGACCAGGACGGCGGTAGTGATGGCGAACGCCCCGATCACCCCGTCGAACGAGAACGAGGCGTCCAGCACCTCCAGTCGGATGAACATGATGGCGGCAGCAGCACCGATCAGCACTTGCACTCTCTGCGTTTCACCCTCGTCGGGGTTGTCAAACGCGGCGCCGAACATGTCGAGGCCGACGTGCAGCAGCACCCCGATGATCGCGGCAACGAACACGGGAGTGCGCTGTCCGTCATCGACGGTGAAGAACGCGACCACCGCGACGGCGATCATGACGAAGATGGTGATGTTGTCGAATCGGCCCAGCGGGGCCAGACGCGACTCCAGCCAGCCGATCCAGTGGACGTCTTTCTCGGCGTCAAGGAAGTAGCTGACTCCGATCATGAGCAGGAACGTGCCGCCGAACGCGCCGATCATCGGTCCGGCCTGCACCAGGTGCTGTGCGTACACGGCTGGCTGATGGACGGCCAGGTTGACGACGTCCCCGAAGGACAGCCCGGCGGCGAGTTGCACGATGAAGATGGGCAGCGCGAACCGGACCACGAAGACGGCGACCAAGATGCCGGCGGTCATGAACGCCTTCTGCCAGACCGGGGACATGCGGGTGACCAGTTTCGAGTTGACGACAGCGTTGTCGAAGCTGAACGTCACCTCAAGGAGGGTCAGGATGACCGCAGTGAGTAGCGTCGCTGGGCCGGCCGCGACGGCGACAGCGGCCCAGGCGAAGACGGTGACGGCAGCGGAAGGGCCGTAGATGCCCCACAGGTTTACCCGGCTCCGCGCTGGGGCAGAAGCAGTCACGACAGCACGCCGGCCTTCGCCGCGGCGGCGACCCAGGAGTCCCACTCGTCGGCCATGGCGTCGGCGAACACCAGATCGGACACCGATGCGGGGTCGGCGAAGAACTGTGCGTTGACGTTGTCGAGTAGCCGGTTGTCGGGGCTCATGTTGTCAAGCTCATTGAGATAGGGGACCTCGCGGATGGCCAGGAACTTCAGGAACACCGGGTAGCTCGCCAGCTTACACACGATGTCGGTCGTCGCCGGCTGGGAGTTCGGGTTGCCGTCGGTCACGACCGCGCAGAAGATCGGCTCGGTGGTGGTCTCCGCCAGCTCCCGGACCGCGATGAGAGCCGATGCCAAATCGGTGGTGCCCATTCGCTCCGGCCGCCAAATCCGCTGGTTGACGACGCCGCGGTAGTTGTCGACGGTCACATCGACGGCGGGATGGACGCACGAGTCAAACGGGATCACGGGGACGGTGCCGTCCAGGTCGATCTGCAAGGCGAACCCCAACACCCGCTCCACGAGGGTCTGGACCTTGCCGTTGGCGTAATCGGCGTGCATCGACCCGGAGTGGTCGAGCGCCAACACAGCCTGCGCGCGAATCCCGGCCAGGCCCCGCTTGGACAGGGCGATACCGGCTTTGTCGGCGCGCTTGGCCAGGTCGATGTGTCCGGCGTCGCGGACCTTCGACAGATTGATCGCCGAGTTTCCGGTGGAATCCTTGATCAGGTTGACGGTCCGCGACGGACGGAAAACGTCACCGCTTTTACGATTGAACAAGCGCATGCCAGTTGCCTCTCGAATAGGGATGGGATCAGCCGATGTGGTACGCGGTTACGAGCCCCTGGAGTTCACTGGTGAAGCCATCACCGATGGCCCGGAAATTCCACGCCTGCCCGCGGCGGTACAGCTTGCCGAACACCAGCGAGTTGACCCCGGCGTTGGTGTCCTCGGTGAGGTCGTAGCGGGCCAGCTCGGTATTGGTGGTCTCATCGACAACGCGGACGAAAGCGTCCTCCACCAGCCCGAAGTTCTGGCCGCCTCTCGCCTTGGCCTCGTGGATCGTCACCGCCACCACCAGTTCGGTAACGTCGGCCGGTACTCGTGCCAGGTCGATCAGGATTTGCTCGTCGTCGCCGTCGCCACCGCCGGTGAGGTTGTCGCCCTGATGCACGATCACGTCGCCCGGGGCCGCCATGTGGTTGTAGAAGACGAACCATTCGGGGCTCGCACACGCGCCCGAGGAGTTGAGTCCGATGATGGAAGCGTCGAGGTCGTAGGCGGGTCCGTCGGTACGACGGACGTCCCAACCCAATCCGATGCGGACCTTGGTGAGAGCGCCACCGGCTTCCTTGGACAGGTCCACCTTGCCGCCCTTGGACAGGTTGATCGCCATGAGATTTCCCTTCGTGGGTTTACCGGTGATGACCACGCCCGTGGGGGCGGTGGCCAATGTCATGCCGATGTCACACAACCACGGGTGCAGCGGTGTGTCGGCCAGGTTGGAAAGTTCGTGGGTGTCGCGGTGAAGCCCAATGTCTGAGGTGCGACAGATTCCGGTCGCTACCACAGAAATGCCGTTCCACTGGCCGACCTGCATCCAGTCAGTAGGGTCGACGGCCATGATGACCGCACCCCAATGGTTGGTCAGAGCGGTGGGAATGTAGGCGTCGCGGCCAGCCATCAAGTCAGTGGAGCGACCACCGGCCGTGCTGACGAACTGGCGGAGCAGGTACCAGCCTCGGTTGGTGACGATGAGCCGGTGAGCGGGAAGGTCGCTGGCGGTGAGTCCGAGGTCGGCCCGACTGCCGGGTGTCCAGTGCGTGACCACGTGTCGAAGCGTATCTGACTGAGTGGTACTGCGTCACTAATCCAGTCGGGTCATGTCGTGTAGAGTCGGCACGGCAGGGCATGGCGTGGCCCGGCATGGCGCGGCGCGGCAAGGCAGGGCATGGCGAGGCAAGGGAAGTACTGAGTGGCCAGCAGGCACCGACGTGCGAGCCGTCGGCGCTCACGCACGGCACGAACCAAGATCATGGGGCGGATTTTGGGGCAAACTGGGTTTCACGGTCCGACACGTTTTCGACACTCTCCGATGTAATCCGACTGCAGACACTACTCATGGTTACCTCAATACGATTCAGCTGGGACTTTACCCCTCCGTCGCGCTGACTCTTAATCAGCGGGTTCGGGGTTCGAGTCCCTGGCGGCGCACTCTAACTACATAGCTCTGACCAGCGGAAACGCCGATTCTAAGATCATATCTCACTGGTCCGCCACAAGATCATGGGGCAAAAATGGGGCAGGT